>JBCCQX010000015.1:0-86280 GCA_039208585.1 Pseudomonadota bacterium | reverse complement strand
CTCGTCGAATGTTTCTTCAACAGGATCAAACGCTTCCGCAGGATCGCCCTGCGGTGCGAGAAAACAATCAGCTCTTTTAAAGCCTTCGTAGACCTCGCATGCGCCATGGCGTGGATCAGTTAAATGCAGACGCCGCCTAAGGCATCCGGCTTTAAACCTAACGTACTTTGTACAAACCGAGCTGCGGCGGAGCGGCGCGGCCTTACAGGATCTGTGGAGAGAGACGGCATTAAACACAAGTTATATCAAGTTTAAGACCGGATGCTGTGACCAATTGATCGAGAGACACTCAAACAGGCGACGGGTCAGTCCGGACGTACCAATTTTGCGACCAAACGACGGGTCAGCGGTGCCACTACAAGCACAATGGGAAAGGCAATCGCCCAGCTAAAGGCCCATGCGCCCAACCACAAGGAAAAGAACGTCTCAATCAAACCGACAGATCGAAGGGTCGCAATACCAGAGACCAAGCAAGACATCATTCCTGATAACAAAAAACCGAACAATACCGGTGCAAAGCGCGCGGGTATCATGGCCGCTGTCTCCAAACCGGCGTTTCCTCGATCTCTCCAGCCGGGCGGTATTCGCCTGCTATCCAACTGACGTACTCGCTTGCCTCAATCCACTTGGTCAAAGCAGCGAAATCGGTACTTCCCATGCGACGCGCTTGTTGTTCTGGCGGCTCGCCGGGGATTATCTGCGGATCGTTTATTTTGTATTGTAGGCCGAGGTCCGGCGCATGGATCACTGTCATTGCAGCACGTCAGATTGTAAGTTCATCCGAGGGGATAATGCGAAAGAACATCTCTTGTGACCACACACCAAACCAGCCGTCGTGGTGTACCCCCAAATCAACCAACCTGTAAAAACTTTTGCGATCAATTAGAGCGTCCAGATTTCTGCGAATGACGATGTAGGGAGAAGGCTCCCCACTCTCGGCGTCACGCACCACACGGATCGGATTAAGGGGCCCAGCCAAAGCCATGTCCCCTAGATTTGTGACAAACCTCAGGCCCGACGCTTCAACCTCAAAATCGACAGCGACAAAAGGGGCATCTTCGACTGTGATGCCTACCTTCTCTACGGGAGTGACGAGGAAGTAACTGTCTTCTTCACGCCACAAGATCGTAGCAAATAATTTGACCAATTCAGGTCGCCCAATCGGCGTCCCTTCGTAAAACCAGGTCCCGTCTCTTTTGATCTGCATGTCGAGATCCCCACAAAATGGAGGATTCCATTTCTCTAGCGGTGGCATCCCCTGCGATTTTGCCGCTTTTGCAGAGGCTGCAAGACTGGTTGCTGTCGGGGTCACAGTTTTTTGTCCGCTCATCGCTTTTGCCATTTCTCTCATAAGACATAGTTCTCAGTGGATAGGTAGTTCAGTCTTCAAGAAAGCGAAAGTCATGACCCAAGCTGACGACATGGTAGGACAAATCGAAACGCTTGGCACAAAGCTGGCTGAGGCCAAGGCATCCATCACCAATCGCTTTATCGGTCAAGAAAGGGTCGTTGATTTGACTTTGACGGCACTTTTGTGCGGCGGTCATGGCCTGTTGATTGGCCTGCCCGGTTTGGGCAAAACCCGCTTGGTCGAGACATTGAGCACCGTCATGGGCCTTGATGGCAACCGCGTACAGTTCACACCGGACCTGATGCCGGCTGACATCCTTGGCTCAGAGGTTTTGGATACGGCTGAGGATGGCACACGCGCCTTTCGCTTCATCGAAGGGCCGGTATTCTGCCAGCTTTTGATGGCTGATGAGATCAATCGCGCTTCTCCTCGAACGCAATCCGCGCTTTTGCAGGCCATGCAGGAAAAAACGGTCACGGTCGCGGGGCAGAGCCGTCCACTCGGTCTTCCTTTTCATGTCCTGGCCACGCAAAACCCAATTGAACAAGAGGGAACATACCCGCTGCCAGAAGCGCAGCTTGACCGTTTCCTCGTGCAAATCGACGTAAGCTACCCGGATCGTCAAACAGAGCGTGACATTCTTTTGGCTACGACTGGTGACAGTGACGCGCAATCAACTCAGGTTTTCACCAGCGCAGAGCTTTTGGCGGCACAGCAGTTATTGCGCCGCATGCCGGTTGGCGACTCGGTGGTTGAGATGATCCTCGACCTGGTGCGCGCCTTTCGGCCAAATGAGCCTGACGTAAATCAAAGGGTGCGTGAAACCGTGGCTTGGGGTCCTGGACCACGCGCAGCTCAGGCGCTCATGTTGGCAACGCGCGCGCGGGCGCTTTTACAAGGGCGATTGGCACCCTCGGCAGAGGACATTGTCGATATGGCACGCCCGGTGCTCTCGCATCGCATGGCATTGAATTTCGCTGCAAGAGCGCGTGGCGACAGCCTGCAAGACCTCATTGACGAAACAGCCGACGGGTTGGGCAGCACAAAGGCCGCCGCGTGAACAACCCGCTGATCCTACGCGCGAAATCGGACCAAGAGGCTGCGCGACTGCCCGCATTACTTGCACGCGCTGAACACCTCGCTGGTGCGGTTTTGCTTGGCGCCCATGGTCGCAGACGTGCTGGCGTCGGCGATGATTTTTGGCAATATCGCCCCGCACAGCAAGGTGACAGCCGTCGCATGATCGACCATCGCCGCTCGGCAATGGGCGATCAGGAGTTTGTACGCGAGCGGGAATGGCAAATTGCCCAATCTGTCATGCTTTGGATTGATCAAGGTGCGTCTATGCGGTTTAGCGGATCCGCTGATTTGCCGCACAAAGTTGAACGCGCGCGGGTGCTTGGCCTCGCCCTGGCCATTTTGCTGGTGAAAGGCGGGGAACGCGTAGGCTTGACCGGCACGCGCCTCCCTCCGCGCCGCGGCAACGCCCAGATCATGCGCCTGGCTGAGATGTTCTCACAAGACAGTAACTTGGAATATGCCCCCCCGGAGCATCGCGCGATGATTCCGCATGCGCGCGCTGTTTTTATCTCTGACTTTTTAGGTGATTTGGAGGACGTCAAAATCGCTCTGACGAAAGCCGCGGATCGCGGTGTGCGCGGCGTGGTGTACCAAGTGCTGGATCCGTCAGAGGAAGCCTTTCCATTCAAAGGGCGCACTATCTTTGAGAGCATTGGCGGAACGCTGAGCCACGAAACGCTCAAGGCAAATGATCTCAAAGATCGATACCTGGATCGACTGGCGGCTCGCAAAGCAGAGCTTCAGCGACTATGCGCGCTAACCGGCTGGTTTTATGGCCTACATCACACCGATAAGACGGCGCAATCCGCCCTTCTGTGGCTTTACGGCGCGCTAGATGGCCGGATAGGAGCAGCAGCATGATGGTTTTTGGCGGCATCGGATTTACCGCACCCTGGCTGTTGGCGGCATTGGTTGCCCTTCCCGTTCTTTGGCTGATTTTGCGGGCAGTGCCGCCCGCCCCGATACGCCGCCGTTTTCCAGGGGTCGCATTGCTTTTGGGTCTGCAAGACGACGAAAGTGTCTCAGATCGCACGCCTTGGTGGCTGCTTTTGCTGCGCATGTTGGCCGTTGCGGCTTTGATTATCGGCTTCTCTGGCCCGGTTTTGAACCCAGAAATCGATCAAGCGGAAGGGGATGGCCCGCTGCTCATCGTGATCGACGGCACCTGGGCAGGGGCAACGCGTTGGGCGCAACAGCAACAGGCAATTGACGCACAGCTTAACCGCGCAGGCAGAGCAGACAGGACGGTTGGCCTGCTCACATTGACGCGACCCGAGGCCCCCGTGTTTCAAACCGCTGACGCATGGCGCAATCGCTTAACCGGTGTAAACCCCGCACCTTGGCAACCTTCGCCTTCAGACATCGAGAAAACACTTGAGATCATGAGATCACTAAGTGAGTTCGATACGATCTGGTTTAGTGACGCGCTCACCTATCCAGGTCAAGATCTTATCTTGTCTGCGGCACAAGCGCGTGGTCAAGTGTCAGTTTTCCAAACTTCAGCGAATGTTTTGGCGCTGGCACCGGCAAGCTATGCTGAGAACGTGATTTCGTTGAAGGCCCAACGTGCGCTGGCCACTGAAACGCGTGAAATCGTCATCCAAACGGAAGGACGCGATCCTGCCGGAAATGAGCGCATTTTGGCGACTGCATCAGCGACATTTGAGGCGGGTGACATAACCGCCACGACAGAATTGTCGCTGCCTGCCGAGTTACGCGCGCGCATCACCAGTTTCAGCGTTGCGGGTCAGCGATCAGCCGGGGCAGTCACGCTGGTCGACGATGCGTTACGCCGACGAGAAGTGGCTCTCATCAACGGGGAAAGCGACCAGGAAGAGCTGCAGCTATTATCACCGCTGCACTACATAGAGCAGGCTTTGGTCACAACGGCAGATCTGATTGATGGATCCATCACCGATGTCCTACCGGCAAACCCAGATGTCATCGTGCTCGCCGATGTTGCAACACTGACTGAGGCGGAGGCTACCCCGCTCATCGAATGGATCGAAGCGGGTGGCATGTTGGTGCGATTTGCTGGACCGCGCATTGCGGCGAGCGACATCAGCAGGGTTGACGAAGATCCGTTGATGCCCGTTCGACTGCGCGCAGGGGGCAGATCGGTTGGCGGCGCCATGAGTTGGGGAGAGCCGAAAGCGCTGTCGCCATTTTTGAACACGTCACCCTTTTTTGGCTTAACCGTTCCGGATGATGTCGTTGTTTCCGCGCAGGTAATGGCCCAACCGGACCCAACGCTCGCAGCGCGCGTCATTGCATCACTCAATGATGGAACACCTTTGGTGACGCGAAAATCGGTGGGCCAAGGTCAGATCGTTCTCTTCCACGTCACCGCGACGGCGGAATGGTCGACACTTCCGCTCTCTGGGCTTTTTGTCGAAATGCTCGAACGGTTGGCAATCTCGTCCGCGACGACATCGCCTGCAGCAGAAGATCTGGAAGGGACAACTTGGACACCTCTGCGTGTCATGGACGGATTTGGCATGCTTTCCGACGCCGGCACTTTGCCGGGTGTTGATGGTCCTGCCCTGGTAAGCGACCCGGCTGGACCCGATGTGCAGCCAGGCATCTATGGTAATGCTGATCGTCGTCTCGCGCGCAATGTCTTCACGGATGAGAGTAACCTAAATCCGGCGCGCTGGCCCGCATCAGTACCGGTCTTCGGATTGAGCGTTGCGCCGGAAAGGCCCATTGCAGGATGGCTCTTAAGCCTCGCCATCCTAATGCTCATGGCCGATATCATTGCGTCGCTGTCGCTTTCCGGCAGGCTTTGGCGGCGCGGGGGGGCGATAGCGGCTGTGGCCCTCGCTTTCGGACTGATGTCATTTCCTGAACGCTCACTTGCGCAAAGCAGCGACTTAATGGTGGCCCCAACGGAAGTATCGCTGGCCCATATCATTACGGGAGATCCCCAGGTCGATGAAGTGGCCGCCGCAGGCATGAAAGGGCTGTCAGACACGCTGTTTTTCCGAACATCGGTCGAACCTACCGCGCCGACCGCAGTCAACCTTGAAACAGATGAGCTTGCCTTTTTTCCGATCCTCTACTGGCCCATAACGCCGGTCCAGCCCCTGCCTTCATCGGGGGCTTATGCCAAGCTGAACGATTATCTAAGGTCTGGCGGGCTGATTATCTTCGACACTCGGGATGCCGACATTTCACGCATCGGAGGCGGAAGCCCAAACGGGCGCAAGCTGCAGCAGCTTGCAGCGCCGTTGGATATTCCGCCTTTGGAAGCCCTACCAAACGATCATGTGCTGACACGCACCTTTTATCTTTTGCAGGATTTTCCTGGACGACACACCAGTCGAGAGGTTTGGGTTGAAGCGGCTCCCGCTGACGCTCAGCAAATTGAGGGCATGCCGTTCCGCAATCTGAACGACGGCGTAACGCCGGTCATCATCGGCGGCAACGATTGGGCAGCAGCCTGGGCCGTCAGACAAGATGGTGGCCCATTATTGCCGATTGGACGCGGCTATACCGGGGATCGGCAGCGCGAATTGGCTCGACGCTTTGGAATAAATCTGGTGATGCACGTATTAACCGGGAACTACAAATCAGATCAGGTACATGTGCCTGCACTTCTCGACAGGTTGGGCCAATGAGCGGGAACATTGTTTTCGATCCGTTGCTGCCTTTGAGCTTGGTCGGTGCCCTTGCGCTTATCGCAATTGCTGGCATCATTTTGTCTTTGAGCCGAGGGCTGAATGGCTGGGCGTTACGCGCCTTGGCAGCACTCGCCGTGATCGCAGCGTTGGCAAACCCGTCTTATCTGCAAGAGGATCGTGCACCGCTTGATGACATCGTATTGCTTCTTGAAGATCAAAGCGCCAGTCAAAGGTTGGGCAATCGCGCTGCTCAGACGAGCACAGCGGCAGAAGCGATCGCAGCCAGCATCAGCGCCAGACCAAATACTGAGGTGCGCCGCATTTCCGTCCCAGATGGCACAGGTGATGCGGGCACTGAGCTGATCACTATTTTGAATGAGACATTGGCCGAGGAACCGCGCGGGCGCATTGCAGGTATTCTCGCCCTTAGCGACGGTCGCATACATGACGCAGACCTGCCGGTAGATTTGCCCGCACCCATGCACCTATTGATGACCGGAGAGGCTGACGACTGGGATCGGCGTTTGACCGTTCGGAATGCCCCTGCATTTGCAATCATCGGCGAGCCGGTCACGCTCACGCTGCGCATTGACGATATGGGGGCAGCACCACAAGGAGTGGAGAGAGCACCGCTCGATATCTCAGTGGATGGGGCGCCCGCACAGACCTTCCAAGTGCCGATTGGTGAAGATTTGGAACTGCCGATCACGTTGCCGCATGGCGGGCGGAACGTCATACGCTTTTCACTACCGCTCGCTGAGGGGGAGTTAACGGACCGCAATAATACCGCGCTGATCCAGATGAACGGTGTACGCGATCGACTGAGCGTGCTGTTGGTAAGTGGTGAGCCGCACCCGGGCGGGCGTACATGGCGAAACTTGCTGAAATCAGACAGTTCGGTAGATTTGGTGCATTTCACAATCTTGCGTCCACCGGACAAGCAGGATGGCGTCCCAGTTAATGAGCTGTCACTCATCGCATTCCCCACGCGGGAATTGTTCATGGAGAAAATCGAGGATTTCGACCTCATTATCTTTGATCGATATCAACGACGCGGGATATTGCCAGCGCTCTATCTTGAGAATGTCGCCAACTACGTGCGCCAAGGCGGGGCAGTCTTGGTGGCTGCGGGACCAGATTTTGCAACGGCAGGCAGCCTTTATCGTTCCCCGCTTGGCGCGGTCATGCCTGCAACACCCAGTGCGCGCGTGCTTGAGGAAGCGTATCGCCCAAGCGTAACGGACCTAGGTGAACGCCACCCCGTGACGACCGGTCTGCCCGACAGGGGTGATTGGGGAAGATGGCTGCGCCAGATCGATGTGACCAACCCCGAGGGCGATGTATTGATGGCGGGCATTGATGACCGGCCTCTGCTGGTCCTTAACCGAGTGGAGAGCGGACGTGTCGCGTTAATGGCGTCGGATCATGCCTGGCTGTGGAGCCGTGGGTATGAGGGCGGCGGGCCGCAGTTGGAATTGCTGCGCAGGTTGGCGCATTGGATGATGAAAGAGCCTGAATTGGAAGAAGAGGCGCTGACACCGACCGCTGAAGGGCAGACCATGCGCATACGCCGCCGCACGCTGTTGGAAACAGTGCCACCTGTTACGGTCACCGCACCCGATGGTAGCACCAGCGAGGTTATCCTGTCAGAAACTGCTCCCGGTGTTTTTGACGGCACCTATCAAGGGACCGAAATTGGTCTCTACCGGCTCGAGAATGGAGAACAAAGCAGCGTCATTGGGCTCGGCCCTGCCGCACCCAGGGAGTTTGTTGATACCATTGCTAGCGACGCGGCACTTTCGCCTGTCTTGGCCGGGTTTCGCGGCGGCGTGGTTCGCGTGGAAGATGGTCTGCCGCGCTTGCGCGACATTCGTCCGGGGCGACCCGCCGTTGGGCGCGGATGGCTGGGCATAACACCGCGTGGTGCCTATGAAACGACAGATGTGAGGCAAACTTCCTTGTTGCCGGGCTGGCTGGCTTTGTTTCTATCGGCCGCGTTGATCACGGCCGCCTGGCTGCGCGAGGGGCGACGATAGTGAGCGAAATGTATGGCAAGCGGCGCAAGCTTCTGAAGGATGAAAGCCACGCACTCCCTTAACTGCCGGTGGCGCGTCGGCTAAAGCATCCAGCCTCACGCCTAAGACACCTTGGCAAAACCGACTTAGCGCCGACCGGTGGGGGCGGAACGGTGATGGGTAACCGGGCATATCAGGTTTAAGACCGGTTGCTTTAAACATCGCGTTTGCCTGAGGCGCTAAAATAGCCAAGCCTCTGCGTGTTCTCATCGCAAACTGATATTCGTGCGCGTCGATTTTCCGTTGGCATCCACGATGGCGATCTGTGAAAAACCAGGATCGTTTAGATCCAAAAACACCTCGCGCTGATGAAGGTCTGTATGCACCGGAGCGCCATTAATCAGAATAGTCAAGGGCAGCTTCCCTTTCGCAATCTTCAAGGGCACACCGTATCCGTTGGCCTGCAAAGTGGCGCCGTGAGGGGGAAAGAGCACCTTTGGCGCATCTTCACTTGGCTGGAGGACATGTGAACGTCCGCGAAAGCGCTGCAGGGGTTTTGGAAGAGAGGCAGTGCTAAGCGCAACGATGCCTTTTGGATGCGGCGACAAGGCCACGGGCGAGCTTGTTAGTCGGCCAAAGGCTTCGAACACCAGAGGTGCCGCCAAATCACCACCAAAAGCACCGGGAACCGGTGTACCATCGGGGCGGCCAAGCCAAACACCAACCACATGGACCCCGTCGAAACCAATCGCCCAGGCATCGCGATGGCCATAAGAGGTGCCCGTCTTGTAGGCAATCCGACCAAAACCAGCGCCAACCCCAAGCGGAGGGGGAATATCTGCGAGAATATCGGCAACCTGCCAGGCGGCACCGGGCGATAGAAAGGTCGCAGGCTTTTGCACCTCGGCGCTGGCACGCCAAAATAGCCGTGGCGCAGAGCCGCCATTTGCAAGTCCCGCGTAAAGCTGCACCAGGTCGTTGAGCGTGACGCCAACGCCTCCCAGGGCAACCGCAAGACCCGGTGCACCACCTGGAAGCTGAGGTGCGATCCCGGCATCCCGCAACCGCGCCATCAGACGCGCGGGACCAATCTCTGAAGTCAGGAGAACGGGCGGAATGTTCAGCGACAGTTGCAAAGCGGCGCGCACCGTCAGCTCACCTCGGTATCGACCGTCAAAATTGCTCGGCGCATAGCCACCGATATCGACAGGCGCATCAGTGATCAAAGTGTTGGGCCGCACGAGCCCCTGGTCGATCGCGATGCCATAGACGAAGGGTTTTAACGTCGACCCCGGCGAGCGGATCGCCCGAGTCATATCGACAAATCCGAGCGTTCCATTCTCTGAGCTATAGTCGGATGATCCTGCTGAGGCGCGAACAGCGCCTGTACTGTGTTCAACAACGACCATCGCCGCAGAAATGCCACGCGGTTGGCCGCGGACAGCGTTCTGCAGCAATGCTTCAACCTTTTGCTGAAGGTCCGCATCCAATGTGAGCAGGTGAAGGGGGCGCATCGGCCCGTCATGGTAGAGCCGATCAGTTAAGTGAGGGGCAAGCCGCGGAAACGCTCTTAGACGGTCGGGTAAGGGCGCGTATTCGCTTGGGGCCGGTGCGCCAACCCGCGCCAAAACGCGCGCCCGCGCTTTCTGAGCAACTTCTGGATATCGATCAGGACGGCGATTTTCCGGAGATTGCGGGAGCGCAACCAGCAGCGCCGACTGAGCTTGGGTCAAACGCCCAGGCTCTTTTCCGAACCAAGCCAAAGAGGCAGCGCGAAGCCCCTCTATCGGTCCACCATAGGGCGCATGCGCGAGGTAGAGTTCGAGGATTTGGTCTTTGGTGAGTTGCCGTTCAAGCGCCAATGCAACACGAACTTGGCGCAATTTGCCGTGCCAGCGCCCGGTGCCCGAATTTTCAAGCAGCCGTGCGACTTGCATGGTTAAGGTGGATCCACCTGAAACGATGCGCCCCGCACGCAGCGCTTGCCAAGCGGCACGCAAGGCGGCGCGCGCGTCGACGCCCCGATGTTGATAAAAACGCTTATCCTCATAAGCAATCAACATCTCCAGAAAGTCAGGGTCGACGTGATTTAGATCCAGACCCAACCGCAGGCGGCCATTCTCGACCGGAAAAACACGCAACAGTTCGCCATGTCGATCCCGCATTTCGACAGAGGTCTCGACCAAGACGGGCGGCAGGTCCGTGTCGGCCACCCACTGATCCACGCCGTCACGCACTGCCGCCGCACAGCCGAGCAGGACGACCAAATAGAAAAGCCCGTATCGCCTGATCATTTCCGCACGACGAGCGTACCCTGGGCGGTGTTTGCCCGATACTCAGGGCGGTACATGTCTTCCACTGTTGCGGCCGGATGCGAATACGTGCCTGGCGTCACAGCGCGCACGACATAAGCCAGCCGGAATGGTTTTTCATCACGATGATCAACCGCCGCGAGGAAACGGTCACTTCGAAATTCCACATGTTGCGCCGATTTGGTGACAAGCCAGTCCAACGCGTCAATCTGGCCGCTCTCAACCAGGTTCGGGTTGTCGATTTCAAATCCAGCAGGCAGCGGATCGTTGATCATCAATCGCGCGCCGATCTTTTTAAATGGCGTTATTTCAAGCACGGCAACAAAACGATCACCGCTGTTGACACTCACCGGCGCGGGTTCTCCCTGAAGGGTGAAATAGCGGCGCTCAATCTTATATCCGTACCCATCCGCAGGTGGCGCGATTTCCGGCACGCCATAGGCAGTCATCGTGACGTCAGTGGGGATCTGCCCCACGTTCTCAATGATCGACGCGCCGCTTGATTGGTCATCCAGCTGTTGAACAACCTGTCCCGTCGCGGCGATCCCATCCACCAAGATCCCATTCAGTGGCCCCGTTTCGGAGAATGCATGCGCCGCGAGCGCTATATGCGCGGATTCTTGGGTTGAAAGCAGACGATCAGTGCTGCGCAACGAAGCCAAAAGCGCTGCGGCATCGACCGCTGTGGTGCCGACTTCTGCCGCGAGCGCAAGCACTGCTGCGGTGTCGCGAAGCTTGCTCCCAAAATCATCGTTCCAATCGCGCCGATCATCAGCCGCCCACACAAACATGACGCTGGCACGTGCAAACAGCTGACTTGCGCGGTCTTGATCGCCATAAAGTGACAGAGCGGCAGCCAAATGCGCGGCAGCCAGGGGCGTTGCCAAACTTTCAGACTTGACATCCGCGTAGTAACGCAGGTCGCCGATATTAGCCACGCCCTCCCGCGCTAAGACAAACAGAGCGTAGGTCAGCGCCTCTCCACCGCGGTCAAAGTCAGGAGCGTAATTCACCCGATTTTGCAAGTTATCCATTGCCATCGAAAAAGCGCGATCTGACACGTCATAACCTTCAGATCGGGCGCGGGCGAGGAAATCAGTTACATAAGCGTCTAACCAGAATTCGCTGGATCCAGCGCGCCACAGACCAAAGCCGCCACTGCTCGATTGTCGTGTGAGGATGCGCGCGATGTCATCCTCGACCCGCTGTTTCAAAACCTCGGGGCTTCCAAGACCCGACTGTTCGGCGAGGTCAGATAGATAGAGAAGGGGGAGAGCATTCGACGTCAGTTGTTCAGTACAGCTGTACGGATAGCGATCCAACTGCCTCAGCAGCCCGGGCAGATCAAATCGCGCGAGCGGACCCGCCGTCAATGTGGCTTCAGCTGTCCCCACGCGAAAACCAGCGAATACATTCTCATCAAAGGTAAACCTCTCTCCAACACCGAGTGAGAATTGACGGGTCACGGATACCAAAGCGCTGTTGTCACGAACCCCCAAAGCCAGTTCCTTACGGAGCTTTTTGCCATCGGGCGTTGTCAGAACAAGCGTGATCTGATGATCGCCGATGGCCGTCGCCGTGATCGGAACAGCCAACTGCCGCGTCCCTTTCGGCGCCAGGCTCACGCGGGTGGGCATTGCGGGCAATATGATTGCCGGATCAGACGACAAAGAAAGGCCCATGTCACCCGCTGGACCCTCTGCATGCACGATCTCGATCAAAAGCTCACTCTGATCACCAGGCGCGAGAAAGCGAGGGAGCGAGGCGCTTACCACCACGGGGTCACGCATGATCACGTCTTGCGCTGCGTCACCTACCGCTGTGGCTGACCATGCGACAGCCATCAGCCTGATCGTGCCATTAAACGCGGGCTTGGCCATCTCGACCTCGACGGTACCATTTTCATCGACTTGAAAGGGGCCGGCGAAGAAAGTCATCAACGCTTCAGTTGGGGGAAGGGCACGCGCCACATCGGGGGCAGATGCATCTCCGCCCGAACGGATCTGCCCCATGCGCCCATTCAAACCATCTATCAGGCGCCCATATATGTCGCGCAATTCGACACCCAAACGACGCTGGCCAAAGTAGTGACCCATGGCGTCAGGCGCCTGAAATCCCGTCAGGTTCAATATTCCCACGTCCACAGCCGCGAGGGTCACAAAGGCATCTTCGCCCGGGGCGATCCCATCAAGCGATATGCGCGTCTTCAGGATTCCTGCCTGCCCATCAATGCGCTCTGGTACATCAAATTTCACCTGAAGTTCTTTGGTATCTGAGTTCACTGAAGCATGTGCAACCCCAAGACTGCGAGAAGGATTTTGACCCATCCCTTCCACCATCGGGTGCACCACCGAGGCGGTAACATAGGCCCCCGTTCCCCAGTCTTCTGATACCGTCAGCGAAATCCGATTTTCCCCTGCCTTCACCGGCACCGTCTGACGTTCGATAAGCTTGTTTGACAGGACTGAGACGAGTGCAACACCCTCTCTTTCCGGTACCATGCGCAGTTCAACCGTATCGCCAACAGAGAAGACGTCTTTGTTCAAAGACATCGCCAGGCGATCAGGGGTGTCGCCGTCGCCGCTATCGCCATACCAATCTACGTAAAACAGGGTGGAAGCGGCAATGCGTTTCGGGCCCAAATGCTCGACAACCAATTCGTATTCGCCCCATTCGGTCGGGGCAGAAATCGTCACTGGTTCTTGGCCAAGCTGAGCCATATCTGTCGCCACGCGAATACGCTGGGTCGTTGTTTCCCAGCGCCAGCGGCCGCCTAGGCTATACCATTGCGACCGATTTTGCAGCCTATTGAGCGTCCAACGTACGGGCAACGCGTCTGCCTGCCCCTCAGACGTGACCGCAATGAGATCAAAGCGCGCCGTCTCCCCCTCTGAGAGGACGTCACTGAAAAGCGGTTTAATGCCAATGACGCTACCTGTGGGTTTTATCGGTGCCGTGAATGAACGCTCGACAGGTCGACCAGAATTCTCTGACACCTGCACAGTGATGTCAGCCATGAGCAACGCGCCGGGATCATCTTGTGCGCGCGGCATCTGCAGCAAAAGGACCGCGTCCCCTGCCTCATCCGTGGTTGTATCCCCTATGATGCTGGTACGGTTCGTAAATCCCAGATCGTGCCGACCGAACTGATATCCTGCCCAACCGGGCAGGCTGCGTGTCTCTGAAACCGTAAGGCTGCCTTCGATGGGAAGGTTGGCGGCGGGTGATCCGAAAAGATAGCGCGCGTTTACTTGCAGTTCGGGCGTGGTCGAAAACTCGAGCATTTCTTCAGCCAAGGTCATGTCAAAGTCGATGCGCTCAGGAAGAAAATCCTCTACCAATACCCTTTGGCTCGCGAGGGGCGTCGCCTCCAAATCTGCGTAGAGATCAAGACGCCAAGCGCCCCGTGGTACGTCAGATCCAAGCCGTAGCGCAAAAACATGCCCGCCAGCTTGAGCATTCGCGCTAAGTTGCCGCGTGTATTCTACGCCATCAGGTCGCCGCAAAATGGCGGTGATTGGAACACCCTCTATCGCTTGGGCTTGACGATCTCGGGTAAGCGCCGTTGCATATACCGTCTCACCGACGCGGTAGGCACCGCGATCCGTCGTTAGAAAAGTATCGATGGGTGGTGCCGGAGGGTTCCCTTCAACACCGCGATCAGACAAATCAAAGGCTGGATCTGTCAACGGCAGGAAAGCAACATCGCCGTTCTCATCCTCTGCAATCAAGAGTGCGGGGCTGGCGGAACCCTCTCCTCTGATCAATCCTGCAGAAAATTGGGCAAAGCCCATCGCATCCGTGCGCTCCGTGCCCAAAACGTCGTTTGCCCGAGAAATCAACGTCAGCGCCACGTCGGCCCGCGCCGATACATCCCCCAAAGCGCGCACGGCTATATGCATGCCGTCGATGCCCGACATGGTCGAAATGCCCAGATCTGACAACACGAACCACTGCATCGCCGCCGGAAAATCAAATGGATCCTGACCCGGGATTGAAGCGCTCAAAGCGTAAATCCCAGGCTGCTGATCAACAACGATGTCCCCCATCGGTAGACGGGTGAGAACGTCAGCGTTGAGCGCTTTCTCAACGCGCCCCTCACCGACCCAAACCTCTTGCGCCAGCTTGCTGGTAAAATTCGCTTCATCAAAAGCGCTCAATGGGCGCCCAAAGTAGCCTTCTCTGATGGCGGCTACCAAGTTGCGCTCAGTGACACGCTGCAGCTTGAGTTGCAAGGTATCCGCATTAACGGTCTCAACAGGCAACGCCGCAGTAGCGCTGCGCGGGAGAACATAGGCGCGGCCGGGGAACCGAACCGACTGACGGCGATCACGCACATAGAGGTTCAAACGCACATCTTTATGCAACGTCTCTCCACTTGCGGCGGGCAAACCTTCGCGCAGCGTTATCGTATAGCGTTGGCCATGCTCGACACCATCAATGCACAGTTGAGCGTCTTGGACGGCTACAGCGAAACCTTGGCCGTCCATCCGCACGAAGGGTTCATAGTCCATGCTCGACGCCGCCAAATCTTCAGAAAACTCCGCACAAATACGTGGGGCGGCAGCATCGCTATCGACGCGCTGATCAACAACACGGAAGCCATACTTTCCGATTGCTGTGTCGATCTTTTCGACCAACTCCAGGCTTGGCAAAATTGCGGCAGCAGCGCGCAAGGCAGAGATCGCCCGCCGGCCCTGCCCCGTTTGTTCCAGCGCATCGGCCATCAGAACAAGCGCAGCCTCGCGTGTCTGATCATCTGCAGCGCGTAAATATGCGTTGATCGAAGCCTTGAGCGCATTCTCATTATTGCGACGACGCTCTGAACGGCGGCCTTCCTCCCCGGCCCGCAGCGCATAGCGCGCATAGTTGAGCCAGTGCTCAGGCCCGTCATCCAAAGCAACCGCGACACCGGCCCAGAACAGCGCTGAGCTCATGCTGTTGGATCGTGCGTTATCCGCTGCCGATTGCACCACTTCGGCAAGTGTCTCATCGCCCATGAAATAGCGACGCGCGTTTTGGTTGACAAAGTCGCGGGCAAGCACGATGTCGCGGCGCTGCAGAAACGACAGATCAGCGGCCCTTGCGTCCTGATTGGCGATCACTTGCGGATCTGTCAGCACTTTTCGTGCCGATACGGCACCAACGAAAGGCCGCTGCTCTCTCACCGCTGACTTGGGAAAGCAAGCGTTGGACAGGGTATTGAAGGTAAATGCAACGCAATTTTCTTGGGCGCGACAGGCGCGAAAACACGCGTCTTGGGTCGTATCAAACAAATTTGTCAAATCTGAGCCGTAAAAATCAATGTCGCGGGTGAGAAGAAAGCGCTCCGTCGGAACCGATTGCTGAGCGACAAGCACCAAAGGAAAACCAATCAACACCGAAAAGATGATGGAAAATAGGCGAACGATGATCATAGCGCGCTCCTTCAACTCTCTTTTCAGGGTGCCATGAGACAGAAGATCCGGCAAGGATTTGATATCGCTTAAAGAGATATTCATCCTCATCTATGAAAACGCCGCAAGAGCCTTGCGGAGTGGCGGATGAGCCTGGCCCACAAACTCACGGAGGAGCGGCGAAACCGCTTAGCCGCTGAACGCTTGCTAGAGCTTAAACAAGCGGAGCTTTTGGCTGCGAACCGCAAGCTTGGGCTGCATTCTCAACAGTTGGCTGAAGAGATCGTTGAGACACGCGCCGAGGTTGAAACAATTCGCGGTGAAAACCTGCGTGTGAAATCAGATCTGAGCGCGGCCAACCAACGCATAGCGATCACCGAACGACGACTTTGGCATTCAATTGAGACGATCAATGACGGCTTTGCGTTCTTTAACGCAGACAATGACATGATCATGGCAAACAAGGCATATCTTGCGGTGTTTGACGGGCTTGAGATCGTCCAACCTGGGGTGAACTACGCCAGACTGATGCAAGCCCTGACCGATGAGGGGATTGTCAACACGGGCGATTTGTCGCCATCTGACTGGCGGGCAATGATGAATGCTCGTGTCGAAAAACCCCTGCCCGAGCCGATTGTCATCCAGCTTTGGAACGGGCACCACGTCAAACTGATCGATCAGCGTGGGCCCGAGGGCGACATGGTTTCTCTCGGTCTCGATATCACTGCAACAGTGCGATACGAGGAGGAGCTGAAGAAAGCACGACACACAGCGGAAAGTGCAAACCGCGCAAAATCAGCATTCCTCGCGAATATGAGCCACGAAATACGCACGCCGATGAACGGCATTGTGGGCATGGCACAAGTGCTTTCTGACACAGAACTTGACCAAGAACAGCAGCTTTGCGTGGAGACCATCAAAAACTCCGGTGAGGCGCTTTTGGTGATCCTCAATGATGTGCTTGACTACTCAAAGATCGAAGCGCGAAAGCTGGATCTTCATCCCCAACCTTTCAATCTCAAGACCGCCATCGAAGAAGTTATCATGCTGCTTGAACCCATCGCGCATGAGAAAGGGATCGCGCTGGTGCTTGATTACGACGCAACACTAGCGGAACGGCTTTTCGCCGACCCTGGCCGCATTCGGCAGATATTGACCAACCTGATCGGCAACGCGGTGAAGTTCACGCAAGAGGGTCATGTCAGTATCGAAGTGGCGGGAGAGAGCAGCGTCGCTGAGGACAACGTTGCAGTGACAGTCATCATTGAAGACACTGGAATTGGTATCCCACCAGAGATGGTGGGACATATTTTTGGTGAGTTCAATCAAGTGGAGAATGAACGAAACCGCCAGTTTGACGGCACGGGTTTGGGCCTTGCGATCACCCAAAGGTTGGTCGAGATGATGGGAGGCCGGATCTGGGTTACCTCAAAAGAGGGAAAAGGATCGCGCTTTGCCTTTCGCATTGACATGCAAGTTGAGAGATCATCAATTGCTATCCCGGGCTTTGTCAGCAAGCGGCAGACCGTTGAGAGAAGCCATTCCAAACCAGCCAGCAATGAAAGCGATAGACGACTGATGCGGATTTTGGCGGCAGAGGACAACAAAACCAATCAGCTGGTTTTCCGCAAGATGATCAAAGATCTAGCCGTCGAAATACATATCGCAAACGATGGTGAGGAAGCCGTTGCCCTGTTTCAAGAAGTGGACCCCGACATCATTTTCATGGATATATCGATGCCCAAAATGGACGGAAAAGAAGCCACGCGCGCGATACGTACGTTAGAAATGTCGGGCAAAAGGCGCACATTCATCGTTGCGCTTACGGCTCATGCGATGGCGGGCGATAAACAAGACATCCTTGCCCAGGGCCTGGACCATTATCTTACCAAACCACTGAAAAAAAGCGACATTCTCTCCCAAATCGAGGTGGCGTACAACCAGACTATGCTGCCGCTTCGCCCTTCGGCTGCCCTGGGCTCGCGGATTGAGGGCGAATGAAGACGGGACGTTCAGATGTTGAGCGTTCTTTGTCAAACCTGTAGCCATCAACAGAGAAATCTCGAAGGGCATCTTTGGATGTCAGCCTGTTTTCAATGATGAAACGCGCCATCGCACCGCGCGCTCTTTTCGCGAAAAAGCTAACCATACGCGGACCGTGCCCATCCTCTTTATCCTCGAAGAACTGAGGTGAAATAACCGAAAGCTTCAGCGCCTTTGGATCGACCGCGCCATAGTATTCTTGACTTGCACAGTTCACTAGAAGCTCCGTTCCCATGGCATCAGCTCGGTCATTCAGCGCTTTGGCAAGTTGATCGCGCCAATAGGCATAGAGCGTTTCACCGCGACGCGTCTTAAGCCTACTGCCCATTTCAAGCCTGTAGGGTTGGATCGCGTCAAACGGGCGTAGTAGGCCATATAATCCAGAAAGGATACGCAGGTGATTTTGCGCCCACAAACGCTGGTCCGCGTCAAGCTGCGCAGCCTGCAATCCTTGGTAGGTGTCACCGGCAAATGCAAACGCAGCAGGGCGGGTCTGCTCAACCGCCGGATGCTCAGCAAACACCTGAAACCGATCTCGATTCAAACGGGCCAGATCATCACTCAGGTTCATCAGATCCTTGAGCTTACCCAGGGTGAGATTGCGCGCGGTTTTGACCAATCGCACCGCGTCAGAGTGAAACTCCGGCTGCGTCATTTCTATGTCATGAGCGGACCATTCCAAACGTTTGGCGGGGGAAATTACGACTAGCATTTTGTCTCTCACAGCTTTTCATAAATATCTAGGCGCAGGCGCTGATGTGCCAAGAGTGCAAAAGCGAGCGCATCAAACCTCGGCTCGCATTTAGAGCCCCACCACAGACGTCAGCCTGTGTCTCTCAGAATGTTCAAAAAGGCGCTGCCGAAACGTTCTGCCCGGCGCGCTCCCAACAGCCGTACCAATGTGTTTTCATCTGGGCTGTGCATCTGCGCTACCTTCGACAGCAGAGAGGCTGAACAACTCAACGGTTTCTCTGTCCCGGTCTCACCGCGTGCCAAATCTGATTGAACCTGCAGAAGCCTGTCAAACACCGCGCCCGCTGCACGGCCCGCTAGCTTGCGGCGGCTCGGGTGTGGCGTGTGAACCATGCCCTCATTGATAACCTCAAGAAAAGCAGCCCCATAGGTCTCCAATTTTCTGGCGCCCACGCCCGCGATACGTGCCAGGGCATCCAAGTTATGGGGCCGCTGCTCCGCCATTTCGATCAACGTGCGGTCCGCAAAGATAATGTAGGCAGGCACACGTGCAGCCTCCGCCAAGGTACGGCGCTTCGCCTTGAGTGCAGAGAGAAGCGGGGCGTCCTCGTCGCTCACCAAAGCTTTGACGGTCGGACCGCGACCTGCCGTGGCCCGAAGTGTGTCTTGACGCAGCATGATCTGGGCCTCTGCCCGGAGGATCGGACGCGCAGCCTCTGTCATGCGCAAAGCACCGTGACGATTAGGATCAGGACGGATCAGATCATGCCCCATCATCTGACGAAAGATCGCCTGCCATGTGGCGCGGTCATACTCCTTACCGACGCCAAAAGTCGGCAGCGCTGCATGCCTGCGCGCGCGCACTTTCTCTGTCTCTACCCCCAGTAGGATATCGATGATGTGACCCGAGCCGAACCATTCATCGGTGCGCAAGATGGCGGAGAGCGCTTTGCGCACCGCGGTGGTACCATCAAAAGTTTCGGCAGGAGCGTCGCACAGATCGCACCGCCCGCAGGCAACGGACTGCTCACCAAAGTAAGCCAGGAGCGTCGCCCGGCGACACTGCAGCGCCTCCGCCAGGCCAAGAAGCGCGTTCAGGCGCGCATGATCCGCCGCGCGCCGCTCTGGCGGGGCCATCCCCTCGTCGATCTGACTGCGCCGCAAACGAATGTCATCGGCGCCAAATAACGTCAGCGTTTCCGCCGATGCGCCATCACGACCCGCGCGGCCGATTTCCTGATAGTATGCCTCGATTGATTTGGGCAGGTCGGCATGGGCCACCCAACGAATGTCTGGTTTGTCCACCCCCATCCCAAAAGCAACCGTCGCGCAGACAATCAAACCGTCCTCTTGCTGAAAGCGACGTTCGGCAATGCGACGATCTTCAGCGTCCATGCCGCCGTGATAGTGGATCGCATTCTGCCCCTTTGCATTCAATGCACGGGCAATCACCTCAGTTTTGGCACGCGTTGCGCAGTAGACAATCCCAGATTGCCCTTTGCGCGCCGCAGCAAACGCCAATATCTGCTCTCGCGGCTTGTTCTTTGGTGCGAAAGACAGGTGAATGTTGGGGCGATCAAACCCGCGCAAGAATGATTTTGGCGCCACCTCGCCGAACAGTTTGGCGATAATTTCCGCCCGCGTATCGGCATCCGCTGTCGCCGTGAACGCGGCAAGGGGCACATTCAGAGCGCGGCGCAACTCTCCAATGCGAAGATAGTCGGGACGGAAATCATGCCCCCACTGACTGACGCAATGTGCTTCATCCACGGCGATCTGTCTTACGCCTATCCGGCGCAGCATGTTGATCACGCCGCCCGCAGCTAAACGTTCCGGCGCCATGTAAAGCAGCTTTAGATCGCCCGCAGAAATGGCATCCCACACCGCGTCAGTCTCTTCCGCGGTATTGCCTGAGGTCAAAGCACCTGCGCTCACACCGGCTTCCTGAAGCGATCGTACCTGGTCCCGCATCAGCGCAATCAGCGGGGATATGACCACCGTAACCCCGTCGCGCATCAAAGCAGGCAGCTGGAAACAAAGAGATTTACCACCGCCCGTCGGCATAATGGCAAGTACGTTCTCCCCTGCCGAGACTGCCTCAACAATGTCTCGCTGACCGGGACGAAACGCATCGAACCCAAATACCTCACGGAGCAACGTCGCCGCGCATGCCATGAAACAACCCTGTGAAATTTATCTGCTCGTTTCTGATCAGAGTTTCACACTAACAAAGCGTGAACAAGACTTAACGTGTCCTGTAAAATGGGTATGGGTCAGAAAAAGAAAGCTGCGTTATTCGTCAAAATGATGCGTGCAGCGATGATACCGATCAGCACCAAGAGCGGCGCCAGATCTATACCGCTCATCGGGGGTAATATCTGCCGCACGCGCCCGTAGAGCGGTTCCAACAATCGGTTCAAGCCATCCCAAATCTGAGCGACAAGCGGTTGACGCAAATTCAAGACCTGAAAATTAATCAGCCAGGACATGATTACATGCACAATCACGATGAAATAAAGGATGTTGAGTAGCAACATCAAAATTTGAAAAAGTGACTGCATAAAAGCCTCGCCTTGCGCTCAAGCGACCTAAGCGTCGGTCGGTGAAACTGCAAGTCCCTTCCTGTCAACGTGCCAACGCGCAAAGCCGCATCGGTGGCGCACGATCACTTTCTTCGCGCGTGCCAGATGAAAATGGATGTCTCCAATAAATCCATGTCTCTGCGCCTGCCTTTTAAACGGAGCGCATGTGAGCGCCCTACGGTTCTGCACCTATTACTCTTTCATCGCGTTGATCACGATAGAGAAATCTAAATCATTCACCAAACGCATTGACCAGTCAGGGAAATGCCTTTTGGTTATCGGCTTTTCATCGATGACTTTGAACCCAGCGTGTCGCGGGTCTTCTCTAATGGTTTGCACCAGCGCGCGGACCACCTCTTCTTTGCCTTCCAAGAGCTGACAGAAATTCCGACCATTGTAGGCCAGCGCACCTGTCACGCCCAATCGCGCGTTCTTTGTTGCCGCATGCGCGACGATACCTTGAACAGCCTCGCGCGACATATCTGTCGCAGCCGTACTAAAATAGAGCATTCGGATCATCAGGCATCTCTTTTGCGAGCAGCTTGGTAGCTCAGTCTATAAACACCTCCAGTGAGTTCAAGCGCATTTGTCGAATTACCCTGCGCTTTTGCATACAGACGATCATTGGACGCACCCCCGGCAACCCGATGTTTCATCTTGCCCATAAACTCCTGGGGACGCGCGCATGCGCGCGGTGGGGGCTGGCCCCCTCCCCGCAACGCGAAACGCTTATCCGGCAAAGCTGCCACAACAGCCCAGGAATTCGTGTCTCCCTACCGCAATGCTTGCACCAGAACCAATAGCCTGCTGTGCTAAACTCGGATCTGAAAAGGAGCTTAAAATGTCCACAGGTGCAGCAAGAAAACGTATTTGGGGGTGGTATGCGTTTGACTGGGCCAGCCAGCCCTACAATACGCTGCTGCTCACCTTCATTTTCGGTCCTTACTTCGCACAAACCGCTGCCAATGCGTTGATTGAGAGCGGTATGGAAATCGAGGCCGCAAAGGCGCAAGCACAGGCATACTGGGGTTACGGGCTTACAGTGACGGGTATCATCATCGCCGTTCTTGCCCCCGTTCTCGGCTCTATTGCAGATGCTTCCGGGCGCCGCATTCCATGGATTTGGTTCTTCTCACTGCTCTACGTGGTGGGCGCAACTGGGATTTGGTGGAGCGCACCTCAAGATTTTTCCATCCTGTGGGCACTTTGCTTTTTTGGCATCGGCCTGATCGGGATGGAGTTTGCAACCATTTTCACCAATTCTTACCTCCCCGAACTCCACGCGGATCCTGGCGAACGAGGGCGCATCTCAGGCTCGGGCTGGGCCGTCGGGTACCTGGGGGGCCTTGCCGCTCTTTTCGCCATGCTGTTGCTTTTTCAAGCGGGTGATGACGGCAAAACGATGGCCGGCATCACCCCTCTTTTCGGCCTCGATCCGATGACGAATGCAGATACCCGAATTGTCGGGCCGTTGAGCGCGCTGTGGTACATCGTATTTGTCATGCCGTTCTTCCTCTACGTCCGCGATTTACCCGCCACACACGAAGGGTCTTACCGCCTAGGCGAAGGGTTGAAGGGGTTGATGCAAACGCTGCGCAAATTGCCCAATCGCCCCTCTCTTATGGCATACCTGGGCTCTTCCATGTTTTACCGTGATGCCTTGAATGGGATGTACACCTTCGGCGGCATCTATGCTCTGGGCGTCCTCAACTGGTCGATCCTGCAGGTCGGCATTTTCGGTATCTTTGGGCTGATTTCGGGCGCATTCTTCTGCTGGGTCGGTGGCCGTGTCGACAGACAATTAGGCCCGATGCCGGTCATTATTTCTTGCTGCATCATCCTAATTTTGACAGGCGCAATGATTATTTCGGTGACAGAAAACACCGTTCTGGGAATGGAGCTTGCCAAGGGGTCGACACTGCCCGACATGCTGTTTTATCTGGCGGGGGCGCTCATCGGCGCGGCGGGTGGCGCATTGCAGGCCTCGTCACGCAATATGCTGACACGCCAAGGCGATCCTGATCGCATGACCGAGGCTTTTGGGCTTTATGCCCTCTCCGGCAAAGCCACGTCTTTCCTCGCGCCAGCGCTCATCGCGATCACGAGCGATATCACCGGAAGCCAACGGTTGGGGATTGCACCCGTTGTAGGGCTCTTCATTTTGGGGCTGATCTTGTTAGTCTGGGTGAAACCGAATGGAGATTTCGACAAATGATCCTCCCACGCTTTTTCACCTGCGCTGCGCTGACACTGTTTCTTACGTCGTGCAGCACAGGTCGCGACATCAGCGGCGCGCGTGAGGTGCTGCCCACCATCGGCGCCTCAGGTGGCGCACAAAGCGATGTTCAAGCCAAGAAGCTTTTCGGCGCCAAAACAGGGCCATCCGCCCAACCTCCAGCCGCCTTCGGCAGCTACGCCAAAGGCTGCATGGCGGGGGGTGCCCAACTTGCTGAAACGGGGCCTACTTGGCAAGCCATGCGCCTGTCGCGTAACCGCAATTGGGCGCATCCGGAAATGATCGACATGGTTCAAAAGCTGTCAGCTTTCGCAGCAACCCAGCCCGGTTGGAAGGGTCTCTACGTCGGGGACCTGAGCCAACCCAGAGGCGGCCCGATGCTGACGGGACACCGCAGTCATCAGATTGGACTAGACGCAGATATCTGGATGTTGCCCCCGCAGTCGCTCAATCTCAGCGTGGCGCAACGCGAGAATATCTCCTCCATTTCATTGCGCCGGGCAAACGGCGCCTACGTTAACGAAAACTGGACCAAACAGCATCACGAAATCCTGAAAGCAGCGGCCAAAGATCCTCGCGTTGCGCGCATTTTTGTCTTCCCAGGTGCGAAGGTGCAAATGTGCGCCGATGAAACCGAAGAGCGCGGCTATCTGAGAAAAATTCGCCCCTGGTGGGGACACCACTATCATTTTCACATCCGGATTTCTTGCCCGAGGGGAATGCGTGCGTGCATCAACCAAGATCCACCACCCCCCGGTGATGGCTGCGCAGAGGCAAAGGAATGGCAGCGAAACATCCTTAATCCGCCCAAACCGAAGAAAAACGCGCCCAAAGTCACTGCAACGCCAAGACGCGAATTGGTGCTTGCCGATCTACCCGCACAATGCAATCCGGTATTGCGCGCCAATTAGTCAAAGCGCCCTCCCCGCCTTTTGACATCACTTGCGCTAAACCAAGATTGCAAACCGACGCAGCACTCACACGCGATACCGCCGCGCAGCGATGAAATGCTGACGCACTCCACCCTCAAGATCAAACATGTACCTCAGCTTCGACAGTGACCGACCCCAAAGAGGCATCAAACAGCTTGCGTTTCGCCAACGTAGCGCCTATCGCACCGGGGCCTGCACAAATCAGGTCAAGTCACCGCACCCTTGAAAAAACGGCATCACATGACACGCAATTACTCTATCGGCATCCTCGCCATGGCCACTACGGTTGTGGCCTCAAACATTCTCGTTCAATTCCTCTATGGTCAATGGCTGACCTGGGGCGCTTTTACCTACCCCATCGCGTTTCTCATCACTGACGTGATGAACCGTGCCTATGGTGCCCCGGCTGCGCGGCGGGTGGTGTTTGTGGGGTTCTTTGTGGGCATCATCTGCTCGCTCATCGGAACGCAGATCATGGGGGAGTTCGGCCCTCTCGTGACCGTGCGGATCGCCATCGGGTCTGGCATCGCATTTCTCGTGGCCCAACTCGTCGACGTCTCGGTCTTCACCGCCTTGCGCCAAGGGCGCTGGTGGCGTGCCCCATTGGTCAGCACGCTCGTGGGCAGCACGCTCGACACCGCGCTGTTTTTCTCCGTCGCCTTTTCACAGACATTCAGTTTTGTGCATCCTGCAACGGACGTCAGTTGGGCCGCTGAAGTACTGCCGCTGCTTGGCATGGGTCCGACAGCCCCCCTATGGGTTTCGCTCGCCATCGCCGATTGGGCAGTCAAACTCACCATCGCGTTGATCGCGCTCATCCCATTCCGCGTGATCACGGCAAAGCTCACCGCGACCTCATAATTTCATCTTGCCCGCTAAACTCCAGGGGGTTTGGGGGACAGCGTCCCCCATCCTTTCGAAACAAAATGCGGCGCAGCCGCACATTTTGATGCAGCGACAAAAAGCACTTTGCCTTCGATCAAAGCTGTGCCACTCTTAAATCAGGTTCAACAACAGTAAAGGAGGTGATCCAGTGTCAAGAAAGGTATTGGAGAAAGGTGTCGGAACAGCTTGGGAGGTCGCGTGCTAAGGCAGCCCTTAGCGGGTGAATACACCGGGTTGATTTTGGTCTAACCGATCCCCTTCTTAAACCATTCGATTGGGCCGCGCTCATCTGCGCGGCCCTTTTCATGTCTTCACCATACCGCGTTAGAATGCGATCCTCGGACATGTTATACGTTACAGAAACACTTGCCCTTCAGGACTGGGAAATCACAGAAAGCTTCATCCGGGCCTCAGGCCCGGGGGGTCAGAATGTGAACAAAGTGTCAACAGCTGTCGAATTGAGGTTCGAAGCGTCAAGCTCTCCCTCACTCTCTCCTCAGGTCAAAGCACGCCTAAAGCGGCTCGCCGGTCGTCGTTGGACGCATGCCGGGGCTCTCATCTTGCAGTGTGACGCAACCCGTAGCCAAGCCCGCAACCGAGAGATTGCGCGCGCGCGCCTCGTCAAGCTGATCAAAGACGCGCTTGTCAGCCCGAAAAAGCGCATCGCAACACGCCCAACACTGGGCGCTCAAAAACGCAGGCTGAAATCAAAGAAACTGCGCAGCGCTGTGAAAAATCTGCGCGGCAAAATTGATCCAGAAAGCGGATAGGCACTTTCAGGAGGCAGCATGAACGCAGCGCTTTGAAGCATCTGGCCTTAAACCTGATGCAAACAGTTCTCTATAACCGTCTTGCCCAACAGCTTCTGTTGGGCCGCACCGTCCGACCCCCACGGGGCGGCGCTAGGCCGGTTAGGGGTACGTATGTTAGGTTTAAGGTCAGGTGCTTTAGTAAAAATACGCGCCATGTGTCTTGACGCAAACACGTTGATCAAACACCGCGACGCAGAATGTAGATATCCATGATCCAGCCATGCGCGGCACGTGCCCGCGCGCGCATGTCTGCGATGTTGTCCGCGACGTCACGCAAATAGCCAGCGCAGGTAATTTCTTCGGCCATGCCAAGATAGGCACCCCACCAGATATGAACGTCCTCTTCAGAAAGCGTGTTGAAAGCGCAATCCGCGTCAAGCATCACGACAAGCGTGTCAACGCCAACGGGCCAGCCTTCTGCGCGCAACCGGCGTCCCGTGGTGACAAGGAATGGTGCCCCGATCTCATTGATCGGCATCGCATGCGCTGCTGTCAGCAATTGTATCGACGTCAAACCTGGGATGACCGATACCTCAGGTGGTGGCGTCAGACGGGCCGCAATCCGCAAGGTACTGTCGTAAAGCGACGGGTCGCCCCACACCAGCAACGCCACTTTTTCCGCGCCTTTCGGCAGCGCGCTTTGCCAGGCGACAGCGATCGCGTCGTGCCAATCATCGACGCGTTGAAGATAGTTCTGCGTGGTGTCATCCCGTGTCGGCAGATCGAACCCGATGACCCGCGTCTTGGCATTTGTCAGCACCGTTTCACAGAGCGTTTGTCGAAGATCAGCCAGATCTGATTTGCTCGGCCCTTTTTGCGGGATCAATATCACCTCTTGCGCGTTGATCGCGCGAATAGCTTGCAGCGTCAGATGTTCCGGGTTCCCCGTACCGATCCCAATCAGTGTCAGCTGCATTACACATCCTTACACATGCCAGCAGGCGACCTAGCCTTCTGAAGCCGCCAATGGACCATATAGAATTAACGCCGGCGTACTGCTCGCGGTGCTCTCTAAATGAGCCGCCAGTGACTGGATCGTATGATGCGTTACTTTCTCTGCCGGGGTCGACACCGCCTCGGCCAGCATCGCGGGTGTCTCCTTTGGCAAACCCTCGGCGATCAAACGACTCACCAGCGCTGGGAATGTCCGCTTTCCCATGTAAACGACAGTTGTGGCAAGCGGATCGGCAAGCGCAGCCATGTTGAGGTCCTCAGGTAACGCGCCGCGCACGTCAGCCCCGGTAACAAATTGTACCCGGCGTGCGGTAAATCGGCGTGTCAAAGGCATGCCCGCTGTCGCCGCAGCAGCAGAGGCAGATGTTACCCCCGGTACAACTTCAAAAGGGATACCCGCGGACCGAAGGGCAACAATCTCTTCTTCTAAACGACCGAACATGCCGCTGTCACCGGATTTCAAGCGCACGACGCGCATCCCGGCAGCAGCATGATCAACCAGCACTTGGCTCACATGATGTTGTTTGGGTGAGGCACGACCCGCGCGTTTGCCAACGCCGATCAAATCCGCATCGGCCTGTGCATGCTCCAAAATTGGCCCAGCACTCAGATCATCGAACAGGACCACATCAGCGCTTTGCAACCGGTTCACCGCCTTAACAGTGAGAAGCTCTGGGTCCCCCGGCCCTGAGGAGACAAAAGAGACGAAACCGCTCACGATGCCTCTGCGATCATGTGGAAAAAGGTGCCTGTTGCTTGGCCACCGCCTTCAAATCGGCGTAGAGACCCCGTCTCTGCTACCTCGACATCATTGCTGTCTGTGATCCGCGCCAGGGGCGCATCCGGCTCAGAAAGGATCGTTGCATAGTGAAACTCATGACCGCGCAGCCGCTTTCCGAGACCCAACAAGGGCGTCAGCACATCAGCCTTCCGATACCCCAGGTGAAACTTGCGCTTCGCAAAGGATGTCTCAACCCCAAGCACGCCCGCCATTTCGTGCCGCACCCCGTCTTTATCGACAAGGCCTGCCCCCATCGCCATGTATCCGCCGCATTCACCATGCACTGGCTTGATCTGTGCAAAATTCTTCAGCCCGTCGCGAAATTTACGTGCGGCGGCTAACTTTCCTGCATGCAACTCAGGATATCCTCCCGGTATCCAACAAACATCGGCGGAAGGGTCGGGGGCCTGATCGTCAAGCGGCGAGAACGGCAGTATCTCTGCGCCCGCGGCACGCCACGCTGAGAGAAGATGCGGATACACGAAGGCGAAAGCATCATCGCGTGCCAAGGCGATGCGCCCACCAGGAGGGGTGATTTTCACAGGTGGTTTCGACGCAAGAGGAGATCCGCGAGCGGCGGCATTCAAGGCGTCAAGATTCACATACGCCTGAACAAATGCTGCGGCTTCTGCAAGAAGCGCTGGAAGATTTTCTTGCTCGCCCGCCTGTACCAGACCCAAATGCCTTTCTGGCATTTCAATCTCTTTTCGGCGCGGTAGCGCACCCAGCACGGGGATCCCTAAGGGATCCGTTCCCGACTTGATCAAAGTCTCATGGCGCGAAGAGGCGACACGGTTCAATACCACACCGGCAAGATGTACATCGGTGCGCATCTCGCGAAAACCCAAAGCGGTCGCCGCCACCGATTGCGCGGCACCCGATGCATCAAGCACAAGCACAACCGGCCAGCCCATTAATGCGGCGATATCGGCGCTTGCCCCGTTGCCGCATTCGCCAGGTATCGCCACACCATCGAAAAGTCCCATCGACCCCTCGGCAAGAACCAGATCGGCACCCGCAGCATTGCCAACCAAGCCGTCAATAGCCTCTCGGGCCATGGCCCAGCTGTCCAGGTTGAAGGATGCGCGCCCGGTCGCCGCCATGTGAAACGCAGGATCGATGTAATCCGGCCCGCTTTTGAAAGGCTGCACCGTCACGCCGCGCGCGCGAAAGGCGGCAAGCAAGCCGAGCATCAGGGTCGTCTTTCCCGTGCCCGAGGCTGGCGCTGAGATCATTAAACCAGGGGGTATCATTCGGCTTTCTCCGGAAAGCGTGGATCCGTACCGATGGGACGGAAACGCCGATCATAGTCAGCCGCATAAAGCTTGCTTTCGCCAAACTGTTCAGACGCAAGCGCGGGACCAATAAGAATGAGCGCTGTTCTTTCCATCTCTGCCCCGATGGTGGTCTGCAAAGTAGCGAGCGTGGCTTTCACGATCCGCTGCTCAGGCCAGCTTGCCCGCCAAACGATCGCGACTGGGCATTCTTCACCGTAATATGGCGTTAGATCTGACACGACTTTTTCCAGAACATGAATCGAAAGATGAATGGCAAGTGTTGCGCCGGTGCTGGCAAAATTTGCGAGTGTTTCGCCCTGCGGCATCGCCGACGCGCGTCCCGAGGTCCGTGTTAAAACAAGCGACTGCGATATGCCCGGCAAGGTCAATTCAGCCTCCAGCGCAGCAGCGGCGGCGGCGAAGGAGGGCACGCCGGGGGTAACATCATAAGGAATGTCCAAAGCTTTCAGCCGCCGTAGTTGTTCTCCCATAGCCGACCAAATGGATAGATCGCCAGAGTGCAGCCGCGCAACGTCATCACCTGCCGCGTGCGCGACGCTGATCTCTTGAATGATCTCATCAAGCGACATGCGCGCTGTATTCACGATGCGCGCATTTGTCGGGCAGTAACTCAGCAACGCCTCGGGCACCAAAGAACCAGCATAGAGGCAAACCGGACAGGTCGCGATCAAATCGCGACCACGTAGCGTGATCAAATCCGCCGCCCCAGGCCCCGCACCGATGAAATGAACTGTCATTCTGCCCTCTCTGCAATCGCAGCGGTTGCATTACCATCGCCTGAGATGACGCGCTCCACAATCAATCGAGCGTTCGCGCCAACGGCGGCCAAGGCTGCCGCCTCGGCAAGCGAGCCTACGCCGAACCGCGTGTAAACCCGCGCCGAATGTGTTTTCGTCGTCAACTTTGAGAGATCACCGGCGGAGATACCCAAAATTTGCACACCCATTGTCATCCCCAACTCCTGAAAAACACGCGACTGGGCTTTGTCCTGTACTGTCGCAATTGCAGTAATATGCGGATCAGGTAAATGCGACAGAGCTAACCGCGCAGCAGATTGCAGGCTGACAGCATCCGCAATCGTGCGACATCCGAGCCCCAGCACTTTCACAAGGTAATCTCCCACTGCACGATAGGTCGCATCGGCTGCCATCCACGAAGCGGACCCAACGGTTTCGCCTGCGCAAGGTCTATGCGCAGCAGTTTACCGCCCCTTTCAGCCTGGAGCCTGACAAGATGTGCCTCGGTCTCAAGTGTCACAGCGTTTACCACCAAGCGCGTCCCGCTTGGAAGCCTTTGAAAAAGCGCATCGAAAAGAGCACTGCTTGCCCCGCCCCCGACAAATACAGCATCGGGCAATGGATCCTGTGGTAATGTTTGAAGAGCGGCCCCTTCGATCACCTGAAGCAAGTGATCAACGCCGAAAGCAGCGGCGTTCACCCGGATGTTATTTGCGCGCATCGCATCACGCTCAAACGCGATTGCACGTCCGCCTGTAAGGCACCACTCAATCGAAATTGAGCCGGAGCCTGCGCCGATATCCCAAAGCGTCAACCCCGGCTGTGGGGCCAATGCCGACAGAGTTAAGGCGCGAATAGGTCTTTTGGTAATCTGCCCATCGTGTTGAAAGTGATCATCGGGCAAGCCGCTCGCACGCGATAAACCGATGCGCGCTGGCAATGCAACGGCAACAGCCAAAGGGGCAGCAACATCCGTTAATGCGTACTCCTGCGCCAGCGTTTCGCGAATCCGTTGATGGGGGCCGCCCAGACGTTCGCAGATTATCATGCGAGACATGCCTGCCCCTTGATCCGTCAGCCATTCGGCGAAAGCCGCAGGCGATGCACCGTCGCGCATCAAGCAGATATAACGACCGCCAGGTGCCAATGCGCCGCGCATCCGAGCAAAGGGTGCCGCATGCAACCCGTAACATCCCACGTCTTCCAAACGCCAACCCAACGCAGCAGCCACCAGCGAAAACGTAGAAGCGGCAGGCAACACCGTCCACGCGTTGGGCGACAAATGCGCGGCCAGGCTACCCCCGACGCCAAACCAGAATGGATCACCCGAAGCGAGGACGACCACCTTGTGACCCTGCAGGTCGAGAACAGGTTCGACGGAGAACGGGTGCGGCCATGCCCGTCCGCGCGTGCCAGCGTTCACCAAATCAAGGTGACGTTCAGCGCCAAAGATCATTTCTGCCTCAGCCAGGACCCTTTGGGTTGAATGCGGCAAGGTGGCCACGCTATCGTCGGTTAAACCGATCAAGGTCAACCAAGGATCAGACATAATGCGCATCCTGCTTTTGGGTGGCACAACAGAGGCCAGTGATCTGGCCAAAAAAATCTCTGGTGCAGGATTGGATGCGATCTTTTCTTACGCGGGTCGCACGGCGTCTCCACGAAGCCAACCGCTGCGCACGCGGATTGGCGGCTTTGGCGGTGTGGTTGGTTTGAAACAGTTTCTGAGCACCGAGCGTATCACGCACGTCATTGACGCAACGCATCCTTTCGCCAAGGGCATGAGCGCGAATGCCTTTGCGGCCTGTCGCACCTTGGCGATCCCGCTGATCCGGTACGAACGTGCGGCATGGTTGCCGCAACCTGGTGATCGCTGGACGCATTTTGCACGTATAGAAGATTGCGTCAGCGCCTTGCCTGAAGCGCCGGCGCGTGTGTTTCTCGCCATCGGAAAGCAGCAGATCAACCCTTTCGCCCGACGCCATCAGCACCACTATCTCCTGCGGTTCGTCGATCCACCTCAAACTCCGCCTCCCCTGGTGCATCACCGCGTTGTCGTTGCCAAAGGGCCATTCGACGTCGATCAGGAAGTCAAGCTGCTGCGTGATCAGCAAATTGACATCATTGTGGCCAAAAACAGTGGCGGTCAGGGTGCGGCAGCAAAATTGACCGCAGCGCGCATGTTGCGCCTGCCGATTTTCATGGTGGACCGCCCTGAGCAACGCGGAGAAATCGTCGCACACAGCGGTGAAGATGTGATGCACTGGTTGCATCATAACGCAGACCTCGGCGTGAATACATACTGACCCACCCTCCGGGTGGCGCGATTGCCAAACAATATCACAGTACGCATATCCGCCATCTCAGAGCGCGCCTCGGACAGCGCAACAGTGGTTAACGTTTCATCTTGCGTGCTGACGGCGCGGGCAAAAGTAACAAGCTGATCGGGCAAACAGACGCTATTCAACACATCCAATGCCTTTGCAAATCCATCAGGGCGAGACCTTGATCTTGGATTATAGAACGCCATGGCAAAATCAGCCTCTGCCGCAAGCCGCAGGCGGCGTTCGATCAGCGACCACGGCTTAAGATTATCGCTCAGGTTGATGGCGCAAAAATCATGTCCCAACGGTGCGCCAATCCGCGCGGCAGCTGCAAGCATTGCGGTAATGCCAGGAAGCACGCGAATGTCGAGGTGTGCATATTTGGGCGCTACCTCTAGCGCTTCAAAGACAGCTGACGCCATTGCAAAAACCCCCGGATCGCCAGATGAAACCACCACAACCCGCGCACCCCCATGGGCCAGTTCAAGCGCGTGCCGGGCGCGCTCTAGCTCAACGCGGTTGTCTGATGGATGCAACGTCAGGCCAGCACGCGGCGCGACCCGCGCGACATAGGGGATATACCCGATCACATCCGTCGCTGCGGCCAAGGCATTTGTTACCTCGGGTGTGATCAATGTCGTATCGCCCGGGCCCAGCCCCGCGATGGAGACCCAGCCGGTCATAGCGACCGCACGATTGTCATGCGAGGCTCTCTCATTCCGCTGCCTCTGGACGACGGCCTTGGCCATGCACAAGAACAATGGCGAAATATGGGCAGTCTTGATCGACCGTGTCTGCAAGCTTTGCAACCCGCTCCCCCGGCATGGTGCCCTTTTCGACAAGCCACGCGTTTTCCAACCTTCCTGCAGCGTGCAGCGCCCGCTTGACCTTGGGCAGATTTCTCCCGGTTTTCATCACGACGAGGGCATCGGCGCTTTTCATGTGCGTGACAAGCTGATGTTCGGGCAATGTGCCCATAAGCACAGTCATAACGTCATCACCCCAGGTGTAGGGAGCATCGAGCGCGTTCCAACATCCCACCATGCCCGGGATGGCTGGCAACACTTCGACCTCGGCACGCCCTTGCAAGCGCGTGTGAAGATGCATGAATGAACCGTAGAAAAAAGGATCGCCCTCGCAAAGCACCACGACATCGCGATCGCGCGCCAAATGCGCAAGCCGATCCGCCCAGTCATCGTAGAACGCAACCATCAGCGCGCGGTATTCAGGGGTGTCAAACCGCAGTTCCGTCGTGACAGGATACTCCATCGGATATTCAACCACGCCAGGACACAACATGTCTTTCACGATACTGCGCGCTTGCCCGGCCCTTCCTTTCTTACGGAAGTAAGCGACGTGCTGCGCTTTGCGGATAACACGATCTGACTTTACGCTCATCAATTCAGGATCGCCCGGACCAAGGCCTGCGCAAATGATCTTTCCCATCGATTATTCCGCCCAGGTGGCCAAAGCATTTACGGCTGCAACCGTCATCGCTGATCCCCCTAAACGACCTTTCACACACATCGATGGGGCGGGCGGATCTTTCATCAACGCCTCTTTCGATTCTGCGGCGCCGATGAACCCGACCGGGCATCCGATAATTGCGGCGGGACGCGGACAGCTGTCGTCTTCCAGCATGTTAAGCAAATGAAATAATGCGGTGGGTGCATTCCCAATCGCGACCACAGCGCCGTTCAGATGTGGCCGCCATAACTCCAACGCGGCTGCTGAACGGGTGTTTGACATCGCGCGGGCCATCTGAGGTACCTCGGGGGCGCGCAATGTACAAATGACTTCATTCTGGCGGGGCAGTCGGGCGCGTGTGATCCCTTCGCTTACCATGTAGGCGTCGCACAAGATCGGTGCGCCGTCTGACAGCGCAGCGCGGGCCATTTCCGCCATCCCGTCTGAGAAAAGCACGTGCGCCTCTAGACCGACCATGCCAGCAGCATGGATCATGCGCACCACAACGCGCTCCTCGGCACGGGTGAAACGCGCAAGATCTGCCTCTGCCCTGATCGTGGCAAAGGACTGTCGATATATTTCTGCGCCGTCGGTGATATACTGATGGGGCATTACAGCGCGCTCTTCACCTCTCGGCCTGTCAGCGACCGGCGCTTTGGCAAATCACGTGCGCTCCCTTGTTCAATCAGATCGAACCCCTGAGCAGTCGCAACAATCGTTAGTGGTGCCTTGATCGGATGCGCGCATCCTTTGGTACAGCCTGAAACATGCGCAAAACCCTGTGGCCCCAATTTCGGCGCAATCTGACGGGCAAGCGCGCGCGTGTCCGCATGCGCCTGTGCGCATGCAGGCGCACCGGAACAGGCAACGACGCGCAACAAGGGATCAGAGGGGTCGTGGATAAGCCCGCTGATCTGCGGCATGCGCTGCAGGCCCTCAACCAAAACCATCCGCCAAGGCGTGAGACGTAAGGGTCCGAGCGCCGCAAGCTTTGCTAATACGGACGAGGAGAGTTGGCCAAATGCGACCCCCAGCAAAGCACCTTCTTGCATAAGTCCAGGTGTCGGCACATACCGCTGTTGTTGTCGGGCTATCGCAAAATCAGAAGGCAGTGGCACACCGCTGGATAGGAGCGTTGCCATCCGCCGGTGATTGCCGCGTTGCTTGTCAAACCAATGGGCAAGCTTAACCGCTTGGTCTGCGGCATCTTCTAGCTCCACGGCCTTCGCCACTGCCGCGCCATCTGCGCTTAACATCAGCGTGCCAGAAGCAGAGCGTTCCAAACGGATATCAGCAGAGGCGTGTTGAAGAACTGGCGATGGTCCCGTGTCAATGGCAAAGCCAAACTTCCCTGGGAGCGTTAATCCCTCCGCATCGGCAAGGGCCTGTGACAGCGATTTAGCCAGTGAATGCACCTCATCGTTCAAGACATCGAAAGGCGTGACGATGATATCGCGTCGGCTTTCAATCTCTGCATTCTCGTCCAGAAGACCTAGGCGTGCCAGAACATCAAGTATCTCTGGGTATCCCGCCGGGGTCACACCACGAAGTTGAAGATTTCCGCGCGCCGATAGATCAATAAGGCCGTTTCCAAAACGCTCTGACAGCGTGGCAAGTTTCACCGCCTGCTCTTGTGAAAGCCCGCCCGCAAAGGGCCGCACACGCACCACCAGCCCATCACCCGATGGCATAGGCCTTTGCGCGCCCGGGCAATATCCCTTTACAAGATGATCCATCACTCCGCCGCGTCCAAGCACATGTTGATCGAATTCCTACGCGTTACCCACAAGCCTGATGCCCGCAAATCTGAAAATCTATCGCGCATCTCTGATAAAGCTTTGGGGTTCTCATGGCTCATAAAATCGACGACATCGGGGCGTCCCAAAGTCGCTTCAAAGTATAGGTCAAACAGATGCGCAGGCACGGCGCGTGTCAAATGTGCGAAAGCAGCAAGATTGTCCAGCGTTGCTGCGATTTCAGCAGCGCCACGAAACGCATGGCGCATCATGCCATCCACCCAATTGGGGTTGGCGGCACGTGCCCGAACAACGCGCGCGATTTCCTCGGTCATGCTGCGCGCCTTTGGCGTACCCAACTGAGTGGAATCCAAGTGATAAAGAGCTGGCGTTGCGGCGCCGAGATATGCCATGGCCGCTGCGAAACCGCCCTCATGGCTGGCATAGTCAGATGCCAGCAAAACATCGCTTTCCATCAGGTCTTGAACATGCGCGAAAGCGTCCGTGCTTTTCAGCCGTGCCTCAAGTGAAGCCCTGTTTTGGTGAGAATTGCCTTGGGCATCAATGGCCCATTCAGATGCTTTTAGCCACGCCTCTCCCGCCGCAACACGCCCTTCTTCAGAATAATCGAGCAGCGCCTCTTTCATATTCATACCATAGAGCCCGGGCTTTGGCCCAAATACGCGCGGTGTCTTGTGCTGATAGGGATTCATATCGGGTGCCTCTGCGCGCGCAGAGAGCGCAAGCGCACCGGCTTCAAAAAGCTGTGCCAAACCTGGAAAAACATCTCGAAAAAGACCAGAAATCCGCAAGGTCACATCGATGCGCGGTCGATCCAGCAGCGTGAGAGGTATCACCTCAAAGCCGCTGACCCGTTCGCTCCCCGCATCCCATCTCGGGGCGAGACCGGCAAGATGAAGCGCCATCGCGATCTCTTCTCCGGCCGTGCGCATCGTCGCCGACCCCCAGAGATCCACTACAATCCCCTTAGGATAATCGCCTTCATCTTGCAGATGTCGGCGCACCAGCTCTTCCGCTAGTTTTACACCCTGAGCGTGCGCAGCGCGGGTGGGTATCGCGCGCGGATCTACTGAAAAAAGGTTGCGCCCTGTGGGCAGCACATCCGATCGACCACGATAGGGGGAACCCGAGGGTCCTGGCGCAACACGACGCCCGTCCAGTGCCGAAAGCAGCCCCTCTGTTTCTCCGATGCCCTCCCCGAAAACATGAAGACCATCGCCATATTGCGCCTCTTTGATGTCGCAGACAAAGCGATCAATGCGTGTGATCGCCTCAGCTGCGCAACTGTCATTCGACAACCCCAGATCAGCCTCAACGCCCGCTGCCTGCGCTTCTTCCCGGATTGTGGCAATCAAACGGTCTCGACGCGCGGGATCTAACCCGTCCGCTGTCGAGTATTCGTCGAGCAATGCCTCCAAATATTGCAGCGCTTCTGGCGTTGCACTTTTGGTCATCGGCGGTGGCAGATGGCCAAGTGTCAGGGCTCCAATCCGCCGCTTTGCTTGTGCCGCCTCGCCCGGATCGTTCACGATGAAGGGGTAAATTACGGGCAGGGCGCCAATCAAAGCCTCGGGCCAGCATCCTTCTGACAGGGCAACCGACTTTCCCGGCAACCACTCAAGCGTGCCATGTGCGCCCAAATGGACCAGCGCATGACTCCCACGGGATCGAAGCCACAGATAAAAAGCAACATACGAATGCCGCGGCACCCGAGTAAGATCGTGATAATCGCCGTCGCGCGTGGCGACGGACCCGCGCTCGGGCTGCAGGGCAACGCACGCATTCCCACAATCAAAAGCCGGAAAATGGAATGCCCCCGCTTTGGCCAACGGATCCGAAGCAGGATCGCCCCAGGCGGCAAAAAGCGCGTCAATCAGACCCTGTGGCAACGCCTGCAGAGCGTGTCTGTACGCCTCAAGTGACCACGCGCTGGTCGTTTCGAGCACAGCTTTGCTGATATCAGTGTGGCTTCCCACGCCATAGCCCGCACCCTGCAGTGCTTGCAATATCGCTGTTGTAGAGGCAAGCGCATCAAGACCGACAGCATGCGCGATCTGATCTTGCCGTCCTGGATAGGTAGACAGGATCACGGCAAGCTTGCGATCTTTCACAGGTGTCCGAGACAGGCTGATCCAGCCCGCAACCCGGTCTACAACTGCCTTGATCCGATCCGCATGCGCCCGATGAGAAAAGCGCGAGAACTGAAGATGCGGATCTTTCTTTTCAGGCGCTTTAAAGCTCACCACACCGGTAAAAAGCCGCCCATCCACTTCAGGGAGCACAACATGCATCGCAAGGTCGGTGGGGGATAGGCCGCGTTCACTCTCCGCCCACTCCTTGCAGCGTGCGGTTGAGAGCGCCACCTGGAAGACAGGGCATCCGGCGTGATCGAGAGGGGATTGCCCATCCGTACCGCGCCCCGAGAACGCGGTCGCGTTAATGATAGCATCGGGCGCCAATGCCTTTAACGCCTGTTCAAGAAACGCGCGGCCCGAGGGCGCTTTGAGTGAAGGCGCAAAAAGACCCACGCTTTCAAAACCACTTTGCCGAAGAATACGGATGAGAGCATCAATCGGCGCGGTATCTGCTGCAGTAAGGTAGCTTCGATAAAAAACGACAGCAACGCGACCTGATACTTCTGTCGAAGCGTCGCGCCAGATATGCGCGAGAGAAGATGGTTCCGCAAAAGCGCCCGTTTCTGGATCATAGTATCCGGCATCCGGAAGAGTTTTTGTCCCTGAAACGGGGCCTGCATAAAACCCTGCTGCAAGGCTCAACTGGGCCAATGCCGCCTGAGCCGCGACAGCACCACCTACATCGCAAAGATGCGACAATCGGCGCAAGGTGGACACGGGCAGCGTTGAATGCGCGTCTAAGGCGGGATCTTCGCGTCCATCAGCGGGCAGAACCGCCAAGGCAATACCGTGACGACGTGCAAAATCTTGAACCTGTAGGATGCCGTAAGACCAATAGTTTTCGCCTCCGATCAATCTTATCAGAATGCCCTTCGCGCCGATCAATGTTTGTGCAACATAAGCATCCACCGAAGCAGGATGCTTTAAAGCAACCAAATTACACAAGCGAAGTGTGGGCAGAAGACCTTCGGGGCCACCGCCCCGATGCCATCCTGCCGCGAAAGCGCCAAGATCACTGTCTGAGAAGGAAAGAACGACAAGATCCGCGGGACTTTGCCCCGGATCGAAGGGTGTTTCGCTGTCCTCAAGCCCATGACTTTCCCGAAAAACAACGTGCATCAGATATCAGACACCCAAAACACTGCGAATAGCGGCAGGATCAATGTGATCATGCTCGGCAATGACAACCAGATGACCTTGTCGCGGTGTCTCGCCCCAGGGGCGGTCGAACTGGTGCCGGACACGCGCGCCGACAGCTTGAACCAGTAAGCGCATTGGTTTTCCCGCCACGGCAACATAGCCTTTGACACGTAGAATGTTCTGTTCCTTGGCCAGCCGTTCGATCGCAGATGACAATTCAACCGGGTCGTCAATTTCGGGCATTGCGACGACAATCGTCTCAAAATCATCGTGTTCATGATCATGATGACCGTCATGATGTGAGGGCCGCGCCGCAAGATCATCCTCTGCCTGCGCGTTCAATCCCAAGATCACCTTGGGATCGATCACACCTTCCGTCATGGGCAGCAGCGGCACTTGACGTGCGCTTTCTGACGCAATCATGTCTCGCGCTTTGGTAAGCCCGTCCTCTCCAGCCAAATCGGCCTTCGACATCAAAATGATATCGGCGCAGGAAATCTGATCCTCGAAAACCTCAGACAAAGGTGTGTCGTGATCAAGCGCATCATCGGCCTTGCGCTGCGCCTCGACCGCTGCCTCATCAGGTGCGAAACGCCCCGCGGCAACTGCCTCTGCATCTGCAAGCGCGATCACGCCGTCGACCGTGATCCGGGACCTAATTGCTGGCCAATCGAACGCTTTCAAAAGCGGTTTCGGCAACGCCAGCCCTGAGGTTTCAATCAAAATGTGATCTGGCTTCATCGGCAGCGCCATCAATGCTTCGATGGTAGGAATGAAATCATCCGCGACCGTGCAACAAATGCAGCCGTTTGCAAGTTCCACGATATTCTCTTCAGGACAATCGGGGATCGCACAAGATCGCAAGATGTCCCCGTCCACGCCGACGGTCCCGAATTCGTTTACCAACACCGCCAGCCTGCGCCCACCTGCGTTCGCCATTAGATGGCGGATAAGCGTCGTCTTACCGGCACCAAGAAACCCCGTGATCACTGTAACGGGTGTTTTGGAAAGATCGTTCATCGACGTGGTCTCCGGCAAGGGGGGATAAAAATCAAGCTGGTCGGAAGTCTATACATCGAGCATGGTCCTGTTTTCGATTGGTTGAAAAGCAAAACGCATCCAAGACGGTCATGGCAAAAACGAAATCTTGGACCAGCCTGGAAAATGATCACGCGCTAGACACGGACCAAACGCATGACGCGTTATGTTGGCACCTGTCCTTGATCGCTTCAACAGTCATAGGATTAGCCTCGCCAAGCAAGGCAGCGCCAGCATCCATTTGGCGACATCGCAACACCACATACGTCGATCATCGACGTGGAATGCGCCTTGGTCATGTCTCATATCGATACTCCTCACCGTCACACCCGACGGCCCGTCGTTCATTTTTCGCCTGGCAGGTCTCCTGGCTCGCGGGTCTTTGCCCTGTCCCGCCTTCCCTGCCGGTCATCGACAAGTGGCGCATTGGGTCGGGCTCACCGCTTACAGTCGCGGGGGCGGCTTCAGATTTGGGCGGCACCCCGCACTGAATTCCCTCTTCGGCGCTGAAAATATGTAAGCGCACCAAGCATGGCGTAGTTTGCACTTCATCCCTCGAAACACAAGGCGGATTTGCGACATGTGCCTGCGCAATCACGCCCTGCGCCGTTCCCTTCAATCAGGGCATCTGAGAGCGACCAGCAAAGCCTGGGTTTCGCGCAAACAGAAGATCATGCTACCACACAGTGCTATGACGCTTTCGAAAACAACCACTGCGATTATCTATTCTTTGTTGGCGTTGCTCTTATTCGATCTGATGGCGTTGATCATCAAATATCTGTCGCCCAGCTATACCGCAGCGGAATTATCGGCATATCGTAACTTGTTTGGCCTGATACCTGCTGCCCTCGTGCTGTGGCGGTCGAAAGCATGGCATGCAAATGGCCGACCGATTTGGATAAGGCAGTGGCGGCTTGCCATATTTCGCGGGATCGTGCTTACAGTGGCACAGTTTTCCTTCTATCTTTCGCTGGGACTTTTGAGCTTTGCCACGGCATCAACAATTACATATGCAAACGCGCTGTTTCTGGTCGCGCTGGCCGTGCCACTTTTGCATGAAAAGGTCGGCGGGATCAGGTGGGGTGCCGTTATCTTGGGGTTTATCGGTGTTGTGCTTGTCATGGGCCCGGGGAGGGAAACCTTCTCAACCGCCGCTTTACTGCCTCTGTTGGCCGCCTTTTGCTACGCGCTCGTGGGTGTAACAGCACGGCTGATCGATCCACAGGTACCAACACCTTTGATTAACCTAATCTCTTCCACTGTCGCAGCTATCGGCGCCGTAACGCTGACGATGTTTTTGGACGGTTTCACAAGGCTGGCGGCATTGACGGATTTGTTCTGGATTTTCGCTATGGGGGCTTTTGGCGGATCGGCAGTTCTGTTCCTGGTGAGCGCCTATCGCATGACAGATCAAAGCAATCTGGCGCCCTTCAGTTATTTCGGCATCCCATTGGCTTTTCTGTTGGGCTGGATTTTCTATGATGAAGCGCCGTGGTCTGAACTTTTTCCGGGGGCGCTTTTGATCATCGCGGGCGGCTTGCTGATTATCTGGCGCGAAAGACGTCAGAAAGCAGCTTAAACAACGACCGCTTCGGCAGGCTGCGCCCCCACACCGAAAACACGTTTGTAGCGATCAATTTCATCTCTTGGTCCCATGGCCTTATTGGGATTATCAGACAATTTAACAGTTGGCCTGCCATTGGCCGACACCGCCTTGCACACCAAGGAAAAGGGCGCCAGAGCGTCGGCGTCAGCCAATCCGCGAAAATCATTGGTCAGAAGCGTGCCCCATCCAAAAGACACCTTTACCTTATGGGCAAATCGCGCGTGCAGGGTTCTGATTTGTTCTACATCCAGCCCGTCGCTGAAAATAATTCGCTTCTGAAGCGGATCTTCCCCGCGATCCAACCACCAATCTATGGCACCCTGCGCTGCACGTATGGGATCACCGCTATCGATCCGCACCCCCGTCCAGCCTGCAAGCCAATCAGGCGCATTGTCGAGAAAACCCTGAGTGCCATAGGTGTCGGGCAGAATGATGCGCAAATTACCGTCATGTTCTTCGTGCCAATCAGAAAGCACTTCGTAGGGTGCTTTCGCCAAATCCTCGTCTGTGTCGGCCAATGCTGCATAGACCATCGGCAATTCATGTGCATTCGTGCCGATGGCCTCGACCTCTCTGTTCATTGCAATTTTGCAGTTTGACGTGCCGGTAAAGGCACTTCCGAGACCTTCGCTCATGGCTTGCACGCACCAGTCTTGCCACAAAAAAGAATGACGCCGCCGTGTGCCAAAATCAGCTATTGAGAGATCTGGGATGGCGCGCAGTCGCTCAATCTTCTCCCACACGCGGGTCATGCCGCGTGCGTAGAGCACCTGCAGTTCGAATTTCGCCATCCTGTTGAGCACCGCGCGCCCGCGCAGCTCCATCAGCACGGCGAGCGCCGGGATCTCCCAAAGCATGACCTCATGCCACTTCCCCGAAAAAGTAAGCTCATATTGGTCACCGCGTCTTTCCAGATGATACGGTGGCAAACGCAAGCCTTCGAACCACTCCATAAAATCAGGACGGAACATTTGCCGCTTCCCGTAGAAGGTATTGCCGCGCAACCAGGTCGACTCCCCTCGACTGAGTGACAAAGACCGAATGTGGTCAAGCTGTTCGCGCAGTTCGCTCACGTCGATCAGGGTGGCAAGCGGAACCTGATCAGATCGGTTGATCAAAGAAAACGTCACCTCAGTGTCAGGCTTGTTGCGGAAAATGGACTGACACATCAGCAACTTGTAAAAGTCCGTGTCGATCAAAGACCGGACAATGGGATCAATTTTCCATTTGTGGTTCCAAACGCGGGTTGCAATATCGACCATAGGCAACTTCCTTCTTCACAGCGCAAACACCGTCGCGGTCTAGGTATCGGAAAATACAAATTTTCCGACCGTTTTCTTTGCAAGAAAACGCCAAACTAATCGCCTGTCAGCATGACCCCAGCAGCGCGCATGCTCTCCCTCGCATGGGCCAATGATCCGTTTAAATCGATCGCCCGACACAGATCTTGTCGCACCTCCACAATAAACCCAGCTTCGGCCGCATCAATTGCCGAGTAAGATACGCAAAAATCCAATGCCAACCCCACTAAAGTGACCCGTGTAACACGCCGTGTTTCAAGATAGCCACGCAACCCGGTCGGGGTTTTGTGATCGTTTTCGAAGATGGCGGAATAGCTGTCGATATCTGGATTATACCCTTTGCGAATAATCATATCAGCACGATCTTGGTGAAGCGCCTCGTGAAATGCCGCTCCCGCGCTGCCTTGAATGCAATGATCAGGCCACAGCACCTGCGACCCGTATGGCATATCGACCACATCGTAAGGGGCGGCATCGGGATGGGATGACGCAAACGAAGAATGCCCTGCCGGGTGCCAATCTTGTGTCAGAATCACCGCGTCAAAATCAGCCATGATCGCGTTAATGCCGGCGACAACCTGATCCCCCTCCGGCACAGCGAGCGCGCCACCAGGACAAAAATCGTTTTGCGCATCAATCACGATCAACGCATGCATGAACTCACCACCTTTTCCTCTCCGGCTTTGTCTTAGCCCAGCGCACCCTTGCGTGACAGCCCTTGATCAGCATATTTCACGGCATGTACACCATTGCCGCTCTTTATCACTTTACCCGCTTTGAGGATCCAGCAGCGCTAAAGCCTGCGCTTTTGAAGTTGTGTTTGACGCAAGCGATCAAAGGGACGCTGCTGTTGGCCCGCGAGGGGGTGAATGGCACGATCGCTGGTCCGCGTTCTGGCATTGATGCTGTGCTGTCTCATTTACGCGGTTTTCCAGGGTGCGCAGATTTGGAGTGGAAAGAGGCGCAATCAGAAACACCGCCATTCCCGCGCATGAAAGTGCGTCTAAAACGCGAAATCGTGACGATGGGCCAGCCAGCTGTAGACCCTTCTCAAGAGGTGGGCCGGTATATCGAGCCTAAAGACTGGAACAGCTTCGTCCAAGACCCTAGCGTCGCTTTGATCGATACACGCAACGACTATGAAGTTGAGCTTGGCACGTTCGAGGGCGCCATTGATCCAAAAACAAAGAGCTTTGGCGAATTTCCAGACTGGTGGGCGCAAAACCAAGCGCGCTTCAAAAACAAAAAAGTCGCGATGTTCTGTACCGGTGGGATCCGATGCGAGAAATCAACCAACTACCTTTTAAGCCAGGGCGTGGAAGAGGTATACCACCTGAAAGGCGGTATCCTAAAGTACCTTGAAGAGATCCCCGAGACGGAAAGCACATGGCGGGGTGATTGCTTCGTTTTTGACGCGCGGGTGAGCGTAGGCCACGGGCTTGCCGAGGGCCCGCATTTCCTTTGCCACGGGTGTCGCCAGCCGATCCAACCGAAAGACATGACGCGGGCGGAATATGAAGAGGGTGTGAGCTGTCATAAGTGCTTTGACAAAACCTCTGATTGGGACAAGGGGCGCTTTCGCGAACGTCAAAAGCAGATCAGGCTCGCTGCTAAGCGTGCTCAAGATACCTGAGTTTCAAATCGCGGCATCCGGGGCCTGTTGCCCAGCAAAAGCCAAAGCATGATCGCAATGTTTATGCCGTTCCAGATGATCCCGTTGACGAAAGCAAGCTGGTAAGAGCCTGTCCAATCATAGATCTGCCCCGACATCCAACCGCCCAGCGCCATCCCCATAATGGTCGCCATCATCACAAAACCAACCCGCGCGCCTGCTTCCTTGGCTGGCATATAATCCCTAACGATCAGCGCATAACTGGGGACAATGCCCCCCTGGCTAAGGCCAAATACCAAGCTGACAATGTAGAGTGAAACAAGACCACCCGCCGGTAGATAGAGGAAAAGCGCGATACATTGCAGCACAGAACCGATCAGCAATGTGCGAACGCCCCCTAATTGATCGGCCAACAGGCCAGAGACAATGCGAGAGGCGACGCCGCCCAGCAGCATCAGTGACAACATCTCGGCGCCGACCGTCGGGCCAAAGCCCAGATCAACGCAAAGTGCCACGATGTGAACTTGTGGCATCGACATGGCGACGCAGCAAGAGATACCAGCAAACCCGAGCAGATATGCTAGAAAGCGCGGGCTGAGGCCGGAGGATTGCGCGTTGCGTGTTGAGGCATGCTCTGCCGCCTCGCGCGCCTCAGTTGAGACTTTACGTCGCAAAAAGAGAGCGAGTGGAATGACACATGCCGCCGTAGCCACGGCCATCACCGTGTAGACCATCCGCCAGCCGCTTTCTTGCAGCACATCCGCCAGCGCCATCGGCCAAATCGCGCCGGACAGGTAATTGCCGCTTGCCACCAACGCGACAGCGATGCCACGGCGGCGCACAAACCAGTGAGAAATGTCTGCAATCAAAGGACCAAAGCCAACGGCAGAAGCAAAGCCGACAATCAGCTGGGCGAAAGATAACAACGCAATCGTGTTTGAAAGGATAGCCAACCCCAACCCGGCCACAGTTCCCAGCACGGCAAAGATAAGCGTGTTTGTGACCCCGAACCGATCAACCGCGCGGCCAATCGCGAAGTTCCCCAAAGCAAAACCGATCATCGTTAAAGTATAGGGCAGCGCGGCTTCTGCCCGAGTGCTGTTAAACTCCGCTTGAACGGCTGGCAAAATCACGACGATCGCCCACATGCCAGCATTTGCGATCACCGCCACCAACATCGTGATGCTCAGGCGAAGCCAGGAATATGGGCTGTCTGTCTCCTGCATGATGCGGTGCCTCCCTCCACATCAGGCGCAAAACTGGCGGCAGAGACAAGAGTAAATGTCTTCAGTTCAAGCGATTAGAGCGTTTCGACGTTAACTTGAGATATCAGGCATCGCGTTTCGCGTTTGACCGAAGGCAGAGGCAACGAGCACGGGATCCCGGTTTAAGTCAAAACGCTTTAAGCGGACGTTAAGCCCCATGCTGCTACGCCACCGACGGGGTGACAGAGAAGGGTGAGCAAATGGGTGCGCAGGCAAACGCAGCGCCAATTATCATCAAGAAGAAAAAATCAGGCGGCGGCGATGGACACCATGGCGGCGCCTGGAAAGTCGCTTATGCTGACTTTGTAACAGCGATGATGGCTTTCTTTATGTTGATGTGGCTATTGAACGCGACGACAGAACAGCAACGCAAAGGTATTGCAGACTACTTCACCCCGACAATCCCGATCAATCGTGTATCAGGCGGCGGCAACGGCGCTTTTGGCGGCGAAAGCATATTTTCAGAAGATACATTGCCACAAAACGGAACGGGCGCATCTTCGCTGCGGGCAACCATCGAAAATCAAGCGCGCGGTGACAGTGGTAGCGCTGAAGGCGAGGATGAAAGTTCGCCCGACCCTTTGGAGGAAATCGAAGCGCAACTTGTGGCGCGCGGTGGCGAAAGCATGGTGATGGAAAACGCCATGGAACATGTCGTCACGCGCCTCACCGATGAGGGGCTCGTGATCGAGCTGTTCGACCTGGACAGCGCGTCCCTTTTTGACATCGGGACCGACCGGCCGACACAGCTGCTGCGCGATCTGACCACGATCATCGCAGATACGGCAAAGACCATCACCAACCCCATTGCAATCAGCGGCCATGTGCGTGCTGAACCCGTGGTGCTTGCCAACAGCCCAGTTTGGGAAATGTCCACGCGAAGAGGCACACAAATGCGTTTGTTACTTGAGAGGGCAAATATCGACGACAAACGCATCGAACGCGTGACCGGCCATGCGGACCGCAAGCCGGTGGTATTTGACCCCATGTCAGTACGCAACAACCGACTTGAGGTTATCTTACTGCGGGAAAATCAAATCAGGCCATAGCCTCAGGCGCCATCACCTGGGCATGGTCGGTTCACCCATTTTGTTCGTAAAAAGAAGCACCTGAGCGGGAATAGTGGTTTTATGTCGATCAGATTTACCGCATCTCAGAGGCAGAAAAAGGCGAACCGGCAGGGTGCTGATATCATTTCATTTCAATGCCTTCGGGCGCTTGAGCATAGCGCCACTGGGGCCGGCATGGCTTGATGGGTCCCGACCACCGCGCAGCGTGCCAAAGCAGATAGGATGATTTGTTATTTGAGGGGATGTACCGGGCGTGATACCGTACTTGAACGACTGCACCTTTGTTATGACTTCCAGCATAGGCCGCTGAAGCGCAGCAAATATCAGGCATTTTATCTGTTAGCCCGGCTTTAAGTCCCTGCGATTACCCCTGTTGTCAGCTTGGACAGGTACAGCAGAAAGGCGTCTGATAATGACAATTTCTTCTTCTCTTAACGCAGGGGTAGCAGGATTAAACGCGAACGCAACGCGTCTTGCCTCCATCTCCGACAATATCGCAAACGCTTCCACACCGGGCTATAAACGTGTGGACACTGACTTTAACTCTGTTGTCATTTCATCGTTGGGCGGCAGCTATTCTGCGGGTGGTGTGCGCGCCGTCTCAGAGCGCCTCATTGATCAGCGCGGTCCTCTGGTCTCAACCAGCAACGCCACAGACCTTGCCGTTCGTGGCAGGGGGTTTCTGCCGGTGGGCCAAACCTCTGAGATTGAAGTTTCTGCAACCGGTGATACGCCGATGTTGCTGACCACGACCGGTTCATTTCGCACCGACGCGGAAGGCTATCTGCGCACCAATACCGGGCTTGTCCTGCTGGGGTGGCCCGCTGCTGCTGATGGGTCAATCCCAAGCTATCCACGAGACACCGCCGATGGCTTGGAACCGGTTCAGATAAACGTAAACCAATTCTCTGGCGAGCCCACGACGACGATCACGATGGGGATCAACCTGCCAGCGACTGAGACTGAAGCGGGTTCATCAGGCGACCCTCAAGATCTGTCCATTGAGTATTATGACAATCTTGGCACTTCAGAGAATTTGAACATCACCTTCTCCCCCACTGTTCCAGCGACCGGGTCCTCAAACACCTGGACGATGACAATTCGCGATTCTGCGACGGGCACCGCCATTATAGGGGAGTATGAATTGGAGTTTGCTGACAGCCGAACGGCAGGCGGTACTCTGCTGAATGTCACGCAGCTTTCAACAACGGGCAGCCTTTATAACCCAACGGAGGGGACCATCATCGTCAATGTGGACGGTGGGCCGATGGAGCTTGATATCGGTCGGATTGGAGAAAGCGATGGGCTCACACAATTATCGGACAGTTTCGCGCCACTCTCGATCATCAAAGATGGCTCTCCCGTGGGGAACATGACCTCGGTCGAAGTGGATTCCAACGGCTATGTCTATGCGTATTTCGACACGGGCATCACGCGCACAATCTATCAGGTGCCCCTGGTCGATCTGCCCAATCCGAATGGCATGGTCGCGCTTGACCAACAGACGTATCGCCCCTCGGTGGATAGCGGCACGTTCTTTCTGTGGGACGCCAGCGATGGGCCAACCGGCGATGTGTTGTCTTTCACAATTGAGGAAAGCACCACCGATGTCGCCGGAGAGTTGACATCGATGATCCAAACGCAGCGCGCCTACAGTTCGAACGCGAAGGTGATCCAAACCGTGGACGAAATGCTGCAAGAGACCACCAACATCAAACGTTAACCAACCCCTTGGGGTCAATAAAATCTGGGGGATACGGGCATGAGCATTTCTAGCGCGCTCTCAAATGCGCTCACTGGCCTACGCGCTGCTGGACGCGGCGCAGAGGTTGTTTCGGGTAATCTCGCGAATGCGCTCACACCGGGATACGGGCGGCGAATACTCGATCTTTCGCCTGCGTCCGCCGGTAATTCGGGCGGCGTGCGGATTGATGGCATCACACGGGTTATGGATGCGAGCCTTGTCACCGACAAGCGTCTTGCCGAGGCTGCACAAAAGAACGCCTCAGCAAGCGCTGATTTTTTCAGCCGGTTAGAGGGTCTGTTAGGCACGCCGGACGAGGCAGAGGCGCTTTCAGCGCGGTTGTCGGCGTTTGAAAGTGCCTTGATTGCAGCTTCAAGTCGTCCGGACGCAACCGAACGGCTTACCGGCGCAATATTTGACGCGGCCCGGTTAGCCAACGGTTTCAAAGAAGTGTCTAAGGGAATTGAACAGGCACGCACCGCGGCGGATCGCGATATCAATGCGCAGGTGAATGACCTGAACCTTGCGTTGCAACAGGTCGCAGACCTCAACGTTCAAATCGTTGCCAATCGCGTTCAAGGCGGCGATCCGTCGGCTCTTTTGGACCTGCGCCAGCAGGCCGTAGACCGGATCAGCGCCATCGTCCCTGTACGTGAGGTTGCGCGGTCAAACGGCCAGATCGGTTTGTATTCAATTGGCGGTGCGGTTTTGCTTGATGGCACACCAGCCAAACTTGCCTTCACACCCGCCAATTTGGTCACGCCTTACATGTCCTTATCTGCAAACACACTCTCTGGCCTCACGATCAATGGACAGGCCGTGCCGACCGACCCGGAAAGAGGTGCCTTAAGAGGTGGAAGTCTGAGTGCCAATTTTGAGATACGCGACGAACTGGGGCCCGCAGCGCAAGAACAACTTGACGCTTTAGCACGCGATTTGATTGAACGTTTCCAAGATCCCGCTGTTGATCCAACGCTGTCGTTGGGCGATGCCGGGCTTTTTACCGACAACGGTCTTGCATTTTCTGCCGTCAACGAATTAGGGCTTTCAGAGCGCCTTACTATCAACCCGGCTGTAGACCCCGATCAGGGTGGCGCGGCTTGGCGCTTAAGAGACGGCATAGGTTCAGCTGCGCAAGGCAATGTCGGTGATGCAACGCTTTTGCAAAGCCTGACCGCGGCCTTGGACGCGCCGCGCACGCCGGCAAGCGGAAACTTCGGAACTGGCGCAAGCTCATCCATCAACCTCGTCGCTGGCTACGTTTCGCAAATCGGATCCGATCGGACCAACACGGAGCAAGAGCTGAGCTACACATCCGCAAGGTTGACTGAGCTTACAGAGCGATTGCTAGCGGACGGTGTCGACTCAGATTCTGAACTGCAGCGTATGTTAACGATTGAACAAAATTATGCCGCCAATGCGCGGATGATCCAAACCGTCGAAGAGATGATGGATCAACTGTTGAGGATCTAGAACCATGACTGCATTAAATCTTGGCGATCTGTCGCAATCCTTCTCTTTGAGGCAGCGCAACACATCTTTGAAAATGGAAATGGATCGTCTCACGACTGAGCTCGCATCGGGCCAAGTTGCTGAGGTGCGCCAAGTGTTGGCCGGAAACTATGGCTATCTGACTGAGATCGAACGCAAGCTTGACCTTCTTGGTAATTACAATGTCGCCACGACAGAGGCAGGGTATTTTACGGAAGCGATACAAAACTCTTTGGGGCGCGTTGAAGAGTTAAGCACGACGCTCTCGGCAAGCTTGTTGACCGCCGGGACAAGCGCAATTGGCGTTTCGGGATCAGATACAGTTGCCGAGGCGCGCAACACGCTTGAAGCGATGATCGGTGCCTTCAACACAGATGTGGCGGGACGTTATCTGTTTTCAGGGACAGCCACAGACCAACGTCCGTTGTTAGATGCAGACGATCTGCTGGCCGATCTCCGAACAGCAATTTCCGGGGCCACGACGCCTGATGCGATGATTGCCGATGCCAAAGCTTGGTTTGATGCACCAACAGGGTTTGCGGCGGTGATATATCAGGGCGCCACTGACGCGCTCGCGCCCTTTGCCCTGTCGCAGACCGAAAATGTGACGCTAGATATTCGAGCAACTGATCCAAAAATCTATGATGTACTGCGGCTAACCGCTTTGGCGGCTTTGGCGGATGACCCGGTCTTTGGTTTAGACATAGCAGGCCAGTCCGAACTTTTCGGCAAGACCGGGCAACAGATGTTAGGCGCAAAGGATGACATTATCGCATTGCGCGCCGAAGTTGGATTTGTCGAGGCACGCATTGATCAGATCAACACCAGAAACGCGGCAGAGATCACAAGTTTAGAGTACGCACGTACCGCTTTGTTGGAAGCCGACCCGTATGAGACGGCCACGCGACTTGAGGATGTGCAGTTTCAACTGCAAAGCCTCTACGCGGTGACGGTGCGCAGCTCTCAGCTCTCTTTGGTGAATTTCTTATGATACGCACTTGGTTTATCGCGCTGTCTTTGCTGCTTGTTTCAGCGACCGACGCCTTGGCCAATCAGATCCGTATCAAAGATCTGGTGGATTTTGACGGTGTGCGTGGGAATGACTTGGTCGGTTATGGCCTCGTGGTAGGCCTAGACGGCAGCGGCGACGGTTTGCGCAACGCCCCCTTTACCGAGGACATTATGACCAACATCCTCGAACGTCTGGGGGTGAACGTCACGGGTGAGCAGTTTCGACCAAAGAATGTCGCAGCCGTCCTCGTTACCGCGACGCTACCACCCTTCGCGCGGGCGGGTAGCCAGATTGACGTCACAGTCTCTGCAATCGGGGATGCCAGCAGTTTGATGGGGGGCACCCTCGTCATGACGCCGATGAATGCGGCTGACGGTGACATATACGCAGTGGCGCAAGGCACGATTATTGCCGGCGGTGCGGTGGCGGAGGGTGATGGCGCGCAGGTTACACAGGGAGTGCCGACCTCGGGCGTGATCCCATCTGGAGCGCGGGTAGAGCGTGAGTTGCCGTTCCAGCTGGGGAGCTTGGACAATTTGCGACTGGCGCTTAGAGATGCGGACTTCACCACCGCCGGGCGCATCGAACAGGCCATAAATCAGAACTTTGGCCGTTCTGTAGCCGTGATGCTTGACAGTGGCACCGTGCAACTCAACATCTCCGCCATGCAAATGCGCTCAGTGGCGCATGCTTTGGGCAGGATCGAAAACATCGCGGTCGAGCCTGAGAGAAAAGCGCGGGTGGTCGTTGACCAACGATCTGGCACCATCGTCATGGGTGAAGACGTGCGCATATCGCGCGTTGCCGTCTCGCAGGGCAACTTGACGTTGCGCATTCAAGAAGAACCGCTCGTGGTGCAGCCTAACCCCTTTGCGGAAGGTGAGACCGTTGTCGTCCCCCGCACAAATGCTCAGCTTGAAGAAGATCCAGGCATAGCCTTGGCCGAAATCCGTCCGGGTACGTCTCTCTCAGAAGTGATCGCAGGCTTGAATGCTTTGGGCGTTTCGCCCCGCGACATGATCGACATTCTTAAAAGCATCAAGGCAGCCGGGGCACTGCATGCTGAATTCATCGTGCGCTAGAACAGACGGATCTGTCTGAATAAGACTGCCGTGACCCCAGGCCATACGCCCGCTTTGACAGCGAGGACGACTGCCCCCGCGAAGCCGATACAAATCTGTACTGTTGCGTATGTTTTTGCCACCTGAACGGAATTTTCCGTCGGCAATGCAAAACTCAACGAAAGAAAAACCAGACACCCCAAGATGGTCAAAGATCTATCGTAAATCTTGAAACCGATGTTTCTTAGGATAAGCGTTGTCGCGCCACATAGCGCTGGCACGCTTTCTGCGAGAAGTAACCAAAGCGCGATTGAATGCACCGTCTGCAGATCGATTATGGGAAAGAGCGAGATTAGCGGCAGGATGCCAAGCAAACCAACCGCCAAGCCGCCGATCATCAACAGAATACCAAGGTTGATACGTGCAGTGATCGCTGCAAAACGCGCCTGATCTTGCGCTGCAACAGCGGCTGAGAGCTGGGGCTGCGTCGATATCTCAAAACCACGCAAGAACGCGACCAAGATCATGCTTATCCCTTTGGCCACGAGGTATGGGAAAAAGATCGTCGGTGGAAATAAACTAGCAGCGACTAAGACATCAGCGTATTTGAGCCAGCTTAGCATGCCTTGATTTGAGATACCCTGGGTCGCCTGTGATTCAGCCGCCTTGTCTCGGCCCCAAAGAACGGCCGCCAACATCATTGCGACAAGGAAGACACTGAATGCTACAATCAGTTCGACCGATGCTGGCGCTAATTGGTTTAGTATCCAAAAGCCAAGAGCAAAGACAATAAGACGCGCGGAATAAACGACCTGGGCAAAAACACTGATAGCGCATGACAGAGTGTAAAATCGCATCAAACTCAACGGGAGCGTCATCCCCAGCAGACATAAAGCCGCGATAGGCTGACCTTTAAACACGGCAATACCTTCCAAAAACACAGCGAAAGAGACTGCAACGCACAGCGCAATCCAGCAGGCCACCAAATTCTCTAAGGTGCTGTTGGCTGTCTTGCCTTGAAGAAAGAGATAAGCGAACATTTCGGCGCCCGCGATAACACCCAGAATGACGCCAATGTCAGAGGCAGATAGGAAAGAGGGCAATGACCAAAGCACTGCGCAAAATCCGGTCGCGAGAAAGACCGTCTGCACCGCCGCGCGCTTCATGAAGCGTCCGGCCGCAGAAAACGCGTTCTCCTTGAACTCTTCCAACCCAGCACGTCATCACCAAACTCGACACCCGCGCCCAGGTTTCAGTCAGATAGATTGCGCTTTGCTTAATGTGCCCGCCAAAATTGGCGTCACTTTTCAATTTATTTTTGAGGTTAAAAGTAGCTTCGCACCAAACTTCCAGCGATCAAGCTCCACCCATCTGCAACGACAAAAAAGGCAAGTTTGAAAGGCAACGAAACGATAGCGGGGGGGACCATCATCATCCCGATCGACATCAAGATAGCAGCAACGACAAGATCGATGATCAGGAATGGAAGAAAGATCAAAAAGCCAATCTGAAAGGCCCGGGAAATCTCGGAGAGCAGGAAGCTCGGGATCAGAACAGAAAGCGGTGCTTCCGGGGTCGGTGCGATGCCACTCACATCAGGTCTGAGCGCAGCCATCGCAAAAAACGTGTCAGCGTCCACACGCGCGGCCATGAACACCCGAAAAGGTGCCAACGTGCGCTCGAAAGCGGTTTCAAATGAAACTTCTTCGTTCGTTAGCGGCGCGATACCATTACGCCATGCTTCGGTGAAGACCGGTTCCATGATGAAATACGTCAAGAACAAAGCCAAACTGACAATCAGCATGTTCGGCGGGGACTGTTGAAGCCCGATTGCCTGACGCAGGATCGACAAAACCGTCACCAAAAACGGAAAGCAGGTGATCATGATGGCCAGCCCCGGGGCCAAGCTTAGAACCGTAATCAGCGCAAATAGTTGGATGGTGCGGGCCGATAACGATCCATCTTCGCCCAGAGAAATTGACAGCTCTTGCGCCTCGCCCCCTGTTGACATGAAAAAGCCGATGAAGGCGGCAAGGAAAATGCGATGGCGTATGGTCACGCGGGGGTCTGCGTATCTATAATCTCGGTCAGTCTGACCACCAGCTGACCAGCGGCAGCGCCCTCTTTTTCTTCCAGCATGCCCCGTGCAATCAGCCGATCACCAACATAAAGCTCAACGGGGTCATCGACCCGACTGTCGAGTGTCAGCAGAGCATTTTCACCCAATGTCACAAGATCACGGATTAGCGGTCGCGCTTTTCCAACGCATACGTTTACCTCAATCGGAACAGAGGTGAACGGGTTAGTGGCGTCCAAGGCAGGTTCCGCAAGGGTGTTTTCATCCATGATCAGCTTCCTTTTTGGCGGCATCAAAGAAGGCTTCTACCGCGTCGGTGACGGTCTTGAGCAAAGCGTCTAGGTTGATGTGGCGCTCTTCCTCGCGCACTCTGATGTAGGCTTGACCTGCGGAGAGAGTGGGCTCCTCGGCCAGGGCGAACGGAAGATCAAGATGTTCGTTCAGCAGCTCTTCCATTAACGCACGACCCTCAGGTGCAATCGCGATTTCGAGGTCGTCTTGGCCGTGCTGCTGAAACATCAGGTCAATCTGTGCAATGACCTGCGCGCCAAGTGCTTGCCGCGTGACATCTGGAAGCAGTGTCGTGACAAGCTTGCTCATCAAGGGTTTTAAAGACAAAGCCAGCTTTGCGTAGGCTTCTTGATGTGTGAACGAAAGCTCATTTAGGCCCTGAGAAAGGGCGAGTGTTGCATCGGCTTGCTCTGATTTATGCGCTGCCGCCGCGTCATCCCATCCGGCCTGATACCCCTTTTCAAACGTCTCTAGGCTTGCGTCCTCTGATCCGGCCGAGCTTGAACCAGCGGGCGCGACCGGGCCATGGTTTTCTTTTCCAAAATCAGGATACCGATGTGCCAGCGACATTATGCTTTCTCCTCGGTATCTTCCAACCAACTGCGCAGCGTTTCCACCGTTTCCTCCTGGCGTTCACTGATCATTGCGCGCAACCGATCGACCGGGTTTTCAGACATGCTACCCATCATTGGCAGGTCGGGAAGCGGCTCTAACGCAGCGTCAAAATCGCCTTCTGCCGCGTTCAGATCCTCAAGGGCAAATGGGGTCTCATCACCAGATTGCGCCGTGTTTTCAGCCGTCTCAGTCGTCATATCCCCCGCAGGAAGAGGCGGCAAAGCGGGCATGTCAGGATCGGGCGGCAAAGGCCGCGAAAGCACCGGTTTAATCACAAAAAGACCAAGGATGACGGTAACAATCGCCAAGATTGCCATCTGTATCGCTGACATCAAATCGATGTTCAGAGATCCAAAGAGTGTATTTTCGGCAATCGTTCCGTTTAGTGGAACGGACAAAAGCGCCATTGATTTGATGGTGATGATGTCACCGCGTGTTTCGTCAAACCCAACAGCGGAAGCCACAAGCTCTCGAAGCGCTTCCAGTTCCTCGGCATCGCGGGGTTCTAAAACCTGCTCGCCCGCGGCATTGTTGACGACACGGTCATTCACAAGAACAGCAACTGTAACCCGTTTGATCGCCCCCGCATTGCGCACAACTTCTCGGGCGATTTCAGAAACTTCGTAGTTAATCAGTTCACGCGTTTCACTGTCTTGCGAAGAGGAACCTTCGCCCCCTTCGCCGCCCTCTTGATCGGGCAAATTGCTTGCTACAGTGACGTCACCGCCCCCGGCATCGGTGGAGGACATACTGCGCTCTTCAGTTTCGGTGCTGATTGCCACCCGACCCTCGGGGTCAAATTTACGCTCGCTGATTGTCTCACTCTCTGTAACCGTATCAACGCTCACCTCGACAACCGCATTCCCAAAACCAACGCGTGCTTCAAGCAGGCGCTGGACCCTCTCGCGCAGCACCTGCGCCTTATCCTCGCCGCCAATCGCTGGAGCGACTTCATCAATCTGCCCGATCAACGCACCCGTTGCGTCAATCACCGCCACATCATCAGGTGATAAGCCAGCAACGGCAGAAGCCACGAGGTATCGCATCGCCTTTGCCTGAGCCGAGGTGATCCCGTTGCCCCGCGGCGTTAAAGAAACCGAGGCTTTAGGCGTCACACCGCGTTGAAATGGATTTGACCCCGTGCTGGCGATGTGTACGCGTGCCATCGCAATCTGCGGGTTGGCAACAATCGTCCGAGCAAGCTCACCCTCTTTCGCACGCCAGTAAGCGGCATCAAACATCTGGGATGTCGTGCCAAAGCCTGAAAGCGAATCAAGTAACTCGTATCCGCGGTTTCCATTGGCTGGCAAACCCTCACTGGCCAACGTCAGACGCAGTTGGTCCCGCGCTTGCGCATCCACAAAAATGGAATCGCCGCGCACCTCAAAGGGTACGCCGCGCTGTTCAAGGGCGGCAACAACGTCGCCGGCAGCACCACTTTCCAAACCGGCATAAAGCAACGACATGCTTGGGGCCGTGGCCATGCGTGACATCGCAAGAACGGCAACAAACATGACAGCTGTTGAGATGATCACAATCAACTGCCGACGCAGACCTAGCTGCGTCCAGACTTGTAGTAATTGCTGCACAATCGCCTCCGTCTTGCCGGGCTTTCTGCCCGACGCTTGACCGAACACATCGCTGAACCGGCTTAACATTTGGTTAGTGCAATCACCCCTATAAACAGCGCGTTACATTCCTCGGGTCTGCAGATGTCCAACGTTGAAGATCAACTTGAAGAAGACGAACCCAAGAAAGCGTCAAAACTGCCGCTGGTTATTGGGTTACTCCTTGCCATTGTAGGAGGCGGCGGCGGATTTTATGCGACCTGGTCGGGTATGATCTTGGGGGAGAGCACAGCGCAAGAACCTGATAAACAAGATGACGCGCTGCCCAAAGAACCCGAGGTTGCCTATGTCCAGATTGATCCTCTTGTGATCTCGCTCAGACCGCCAGCGACCGCGAAGCATCTCAGATTTCGTGCAAACCTAGAGATTGTACCCGAGGCACAGGCAGAGATCGAAAAACTGCTGCCGCGCGTCACGGACGTTCTGAACAGTTATCTGCGCGCGCTAGAGCCTGCCGATCTGGAAGATCCCTCTGCACTTACCCGGATGCGCGCTCAGATGCTACGCCGCGTGCAGGTGGTTGTGGGTAGGGATAAAATCAATGACTTACTGATCATGGAATTCGTTTTGAACTAGGGAGCCAAGATGGAGTTGATCGCCGACATTTTATTGGTTGCAGGTGCCATCGGCGCTGGCTTTTACTGTTTTGTCCTTGGACGCCGACTGAAGCGTTTCAATGACCTTGAGAATGGTGTTGGTGGCGCAGTCGCGGTGCTTTCGGCACAGGTGGACGACCTTTCAAAGACGCTCACCGCTGCGCAGCATGCGGCAAACACCTCCGCCAAAACCTTGGCCGAACTGACAGAAAAAGCGGAGCAAACGAAACGAAATCTCGAACTTCAGATGGCGGCACTTCATGACATCCCGCAACCCGAAGAGAAAAAACCAGAGGTGAAGCCCGTGATCCAGTTTCCCCCGAGGCCCGCAGCGAATGAACCGATGTTCATTCGCCGCCCGTTTGAAGGAGAGGCATAATGGCAAAAAGGAAGCGACGCATTGCCAAAGGCACACTTTTGGTGCTTTCCGCGCTGTTGATGTCATCCGCCCTGGTACGCATGAGCGTGGGCGTCGGCAGCGCCTTGGCGCAGGACACCAGCACGCCAAACTCAGAACTTGCACAAAATCTGAACGCCTCACCCTCTGAGATACCGCCCACGCGGGCAGAAGTGGGAACCTTGCTTGAGGCGTTGCAAAGACGCGAGGCACGGGTCAAAGAACTTGAACAACAGATTGAAATGCGCAGCAAAGCACTCGAGGTTGCAGATGCTGAAATCGAACGTCGACTGCAAAGTCTCGCACAGGCTGAGGACAATCTGCGGCAAACCCTCGCGTTGGCCGATGGCGCAGCGGAAGATGATCTCGCCCGGCTGACAACGGTGTACGAGAATATGAAACCCAAAGAAGCGGCTGCACTTTTCGAAGCGATGGAACCGGAATTTGCGGCTGGCTTTCTGGGCCGCATGCGCCCCGATGCGGCAGCGGCAGTCATGGCGGGGCTCGCGCCGGAAACCGCCTATTCAATCTCAGTTATCCTTGCCGGTCGGAACGCCACTGCACCGAAAAGCTGATCCTTTATGAGGCTTTTTTAACCCCTCTTTGCAATGCTTGCGCGGACTGGGTGTAGGAGAAGCATAATATGATCGGTATCGCTGGAATTATCTGTGTCTTCGTAATGGTCTTCGGTGGCTACGCTCTTGCCGGAGGCAAATTTGGCATCATCGTCAAAGCATTGCCGTTTGAGATGACGATGATTGGCGGCGCAGCGGTGGGTGCTTTCCTGATTGGCAATGACGGCGCAGCGGTAAAGCACACGCTCAAAGACATCGGAAAAGTCTTTAAAGGACCCAAGTGGAAGCCAGAGGATTATCGAGATCTTTTATGCCTGCTATTTGAGCTGATCCGCTTGGTACGGCAGAATCCCGTTGCGATCGAAGAACATATCGAAGCGCCCGCAAGCTCCGAGATTTTCGGACGCTATCCAAAGATCCTGGCAGACAAAGAAGCCACCGCGCTGATCTGCGATACGATGCGCTCTGTATCGATGAACTATGACGATCCGCATCAGGTCGAAGAAGTGTTGGAAAAGCGCATGGAGGCCAACGCGCATCATGCGATGCATTCAAGTCACGCGCTGCAAACCATCGCAGATGGCCTGCCTGCACTCGGGATCGTGGCCGCCGTTCTGGGAGTGATCAAAACGATGGCATCCATTGACCAGCCACCAGAAGTCTTGGGAAAACTCATCGGCGGCGCTCTGGTCGGAACCTTTCTTGGCGTCTTTATGGCCTATGGTCTGGTCGGACCGTTTGCAGCGAAAGTCAAAAGCGTCACAGAGGATGAAGCGCATTTTTATCAATTGATCAGAGAAGTGTTGGTGGCCAACCTGCACAATCACGCCACAAATATCTGCATTGAGGTTGGCCGGCAGAATACGCCCTCTCATCACCGACCAAGTTTCTCAGATTTGGAAGAAGCGTTGAAGGCACTTAAACAGGCGGCAGCATGACGATGCGCTATGCTGTGTTATTTGCCTTGCTTTGGATGGGGTTGCCCAGCGTTGGCAACACCCAAACCGTGACTGTGCAGTCGGGTGATCACCCAGGTTTCACTCGATTTGTCGCAAGGTTACCCAATGCCGATACAGAATGGCGCGTGAAAAAGACGGGTGAAACGGCTCTACTGACGTTCATCGGGTTCAATGGCAGCTTCAATACCCAACGCACGTTCAGATTGATCACCCGCGATCGCGTGAGAGAGATAAGGCAGGCAGGAGGCACGCTTGAGCTCCTGCTGAACTGTGACTGTCAGATTTCTGCATTCACGGTCGAAGACCGATTTGTCGTGGTCGATGTCGCCTCCCCGGGCGTGACCCTGCCCACCCCCTTCATCAAAGAGACAACTGATGTGGAACAATCTGCACGCGCGCTAGAAAACGAAAGGGCAACCGAACAAATCGCCCTTTCTGACCCTTTGCCCATCGGTGAACGGGACCCCTTGCAGGCCATAAGGCAACGCAATGCAGTTCGCGATACTTTGGCGCAAAGCCCGGCGCTTCCCTCCCGCGGGCCGCTCACCAACGCCGAGCAAGAGGCGCTGAACGAAATGCAACAGCGCCTTGCACGAGAACTTGGTGCGGCGGCAACACGCGGCGTTATAACCCCGAGGCCAGGCGCCATGCTACCGCAGTTGCAACGCCCGCAGGTTGATCCCTCAGCATTTGCTGCTGATGAAATTCTGCCTAACCCTGCGAATGAACAGCCTAGAGTGAGCGGTTCAGCCAACAACATGCGGATTACCTCAAGCATGGACTTTCCAGGCATCGAGAACCTTGACACGCCATCGGTATCCATCAGCGGCGCTGTTTGTATCCCCGATGAGGCGCTTGATATTGCAAACTGGGCGGATGACCGTGCATTTCATCTGCAGATCGGACCGCTCCGAGAAACGTTGTTTGGTGAGTTCGACCGCCTGAATGAAAACACCGCAGAAAAGCTGGCGATGCTCTATTTGCATTTTGGCTTTGGTGCAGAGGCACGGCAGGTGATCAACATCAATGCTGATTTCGCGGCAAAGCACCCTGTTTTGGCGTCGATTGCAGAGATCATGGAAGAAGGCAGTTCAAGCGACCCTCGATTTTTGCGCAGTATGCTTGAATGCGACACAGACATCGCGCTTTGGGCGGTGTTGGCCGAAGATACCTTGGATGTCCCTCAAACCATCGATCCCAAGCCTTCATTGCGGGCTTTGAACAAACTTCCAGCGCACCTAAGGAAGTTTCTTGCCCCGGCACTGAGCCAACGATTGCTATCACACGGCGATACGGATGCGGCAGCAACGGCTTTACGAAGTGTAGAACGGTTGCCCGTGGCGTTGGACCCTGCCGCTAAGCTCGCAAAAGCGAACGTTATCATCGACGAGGGCGATGTAGAGACGGGTGCGGCCAAGCTTGAGGATGTCGCAGAAGAAAATGCGCCTCAATCTCCCAGAGCGCTCATTCGGCTCGTAGAAACCAGACTTGAGGCCAATCAACCGATCGATACCGAAACGGCGGGGCTTGTTGAGGCATATGCAGAAGAGCTGCAAGAGACCAAAATCGGGCCAGATTTGCGGCGTGCACATGTTCTAGCGCTCGTCAAATCTGGACAGTTTGATCGCGCGTTTGAGGCGGCACGCGCGCTTGGCGGAAATGCCGAAACCGAGGAAGCCGTCAAGCTCAGGCTGCAGCTGCTGAAAGAAACCACCGCAGCGGCCGAGGACGTTGTGTTTCTTGACCACATTTTTGCCCAAGCGCAGAAAGATATCGCGCGATTGGGTCTGCGCGATAAATTACTTCTGGCGGAGCGCCTGCTTAGGCTGGGATTTGCTGAAAGAGCGCAGGAAGTCATTTCTACTATTCCACAGCGCCCACGCGATCAGGCACGTCAAATTCTGGAAGCTGAAGTGGCGCTGGCACTTGAGCAGCCGCAGCTTGCGCAAGCCGCTTTGGTAGGCGTCGATAGTTCAGAGGCAGATATCCTGCGCGCACGCGCGAAAAAAATGGCGGGCGAACATGTCGAAGCAGCTGAACTCTTTTTGCAAACAGAGCAGTTTGACGATGCAGCCGACGCTGCTTGGCTAGCTGAAGCACTGCAAAGCGAAACGCTTTCAAGCAACCCGCTTTTCGCACCGGTTGCCGACATTTCAACAGCAGACGTTGGCGTGTCTTCGCAACCAAACGGCATGCTGGCCCGCACCAATGAGACGCTTGCAGAGAGCCAGAGTGCCCGCGCTGTTCTTAGCGATTTACTGCAGGCACCCGCGCTGCGCGTCGATACCGCGGTGCCCGCTGAATAAGCGCCGATACTCCTCAAAGTTACGGAAATTAAACGCTCCATTTCTAAAGTCGCGTCATCACAGAACGTGATTTGGGGAATAGAGCGATATGACGCAGAAAACGCGCGCGCCGCATCCGTTGGCGATTGTTCTGAGCTTGTTGTTTGCATGCAACGTAGATGCAGATCCCGCAGATGATCCTGCGCTTATCTGTGATCGCGCGATAGAAAAGATCGCAAGCGAGACAGCTGTCCCGATTGATGTGTTGCGCGCGGTCGCACGCGTTGACAGCGTGCGCCCACGCACCGAAATGCTGAAACCCTGGCCTTGGACGGTCAACATGGAGGGGCGGGCCGTCTGGTTTGACACGGCGGAGCAAGCGCAGGTGTTTGTTTTCCGTCACTTCATGACAGGTGCCCGAAGTTTCGACATCGGCTGTTTTCAAATCAACTACCGGTGGCATGCACAGGCATTCAGCTCTATCGAAGAAATGTTCGATCCCCTTATAAATGCACGCTTTGCGGCAGAATTCCTGGTTGCGTTGAAGACGGAGCTAGGCGATTGGCCCCAAGCGACCGGCGCGTTTCATTCTAAAGCGCACAAACACACTCAGCAGCACATACGTGATCGCAAAGCGCCACCACACTCGGATCTTGTGAGCCATACGGCAAACTTTGGCAGCGTCCTTTCTCAAACGCGTGCACATCGGATCCTCAACGCGACCAACCCGCTGTCGCCAGGGTCGGACGGTGATCTTCTCAACGCCTCCACAGCGAACTAGCCTGTGCCAACACTTTCACTGAAATCACTCTTTAGCCCGACTATTCTGTTGGCGATGGCACTCATGGCGGTCATCATCATGATGATCCTTCCGATGCCATCATGGGTGCTTGACACCGGGCTGGCGGCTTCCTTTGCCTTGGCAATCCTCATTTTCACCGTCACGCTTTTCATTGAAAAGCCACTGGATTTTTCGGCCTTTCCGACAATCCTGTTAACCTCGCTGATCCTGCGCCTATCGCTCAACGTCTCATCCACGAAGCTCATCATCGGAAACGGGCACACCGGCACCGATGCTGCCGGGGAAGTGATTGAAAGTTTCGCGCAGTTTGTGATGGGAGGGTCGATCTTTCTGGGACTGGTAATTTTCTGCGTGCTGCTGATCGTCAATTTCATGGTCATCAACAAAGGCGCCACGCGCATGGCCGAGGTTGGCGCCCGCTTTGCTTTGGACGGCATGCCAGGCAAACAGATGGCAATCGACAGCGACATGTCAGCGGGGGCAATCACGCATGTTGAAGCTAAAGAGCGACGCGAGCGCGAGCAGCAAGAGACGACTTTTTTCGGCTCTCTGGATGGGGCGTCAAAATTCGTCAAAGGGGATGCTATTGCCGGTCTTTTGATCACAGTCCTCAATCTGGTGGCTGGGTTGATCATGGGTATCGTTGTACATGGCATGGCCGTCGGCGACGCATTTGAAACCTATGCTATCCTGACTGTTGGGGACGGTCTGGTTTCCCAAATACCGGCGGTGATCGTTTCGATAGCAGCAGCGTTACTGCTGGCCAGGGGCGGCACCCAAGGGGCGACAGACCTGGCTGTTTTTGACCAACTTGGAAAACATCCCTCTGCTCTTGCTACTGTGGCCACTTTGATGATCGCATTCGGTCTCTTCCCTGGGCTACCTTTTCTTCCTTTCATGATCGGCGGCAGCGCTTTGGGTGCGCTTTCCTTTTTGATGTACCGACGACAGCAAACCTCGGCTAAGGCAACACATGAGCTTGATCTGAGCGACGCTGTTCCGCAAGAGAAGTCGATGGGTGACATTCTGGAACTTGACGATGTTCACGTCGAATTCGCGCCCGATCTCGTAAACATGGTGCTCGACCCTGGTACGGGCCTTGATTCCCGTATCTCCCGAATGCGCACACATGTCGCGACATCCTTCGGGCTCATCCTGCCAGAGATACGGTTGACCGATCAGCCTGGTCTTTTGCCGGGAACATATATCATTCGGATACAGGGCGTTGAGCAGGCACGCGCATCGCTCAACCCAGATCAGGTTCTCGCGTTGACGCCTGAGGATCGCAACAATTTGCCGCAGGGCAGTGACACGGTGGAGCCGGTCTATGGTGCGCCAGCCCGGTGGATAAATCTGAGCGATCAAGAAGAGGCTGTGCTCGCCGGCGTCACGCTTGTCACCCCGGCAGAGATACTGGCAACACATCTTTTGGAGACACTCAAAAACAATTTTAGCCGTTTGCTGACGCTGAAATCACTGCGTCGCATTCTGAATGAAATGGTAACGATATCGGATCAAACGCGGGCGGAGGCGAACCGCAAGCTGTTGGACGAGCTTATCCCCGATAAGGTGCCCCTGGATGTCTTGCACGCGGTGCTTCGTCTGTTGCTGGAGGAACGCGTGTCTATCCGTAACTTGCCGCTGATCCTAGAGGCCGTTGCCGAGGCGCGCGGGCAAAACGCCGCGCCCGAGGCTATTTGCGAACACGTTCGCCAACGCCTTGGCTTCCAACTCGTGGCCGAGATGCGGCGGCCTGATGGAACACTGCCGCTGGTTCAACTCGCACCCGAATGGGAGGACACATTTACCACCTATCAGGTTGAGGGTGCAGGCGGGCTGGACATCGCGCTGCCACCTGACCTGTTCAATCAACTTGCCGATCGTGCATCCGAAAAACTGAACGAAGCAAGCCAAAACGGTATCAATGCGGCGCTTGTCACAAATACGAGGCGGCGGCGCTTTCTGCGGACGGTGATGTACGCAAAAGGGATCAGCAATCCGGTTTTGTCCTTCGAAGAGATCGGATTGGAAGCGCGCCCTTCTTTGGTCGGCGTGATTGCGGCATGACCCTGATCCTTGCCGAGTTGCTCAACATTTCAAGCGCTCTGCTATGGCAAGGCATTGCCGTGTTCCTGCGCGTTGGGGCGATGGCTGCACTACTGCCCGCTTTTGGCGAGCGCACCGTGCCAACGCGGATCAAGATTGCAATCGCACTGGCGTTTGTTCTGATTGTCACCCCCGCGACACCGCCGATCCCATTCGATCTTGATTTTGAGGCTATCAGCCTGCTGGTAATGACTGAAACTGTGGCGGGCCTGCTCTTGGGCATCGGCATCCGGCTGTTTGTGCTCGGGCTGCAAACAGCCGGGTCTATCGCGGCGCAATCCACATCCCTGTCGCAAATCTTGGGCGGTGCCGTTGCAGACCCGCTGCCTGCGATGGGTTACATTCTCATCATCGGTGCGCTGGCGCTTGCAGTGATGGGGGGGCTCCACGTTAAAGCAGCGCAATTGATCATTTTATCCTATGACCTTCTACCCATGGGGCAATTCCCAACGGGTAGCATCGTCTCTGAATGGGGTGTCGCGCAAATTGGACAAGCGTTTTCACTGGCCTTCACTTTGTCCGCGCCTTTCGTGATCTTATCGGTGATTTACAATCTCACCCTGGGCGCGATCAACCGGGCGATGCCGCAGCTCATGGTCGCTTTTGTTGGGGCACCAGTCATTACGGCAGGCGGGCTTTTCATTCTGATGCTGGCCGCGCCGTTCATGCTTGAGGTTTGGCTGACCGCTTTGTACAGTTTCTTGGCCAACCCCTACCGATTGCCGCCATGAGCCAGCAAGAGGATGATAGCGACAAGACCTATGAGGCAACGCCTCAGAAGCTGCTGGAGGCACGCAAAAAGGGCGAAGTCGCGAAATCCACGGATGTGATGGCCGCAGCAGGCTACACCGGTTTGCTCATTGCGCTCAGCATGGCCGGTCTCAGCGGGATTGATTTGGCGGGCACTGCAATGATGGTCATGATCGATCAAGCCAGCGAACTTGCCCCGCTTTTCTTTGATGGTTCCGCTGCCGTCCCGATGGGCGGCCTGATCTGGCCGGTCATTCTGGGTATGACCCCGATTTTTGCTTTCCCGATGGCGGCTGTGATCATCTCAATCCTCTTTCAGCGCGCATTCGTCTTTGCCCCCAGCAAACTTGCGCCAAAAATCTCACGCATTTCTTTGATTGCGAATGCGAAAAACAAATTTGGCCGTTCTGGTCTGTTTGAATTTTTCAAAAGCTTCACGAAACTGTCCATTTACTCGATCGTGCTTGCTTTGTTTATCAATGCGCGGCTGGAAGAGATGATTGCCGCGCTGCAAACATCGCCTCACATCGTGCTTAGCCTCTTGGCTGAGCTCTGCCTGACTTTTTTGTTCATCGTGGTGCTGATCTCAGCGGTTATCGGAGGTATCGATGCGGTTTGGCAGCATTTTGAGCATTTGCGCAAAAATCGCATGTCTCACAAAGAGATCATGGACGAGACCAAAACAAACGAAGGCGATCCGCACCTCAAGCAAGAGAGACGCCAGCGCGCCTTGGCGGTAGCCCAAAATCAAATGATGGCGGACGTGCCCAAAGCGGACGTGGTGATTGTCAATCCGACCCACTACGCCGTGGCGTTAAAATGGAGCCGCAAGCCCGGTGAAGCACCCATTTGCGTCGCTAAAGGCGTCGACCAAATCGCTCTTGCAATCCGTGAAACCGCGCAGTCTGCAGGCGTCCCGATCCACCGCGACCCATCAACCGCAAGATCACTTTATGCCACAACGCAAATCGGAGAGGAAATCGGCCCTGATTTCTATCGCGCTGTCGCCGCGGCCATCCGCTTTGCTGAAAGCATGCGGGATAAGGCGCGACAGCGTATATGACACAACTCAAAAAGCTTCACGCGATGCAGCGTGTTCTGCAAGCACGCTTTGATGAAAAACAGCAGCACTTTCAGAAGCTAACGGCGCGTGAGGTTCAGTTGAGGCAAGAGCTCAGTCGCCTGTCAGAGCAAGGTCGACGCGGGGCAAACACCGACATGGCCCTGCAAAGCATTGGCGCAGATATGCTTTGGCGCGGATGGGTAGGTCGCGCAAAGACAAAACTGAACATTGAACTCGCGCAGACGCTGGCGCTGAAAAACTACCACCTGGACGAGGTGAAAGAAGCATATGGCAAACTGTTGGCCATCAACCAGTTGGTTTCCAAGCAACAGGAAAAGCAGCGCAAGACCACGGCAGAGGTGCGACTGTCAAACGCGATAGAGCAGCATCTTATGCGCAATCGACATTGACCGCCAGAATGCATATGAAGCTGCCTTTTAACGAGCCCGAGATCGCAAAAGGCTTTTCAATGTCGCCAAAAGCAGCGCGATGTCCCACGTCAGCGACGCGTGCCGCTGGTATATCATGTCTAAGCGTGCTTTGCGCGGAACGCACACGCGCGTGTAGACAAGATCCGTTTCTTCCGCCGTGCGGCATTGGGACAGAAGACGCGCTTCACGCCGATGGAAATGCAACGTTGCCAGCCCCGTGATACCGGGTCTGCTGCGCAGCACGTTCCGGTAGATGGTGGGAAACCGCTCCACATAATCGCGCAGTGGTGGCCGGGGGCCAACAAAGCTCATGTCTCCCTTCAAGATGTTCCAAAGCTGCGGCAATTCATCCAACCTGAAACGACGCAGCCAAAGACCCGTTGGCGTAATTCGCTGGGCTTTGTCACCCCCAGATACACCTGCATCTTGCTCAACAGCTTTCATCGTGCGCAGTTTCCACAAGACGAAGCTACGCTCGCAGTTTCGCATCCTATTTGCTGGGTAAAACACCGGGCGGCCCTCTCGAAACAGGAGCCATAGAACCAAGATCGTCAAAAACGGGGCCAAGAGAACACTCAGCAGCGCGGCAAGCGCGAAATCAAACAACCGCTTACCCATATGCTTGCTCGGGTAGGTGACGCAATCTTTGAAAAAGATGCCACTCAGCGATCATTTGCTGGGCCGTCACCAGCGTTTTAGGCAAAGCGACATGGCGCGCTAGACGGCGCGTACAAAGGTGCACTTTGGGCACGCAATCATCTGGGGCATTGCGCGGTCGCCAAGAAAGCCCTGCAACTGTCAAGAGATCGCCCATCCCGATTGTCCCTGGCATGGAGAGGTTGATGACCTTGGGAAGCATGGGCTGTCTGCAAAGATCCGCCAGCACACGGGCAAAACTCATCGGGCCGATGTAACTGCGCCGCAGGCTTGAACCATCCGGCAGCGTATCTAATGTGCAATCCGGTCGCCAGCGTCCGACCAAAGCGTCGCAGCCCACAACGTTTCCCAACCGCAAGATAGTGAGCGGTTGACCAAGCTTCATCGCGTAATCATCGGCCTGCTGTTCCATCTCATACTTAGAACGGCCATAGGCTGAGCCCGGTAAGGGGGCCTCTGCCTCTGAATGCGTGGTATCAGATGACCCATAAACGGCAGCCGAAGATATGAGAAATATGCGCGGAACGCCGGCATCATGCGCGATCTTTATGGCGGCAATTGCAATCTGTGCGTTTTGGGAAAACGATGCCGCGTGATCAGGCGTAGACTGTGGGGTCACACCCGCCAAACACACGATGGCACGCGCCTGCTGCGCAGCACGCCGCAAGGAACCCCGGGGCGCTATAAGCCCGCTCGTCAGATATCCGGGCAAGCGGCGCCTGCTGTGGCGCAGCAAGGGCATGTCAGAGGGCCAGAAGTGATAAAGCACCTCTCCTAAACGTCCCGAAGCGCCGAGTGCAATCACCGCTGTTCTGTCATTGAGACAGGTGTCCGCCATCATCCACACGTTCTCACTTTGCTTAAGAAAGCTGCTGCACAGCGGACAATATCAGCGGCGCGCCACAGCGGTCATTTGCAGGCGCTTTAGCATTGATTTCAAAAGGAAAGATGACGATTATCGCACAGATTTTAGCCGCGTTTATGTCAAAGTTTATCGACCCGCCGGAGGGCCGCTACGGTAGGGCGATGCGCTTTTCCAGGGGCACAAGCGCATTGATTTGAGCGAGATGCACTGGCAAGCATCGCGTCAAAAAATCGTAGTTTTCAATCGCATGCTGACGGGCCTGGCGGCCGAGTTGCGCGAAGCGTTCGGGTTCTGCGAGAACATGGATCACCTGATCCGCGAGCACTTGGACGTCGAAGAAATCAACCAGCAAGCCCGTTTCTTCATGCGTCACAGCCTCGCGCACCGGGGCCACGTCGGAGGAAACAATCGTCGCTTCCATCGACATCGCTTCCAACAGGGACCAGGACAAGACAAAGGGCATGGTCAAGTAAACGTGGCAACGGCTGATCTGAATGATTTTCTGATAATCAGCATAGGGCACCCGGCCCAGAAAATGAACGCGGCTCCAATCAAGGTCTTTGCCGACCTCCGCCTCCATCTCAGCACGCAAGCCACCTTGGACTTTGCTTTTCCCGCTGTACGAGCTTTCATTTCCACCGACGATGAGCACGCGCGCCTCTGGGCGCGCTGCTAGTATCCGAGGCAGGGCGCGCATGAAAATGTGAAAGCCTCGTGCGCGTTCAAGGTTACGCGCGACATAGGTGAAAACTTCGTCACGCCGGGTCAGTTTTTGAGTAAGACGCCCAAGCTGGAGGGAAACATCAGGATCAGCGCGCAACACATCGGTGCGAATACCATCGTGACAGACGTATATTTTATCATGAAACCGCGCGGGAAAACGGTCACGTTGCCACAATGTGGGACTATGACCCAAATCAACAGTTTCGATGTTGGCCAATGGTACAGCATTGCGCGCGTGATTTAAAAATGGGCTGTGATCAGAAATATGTTCCTCAGGGTCAAACCCTACCATGCCGCCGGTCATGCGATAGTAATATTCGAAAAAGCCGATAATGGGCACTTTGGGCCAGATCTCTTTGAAAAACGTCAACTCCCCCCAACCGACATGGCCGATGACAAGGTCGGGTATAAATCCAGTTTCACGTGATAGACGCTGCGCCGCCATCGCCGCGCCAAAACCTGCCCCAGTGGCCTGTTCCCAAACTTTTGACAGACCGTAGGCATCCTGCTTTGGAACGTGATGAGGCGTGTACACGCAGACCTTTACCCCCGGTATCTGCGGCGGTTGCTTGCGCTGGGTGAGAAAGTAAATTTCATGCAGTTGTTGCGCACCCAGCCATTTCACGATCTCTCGATACTGACCGGGCATATTTTGATGGACGAACAGTAGTTTCATTGCGCTTAAACGTTTCTCACGCGTCGTTTTCCCAAATATCTGCGTGACGCAAAAGCGTGCGCAAAAAGCCCCCCGCTCATCGCAAAAATGCAACTGACGATCCACACCATCATGACGCGAGTACCAGCTTTATTGCGCGTAATCAGAGCCTTCTGCATCCAAAATCTTCTTAAGCTCTTGCAAATGCTTCTCATCTTGATCTGGGTAGTTTTCCAGCTCCTGAGCCGTCTTTTCCGCAATCTCGTCAGAGATGCGGCGCAATGGCATCCCGGTTTGCAGTGCCCTGATGTAGGTTTCTGCGGCCCTTTCAAAGTAATAGAGCCTGTTAAAGGTCTCAGCCACAGTGCTTCCTATAACCAAAATGCCGTGCGATCCCATGACCATCACCTTCTTTTTCGGATCAGTCAGCAAGGCGGCGCAGCGGGCCCCCTCGTCTTCGAACGCTAAACCGCCATAGTCCTCATCAACGACGACGCGATTAAAGAAAGTACAGCAATTCTGATCAATGGGCGGCAAGCTGCTGTCCTGCAAACAGGAAAGCACAGTCGCATGGATCGAGTGCACGTGCATCACACAGCGTGCATGCCGGCAAGTGCGATGCACGCTTCCATGCAAGCCCCAAGCGGTGGGGTCGGGTGCATTTGGCATGTCAAAAGCGTTCACGTCATTCGCGTTCAGCAAAAGCAAGTCGCTCGCACGAATACGTCCAAAATGCATTTGGTTGGGGTTCATTAGAAATTTCGTGCCATCTGGGCTAACAGCACATGAAAAATGGTTGGCGACCCCTTCATGCATGTTCAGGCGCGCTATCCAACGAAAAGCAGCCGCGAGATCAACCCGTTGCGGCCAATGTTCCATATTTGCCCTAGACTGTGCGCTGCTCATCACCAGATTTCCCGCTACAAGGGTTGTTACGGCTGCTTGGCACCCAAGCATATCCATTTTCACACAAGATATACGCCTCTCTCAAACCGTGCGGCTTGTCTGTCGGCCACTGCAGGATGGTCGCGTTCATAGATTTAGCTTTTGTGCAGGCAATCTCGGGATCGGTATCGTAAAGCCTTATCTCGATCCCAGCGCCGCGCGGCGGGGTCTCGGGCAGCAGCCCAAGCAGCGGATTGGCATGATATGTGCTATCCCTGTGCAGTTGAAAAACCTGGCCACCGTAGCCCACGATGGCGAAATCATCGGTGGGCTGAAATACCGTCATCGCAAATATCTCGGTCAGGAAAGTTACCTGCGCCTTCACGTCACGCACCAGCAGATTTAGCCCCATACCGCGCAACGAAGCACCAAAGGTTTCGGGATCCACGCTTTCGTAATTCACCTGCCCCTTCCCTTCACATTGTGCAGATTGCTATCCTGCGATGCCGCTCATCGCGGCGTCAATGAAAAGCCGCGCCCAAAGCATATCACACTTAGGTGGCAAGCAGCGCGTCATAGAGCCGAAACGAAAAACCCTTACTTGCGGCGCAGGCGCGAAACTGACAGCTATGCCAAAGGGCCGGATTACGGCAAGCAGATGACAGGCAACACGGTAAAGCGCATGCGCAAGGTTTCAGGAAAAAATGCGATTCATCTGGAGCAGCCCGAAATGCTTGAAGCGAAATCCTTCACGGATGCCGCATCAGCCGTTGACTATCTGACATTGCTTTACGATCACGCCGTCAGTTTTCTGCGCAGCCGTTTTGTGCAGGCGATGGTTCAGGCCCCTACAGACACGAGGATCCGAGCATTTTACCCAGAGGTGCGCTTTCGAACGTCAAGCTTTGCCCAAGTGGACACCCGTTTAAGCTTTGGTCATGTTTCTGCGCCCGGCACTTTCGCGACAACCATCACAAACCCGGCTTTATTTCGCGGTTATCTGGTCCAACAACTCGACCTGCTGATCAAACATCATGATCAACCGGTCGAAATCGGCCCCTCCACCACGCCGATCCCGATACATTTTGCACTCACAGGGGACACTGCAGCAGGTATCCCTCAGGAAGGAGCGGGCGATTTCACACTGCGTGACGTTTTTGACGTGCCTGATTTGGCAACGACAAACGATGATATCGTGAACGGGAGCGACCCTGAGGAGAGTGACCTGCGCCCTCTCGCTTTGTTCACTGCGCAGCGGGTTGACTATTCGCTCGCACGGTTGTCGCACTACACCGCGACCGACCCGGCGCATTTTCAATGCCACGTGATGTTCACAAACTACCAATTTTACGTGTCAGAATTTGAGCAATATGCCCGCGCTCAACTCAATGACCCGGCGAGCGGATACTGCGCTTTTGTCTCGACCGGAAATCTAGAGATCACTGACGGTGACGCGCCTTTGCCGGACGATGTCAAACTCCCACAGATGCCGACCTATCATCTTAAACGACCGGATGGGTCGGGCATCACATTGGTCAATATCGGTGTCGGCCCATCAAATGCGAAGACAGCCACCGATCACATCGCTGTTTTGCGCCCCCATGCCTGGCTGATGGTCGGCCATTGCGCCGGTCTGCGTAACACGCAGGCACTGGGTGACTTTGTGCTCGCTCATGCGTATCTGCGCGAAGATCACGTGCTGGACGATGACCTGCCCGTCTGGGTGCCTATCCCCGCGCTCGCTGAAATACAGATCGCGCTTGAAACGGCAGTCGCAGATGTCACCCAGCTGAAGGGATATGAACTGAAACGCGTTATGCGCACGGGTACAGTTGCGACCATCGACAACCGAAACTGGGAGTTGCGAGATCAATCGGGACCCGTAAAGCGCTTGTCGCAATCGCGTGCCATCGCCCTCGACATGGAAAGCGCGACGATTGCCGCAAACGGTTATCGTTTTCGCGTGCCTTACGGGACCCTACTCTGCGTTTCGGATAAACCCCTGCACGGCGAATTGAAGCTTCCCGGCATGGCCTCAGACTTCTACAAAACTCAGGTTTCGCGGCATTTAATGATCGGTATACGCGCCATGGAGCTTCTGCGGGATACACCGATTGAACGCATTCACAGCCGAAAACTAAGATCTTTTGACGAAACCGCCTTCCTGTGAAGATCAAAGCCGCCGAAAATGCGATAAAAAGCGCCTTTTTGCAGGCTTTGGACCACGGATATCGTTGTGTTACACCACAACATACCGCTACATTCCGCGCAGGAGGCCCAACATCGGGCGGTCAAAGGAGATAACAACATGGCCAATAAACCAATGACAAAGACCCAATTGGTTGCCGCAATCGCGGAAGAAATGGATACAGACAAAAAGTCAGCAGGCGCCGCATTGGATGCAATATGCACTTTGATCACGCGAGAGGTGTCAGGTGGCGGCGCTGTGACCCTGCCTGGGGTTGGGAAAATTTATTGCCGTGAACGACCCGAGCGGATGGTGCGCAACCCGGCCACCGGTGAACAGTTCAAGAAAGACGCTGATAAGGTCGTCAAAATTACGATCGCCAAAGCGCTGAAAGATAGCGTGAACGGCTGATCACCCAATTGATCATATTCCGCATTAGGGTCGCTCACGGCGGCCCTTTTGCATTTTGTGGACCCGGCTAACTGTCGATGCACTTTTCAGCGGCAAGGGGCCGAGAGTAACCGCGTAGGGGCAGCCGAATTGGATATCCGAGCACTTTTAATGGGGCTGGCTTTTGCGCTGATGTGGTCATCCGCCTTTAGCTCTGCGCGCATTATCGTGGCGGACATGTCACCCCTTTTTGCCCTCTCGGCGCGCTATCTCATCTCAGGTCTGCTCGGGGTAGGGATTGCATTGGCGTTGGGTCAAAGCCTGCGCCTCACGCGCAGTCAGTGGCGGGCAACTATCATTTTCGGTGTGCTGCAAAACGCTGTCTATCTCGGCCTCAACTTTGTTGCGATGCAAACAATTGAGGCATCCCTTGCCGCAATCATTGCATCGACGATGCCGCTTTTTGTCGGCTTTGCTGGCTGGGTCATCCTTGGCGACCGGCTTGGGCCTTTGGGTATCGCTGGCCTGATCGCCGGCGTCGCCGGTGTGACGCTGATCATGGGGGCTCGATTGACGACGGGTGCTGATCTCATCGGCATTCTCATGTGCGCAGTTGGTGTTATCGCTCTAACAGCGGCGACATTATTGGTGCGTGGCGCGACCTCCGGCGGAAATTTCTTAATGGTCGTTGGCTTGCAGATGCTGGTGGGCTGCATCGCACTCACCATCGCAACGGTTCTTTTTGAAACGCCGCGGCTGACGCCAAGCTGGCCCTTAGTGGCGGCTTTCACCTATACCTGCCTGGTGCCCGGGCTCGCCGCCACGATGATCTGGTTTTGGCTGGTCAACAGGATCGGCGCAACGCGTGCTGCGACATTCCACTTTCTCAATCCCTTTTTCGGCGTGGCAATCGCTGCACTTCTGCTGGCTGAACCCCTGGGCGCGCGCGATATTCTCGGCGTGGCGATCATTGCGGTGGGCATTCTAGCCGTGCAGATATCCCGCCAAGACCGTTCCAAACGCCTTCCATAGAGCGTTTCGTCTTTAACCTGAGAGATCACGCATCACTTTCCGCGTAGGGCCAAGGAGAGCGTCAGCGAACAAGGGACCGAAATGTGCCGAAAACAACGCGGTGATTACTGCCCGTGGCAATCGCTAGCCCATATCATCGGCAAAGCTGTGATCATAACAGTCTGCCCAATCCGCAAAGAGCCGGCGATTGTCATCTGGGGTCTTCAACGCACAGACCGCTTGCAAGCTTGGTTTTCTGGTCATGGCTGGCTCTGCCGCAACAGCTGACGGAGTTAGCGCAACAACGATTCGACAGCGCGGGTTATTCGTGGGTGCTGCGGCCGCACCTGCGCGCCCCATATTTCGACGATCTTACCGTCGGGGCCAATCAGCACCTTGTTAAAGTTCCATCTTGGTACAAAACCTGTCTCTGTGCGGACTGCGCGATAAAACGAATGTGCGTCGCGACCCCGAACAGAGGTGATATCACTCATGGGCAAATCCAAACCGAAATTGATGTCACAAAACTCTTTCACCTCTTCCGAGGTCGACAGCTCTTGATTGAAGTCGTCAGAAGGTACCGCCAGCACCACCAACCCAGCCTCGCGATACGTATCATAAAGCGCCTGCAAGCCCGCATATTGATCTGTAAAGCCACATCGCGACGCGGTGTTGACGACCAAAACCGGGCGGCCAGCCCAATCACTCAAACGGTATTCACCTCCATCGATGCTGGCAAACGTGTGGTCGCCGACATTTGCAGCGGCCATAGACGACCAAAAAAGCCCAGTTGCGATACCGATAATCCAGCGCATCATATGCTCCCCTGTTGTGTGATGTCCGACAAACCACGATGTGGCATCCTGTCAGACCTCGCCCCTTTGATTCCGCAGATAGAACACCATTTACTAAGTCAACAAACGCCGCGGAGGGTGCAGATGGCTGAATACGAAAAACGCGCTGAAGTAATCGCGACCCTGTCGCCTGAGGAGTACTATGTCACGCAAGAAAGTGGCACAGAACGGCCAGGGACCGGAAAGCTGTTATCGAACAAAGAGCCGGGCATATATGTCGACATCGTGTCGGGTGAGCCTCTTTTCGCGTCGGCAGATAAATACGAGAGCGGATGCGGATGGCCGAGCTTTACCAAACCAATTGAGCCCGCGCATGTGCAAGAACGCAGAGACCTTTCGCTTGGCATGGTGCGCACCGAAGTGCGTTCAACCCATGCAGACAGCCACTTAGGACATGTCTTTCCCGATGGGCCGAAAGACCGAGGTGGCTTGCGCTATTGCATCAATTCCGCAGCGTTACGCTTTATCCATCGCGATGACATGGCGGCTGAGGGGTATGGCAAATATCTGGACCAAGTGGAGGATGTGACATGAGCAACGAACGTGCCGTTTTGGCGGGTGGATGTTTCTGGGGGATGCAAGACCTTATCCGGAAACGCCCCGGGGTGATATCAACACGCGTGGGATACACCGGCGGAGATGTACCCAATGCGACCTATCGCAACCATGGGACGCATGCCGAGGGGATCGAGGTGATTTTTGACCCCCAGCAGGTCAGCTTTCGCGAGCTGCTGGAATTGTTTTTTCAGATCCATGATCCGACAACGCTGAACAGACAGGGAAACGACATTGGTATGAGCTATCGCTCTGCCATCTATTACGTTGATGAAACGCAAAAGCAGACAGCGATTGACACGATCGCCGATGTGGAGGCGTCCGGACTTTGGCCCGGCAAAGTTGTTACCGAAATAGAGCCGGTGGGTGATTTTTGGGAGGCAGAGCCAGAGCACCAGGATTATCTTGAGCGGTTCCCAAATGGCTACACCTGTCATTTTCCACGCGCAAATTGGGTGTTGCCCAAGCGCACCGCCGCGGAGTAGCGCGATTTTAGGCGATGTGACCGCAATGGCGCAAAGCATCGCCGCTCGCAACAGGGTGGTTTCTTGGAAGTGTCACTATGTCAGTTTGCCGGGCGATTGCAGCGGTAAAGAAATGGACAGCTTCGCGGTGGTCGATTAACTCAGTAGCGAACATAAACCGTTGGAGTATCAGGACAGCACATGTCGGAGGCGCCTTTCCCGGACACGTCAAAAGCGCCCGTTTGCGTGATGACCATGGTGTATCAGGACTATTTTTTTCTCAAAAAATGGTATCAGTACTATAGCGCGCAGTTTGATCCCGCGCATCTCTATATCTTCAGCCATGGCAATGATCCGGAACATCGAAAAATAGCGCCCAAAGCCAATGTCATCGGGGTTTACCGGGATCCGACACTTCGGCGGCTTGAACGCAAACGATGGAACTCGATGTCAGAGCTCCACAAGATGCTGTTGACGTATTACAACTGGGTGATTTGCAGCGACGTTGACGAATTAATCCTATTTGATCCCGAGGTCTCAACCGATCTTGGCAGCTACTTAGCTGAGATTAATCAAGATGAGACCCCGCCGAAATCGATTTGTCCCCTGGGCATTGAAATCATTCACAATCCAGAGCTAGAGCCGGACGAGATCGACGAAAATCAGCCGATCCTAGACCAACGTCGGGTTTTCAGGCTAAACGCTAATTACTCAAAGCCATGCATATTAAGAGAACCCGGTCGCTTTAGCGTTGGTGGTCATGCCAATACGCATCTGCCGCGCGTGCTGGCGGATCACCTGTTTCTCGTCCATCTGCGGTTTTTTGACTATAAGCGGTCGCATGAAAGACTGGTCTCGCGCTTGAACATGCGGAAGAAACTGGACCGGTCGGATAATGAGGCCGATCTTACCGGGGCCTGGTCAAACGACCTGGAAAATCTCAAAACGCTTTCTTCGCGTGTTCCTGAACAAGAGACCATTGATTTCCCAGAATTTCGAAAAAAGATGGTCGATGGCATGCGCGTGATGCACAGTGGCACCATGGCTTTTTGGGGCGGCGGGCGCACGCATGAAGTGTATCGCTTGCCAGAGCGGTTTAGCCGAGTGTTCTGAGCCTTCCTCCGGGTAGCGCACGCAAGAGAAGTGATTTCAAAGCAACTACACTTGTGGCGGCGCGGCGATGCGCGGTCGGCCCGATGCCTCAACCGTCAATACCCCCTCCAAAAATACTTCGCGGGTTTCAACGGTAGCGACACGTATGTCTTTATGGACAGAGACCTGTATGTCTTCAGCGCCCGCTTCTTTGGCTTGAGCAACCGTGATGTCTTTCAATACAGTCTCTAATAAGGTCAATGCAGCCTCCTGATCTGCGAAATCTTGCGGCCCATCTGCGAGGTGCACGCGAAACTTCCCCTCACTGGGCGCTGTAACTGTCCCGGTTTGCCGCATTGTTACGCGGCCGACGACTGCGCCAATCGCGTTTGCAACACCAGCGTGTTCGGGCAAAATCATTTCACAGCTCAGACGCCCCCCTACAGCAGGGTAGTAGCTTGCCGCAGACGCCCCAAGGCCAACAACTGCGGCGTCCAGCCCGGTGTTCAAACGCACCAGCCCCCGATGCCTCGACACACCTCGTTGCATCAGCACATGGCGCGCCAAATGCTCTGGCGGCTCCTCAAATCCCGGCTCTTCCTCCGCAAAAGCAGTCTCTAACAGGGCTAAAACGGTTTGATGCGTGAGTTGGTTGACAATCATTTCAGCAACATCCTGCGCGCTGGTAGAAAGAACGTCTCCCCCACCGGTGCGGCGCCGACCGAAAAGATCCAACGCTTTGCGCGCCGCGCCAGCATCCCAGACGCGTACCTTGCCTAGCACATGACTTGAGTCTGAGGGCGTGACGCCCGACACCTGCACCAATCCGCGCCCTACAAGCCTTTTTAGAGACTGATTTTCCAGCCGAGATCGGAGAACCTCACCCAAGGCATGCACCTGGTCCCCGATCCGGTCAAGCAGTGCAGCATCCCGCGGCGCAATCCCGTCGCGATTTACGCCTGCAACAGCGCGTACAAATCGACCGTCATATTCCCCCGGTGTTACACTGCGAAGTTGCGCATCCAGCGCCCCATGCACAACATCGGGCGCTTCAACAGCTAGAAGAGACACAGGCAGCAGACGCCTGGGCCCCAGTGTTACGCCGCCCTGCAACCCCTCGGAGATAAAGTGCACTTCGCTATCCCCGCCCAGGCCGGTTGTGCGCATGGCAACCGCTTCCACCATCGTGCGATAGGGTCCGACGCGCGCACCTGCCGGATCGATCTTTGGTCGTCCCGACCGCAAAAGCGCGACATCCGTCGTCGTCCCGCCGATATCACTCACCAAAGCATCCGATACGCCCGTCAACCAGGAAGCCCCGACAATCGACGCAGCCGGACCGCTCAAGATCGTCTCAATCGGCCTCTGCCGCGCCTGAACATTTGAAATCAGCGCACCATCGCCGCGGACAACCATCAAAGGGGATGTAATCCCGATTTCAGACAGAATGCCCTCGGCCCGACCGATCAAGCCGTCAATGATACCGATCAGTCGCGCGTTCAAGACCGCCGTCATTGCGCGCTTTGGGCCGTTCAGTTTCGCGGATAGCTGATGCGAGGCAGAGACGGGCCGCCCCGTCATCTGCTCAACCACCAGCGCAGCACGCAGCTCATGCGCGGGATTTCGCGTCGCGAATTGGCTGGCCACGGCAAACCCGCTGACACGATCCGAATGCGTTTCCAAAAACCGGATGAGCGCCTGTTCATCCAAAGGTGCAGCTTCCCTACCGGCGTGATCGTGCCCACCGGCAAGCACGATGACCGGGTCCCCCTTCAGCGCATCATAAAGACCATGCGCGGCAAGATCGCGCTCCTTAAAGCCGATGTATATCAAAGCAATGCGCCCACCCTGACCTTCAACCAGCGCGTTTGTCGCGAGTGTCGTCGAAAGCGAAGCCAAAGAGACATCTGCGGCCGCAACGTCAGCTTCCATCAGAACGGCGCGTACCGCATTGCCGATACCAACGGCCAGATCGAAACGCGTCGTCAGCGACTTAGCCGAGGCGATGACCGACGTTTCATCCTGGATCAACACCGCGTCTGTGTATGTGCCGCCAGTATCAACCCCCAACGAAATTGCCATGACGTCCTCTCCTTACTTTGGGTGAGGGTAGCTTGCGCGACCAGATGACATCAGGCCCATTTGCGTCAGGGCGGTGACAAGCGCGTCACAGCCCAGCGTGCAGCGTCCGCGACCGCAGCATCCGGGTCATCAACCAAAGTCTGCGCGACAGATCGCAACGCAGCATTCCCCGAATTCCCAATTGCGTACAGCACGTTGCGAACAAACCGGTCACGGCCAATCCGCTTGATTGGGGAGCCTGAGAACCGCGCCCGAAATCCCGCGTCATCCAAACGCGCCAGATCGGCCAGATTTGGCGCATTCGCAAGTGGACCGTGATATCGCATATCGCTGGCTGCGACCGCGAACTTGTTCCAAGGGCAGGCCGCCAGACAATCGTCACACCCGTAAATGCGGTTTCCAAGTTTTGCGCGCAGATCGGTGGCAACAGGACCCTTATGCTCAATAGTGAGGTAAGAAATGCAACGCCGCGCATCGAGTTTGTACGGTGCGGGAAACGCGTCAGTTGGACAGGCATCCAAACAAGACCGACAAGATCCGCAGCGATCTGGCTCTGCCGCATCACGTTCAAGCTGCAGAGTGGTAAAAATAGAGCCTAAAAATGCCCAGTTTCCCCACTCACGGCTCACAACGTTGGTATGTTTGCCTTGCCATCCCAAACCCGCCGCCTGGGCCAATGCCTTTTCCGGCACCGGGGCGGTATCGACAAACACTTTCACCTCTGGGCGCAGCTTGCCGTCTTTCTCAGCCTCTTCAATCAGCCAACGCGCAAGCCGTTTAAGGCGCTTTTTGACGATATCATGATAGTCGCGCCCTTGCGCATATACAGATACGGCCGCCTTTTGAGGGTGTTGATGAACAGCCCGCGGATCATGTGTCGGTGTATATGCTTCCGCCAACATGATCACCGATCGCGCCTGAGGCCAAAGAGCGGCAGGGTTGCCACGCCAAGCAGTGCGTTCCGCCAACCAGGACATTTGACCGTGATATCCAGCCTTCAAGAACGCAGCGAGCCGTTTGGGCACCTCGGGCACGGCATCGGGCGCACAGATACGACAGGCAACAAACCCTTCTGCAATCGCCCTGCTAACGATCCGCCCCTTCAAGGTCTGATCTGTTGTTCCGCTGTCCAACATGCTAGAAATCGAGGTTGTTATAATGTGCTGGTGGCGGGAAGCCGGGCAGCTGATCGGCAAGGATAGATCGAAACGCAGGACGCGATTTGATCTTGGCATACCAATCCTTCACCACCTCCGACCGGTTCCAATCGACATCCGAAATGTAATCGAGCGAGGAAAGCTGAGCCGCGGCAGCAAAATCAGCCAGGGTCATCGCGTCTCCGGCCAGCCAGCGACGATGATCAAGCAGCCATGCCATATAATCCAAATGGTATTTTATCGCCCGAGCGCCCGACTTTACATTGGCGCTATCGGGATAGCCTTGCTTCATGATCTTTTTATTCACGCGTTCATGAAGCAACTTTGACGTCACCTCGGCATGGAACTTGTCATCAAACCAATTCACCAAGCGGCGCACTTCTAACCGGTCTGAGGGATCTTTTGGCAACAACGCAGGATCCGGTCGCGTTTCTTCGATGTATTCGCAGATCGCGGTGCTTTCCGCCATTATCACGCCATCAAGACGCAGAACCGGTACCTTACCCGCCGGGTTCCGCCGCATAAACTCAGGGGATTGCTCCCAATATCTTTCATCAACGAGTTCTACCTCGATCTTCTTTTCCGCCAGGCTTAGACGCACTTTGCGGCAGAAAGGAGAAAGCGGGACGTGATAAAGGCGCGCCATGATAAGTCCAGAATTAAATGATCGTTCTTCCATGCCTTCTTACGCGGCGTCTTTCAACTCTCGAAGCATGCCGCGCGCCCATCTTGACGGATCGTCGCAGCACCGTCACGGATCTGCTGCGCCCTCTTGCGCACCGCAGCACCGGGATTGGACGCAGAGCGGCGCTTGGGCGCAGGCAAGATCGCCGCAAGCCGGGCGGCTTGACGCGCAGAAAGCTCTTTAGGAGGGATGCCGAAATGGTGGCGTGCTGCGGCATCGATACCGAATACGCCTTCATCAAACTCAGCTATGTTCAAATAGACTTCGATGATGCGTCGTTTGCTCCACAAAAGCTCAACCGCGGGCGTCATCAGCGCCTCCAACCCTTTGCGCACCCAATGTCGGCCGTGCCAAAGATAGACGTTTTTGACTGTCTGTTGCGTGATCGTGGATGCACCGCGGCGCCCCCCATCTGACAACGCTGCACGGATGGCGGGCAGATCGAAGCCAAAATGCGCGCAAAAATTGGCATCCTCCGCCGCAACTGCCGCACGCGCCATGACGGGAGCGATGTCATCAAGATCCGTCCAAGTGTGTTCAACCGCACCGAGGCGGCGCTGTTCAGACATCATATAGAACGTGGTGGGCGGGTTAATGAATGCCCCCAACCCCACAACCACCAAAAGGACGAAACACCCCCAAAGCATTGAACGCCAAAACAAACGCCTCAACACTTTGCGAAGACTCCGGCGTTGCGGGGTCGGCTCTGCAAGCGCGGACTGTTTTCGGCGCCTAAACATCTCCGTTCACGCAGTCCAACGCGTCAACAGCCACTGCGCAACCTATGCCTCGGGCGCAAAAAGGGCGATGGTTTGCTGCGCTGTCAGTCTTTCATGCGCGCCAGCAAACGCATATCCTTGCGGGCATTGATCGACAAAATACTCTAATTTGATCGTCGCCCCACCGGCATTTTCGAACAACCCTGCAGCCAATTCATACGTCCCGTGTTCTACAGCGCGGTACCACAGTGTTGATCCACAGTCCGCACAAAACCCGCGCTCCGCCCAGTCAGAAGAACGAAAGCTCTTGGAGGGCCCAGAAATCTGGACGCTTTTTGGGTCGGTTTCGATAGAAACAAAAGCGCCAGAGGTGTGCCGCCGACACATATCGCAGTGGCAAACACGCAAAACCGGTTCGAATGTGCTTGCACGGACGGTAACTGCACCGCAAAGGCATTGTCCCTCGATCAAATCAGCCACAGCCATACTCCGACTGCATAGACATAAAACCGGACTGACCCTCGAAATAAACGGCGCGTACATCTTGTTCTAACAATTCGGGCGTGCTGCCAAACGCACTCCGCGTCATGTTTCCCTCGATCAACAAATTTCGTTCCGGCGCGACAAGAATATCAATCTGGAAGGATAGTCCGCCACCGCCGGGCTTGGGCTCAAACAATCGATCAATTTGCCCTTTTCTAAAGTCGACGCCCCCGAGATTAACGACCTCTTCACTCAGCGTAATGGTACCATCAAGGGTATATATTCTATCGCGGATCACCCGCGTGTTCAGCGCGAACTTACCGCCCTCTTTCACGCGGCCATTGACGACCAGATCGACCAACCGGGTCGGCTCTGGCCCCTCTTCAACCTTCGAAAACGCCATGGCGGCACTATTGGTGTATTCATATCCCTGCATCATCCAGTTTTCGTCATGCAAGTGTTTGGCTAACAAATTGCCGGCCACATACGTGTGCACTTCGATGCCGCCGCTACACATAAAAACTGTGCTCGTCGCGCATAAACTGTGATGAGAGGTCGCTGCAGGCGTGCATCCTATCGGCACCGGCATCTCGGCCCAGGCGGGGGCAGAGCAAGCAAAGCCGAACACAATGGCCGCAAAAAGGCGCCTTGCTGATCCAAGTGCATCGTTGATCATGAGAAGCCTTTCGCAAAATCCGTCAACTTTCGGCAGTTCAGCCACATTTGACCGCCATGTCAAATCAGATTGTGAGGCGTGAATGCGGGACGGCTTCTTGGTTCCGGGTGACGATCGCACACCCCCTTAACCCTTAGGCATCGTTCATCACACATGTCCCGGGAACGATAAACGCGGCAGTGTGTTTGTAATCCAAGGTCAAGGCGCGGTGCTCTAGACTACCCAAAGCGCGATCAGTGTGGCGGTGCCGACCGCAATACGCCACCACCCGAATAGCGCATATCCATGTCGACTGACATACTCCAGAAGCCACCGAACAACCAACACCGCCGATAAAAAGGCCATCACGAAACCAACCGCGATATCACCCAGCGCAGACGCGTCGAGAATGTCGCGATTTTGGTATAAATCATACGCAAATGCGCCAGCCATGGTCGGCATGGACAAAAAGAAGGAAAACTCAGCCGCTGCGCGTTTGCTCGCCCCGAGCATGAGTGCGCCAACGATGGTTGCGCCGGATCGAGAGGTGCCAGGTATCATAGCCAAACATTGAATAAACCCAATCTTCACAGCCATGGATATCGGAAAGCGCATTGCGTCTTTATGGACGGGTGCCCGCGCGAGATGGTCCACCAACAAAAGCACCGCACCACCCAAAATGAGCATTACGGCAATCAGCGTTGGGGTTTCGAAAAGCACCGTTTTGATAAAATCATGCGCCAGCACGCCGATGAAAACCGCGGGCAAAAAAGCCAGCGATACGGTCAAGATGAATTGACGGGCCTCCGGATCTCGCGGGGCGGCAGAGAAGACAGACCACAGACGCGCGGCATAGACCGTCAAAATGGCAAGCACGGCGCCGAATTGGATAATAACCTCAAAAGCGTTTCCCGCGCTGTCAAAACCGACAAAATGTCCGATGATCAGCAAATGACCTGTCGAAGAAACCGGAATGAACTCTGTTAAACCTTCGACAAGACCTAAAAAAGCAGCGATCAGTGTCGTTGAACCATCCATTATCTATTCTGCGCAGGCGGCACGCGATCCTCAACTGGCGCTGACGGCACCGGGCCGCTTAACCCGCCAAGATAGGTTGGCAAAATCGCGTCGATTGCCATCGGTTCAATACCCAGGTCCGAAAAACTCAAAGCGTCAGGCCCAACCACATTGTCTTTGGCGAGGTTCTTCAACTGGTCCTGAGTAATCATATTGTTGGTGAATACGCCAAGGCTTAGTTTTTGCAAAGTGTCAAAACCAAAGGCCATCCCAGCCGCCGCGACCATCGGCATGCTGATGATAATCCTCCGGCGCTTCAGCACCCCCAGCATGCGTTGCATCAGCGTTTCAAAGCTGGCGATATCCGGCCCACCCAACTCATAGGTGCCAGCAGCCGCTTTGCCCACCAAAGCCATTTCTGCCGCCTGCGCGACATCATCCACATAGACCGGCTGAAAACGTGTCTGTGCCCCAGCCAACGGCAGAAAAGGGCTCAGCTTTGTCATCGCGGCAAATCGATTGAAAAACTGATCTTCGCGGCCAAAAACGATTGACGGGCGCAAGATCACGGCCCCAGGCAAATGATCACGCACAGCGGCCTCGCCTCGACCCTTCGTCGCGGCATAGATGCTGTCGGATGCTGGATCAGCACCAATCGCAGAGATATGGACCATATGCTTGATCCCTTGCTCTTTCGCTAATCGCGCCATCCTTTCTGGCGCCTCGGCCTGCAACGCTTCGAATGTGTTTGACCCGCTTTCTACAAGAATACCGACGCAGTTGACGATCGCATCAGCCGCGTCGAGCGCATCGCGCACAGAGCTTTCATCGCAAATATCGCAGCTAACAGAGCTCACCTTTGTCGCAGCACCAAGAATACGTGCAGCGCCTGCGGGGTCGGATTGACGCGCAGCCAACCGTACCTGCCACCCCAAGCGCAGCATGCGCCGCGCGATGTAGCGGCCAATAAACCCTGTTCCGCCGAAAATCGTCACGCGCTTCGTCATTCTAAGCTCCTCATTTTCCTTTGAACGAGAAGTAGTTTCTGCGACCCGGCGCGCAAGGCGGCATAAGCGATACCTGATTTTCCTCATACCCGCACACTTCTCGATCTGGCGGTTTTTGTTCTAACGCCTTCGATCTTGAACTAAGACACCCTGCACAAGCAGACCTAGCGCCGATCCGAGGCGTCGCGCAATCGCGCCACGCCGTGGGGGGCGGAACGGCGCAGCTTAACAAAAGCTACTGAGCGGGACCGTAATGAGGAACGAAGTGTATCAAGTTTAAGGTCGCAAGCCTCAGGAAGACGGGTGGCGGCATACCTTTGTTGAGGCACATGCGATTTGAGTTCGACAAAGCCAGAGGCACTTGAAGACGTCGCACCCCGCATCTTAGCATGTGCTGAATATTCCTATCTGGTCGTTTGCCTTCTCGTTGTCCGCCGTTCCGAACTGTGATGGGTGCCTTCGACGAAGAGGCTGTCATGATAGTTGAGCTTATTATCCTAAAAAGCCAACCCGCCCGTAACGAGTAGATCTTCGTTGGTTTTACAGCAACCCAAGGACCTTGCTGCCGTAACGACACACCACGTTAGCCACTTCGCTGCAGCATCCATCCGAAGCGCTTTCCAGTTCGTGATCCCCTTGATGCAGCATCTTCGCAAATCGCCGGTAGGATGTCGTTTCGCGGGAGATTACGAGCAAACCCCTCAAAAATCGACAGGCGCCCAAAGGCCAATGACCAAACCGCGGCTTTTCTGACCCCTACTTTCAAACATAGATGAATTGACAGCCAGCGCCGCCCATCGTACTCCAACGTCTGATCGCGACCAGCCCAGGTGGCGGAATGGTAGACGCGCTAGCTTCAGGTGCTAGTGTCCGTATGGACGTGGAGGTTCGAGTCCTCTCCTGGGCACCATATCCAAGTTTTGGACCTGAGACCCCCTCTAACTCTTTGAATGGTAACGCTATTTCCGGGGTTCTAGGACCTTCATTCCGGCAGTATTGCAGGCGCGTTTTGAAGGCCAGTTTGAGCACTAAAAGACGTAGATGAACCTTTGCCTTGCCGGGTGTTTCCCAGAGTTTCCAAGGGCTTGCGAGGAAGGCAATCGCGGGTTCTATTTTTTCCTCGAACCTGCCTTTCGGTTCGGATTGTTTGGCGAGGTTTTCGGCCAGGCGCGCTTTGGTGCCTTCGTGCTCCGCGATCTTCTCTTCGTATTTCTGGATTGCGGTGGTGTTGCCGGATGCCATGATGAGGTCGAGTAGCTTGTCGATTTCGTTGTCGATCTGCGCGAGTTGGCGCTTCCCGCTGCGTAGCATGGCCTTGGCCTGAGCGCGACGCGCGTCCCAGTTCACACAGAACATATCTTTGAGCATGCGGACGACGTCATGATCGGGCTCAAGCTATTTGATGATCTCACCCACCTCCCCCTCAATCTGATTGCGCTTGATCGACTTTCCATAGTGATCGCAAGTTTTCGTTTGGCAGAGATAATATGGGTATCTTTTCCCAAGCTTGCCCTTCGCAAACGATGATCGCAACGGCACATCGCAGCCATCACACACGACGATACCGCGCAATGCAAAGGCATCCCTGATATTCTTGCGCTTAGGCGCCTTGGCAACACCATTGCGCCGCTCCTGGACCTTGTCGTAGGTCGCCAGTGAGATCAGCGTGTCGATCGGCATGCAATCGTGACCGCTTATTGGCGTCCAATTTTGAGGCCCGTTGTGTTGAGCTGGCCTGGCGCTGGGTAGCCTTCATATAGCGCAGCGGCGGCGGGTCGGCGTGGGTGCCTGTAAGTGTTAGGCTCGGT
>JBCCQX010000014.1:0-90912 GCA_039208585.1 Pseudomonadota bacterium | reverse complement strand
CCACGCCAACAGCACGCATACGGCCCCCGCAGATCTGACCCCCGCGGCAAAGACAGGGTTAAAACCGCCCGCGGTTACTTTTATGACCACTTGGTTGAATGCCAGATGCAAAGCGAAAAGTGTCAGCGCGACAGCACCGAACAGGTCGATATGGTCTTTGCGTGTCATGATCGCAGAAACGCCTGCCCTACCCGGATTGTCAATTGGGCGCGCGACATCGGTTGTTACACGCGCGGTCCTGCCGGTTTCCTGCGTCTTGCGGGCTTGCGTCGGCGCTGACCGCGTGCCGGGCGCGCGGGTTTAGCTGCTTGCGTTTTATCCGGCGTCGAAACGGGTTCCCACGGTCGACCGGACGCCGTTGGCAGGCGCAGCTTCATCGCCTTCTCTATCGCCTTGAGGGCATCGATCTCATCAGGCGCGCAGAATGCGATGGCACCCCCTTCTTTCCCGGCGCGGGCGGTTCGTCCGATCCGATGCACGTAACTGTCAGCGACCGTGGGAAGCTCATAGTTGTAGACGAATTTCACATCTGGGATGTCGAGCCCGCGTGCAGCAACGTCGGTCGCCACGAGCACCTTGATCTCTCCTGCCTTGAAGCTTTTGATAGCCCGCTCGCGCTGGCCCTGGGTTTTGTTGCCATGGATCGAACCTGCCGCGAAATCTGATTTTACCAAGGTCTTCATCAGCTTTTCAGCACCGTATTTAGTGCGGGTGAAGACCAGCACGCGTTCCCCGTCATGCGAGCGCAGAAGCTCGATCAGCAGGGCCGTTTTCTCAGACTTGGCAATGTAATGAACTGCCTGGGTGATTTTATCTGCAGCTTTCCCCGGTGGCGACACTTCGACGCGAATGGGACGGTTCAGATAGGTTTGAGCAATCTCGTTCATCAGCTTGGGCATGGTGGCTGAGAACAGCATGGTTTGGCGCGCCTTTGGGATCAGCGCAGATATTTTGCGCAAGTCATGGATGAAGCCCATGTCGAGCATCTGATCCGCCTCGTCCAACACCAGAAAGGTCGTCTTATCCAACTGCAATGCCTGTCGCTCAACCAGATCAAGCAAACGACCAGGCGTGGCCACAAGTAGATCAACGCCCTTTTCCAAGCGCTTGATCTGCCCGTTGATCCCCTGCCCGCCCACGACGAGTTGCGTCTTAAGGGACGTTTTTGTCGCAAAAGCCGTCAAGCTTTCGGCGATCTGCTGGGCCAACTCACGGGTCGGCGCAAGAACAAGGCCACGCGCGCTGCGTGCCAATGGTTTTTCACGCCCATTCAGCAATTGCGCGACAAGCGGCACACCAAAGGCGGCGGTCTTACCCGTGCCGGTTTGCGCCAAACCCATCACATCGCGCCCGTTCAGCGCATGGGGAATGGCCTGTTTCTGGATCGGGGTCGGATCTTTGATCCCCAGGGCGTGCAGCCGCGCAACAAGCCCTTGGGGCAGATCCATCATCTCAAAATCGCTCATTTGCTTTTCTCTGCGACGTTGGCTTGCCTGCGCTTGGCCCTGTCATCATCTGCACGATGCGCGGTACGTGTGAAAAGCCGTTCTTGATCTTTGTCGTAAGGGACATGTGATGTTATTGCGCGCAAGTCAACTGAACGCTCCAAAACGGCTTGGCAGTGACGACTGTTTCCCGCTACATCAAAGACGCAACTATCGATGAGACAGCAGTGATGCGCGACTCCATTGTCAAGCGGTGCGAGGCCAAGGGGCTTCGGATGACCGAGCAGCGACGCATCATTGCGCAGGTGATCGAGAACGCCACCGATCACCCCGACGTGGAAGAGCTCTTCAAGCGGGCCGCCGCGCGAGACAGCGGCATCTCTATCGCGACGGTCTACCGAACCGTGAAACTCTTTGATGAAGCGGGCATTCTCGACAAGCTAGAATTCGGGGATGGACGCGCAAGATATGAGGATGCGGAGCGTGATCATCACGACCACCTCATTGACGTTCAATCGGGCCAGGTAATCGAATTCGTCGACGAAGAGATCGAAGCCCTTCAAGAGCGGATTGCGGAAAAGCTTGGCTATGAGCTGCGCGGCCACCGGCTTGAGCTTTACGGTGTGCGCAAAAGATAGTCAGACATCATTTATCATTTAAACGCAACGCGTTCAGAGACGAAACTCTTCTGGTTTAATCTGGTATCTTGCCAGTTTGTCGTAAAACGTTTTGCGCGGCAGTTTAAGGGCCGTCGCGGCCACGCTGGCCCGGCCGCCTGCGCGCCGCAAAGCAGCCTCAAGCAGTGACTGTTCAACGCGGGATAGTTGCTCTGCCAAGCCAAGCGACATGTCCGGAGAAATCTCATCAGGCACACCGATGACAAAGCGCATCGCAGCCGACATCAACGCGCGGGCGTTCCCCGGCCAATCTCGCGCCATGAGTTCAGCGACGATCTGCGGTGTGATCTCGGGTGCGGTCAACCCGGCTTGCTCAGCGGCCTGCGCAACATAGTGGCGAAACATTACTGGAATATCCTCGGGCCGGTCTGACAAAGCAGGAATACGGATGCGCAATGCGTCCAACCGGTAGAATAAGTCGGCGTTGAAACGACCCATGGCGACCTCTTCCTCCAAGGGCCGCGTGCTGCCCGCCAACAATCGCACGGCTGTCCCGCCAGGGATCATCTCGCTGAGGCTCAACTGCATCTGCGCGGTTAACTGTGAAATTTCGTCAATGAAAAGACTGCCGCCCTCGGCCTCTGCAACAGCAGCCTCTAAGCCCTCCGCATCCATGCCAAAGGCCGCGCGTTTCACAAAAGGTGCTTTTGAGCGTATCGAACTGAGGTGAAGTACCTCAGCGACTTTGGAAACACCGGTCCCCGGCGCCCCGGAGATCAGCGCATCCCCCTTTGCCTGTGCCACAAGGCGAAGCTGTTTGCGCAACGCCTGCGCATGACCTGACACGCCAAAAATCATCCGATCCGCTGGATCACCAGCTTCTACTAAGCGACGTAGACTTCTGTTTTCTAACACCAATTGCCGTGTCTTCAAAGCCCGCTCCAAGACGGTTAGCATCTCGCCCGGGGCGCAAGGTTTCTCCAAAAATCCAAATGCACCCTGCCGCATCGCCGTGACGGCCATAGGAATATCGCCTTCGCCTGTCAGAAAAATCACCGGTAGCTCTGGATCTTGCGCGCGCGCATAGTCAAGCAGGTGAAATCCGTCGCGGCCCGGCATGCGAATGTCAGACAGAATAACCCCCTCAAAACTTGAGACTATTTGATCCTTTGCGGCGACAAAGGATCCCGCTGGGATCGGATGAAATTCAGCGAGTTCAAGGGTCTGCGCCAGCGCCTCGCGCACCGCTGCATCGTCATCGACCAGCAGGATCGATCCTTTCATGCTGCCACCTCTCTTGGCGGGGCAGCTTCAAGCGTCACCGTAAATTCGGCGCCCCCGTCTGCCCGGTTCTGACCTTTGATATCGCCGCCGAAGCTTTGAACAATCCCATAGCTGATCGACAGGCCAAGCCCCATCCCATCAGCTTTCTTCGTGGAATAAAACGGGTCAAAGACTTTGTCCGGCATCTCAACCCCTGGCCCAGTGTCTTGGAAACAAACGCTTATCGCTTGGGTTCCAGATATCGAAATGCGAAGCTTCTTCTCCTCACTCTCGCTCATCGCATCTACGGCATTGGTAATGAGATTGACGAAAACCTGGCTAAGCCGCACCGCACCGCCGCGCACCCAGATCGGGCCCGGCGGCGGCGAGAAATCCAGCGCAACCCCCGCGTCTGTCAGATGGCGGTGGGTCAATTCAATCGCGTCTTGCGCAACAGTCACCAGATCGACGCGACCCTGGGGCATGTCTTCCTGTCGCGCGAAAGCGCGCAGATTCTGAATGATCCGCCCCATCCGATTGGCCATGTCAGAAATGCGGGTGAGGTTCTCACTGGCACGGTCCGTCCTGCCGCGCTGAATAAATTGCGCGGCGTTCTCGGCAAAGGATCGCATCGCCATGAGCGGTTGGTTCAATTCGTGACTGATCCCTGCTGACATCTGCCCAAGCGCGCTGAGCTTGCCAGCTTGCACCAAATCATCCTGGGCACGACGCAGTGCTGCCTGCGCTTCTTCGCGCTCGATCGCCTCTCGGCGCAGCGAGGCATTGCTGGCGCGCAAAGCGCGTGTGCGATCCGCAACGTGGCTTTCAAGCTGCGCATTCACCCGCGCCAACGCCCGCCGCCGTTCTGATGCGAGAAAAAGCAACGATCCAAAGGCAAGAAACAAGGCCGCCACAGCGGCCGCTTGCGTATATGCGAAACGCTTGGTTTGAGCGATGTCCAGCAACACCTCGCCCGTCATCCCGATCACGGGCAAGGTTTGGGTCAAGTGGAGCCCCTCGCGCGGGAGATACGGGCTCCACGCCACGCGCCAGATCTCATGCCCTTGCATCGTCCAAGACCGGAACGCGGCTGCCTTCCCATCCGGGGGGATAAGGCCGGCCTCGCCTTCCAACCGCCGCCAAGACAGTAATTCAGAACGATTAGCGACATAGACCTCTCCCATCGCATCGGTGAAAAAGACCGCCGGGTTGGTGCCACGCCAATTATAATCGATGCCGTTTAAATCCTTGATCACCACCACAACGCCCGGCACGTTCCCCGCGCCGTCGAAAACAGGCGCGACATGATAGAAGGCACGCGCGGTCACTGGGGCGGCTGCATCATGCCCCCATCCCAAGGCACCGCTCAAGGCGCGCTGCACATAAGGTTGATGGGCCATGTTTTCCGGAAAGGTGCCGAAGGCCGACGCCTGCAACTTGCCCGACGCGTCCAATACCAGCAGATCAAGCGCGGCGGATTTGTCCGCTGCTTTTTGCAAAAGCGCCTGCAAACCGCTTCGCTCGCCTGAGCCCAAGGCATCCTTTATCTCTGGATGGGCAGCCATGAACACCGCCAAATCCCTGTAGCGCTGCAATTGACCGACCAAACGGTCCCCCGCCAGCGCCAAATCGGACTTACCCCTGGCGGCAAGCTGATCGAGCCCTCGCTGATAGGCATACCGCCACACACCAGCGGTCAAGACGGCCATAACGCAAAGATAAAGCAAAATAACGGTTGTGCGTTGATGCATGCCACCCTCCCATCACAAATCTGCACCAGCGCCCTTGCAAACACCAGCCCCGACCGATTTGTTGCAAGCATGCGCAGCCTAAGCCAATCTCCGACAGATCCGCTGTTTGTGCAGGACCCCTACCGCTTTTATCGCCGTGCGCAGGCAGAGGGGCCCGTAATTTACTGGCAAGACTACGGCATGCCCGCCGCCTTTGACGCTGCGACCGTGCAGGCACTTTTGCGCGATCGTCGTTTGGGCAGAGAGCGACCTGCATCGCAGCGCATGCCCATCCCGGAGCATCTGCGCGACTGGGCCAGGGTCGAAGCGCATTCGATGCTGGATATGGAACCGCCCCGCCATACGCGACTGCGTGCTTTGGTGTTAAGGGCCTTCACGTCGCGACGGATCCAATCCATACGGCCCGAGATTGAAGCGGTCGCGCAAGATCTTCTTGCGACCCGAAAAACGTCGAGTTTTGACCTTATCACCGCGTACTGCACGCAATTGCCCGTGCGTATCATTGCGCGGCTTCTCGGGGTGCCTGAAACGATGTGGCAAGAATTGCTGTGCTGGTCCAATGCCATGGTATCGATGTATCAGGCGGGACGCACCCGCGCGATGGAGGATGCGGCCAACAAAGCCAGCCTTGAGTTTGTCGATTTTCTGCATCACTACATTGGTCAGCGCCGTTCACGCCCCGCTGATGATCTCATCACTCATCTGATTGCAGCAGGGGAGGACGGTGCAAAGCTCACTACGGATGAGTTGATCGGAACCTGCGTTCTGCTGCTGAATGCAGGGCATGAGGCGACAGTGCACAGCATCGGGAACGCCGTCAAATGCTTGCTAGAGAACCATACGCCAGGTGCCGCGCTCGCACCAAAACAGATCGCCTTCACCGTGGAAGAACTTTTGCGATATGATCCGCCTTTGCACATGTTCACGCGGTTTGCCTATGAGGATATTCACCTCGGCGATCTGACACTGAAGAAAGACCAAGAAGTCGCGCTGATCCTAGGGGCCGCTGGCCGTGATCCAGCGGTTTATGAAAATCCGGCGCGCTTTGACCCGTTTCGCGATGTCAACCGTCACGCGGCTTTCGGCGGTGGTATTCATTTCTGCGTGGGAGCGCCTCTGGCGCGTCTCGAATTACAGATCGCGCTGCCAGCAGTCTTCGAGGCATACCCCAATCTCCAGCTTGCCGAGACGCCGCGTTACGCGATGAGCTATCATTTCCACAAAATGGACCGATTGATGGTCACTCCGTAGGGGAGCGGACAGCCTGCCGGATGACGGCTATAAAGGCAGCATCACGCTAGATTTGATTTCTTCCATCGAAAGCAATGCGGTGACGTTGTACACTTTGACCTCAGAAATCAGCGCCTGATAGAACTCATCATAGGCGCGCGCGTTCCGCACTCTTACCTTCAGAATGTAATCGATATCACCCGCCAAGCGATGCGCTTCCTGCACCTCAGGCCGATCCTTCAGCGCCTTGAGAAACGCAGCTTGCCAGGCCGCATCATGCTCTGACGTACGGATCAATACAAAAAAGCACGCCTCAAATCCCAGCGCCTCTGCGTCCAACATGACGGTCTGCTGTCCGATAACCCCCGCCTCGCGCAGTTTGCGGATCCGGTTCCAAACGGGTGTCTTCGACGAATTGACGTTTTTGGCGATGTCATCAAGTGACTGGCTCGCATCGCGCTGCAGCTCAGCCAAAATCTTCCGATCCATCTCATCAATTCGAACACTCATCCTGCAATTCCCAATTCTGAAGATCATTCATTCTGTTCTGCGCGCAAAGTAGAACAGGCATCCTTATATTCGCCGATATCTGGCGATTTAGCGGGAATATTTTCTATATTCAACTGAGTTAATCGACACCAGGAAGCGCCATGGAACATTTTCCGATTTTCCTTGCCACCACGGGTCGGCGCATCGTTCTGTCCGGTGGGGGCGACGCTGCGCTGGCAAAACTACGCCTTCTCCGAAAAACGCGCGGGCGCATCACTGTGCTGGCTGAAGATCCCGATCCTCAGATCATAGACTGGGCCAACGCTGGTGAGCTGACGTTGATTAAACGCCGGATGGAACCTGGCGACGCTCTCTGCGCTGCGCTGTTTTACGCCGCAGATGAGGATGACGCTGAGGATGCGCGCACCTCGGCCATCGCACGCCAGGAAGGTGCATTGGTCAACATCGTGGACAACCTCAACGATAGCGCCTTTATCACGCCTGCCATCGTTGACCGCGACCCAGTCACCGTTGCCATCGGAACAGAGGGGGCCGCCCCGGTGTTGGCGCGCGCCATCAAAGCGGATCTTGAGGCGCGTCTTCCCACTAAGCTGGGGACATTAGCCAGGATCGGCAAAGGGTTTCGCAAAGTGGCCGAGGCGCTGCCCTTCGGACGCGCGCGGCGGGATTTCTGGCGCGACTACTATTTTGATGCCGGCCCCAAGGCCATGCTCACCGGGCCAAGCGCTGTCGCCCCTGCATTGGATGATCTGTTGAACGCCCATTTGTCCAAGACCCAGCGAAACGGACATGTCGCATTTGTCGGCGGCGGACCCGGTGATCCTGAACTCCTCACATTGAAAGCGCGCAGAGCACTAGATGAAGCGGATGTGGTGATTTACGATCGCTTGATCAGCGCCGAAATACTGGAACTGGCCCGCCGTGAGGCTACGCTGATCGACGTTGGTAAAGAAGGGTTTGCCCCTTCAACTGACCAAGCGCAGATCAACGCGCTGCTGATCACGCATGCGCAAGCAGGCGCGCAGATCGTCCGGCTGAAATCCGGGGATGCGGCCGTGTTTGGCCGCCTCGATGAAGAGATTGAGGCGGTCGAGGCGCATGGCATCGGCTGGCACATCGTTCCCGGGATCACAGCAGCCTCGGCAGCCGTCGCAACGATTGGACAAAGCCTGACCAAGCGCGGGCGCAACGCCTCTGTCAGATTGATCACGGGTCATGACACGAAGGGATTTGCCGATCATGACTGGGCTGCGCTCGCAAAACCAGGAGAGGTGGCAGCGATCTACATGGGGAAAAAATCCGCGCGCTTTATTCAGGGCCGGTTGATCATGCATGGCGCCGATCGCGCAACGCCCGTGACGATCATCGAAAATGCCTCGCGCCAAAATCAACGCATCGTCGCAACGACGCTGCAAGATCTCGCAGCCGACCTGAGCGCGGCCGCGCTTACCGGCCCCGCTGTCATGTTCTATGGGCTGGCGCCGCGTGCAGCATCAGCAACCGTGGAAACCCTGTCATTGGAGGAATGGGCCTGATGCCGAAACCTTTTCAACCCAAGATCGTCACCGCCAACGCCCTGCTGGCGGGCGATGTCATTTATCAGACGACCACCGGCTGGACACGTTGGCTGGACGAGGCGGAGGTGCTGACAGACGAGGCGCATGCCGATCTGCGCCTCATCGAGGCGGCAGCGCAGAAAGACCATGTGGTCGGTGCTTATCTGGCGACTGTGACGGTGGATAATGGAAGACCGCGGCCCGCCCATTTTCGCGAAGCCTTTCGCGCCACAGGGCCGTCAAATTATCCGCATGGAAAGCAGGAGCGCGCGCCGTCCCGGACCTGATCCGGGACCTCCACACCCTATGTTTGTCGGCGCGATCCAAAGATCTTTACCCACCCCAGGCCACCTGATCGGAGACCCAGATGTATCACTACACAGAGTTTGACGACGCCTTTCTTACTGAACGCAATGCGCAATTTCGCGCGCAAGTGGCACGCCGCATCGATGGCTCGCTTACCGAGGACGAGTTCAAGCCGCTGCGGTTGATGAACGGTCTTTATCTTCAGCTTCATGCCTACATGCTGCGTGTCGCCATCCCCTATGGCACGCTCAACAGCCGCCAGATGCGGCAGCTCGCCATGATTGCAGAGCGTTGGGACCGCGGCTATGGGCATTTCACGACGCGTCAGAACATTCAATTCAACTGGCCCAAGTTGCAAGACGTGCCGGACATGCTGGATGCTCTGGCAGAGGTGAAGATGCATGCCATCCAAACCTCTGGGAACACGATCCGCAACGTCACCGCCGATCATTTCGCCGGTGCCGCGGCGGATGAAATCGCAGATCCCCGCCCCGTCGCGGAATTGATCCGACAGTGGTCAACAGATCATCCCGAGTTTCAGTTCCTTCCGCGCAAGTTTAAGGTGGCTGTCACGGGCGCGCCTGCAGATCGTGCGGTGATCAAAGCGCATGATATCGGCATTCAAATTGTAGCCGGCGCAACCCCCGATGACATCGGCTATCGCGTGGTCGTGGGTGGCGGATTGGGCCGCACGCCGATGATCGGCAAGGTGCTCTATGAATTTGTCAGCCAGGCCGATCTTTTGCCAACGCTCGAAGCGATCGTGAGCGTCTACAACGTCCTCGGGCGGCGCGATAACAAATACAAAGCGCGGATAAAGATCACGGTTCATGAGAATGGGATCGATGAGATCCGCCGACGGGTGGATGAACGCTATGCGCTTCTGCGACCAGAGTTCAGGGGCGTTGACCAGCAGATGTTCGCGCGGATCAAAGCGGATTTTGCCGCGCCAACGTACAAAACCGCGCCAACGGAAGCCTACAGCGTCAGCTATCAGGCCGATCCGGTGTTTCGCAGTTGGGCAGATGTCAATCTCGCTGACCATCGCAACCCAGACTATGCGATTGTCTCCATCTCTCTTAAGGCGCATGGCAAGACCCCCGGCGATGCGACCGCCGAGCAGATGCGCGTGATGGCGACCCTTGCAGAACGCTACGGCCACGATGAATTGCGCATCAGCCACGAGCAGAACGTCATTCTTCCCCACGTGCACCGGGGGGATTTGCCCCAAGTGCATGCCGAACTGCGCGCCGCGGGACTCGGCACCGCCAATATCGGGCTCATTTCCGACATCATCGCCTGTCCCGGCATGGATTACTGCGCGCTCGCCACAGCGCGATCAATCCCCATCGCTCAGGAGATTGCGACGCGATTTGACGCGCTCAAACTCGAGCATGACGTCGGCCTGCTCAAGATCAAGATATCTGGATGCATCAACGCATGCGGACACCATCATGTGGGTCACATTGGTATCCTTGGCCTCGATCGGGCTGGCGTTGAGAATTACCAAATTACCTTGGGGGGGGACGCAACCGAAAACGCCGCGATTGGTGAGCGCGCAGGCCCAGGGTTTTCCGCTGACGAGATCATCCCCGCCATTGAACGCCTGGTGTTAGCCTATCTTGATATCCGGATCGACCGGGCAGAACCCTTTGCAGAGACCTACCGCCGCGTTGGGTCTGCCCCGTTCAAGGCAGCGCTCTATCCGCAGGCGCAGGCCAATGCCGCATAAATGAGGAGACTGCGATGCCGCAATTGATCACTGACAGCGGATTTGTTGAAGACGATTGGTCTGAGGGCTTTGATGCGCCGGATGCCGCTGAAAGCAGCCGTGCGCTTGATCTGCCCTCCGACGCCCATCCCGAAGAGATTGCATTGACGCCACAGCTTGAGATGATCCGTGTCGATTTTCCCAGCGCGGCGGATGGGCGCGGATTTACCATCGCGCGTGCGCTGCGCCTGCGAGGGTTTCGCGGACGACTGCGCGCTAGGGGGCATGTGATTGCCGATCAATACGCCATGGCCCGCCGAGCTGGCTTTGACGAGGTGGAGGTCACGGATGAGATCGCATTGCGTCAACCCGCAGATCAATGGCACTTTCGTGCAAATTGGCGGGCCCATAATTATCAACAACGCCTGCGCGGTTAGCACCCCTGGCACTGCGGTCTTTTCGCACTGCACTTTCTACGCTAAGGCACACGAAGGAATAACATGACCCTACAGGAAAAGATCGTGAGCACCGCCACACTCCCCGACGCGCAGACCGTTACCTCAGTTGCGCATTGGACGGACCGACTATTTTCTTTCCGCGTCACGCGACCAGCATCGTTGCGATTTCGCTCCGGTGAATTTGTCATGATCGGGTTGATGGGCGACGCCGATCCAAAAACGGGGAGACAGCGACCGTTGCTGCGCGCCTATTCCATCGCCTCGCCCGCCTGGGACGAAGAATTAGAGTTTTATTCGATCAAAGTGCAAGACGGGCCGCTAACCTCTAAGCTGCAGCATGTGCAACCAGGGGATCAGATCATTCTACGCCCGAAACCTGTCGGGACACTCGTGCACGACGCGCTGCTGCCGGGCAAACGCATCTGGTTTTTCGCCACCGGCACGGGGTTTGCGCCCTTTGCCTCGCTCCTGCGCGAGCCGGAAACCTATGAGAAGTTTGATGAGGTGGTGATCACCCACACCTGCCGCGATGTGGCCGAACTGGCCTTTGGTCGACGCTTGATCGAAGATTTGCGCGCCGACCCTGACATGGCTGAACTCATCGGTGCTGAAAACCTTGCCAAAGTCCGGTACTATCCAACCACCACCCGCGAGCAGAGCCCAAAGATGGGGCGCATCACAACGTTGCTGCAAGACGGGACAGTGTTTCGCGATCTGGGCATTGACGCGATCACGCCGGAAGTGGATCGCGCCATGGTGTGCGGCAGCCTGGAGTTTAACAAGGACATCATGGAAATCCTTGAAGGGTTTGGGCTTGAAGAAGGCGCCAACTCGGACCCAAAGCACTTTGTTGTTGAGAAGGCTTTTGTCGGATAAGCATTTCAACTTTTAATTGAAGTATCACGCAGCACTTTTCGGGTTCGACCGACGGAAGAGACAGCGAGCAAGTTCTTCAAATTTAGGTTAAAATGCTTGGCGCGTCGGTAAAACAATTTGCTGCCTATTAAAGCATCCGACCTTAAACCTGACATATGTAGTTCTAACTGACATAGCGCCGGTCCGAGGGGTGGCGCAATCGCGCCGCCCCGTGGGGGCGGAACGGCGCGGCCCAACAGTGCCTGTTGGGCAAGGCTGTGATGGGGAACGGTTTGCATCAGGTTTAAGGTCGGATGCTTTAAGTCAGCGAATCCGGGATTATTCGGCGCCTAGCCCGAACGCAGACCGGACCTGTGATAACGCCGCTTCGAGCAGGTCGGGAGCACCCTGACCCGCTTCAAGCGCTGCAAGCAGCATGGCCTGCTGCGCCTGACCCAACTCTGAATTTTCAATCAGGCCCCTCACCTGCTCTAGGTCAAATCCGTCTACTGTTAGGAGTTGATCGTTGATCCCGCTCACCGTCTGTTCGACCTGTGTTGCCGCCTCCTCCGCCGCCTGCGTTACCTGATCCACAGTGGCGTCTAAGGCTTCATTTGCCTCATCGGCAATCTCTTCTGCGGCATCGCGGGCCTCATCAATGGCACTTTCAAGCGCATCGGTGGCGTCGTCGGCGCTGTCCTGTGCTGGCTGTGCGGGCGTTTCAGCAAGCGGTACGTCAGGCGTCTCACCGAGGTTGACTATATCATTTACCACCTCCGTCACTGTCTTGCCGGTGAACAGCAGATACCCGCCCGTAGCAATCAATGCGGCAGTGACCAACCAAACCAAATTTCTCATGTCACTCTCTCCTTCGCTGCTCTTTTGTATCATCTTCCGTTGGGTCATATGCTCCGCACGGGAAGACACTTTTTCGGGTCACGCGCGTGCTGGGGACGTGCAGATCCTGCCCACATTTACCGGCTTGAAGATAACGGTCCCGACGTTTATTTTGAAGGTTGTAATGTAAAATAAAGGACAGCTACCATCGCTCGCAGACCCCACAACGCGCCGCCTCAACGAGATACCGGCCCGCGCGTCAATGATAACATCCGCTCCCCCGAAATTAGATTGATAGGTGCCGACGGTGAAAACGTCGGCGTGGTAAGCCCTTCCCGCGCTCTGGATATGGCGGATGCTGCCGGGCTTGACCTTGTTGAGATTTCTCCCAATGCCAATCCGCCCGTTTGCAAAATCATGGATTTTGGCAAATTCAAATACGAACAACAAAAGCGCGAGTCAGAGGCCCGAAAAAAGCAAAAGACGATTGAGATCAAGGAAGTGAAGTTCCGGCCAAACACCGATACGAATGACTACGATGTCAAAATGCGAAACGTTCTGCGCTTTTTAGACAATGGCGACAAGGTCAAGGTCACTCTGCGGTTTCGTGGGAGAGAGATGGCGCACCAAAATCTTGGGCGCGAACTGCTTGAAAGAGTGGCGGAGGACACCAAAGTGCACGGTCGCGTTGAGAACTTTCCAAAAATGGAAGGCCGTCAGATGGTCATGCTGATCGGACCGCTTCCTAATAAATAGCTAACGTCTGACATGGCGGGGGTGCCTCGGCCGCATCACGTCTTAGGCGTCATTTAATAAAGCACGGTGCGTTTCTTGCCCTTTACGCGGTCATGGCGTGCGCCGCATCGACTGTGACGAGCAGCTTACATCATCTGGCCTAAAGCCAAAACCCGTTGGCTGGACCGGCGCTGTCCAACAGAGTATCTTGGGCGGAACGGCTATTGGGAACGGGGCATATCAGGGCGATGGGGCAATTGCCGCGACAGCGCGCTTGGTCATGACGCCGACAAGATGCGCGCGATATGCGGCGCTCCCGTGCACATCAGCGATCATATCCGTGTGATCCACGCGCAAGTCAGCAACTGCTTCGGGGGCGAAACGCGCTGACAAGGCGGTTTCAGCCTCCAACCAGCGAAAGACCCCGTTATTTGACGCACCTGTCACGGCAAGCCTCACGCCGTCGCTGAAACGTGCCACAAAGACAGCGACAAGCGCAAATCGAGAGGCGGGCTGTATCATTTTCTCGTAACGGGCCCTCACCGGGACAGGGAATTTAACCTCTGTGACAATCTCGCCTTCTTCGAGCGCTGTATCGAACATGCCCTGGAAATAGTCATCTGCCGGTATCTGGCGCGCATTCGTTACGATTGTGGCACCGCTGCCCAAAGCACCGGCTGGATAGCACGCAGAGGGATCGTTATTGGCCAAAGAACCACCGATCGTGCCCCGGTTTCGCACAGCCGGATCGCCGATCCGTCCTGCAAGAGATGCGAGTGCTGGGTAATGGGCGGCCGCATAGCGCGCCACCGCGGCATGCGACGTGGCCCCGCCAATACAAACCCGCCCTGCGTCGTCAATGCAGACGCCCTTCATCTCATCAACACGGCTCAAGGACACCAGCACAGAAGGTGCGGCCAACCGGGCCTTCAACGTGGGGATCAGCGTTTGACCCCCGCTCAGCGGCTGCGCCTCATCTTGCTGAAGGGCGCCCACGGCTTCCGCCACCGTGTTGGGTTGTTTCACGTCAAAATCATACATCTCTCCTGCCTCCTGGTTGGATCTGTTTCTCTCACCCTAAGCTTGAGGTGTCGCCCCACCTCTCCCCAGCCTTCAAAGGGATGAGATCGGCGCTAAACGAGTGGGCTCAACATGGTCTATGCCGCCTTGTTTTACCCCTCGCCTCTATTCTGCCGCTAATCTGCGCGCATCGACCTGTTGCGCTGCAGCCAAAACGGCTTTGACAATGTTCTGATACCCGGTGCATCGGCAGATGTTGCCATCAAGATAGTGGCGGATCTCTTGTTCGCTCGGACTTGGGTTTTCTTTCAAAAGCGCAGCGGCGGACATCACCATGCCCGGGGTGCAAAACCCGCATTGCAAGCCATGGTGGTCTTGAAACGCTTGTTGGATCACATTCAACGACCCATCGGCGTTGGCTTGACCTTCGATGGTGTCTACAACCGCGCCGTCAGCTTCAACGGCCAGCATGGTGCAAGATTTTACCGCTTCGCCATTGACGTGAACAACACAAGCGCCGCATTGGCTGGTATCGCAGCCAATGTGGGTCCCTGTCAGCCCTTGCTCTTCCCGCAGATAATACGAGAGCAGCGTGCGTCCCTCGACATCAGCAGATGTGGCTTTTCCATTCACCATCATTTCGACGTGTGTCATAGCTTCCTCCGTTCGATGTGCCTTCGCCAACAGCTTGTTCAGCATATGTTAGCTAGAACAAAAACTGCACAGTCCAATCACTTAAATCATCCGGCTTAGAAACTGAGACAAACCGTTCCCTATCACCGTCCCGCCCAACAGCCCTCCGTTGGGCCGCGCCGTTCCGTCGCCACGGGGCGGCGCTAAGTCGGGTGGGCAAGCTGTCTTAGGTTCAAAGTCGCATGCTTTTGACGGGATACTTGATCGGACGTGTTGTCACGCGAAGATCTCTCTAACGTCGGCGCTGTCGCGGTTGTGGACGCGAGGGGATTTCTTTCAACAGTCCACCGACCCCCATCGCGCCGATATCCCCCGCGGTTGGAGGAACGCCGCAGATGACCCGCGACAGCACCCAGTCAGCCCCGTTGAGCGCAGGGGAACGCGCGCATCCCGGCAATCCGATCACGTGGCGCGCGCCGATCCGTCCCAAAAACAGCAAATTGCCCGGATCCACTGGCATGCCAAACCTGTCAACTTCGCCACCTGCGGCGCGCACGGCTGCGGGGGCAACATCTTCAATGTCTGAGGTCGCCGAGGCTGTCAGGATCAACACGAGGTCGGTCGCAGTTGTGCGCAATGCGGCTGCGAGAGCGGGCAGATCATGCGTGACAGTGACCACCCGCGCCAAATCGACATTCAAAGCCGCCAATCTTGCTGCAATCGCCTCTTTCCCCTTCTCTCCTGGGCCATTGGCAATCTCTGTCACAATCAGGGTCGCCGCCTTCAATGCCGGTGGGCGCAATCGCACGCTGCGCGTACCGGCAGCTGCGATCGCGTGATCCAAACGTTCTTGGTGCACGGCGTAGGAAATGATTTTAACGGTCGCAATCATACCGCCCACCGTCATTTGTTGCCAGGGGGGCACTGTGGCCACGGTGATCATGGGGTCAACCGCGTTCACCGCATGGAGCGCGGGCACGCCAAGATCGACAACGCCTGACTGCTTTGCCAGAAGGTTGACCCGCCCCGTGAAGGCGCGCGTGACCTCTATGCCTGGATCAGATCCTGCAATCGCACGGCCAAGCAGATCGGCGGCCCTGTCTTCGCCAACGTCGTTTGAAGCTAGCTGCGCGACAATGACCTCCTTGGCACCTGTTGCCGCCAGCGCTGCGATGTCTTCCCTAGTCAAGAGGGACCCTTTGCGCAGGCGCCTCCCTGACACCGGGACAGAATGGGCCAAGATAGCCCCCTCTGCCTGCGCGAGTTTCACAGCACCGAACTTCATGGGCAGCGCAGTGCCTGAATGATCTGCGCCAGGATGGACACCCCTATTTCCGCAGGTCCGGCCGCCCCGATGTTAAGACCGATGGGCCCATGAATACGGGCAATCATCTCTTCAGTAAAATTCGCCTCCGCAAGACGCGCACAGCGCGCGGCATGTGTTCGCTTGCTCCCCAGCGCGCCGATATAGAACGCCGGCGATCGCAGCGCGATGTGAAGCGCGGGATCGTCCAACTTGGGATCATGGGTCAACAAGACGACAGCACTGCGCAAATCGACACCGATGTCAGCCAATGCCTGATCGGGCCAGTCATGCACCAGCCGGGTCTGAGGGAAACGCGCCGGCGTGCCAAACGCCTCTCTGGGGTCAACAACGATAGGATCAAAACCCGTAGTACGGCCCATCTGGGTCAAATGCTGGGCGATGTGCACGCCGCCCACGATAATCAACCGAGGCGGAGGAACATGCACCGCCAAAAATGCGTCTCCTGTTTCGGTGAGACCTGATTGCTCTTTCCGAAAGCGATCATCGTGGCCATCGCGCTCCAACGCGCGCGCGCTCCCGTCCAATGCGACACGATAGACCATGGGCTGGCGTGCAGCACGCGCCGCCACCAGATCCCGCAGCAGGTCAACAGACAGGCCGTCCGGACCAATCGGTTCGACCAGCAACCTTATTGTGCCCCCGCAGGCAAGACCGACAGCAAAAGCATCCCCATCGCTGACGCCGTATTCCAACGTCCGGGTGTGACCTGTTTCAAGCACATCGAATGCTTCAAGAACAACGGCGCCTTCAACGCAACCGCCCGAGACAGACCCCGCCATTGTGCCGTTTTCAGCAACGGCCATTTGCGCACCCACCCTGCGTGGGGCAGAGCCCCATGTCTCGATAACCGTGACCAAAGCAACGCGCTGACCCGCCCCGCTCCAAGCAAGTGCCTGCTCTGGTATTTGCTCTTGCAATTGCATTCAGCCTCTCCAACGCCTGTCTTGATCGATGTTTCGTAGGGACACTCTGATGAACTACCCTTGCCCCAGGATAACTTAGCGCATGACCAACGCTTGCGTAGCAAACAGCGGCAAACTACATTCGAATTGAGAACAGCGAGATGCGAGACAGCTCTATGCCGATGCAAGCCCATGAGATCGAAGAACTGATCCGTGCACGCTTTCCCGATGCACATATCACGGTTCAGGGGGATGACGGCGTTCACATGGCGGCGATGGTTGTCGACGCGTCTTTCAAAGGCATGAACCGTGTTCAGCAACAGCGCGCCGTGTACGCTGCGCTGAAAGAGAAGATGGAAGGCTCTAACGGGGAGCTTCACGCGCTCGCCTTGACCACGAAGGCGCCCGACTGATCATGGAAACCATGGGTGGTATCTTGGCCTTGACCCTTGTGTTGTTGGTTGCGAATGCTGTCTTGAAGCGTCGCGAGCGCAAGTACCGCAGTCTTGCCGGCAGACAACCCGAACGGCGATCCGGTGAAACACCTTTGGGCATGGAGGCGACGGACATGGATCTTGTCAATCGTGTCGCCCGTCAGAACGAAAGCCTTGAGCGGGCGCACACCAACTGGACGACGCGAAAATCAGGCTTTTTAACCCAGGGCGTCGACACAAATATTGACGGCTGGGATGACGATGAAACATATGCCGCACGCTATCACGCGGCTTTTCACAAAAAGCAACCAAAGGACTGACCGATGACAGACGCGGCGACCCAGATACAGGAAACCATTTCTGCCCACGATGTGGTATTGTATATGAAAGGCACAAAAGAGATGCCGCAGTGTGGCTTCTCTTCCCGCGTGGCGGGCGTTCTGAATTACATGGGCGTGAACTATGCAGATGTGAACGTTCTGGCCGATGAAGCCATGCGTCAGGGCATCAAAGATTTTTCGGATTGGCCCACCATCCCGCAACTTTACGTCAAAGGAGAGTTTGTTGGGGGCTGCGACATCATCACCGAGATGACGCTCTCAGGTGAGCTCGACATGTTGTTCGAAGAAAATGGCGTGACCTATGACAAAGAAGCGGCGGATAAAATCCGTGAGGCAAATGCATAACCGCTGCTTAAAACTGGTGTTTCAGCGGGATTGGAGCATCCTGCCCTAAGCCCAAGACCCCTTGCGCAACCCGCTTGACGGCCGCCCCGAGGGCTGGCGCAATCTTGGCCTCCCATCGGGCCGAACGGCGCGGTCAAACGGGGCCTGCTGGGCTGAAACATGATCTGTATTGGTGTATCACGTTGAGCGCCACAAGATTTACTTAATTATCAACGGACCCGTTCTTAGAAAATGCAATGAGAAGTTCAGCACCGAATGGCTTCGCGTATCGCTTCCACGCCTTACTGGTCGGGATCGCACCCGTGGGCTCTTCCATTTTATAATTCTGCGATTGCGCCAACCCCTAACATTCCGCCAACTGCTGCTGTATCGCCGCAGCTGGAAGACGTTGATTATCGCAGTTTGTCTTCGACCTCGTCGGCGAGTGCCTCTGCCCGGGCGGCGAGTTCCGCCAGAGTTTCGGTCACTTCTTGCGGCACAACCGGCACCTCAACGCGCTCTGGTTCGACGACAACGTTGCGAAGACCTGACAGCTCAGCGTCGCGCTCTTCCAACGTGGCGCGCAATTCTGCGATTTTATCCTCGACGGCAGCCGTTTTATCGGCCAGCAGCAGCCCGGCCATCAACAGCATGCGCGCCTCTGGAAGCCGACCGACCTGGTCGCTCAATACCTGAGCTTCATCATCCAGCATCTTTGCTGCAGATTTCAGATAGCTTTCCTCACCGTCCTGGCAGGCAACGTCAAAGCTGCGCCCACCGATCATGATCGAAATTTCTGGCATCAGCCGTCCTCCTGCGGATCACTCTGTTCTGGCGCGGACTTTTGGTCGACCAGTGGGGATAGCGCAGCAATGATGGCGCTTGCCTCCGCAGCCTCGGCACTGCGCGCTGCGCGCAACCCTTCCAACTCGGCCGCCATCGCCTTGTTGATTAAATGGGGCTCACCCACCCCTTCCTGATTAGCTTCAATCAACGCGGCACACGCTTCCGTCAGTTGACTGTTGGCTTGGCGCACTCTCTGCAAGGCCAGGTCAAGATCTGCGATGCGCGCCTGCGCTTTCTCTACCTCTGCGGTGAACTGCGCAGTTTCTTCGTCAGATTTGGCCTTCAGCGCTCGAATGCGCTCGTTCAGCTGCGCATTCGCGGTACGTTCATCCTGCAGCGCCTGGGCAAGCTCACCTTCCGATCCGGTATCGCTTTCAACCCGTTCAACCGCAACGGCGACCCTCTCAATCGCCGAGGTGATGCGGCGCTGCAGCTCTTCTATATCGGTCATGAACTTCAAATTTCCCTTATCAAATCCAAGAGACGGCCAATCAATGCACGAAGTTCGACATGGCGAATCGCATAGTGAGACATTTCCCACATCATAGCCAATCGCACAGATAAATGCTCGCGTTTTATATCAGTCACTTAAGGGGGGACATTGAAGCGACTTCACATCAGGCTGCCGATCCGTCACGGCTGTGGGTTGCACTTTATGCTTTGACTGTTATGGACAACGTCAACGTGAAAGAAATAACTCAAGGAATGTTCTCCGTGGACCTCACAGCGCTTCGCACGGCAAATCCTGAGCATTGGTCGAAAGCGGCGGCGATCCGCGCGCTTACCCTTGATGCCGTTGCCGCCGCAAACTCAGGCCACTCGGGGATGCCCATGGGCATGGCCGATGTCGCCACCATTTTATTTGAAAAACACCTCAAATTCGACGCGGCAGCGCCCACCTGGCCGGACCGCGACCGATTTATACTTTCAGCCGGGCATGGCTCGATGCTGCTCTACGCGCTCTTGTATCTTGTGGGTGATCCGCAGATCTCGCTTGAGGAAATTCGCAACTTTCGTCAATTGGGCGCCCGCACGGCTGGTCATCCTGAAAACTTCCTGGCTGACGCCGTTGAAACGACCACGGGCCCGCTTGGGCAAGGCATTGCGAATGCCGTTGGCTTTGCTATGGCGGAAGAGATGCAGCGCGCGCGTTACGGTGCCAAAATAGTTGACCATGCCACCTATGTCATCGTCGGCGATGGCTGTCTGATGGAAGGCGTCAGTCAAGAAGCGATCACTGTCGCGGGGCGGCATCAGCTTAGCAAACTGATCGTACTTTGGGACAATAACAACATCACCATCGATGGTCCCGTGACATTGGCGGACCGCACCGATCAGGTCGCACGTTTTGGTGCAGCCGGCTGGCACACGCTTGAGATCGACGGCCATAACCCGGCCGAGATCGACGCCGCCTTGACGGAAGCGCGGATGTCCTCAAAGCCGACGATGATCGCTTGCAAAACGCACATTGCGCTTGGGCATGCGGCTCAAGACACTTCTAAAGGTCATGGCGCGTTGACGGATGCGGATCAGATGGCGGCGGCCAAAGCTGCCTACGGCTGGAAAACCGGCCCTTTCGAAGTACCGGCAGAGACCAAGACGGCCTGGGAACAGATCGGCGCACGCGGCGCGACGGAGCACGCGGCCTGGCAGCAACGGTTCGAGAAAATGCCGCGCGGCAAACGAGAGATATTTACGCGCGCGTTGTCGGGTGAGCCGCCCAAGAAGCTGAGCGCCACGGTCAAAGCCTTCAAACGTCAGATGAGCGAAACCGCGCCCAAGATCGCTACACGCGCCGCTTCTGAAAAAACGCTGGAAGTGTTGAACCCCATTGTCCCTGAAACGGTCGGTGGGTCCGCGGATTTAACCGGGTCAAACAACACCAAGACCTCTGATCTGGGGGTTTTTGACACGGACAATCGGGCGGGTCGCTACGTTTACTGGGGCGTGCGCGAACATGGAATGGCGGCGGCGATGAACGGGATGGCGCTGCACGGCGGCCTGCGTCCCTACGGCGGAACCTTCATGTGCTTTACCGATTATGCGCGCCCGGCCATGCGCCTTGCCGCTTTGATGAAAGTGCCAACCGTCTTCGTAATGACCCACGATTCAATCGGTTTGGGAGAAGACGGGCCTACCCATCAACCCGTGGAACATCTTGCCATCAGCCGCGCGACACCGAACACGCGAGTTCTGCGCCCGGCCGATGCGATCGAAACAGCGGAAGCCTGGGAGATTGCCCTGTCCTCCAAGCAGACGCCCACAGTGCTGTCTTTGACACGGCAGGGTTTGCCCACAGTCAGGACAGAGCACAAAAACAACAACTTGACCGCCAAAGGCGCCTATGTCCTGGCGGAGGCGGATGGAAAACGGCAAGTGATTTTGATCGCCTCTGGCTCTGAAGTGCACCTGGCGTTGGCCGCCCGCGATCTTCTTCAGTCCCAAGGTATCGGGACGCGGGTTGTTTCGATGCCGTCGATGGAACTCTTTGCAGCGCAAGACGACGCCCACCGGCGTCGGGTGTTGCCCGGTGGCGCAGTGCGCGTGGGGATCGAAGCGGGTGTGCGTCAAGGTTGGGATCGCTGGCTTTTGGGCGAGCGCGGCAAGTTTGGCAAAGCAGATTTTGTCGGAATGCAGGGGTTTGGTGCTTCTGCCCCGGCAGACGAATTGTTTGCTCATTTCGGCATCACTGCGGAAAATGTCGCACAGGTGGCGACGGGATTGCTGTAATCACCGCGCGCAGGTTTAGGGCAAAAGCATCCGGCCTGAAATCTGATGCACCCCCGCCCCCATCACCGTCCTGCCCAACGGGCACCGTTAAGCCGTGCGTTTCGCCCCCACGGGGCGGCGCTACGTCGGTTGGGGTAAGGTGCCTTGAGTTTAAGGCGCGGTGCTTTCGGGTAACGCGCAAATATCTTTAGCGCGCCGAAGCCGCGAAGACGGCGCGCCAAAGCGGCGTTACCATCCGCTCTCCCACGGGAATGAGCAGAAAACCCAACACCAAGCCAAGAAGACCGTCCATGGCCGCTGTCGCGAACCAATTTGTAAAACCGGCCAAAGCCGGGGGCACGCCGGCTGCCCATGTTTGGGCCGCATCATGGATCATCTGGCCCGGTGCGACGACGCCCAGATCTTTCAAGCCGTGGAGGATGATGGACCCGCCGACCCAAAGCATCGCTGCCGTGCCAATGATGGTGAGAAGGCGCAAAAACCCCGGCATCGCCCGCACCAGCCCGCGCCCGAACGCGCGGATCAGCGTGAATTGACCCCCTCTTGCCATCGCGAGCCCGATGTCGTCCATCTTCACGATAATCGCTACCGAACCGTAGACGGCAACCGTGATCATAACAGCGACGGTGGCCAAAGTTGCCGCCTCCATCCAGAAATTACTGGGCGGGATCGCGGCCAAGGCGATGGTCATGATTTCAGCCGACAGGATAAAATCCGTCTTGATGGCACCCGCCGCTTTCTGTTCTTCCAGGCGCGCGGGATCACTGATCACGCCCGCTTTTCCCGGGTGGTCCACGTGGCCGTGCCCCCAACCCAAGGCATGCGCGACCTTTTCGGCGCCTTCAAAACACAGGTAGGCACCGCCCAGCATCAAAAGCGGCGCGATCGCCCAGGGCGCAAAATTCGCGAGCAAGAGGCCAATGGGCAGCAGATAGAGCAGCTTGTTGCGCAACGACCCTTTGGTGATCCGCCAAATCACGGGCAGCTCGCGCTTTGCATCGAACCCTTGCAGATATTTGGGTGTCACAGCGGCGTCATCAATCAAGGCACCCGCCGCTTTGCTTCCCGCTTTGGCCGCCTGCGCCACGACATCATCGACAGATGTCGCCGCCACTTTCGCAATGCCAGCGACATCGTCGAGTAACGCGAGTAAACCGCTCATCACCGCCTCTCCCTGTTTGCATCTTCCTATCACTGACACTGCTAACCGCAAACGCGAAATCTGGTATCGCTAACACAAAAGTTTATCGCTAACAGTCGCTTAGCAAAGGTCATTGGGCCTTTATCCCGCGGCCTTGCGCCCGATATACGACGGCTGAACGGGACATCAGGGAACACCACAATGACTGTTAAAGTAGGCATCAACGGATTTGGCCGGATCGGCCGCTGCACGCTGAGCCATATCGCCGCTTCTGGTCGCACCGATATTGAAGTGGTCAAGATTAATGCCACCGGGCCGATTGAAACCGCAGCACATCTGCTGAAATACGATTCAGTACACGGACGCTTTCCCGGCAATCTGACTGTCGATGGCGGATACATGAATCTGGGGCAGAACGACATTGAGGTGATGTCGACATATGCATTGGAAGAGTTGGATTGGACCGGCTGCGATGTGGTTCTGGAGTGCACCGGCAAGTTCAACGACGGGAACAAGGCAAATGTCCACCTTGCCCAGGGCGCAAAGCGCGTACTGCTGTCAGCGCCTGGAAAGAACGTCGATAGAACAATTGTCTACGGCGTGAACCATGAAACACTGAAGCCCGACGACAGGATGATTTCGAACGGGTCATGCACAACCAATTGCCTAGCCCCCTTGGCGAAGGTCATGCATGAAGCCATTGGCATTGAATCGGGCCTGATGACGACCATCCACAGTTACACTGGGGATCAGCCAACGCTCGACCGGCGCCACAGCGATCTTTACCGCGCGCGCGCCGCTGCGATGGCACTCATCCCCACATCGACGGGCGCGGCAAAAGCACTGGGCGAGGTGCTGCCGGCGCTCAAAGGCAAGCTTGACGGCACCGCGATGCGGGTGCCCACGCCGAATGTGTCCGCCGTCGATCTGACGTTTCAAGCGACGCGCGACGTCACCGTTGAAGAGATAAATGCGGCCGCGCGGGCGGCTGCAGACGGGCCCATGAAGCGCGTATTAGGATACGATCCAGAGCAGAAAGTCAGTATCGATTTCAACCATACGGAGGAAAGCTGCATTTTCGCCCCCGACCAAACTATTGTGGTCGCTGGACACACCGTGCGGGTGTTGGGCTGGTACGACAACGAATGGGCCTTTTCGGTGCGCATGGCGGATGTCGCTGTTGAGATGGGTAAGCTGGGCTAGCTCTTGTCTGCGCGCGCTTCGGCTGTCATATCGAAGCGATGCAGGGGATCGGACAGTGACCAACGCCATCGCGCTCGCACTTGCGCTGATTATTCTGACCGGGCTCGCGCTCGACGCCTGGCTCTATGAGAGCGAAAATCTGATCTTCTTGGCGCGCCGGTTCACCGACATTCTCCTTTTTCTCGCCTTCTGGCGTTAGGGCTGGGACCCGTTGGTTTTGCGCCGTCAGCACTGTTGTTATGCAGCCCCGAGTTTCGCGGCGCACCGATTATATAGGTTCTGAACCATGCGGCCGCATGCCCAAACCGACTGAGCGCCGCCCCGTGGGGACGGAACGGCGCGGCCCAATGTTGCCGGTTGGGCGGGACGGAGAGAGGGACGGGAATTCTCAAAGTTAAGGCCGGATGCTTTCGCTTCCCTTTTCCTGATCAAAAGTTACGCTTTAGAAACAAACTAAAGGAACTGACGCTGCAGGAGGGGTGGGCATTGATCCTAGCTCGGGAAGCGGGCCCGCAACGCATCGGCTACGCTGGGGGTGACGAAATTGCTTATGTCACCGCCCAACCGTGCGATCTCTTTGACCAGCTTGCTTGCGATCGCCTGGTGCTGCGCCTCGGCCATGAGAAAGACGGTTTCGACAGAATCGTCCAATTGTCGGTTCATGCCGACCATTTGGTATTCATATTCGAAATCAGCCACCGCGCGTAATCCGCGGACGATCATCTGTGCGCCCACGTCACGTGCGCAGTTGATCAGCAAATTTTCGAAGGGGTGCGCGATGATCTCAATGCCCGTCTGTTTGGCAAGCGTCAGGCATTCCGCTTCAATCATGGCGACGCGGTCTTCCAACGTAAAAAGCGGTCCTTTATCTCGATTTATCGCGACACCGATAACCAGCTTGTCAACCAGCGTGGCCGCGCGCCTGATGATATCGATGTGCCCCAGAGTGATGGGGTCAAATGTGCCGGGGTAAAGACCAACGCGCATGGTGTGTCCTGTTCGCCTAGGAAAGTCGGTGCAAGCAAGCACGCTCTGCTCCGCCGTGCAAGCAGCTTCCGTCAAGACGGGCTTTGAGACATCCGCCGTGGCGTTTCAAAATGTGAATATCGACGACCCGCAGCCCTTTCGCAGCGCAGGCCACGGCGCTATCTTGACCGAAACGCAAGACGGAGAGCAACGATGCAAGAACTCACCCACTATCTGAACGGCGTGCATGTGAAGGGCCGTTCGGGGCGCTTTGCGGATGTCATGAACCCCGCGACGGGCGACATTCAAGCGCGGTGCCCATTGGCAAATGCGCAAGAGCTTGCAGACGCCGTTGCCTTTGCCCAGGCTGCGCAACCCGATTGGGCGGCGACAAATCCGCAGCGGCGCGCGCGTGTGTTGATGCGGTTCGTCGATCTGCTGAACCGCGACATGGACAAGCTGGCTGAGGCATTGAGCCGGGAGCACGGCAAGACGCTGCCGGATGCTGCGGGCGATGTGCAGCGCGGGCTGGAAGTGGTCGAATACTGCATCGCAGCGCCTCAGATGCTGAAAGGAGAATATACCGACAGCGCAGGACCCGGCATCGACATGTATTCGATGCGCCAGCCACTGGGGGTGACGGCGGGCATCACCCCGTTCAACTTCCCGGCGATGATCCCCATGTGGATGTTTGCCCCCGCGATTGCCTGCGGCAATGCGTTCATTCTCAAGCCTTCAGAAAGGGATCCATCTGTCCCTTTGATGCTTGCAGCCTTGATGGAGGAAGCCGGGCTGCCCAAAGGCATCCTGCAGGTTGTGAACGGCGACAAAGAGGCGGTGGATGCCATCCTTTACAATGATGTGATCCAATCCATCGGTTTTGTCGGGTCAACGCCCATCGCCGAATACATCTATGCAACCGGATGCGCCCAAGGCAAACGCGTGCAGTGTTTTGGCGGCGCGAAAAACCACATGATCGTCATGCCGGATGCCGACATGGATCAAGCCGCCGATGCTTTGGTCGGCGCAGGCTACGGTGCGGCGGGCGAACGTTGCATGGCCATCTCGGTGGCGGTGCCTGTCGGAGATGACACGGCCGATCGCCTGATTGAGAAATTAGTGCCGCGCATCGAAAAGCTCAAGGTGGGCCCCTATACCGCTGGAACCGACGTGGACTATGGGCCGGTCGTCACTTCAGCCGCCAAGGCCAATATCGAGCGGCTGGTCCGATCTGGGATTGATCAAGGCGCGCAGCTGGTCGTGGACGGTCGCGATTTCAAATTGCAAGGCTACGAGAGCGGTTTTTTCATCGGGCCACATCTGTTCGATCATGTCACCAAAGACATGGACATCTACAAGACAGAGATCTTTGGTCCTGTTCTTTCCACCGTCCGCGCCCAAAGCTATGAAGAGGCATTGGGCCTGGCCATGGACCATGAATATGGCAATGGCACCGCGATTTTTACCCGAGACGGCGACGCCGCAAGAGACTTTGCCAATCGGGTCAATGTTGGCATGGTCGGGATCAACGTGCCCATTCCCGTGCCGCTGGCCTATCACACTTTCGGCGGTTGGAAAAAATCGGTCTTTGGAGATCTCAATCAACATGGGCCGGACGCCTTTAAGTTCTACACACGAACAAAGACGGTGACGGCGCGCTGGCCCTCGGGCATCAAGGAAGGGGGCGAGTTTTCGATCCCGGTGATGGAATGAGGCGCGCATCTCTTTGCGTGTTGAGACGCGCGCAGCCTTGCGGGTAATGCGCCTTCGGGAGCCTCCGGCGGGAGTTTAACGGGCAAGATGAAAACGAGCGGGTGCGTCTATGATGCGGCCGTGGGGCTGCCGCCGGGACCGCAGCAAACAAGGGAGTTGGCAATGGATTTTGCACTGACTGAGGAGCAACATGCGATTTTCGAGATGGCGCGGGATTTTGGTGCCGAGCACATCGCACCATACGCGCGCGATTGGGAAGCAGAGGGCACCATTCCCAAAGCGCTTTGGCCAGAATTGGCGGCGCTGGGTTTCGGCGGGCTCTATGTTTCAGAGGAGGCGGGTGGTGCTGGTTTGAACCGGCTCGACGCCACGTTGGTGTTCGAGGCGCTGTCGATGGCCTGCCCGTCCGTCGCCGCCTTCTTATCGATCCACAACATGTGCGCGAAAATGATAGAGGCCTTCGCGCAGGCAGACCTGAAAGCGCGGGTGTTGCCGGATGTGTTGAACATGCAGACGGTCCTGAGCTACTGTTTGACGGAACCGGGCTCTGGGTCTGACGCTGCTGCGTTGCGCACCCGGGCGACCCGCACAAACGAAGGATACGTCTTGGACGGAACCAAGGCATTCATTTCCGGTGGGGGATATTCTGACGCCTATGTCTGCATGGTACGCACCGGTGAGGCGGGTGCGGCCGGCGTCTCGACCGTCTATGTCGAAGACGGGACGGCGGGCCTGTCTTTTGGGGGCTTAGAAGATAAAATGGGGTGGCGCAGTCAGCCAACGGCTCAGGTGCACTTTGACGCGTGTAAAGTGCCGGCCGCCAACCTCTTGGGGGAAGAGGGTCAGGGGTTCAAATATGCCATGATCGGGCTTGACGGCGGGCGTTTGAACATCGCGGCATGCTCATTGGGCGCGGCACAGACGGCGTTGACAGCTACGGTTGCCTACATGGGGGAGCGGAAAGCCTTTGGTCACACCATCGACCAGTTCCAAGGGCTGCAGTTTCGACTGGCGGACATGGAAATTGAGCTTCAAGCGGCACGCACCTTTCTGCGTCAGGCTGCCTGGAAGCTTGACACTGCGGCGCCGGATGCCACGAAATTTTGCGCCATGGCCAAAAAGTTCGTCACAGAAGTGGGCAGCAGAGTTGTGGATCAATGTCTGCAACTGCACGGCGGCTATGGCTATCTTGCCGATTACGGAATTGAAAAACTGGTGCGCGATCTGCGTGTGCATCAGATCTTGGAAGGCACGAATGAGATCATGCGCGTCATCGTCGCGCGCGACATGCTGGCCAGCAGATGAGCGACCTTCACATTCGCGTCCAAGACTGCGCCGGATGGATTACGCTGACCCGACCGCAGGCGCTGAACGCCTTGAGCTATGAGATGTGCACCGCGATCGAAGCCGCGTTTGATATCTGGCGTGACCAGCCGAATGTCAAAGTGATCATCCTAGATGCCGAGGGCGATCGCGCGTTTTGTTCGGGTGGGGATATCTCGGATCTTTACGCGGCGGGCTTGAGAGGCGATTTTGCCTTCGGACAGCGATTTTGGGCCGATGAATACCGCCTGAACCACAAAATCTTTCACTACCCCAAGCCAGTGGTGTCTTTCTTGCAAGGCTTTACCATGGGCGGAGGTGTTGGGCTAGGATGCCACGGGTCGCACCGGATTGTGGGTGAAAGCAGTCAGATCGCCATGCCCGAATGCGGCATCGGTCTGGTACCGGATGTCGGTGGCACATTGATGTTGGCCCTAGCGCCCGGGCGGTTAGGAGAATATCTGGGCACAACAGCGACGCGAATGGATGCCGACGATGCGATATTTTCTGGTTTTGCAGATGCTTATATTTCTGAGATAAAGTGGCAAAAGCTCAAAACCGCCCTCGCATTGAACGGTGAGCCCGGGTGCATAGAAGACCTGCAGAGCCCGCCGCCGCCAGGTCAATTGCGCGAACAGATGGATCAGATCTCCTATTACTTTGGCGGGGAAACCCTGGGCGATATTCTCACGCTTTTGCGCGCTAAACCTTGCGATTTCGCCGATGATGCGTTGCGCCGGTTGACGCACGCGGCACCTTTGTCAGCGGCCTGCACCGTTGAGATGATGCACCGCTTGCGCGGACCAAGCATCACATTGGAAAAAGCGCTGGATCTCGAATATCGCTTCACCTACCGCGCGAGTGAACATGGCGATTTTCTTGAAGGTATCCGGGCAGCCATTATCGACAAAGATCGCGCGCCGAAATGGCTCTACGCGGATCAGAATGTTCCGGTCAGCGCGGTGGCACAGATGCTGCAACCTCTCGGTACAAATGCCCTCAAACTTTAGGAGATTGACATGACAGTGCTCAAGATTGGCTTTATCGGTCTTGGAAACATGGGCGCGCCGATGGCCAAAAACCTTGCGGCAGCAGGCCATGACGTGATCGGATACGACGTGGTCGATACACATGCAGAGGGGGTCATGAACGCCACGTCGCTACGCGAGGCAGTGGAAGATGCTGCAGCGGTGATCACGATGCTGCCCAATGGGCCGATTTTGCGCAGTGTGGCGGATGAAATCATCCCGGACATGGCGGCGGGCACGGCGTTTATCGACTGTTCCACCGTCGACGTCGAAAGCGCGCGCAAAACAGCGGCGCGCGCGCAGAACGCCGGTTTGCTGTTTGTGGATGCGCCTGTTTCTGGCGGGGTTGGCGGCGCATCTGCGGGGACATTGACCTTCATGGCCGGCGGGAGCACCGATGCCTTTCAGGCCGCGCTGCCGCTTTTTGAGATCATGGGCCAAAAGGCGGTTCACTGCGGCGAAGCAGGCGCGGGTCAAGCCGCCAAGATCTGCAACAACATGATTTTGGGTGCAACCATGATCGCCACCTGCGAGGCCTTTGCCCTGGCTGACAAGCTGGGGCTTGAGCGCCAAAAGATGTTTGATGTCGTGAGCACCTCATCGGGTTACAGTTGGTCGATGAATGCGTATTGCCCCGCGCCGGGTGTGGGCCCGAATTCTCCTGCTGACAACGACTATCAACCGGGATTTGCGGCTGAATTGATGCTCAAAGATTTGGGGCTCAGTCAACAAGCTGCGGAGGGCGTGGATGCCGACACGCCCATGGGCGCGGCTGCTCTGACGCTCTACCGCCGATTTGTGGAAGAGGAGGACGGGCGCGGAAAGGACTTTTCTGCGATGCTGCCCCGCTTTGCGGCGAAGGGCCGGCTTGATTGACAATGTTGCGTTTGAGTTCACCCGGACGCGCCGCTCCCCTTTGAACGTTGCAGCGCAAGGGCGTACAAACGACGCGCATGAGGGACGAGCGATGAAGCGGCGTGAACAAAAAGGAACGGCCGATGCATGTTTTGACCGTACTTGATCATCCCAACCCGGCCTCCTTCAGCGCGGCAGCAGCGGCACGCTTTATCGCGGGTGTTGAGGCTGCGGGGCACACCGCTGAACTGGCAAATCTAAATGCCGAAGGGTTTGATCCGCGTTGGACCCTGGCGGATGTGGAAGGGAGTCCGCAGGCAGATCTAGAGGCCGAGCGCGCACGTATCGCGCGTGCCGATGCGCTTTGCCTGGTCTTTCCGCTTTTCTGGTGGGGGATGCCCGCGATGATGAAAGGATGGGTGGACCGCGTCTGGGGATGGGGCTGGGCTTATGATCAATTGGATGATCGCGAGCAGTCTTTGCAACCCAAACGCCCGGGCGTGCTGTTGATCCCCGCTGGGGCACGGTCGGATGAGATGGAAGCAGAGGGATATGCCGCAGCGTTGGAAACCAGTTGGATGCAGGGCACGTTCGGCTACTTTGGTCTCGCACCGCGCCGGATCGAGTTTCTGTGCGGGTCGCAAGGATCTGCGCCAAGACGGGCCGCCCTGCTTGATCGCTGCTATCAAACAGGCATGTCGCTGACACAGCAACCAAACGGGGAAGCCCTTTGCCCCACCCCATAACGTTCAAGAAAGCACCCTGCGTTACTCCGCCGCGACCGCGCGTTGCTTTGCCAACATCGGTTTGAGATATTTTCCCGTGTGGCTTTCGGGGACCTCAGCCACCTGTTCTGGCGTACCCTGGGCCACCACGCGTCCACCGCCGTCACCACCCTCTGGACCAATGTCAATGATGTGATCCGCGGTTTTGACAACGTCGAGGTTGTGTTCAATGACAAGGACTGAGTTGCCTTGATCCACCAACTCATGCAGCACCTCTAAAAGCTTGCGGACATCTTCAAAATGCAGACCTGTGGTAGGCTCATCCAAAATATAGAGCGTGCGACCAGTGGCGCGTTTGCTAAGCTCCTTGGACAGTTTCACGCGCTGCGCCTCACCGCCCGACAATGTCGTGGCCTGTTGCCCTACTTTGATGTATCCCAGCCCGACCCGCATCAGCGCATCCATTTTCTCTCTGATCGATGGCACAGCCTGAAAAAATGCCTGGGCATCTTCGACTGTCATATCGAGCACATCCGCGATGGATTTTCCTTTGAATTTAATCTCAAGCGTTTCGCGGTTGTACCGCGCGCCCTTGCAGGTTTCGCATTCGACATAGACATCGGGCAGAAAATGCATCTCGATCTTGATCACACCGTCGCCTTGACACGCCTCGCATCGCCCCCCTTTCACGTTGAATGAAAAACGCCCAGGTTTGTAGCCGCGTGCCTTCGCTTCCGGCAAACCGGCGAACCAATCACGGATTGGCGTGAAAGCGCCGGTGTATGTTGCTGGATTGGACCGGGGCGTGCGCCCGATCGGTCGCTGATCGATGTCGATGACTTTGTCCAGATGCTCAAGGCCCTTGATCGTCTCGCAGGGTGCGGGTGTCTGCCGGGCACCGTTGAGCGTCATCGATGCGGTCTTGAACAGGGTCTCAATCGTTAACGTTGATTTTCCGCCGCCTGAAACGCCAGTCACACAAACAAATTTGCCCAATGGGAAATCAACAGTGACATTCTGCAGATTATTGCCCGTTGCCTTCACCACTCTGATCTTCTTTTTGTTCCCTTTGCGTCGAGAGGTCGGCACAGCAATCTCTCTCACACCCGTCAGATACTGCCCAGTGATTGAGCTTTTGTCGGCGGCGATGCTATGGGGGGGGCCATGGCTGACGACTTGGCCTCCGTGCACGCCAGCCCCCGGACCGATGTCAAAGACATAGTCCGCTTCGCGGATCGCCTCCTCATCATGTTCAACCACGATCACCGTGTTGCCTTGATCGCGCAGGTTCTTCAGCGTCTGAAGCAGCCGGTCGTTGTCGCGCTGATGCAAGCCGATCGAAGGCTCGTCCAGCACGTATAGAACCCCCGTCAATCCCGAACCGATTTGCGAGGCAAGCCGGATACGCTGGCTTTCCCCACCACTTAAAGTTCCGCTTGAGCGTGAGAGCGTAAGATATTCCAAACCCACGTTATTCAAAAACCCCAATCGCTCGCGAATTTCTTTCAAGATCGCCCGCGCGATTTCATTTTTCTGCGCTGTCAGATGCTCGGGGACGGTTTGGCACCAGTCAAAACTCTCTCGGATTGACATCTCTACCACCTGCCCCACGTGCAGCCCTGCGATTTTCACCGCCAGCGCTTCCTGCCGCAAGCGATAGCCACCGCAAGTGCCGCAGGGGCGGTTGTTCTGGTAGCGTTCAAACTCTTCTCGGATCCAGTTTGAATCGGTCTCACGATACCGCCGTTCCATATTGGGGATGACGCCCTCAAACACCCGCGTTACCTCATAAACACGGCCGCCTTCGTCATAGCGAAAGGCAATCTCATCTTCTCCTGAACCATAGAGGAAAACCTGCTGAACATGTTTGGGAAGATCTTTCCAACGGGTATTGGCATCAAAATCGTAATGGGCGGCGATGGCTTCGATCGTTTGCCGAAAGTAAGGGCTTTTACCTTTGCGCCAGGGTGCCAAAGCGCCATCATACACCTTGAGGTTTTGATCTGGCACGACCAAACGCTCATCAAAAAACAATTCGACGCCAAGGCCGTCACAATCTGGGCAAGCGCCGAAGGGTGCGTTGAAAGAAAACAGGCGCGGCTCGATCTCAGGGATCGTGAAACCGCTAACAGGACAGGCAAATTTCTCAGAAAACGTGGTGCGTTCTGGCGCGCCTTCCGTCGGCGCAGTCTCAAAAATGGCGATCCCATCCGCAAGATCGAGCGCGGTCCGCAACGAATCCGCCAGGCGCGTTTCCAACCCCTCACGCACGACGATCCTGTCAACAACGACGTCGATGTCGTGGCGCAGCTTCTTATCCAACGTTGGAGGTTCGTCCAATTCATAAAACGCACCGTCGACCTTCACGCGTTGAAAACCCTGCTTGCGCAGTTCGATGAACTCTTTGCGATATTCGCCCTTCCGGTCGCGAATGATGGGCGCAAGCAGGTAGGCGCGGGTCCCCTCCTCCATCGCCATGATGCGATCGACCATGTCTTGCACCTGCTGGGCTTCAATCGGCTTTCCCGTGGCCGGACTGTAGGGCGTGCCGACCCGGGCAAACAGCAAACGCATGTAATCATAGATTTCCGTGACCGTCCCGACGGTGGAGCGTGGGTTTTTCGACGTTGTCTTTTGCTCAATGGAAATGGCCGGGCTCAACCCCGAGATGTGATCGACGTCGGGCTTTTGCATCATATCGAGGAATTGCCGCGCGTAAGCAGAAAGCGATTCTACATACCGCCGCTGCCCTTCTGCATAGATCGTGTCAAAGGCGAGCGATGATTTGCCCGATCCGGAAAGGCCCGTGATCACGACAAGCTGGTCACGCGGGATATCGACATCAACGTTTTTCAGATTGTGCTCGCGCGCACCACGCACTTCGATATTTTTCTGCTCTGCCATGGCCGCCCCCACTTTAACAGCATGTAGGTAGCGTCAGCCTTAGGCTTCTCCAGTGGAAATGCAAGAACAAAGCATAAACACCTAGCGCTGGCGCGCCATCGACATGAGCGCGTGCAAACAAAAGCCGCACACGAAGGCGATCCCAATTAACAAGGGCAGCGCGGCATAGCCCAGGCTGGCAAGGGCAAATGCGATCACCGGCGTGCCAAGCGTATTTCCAAGATTGCCGGTTTGTGCCAAGGCACCGTTGGCCCGGGCCTGTGCCTGGGCGCCCGCGTTGAGTTGTGGCACCGCGGCAAAACTTGCGCCTTGCACCAACCCCATCGCGCCGGCCAAAGCCAAACAGGCTGCGGGATCCCCCGGTGCTATCCAAAGCCACAATGCGAAAACTGCGGATGTGAAAAAGCCCAACTGCACGACTTGAACAGCCGTGAACCTGTTCAGCAAAACGACGCCGAGCGTGAGCGAGATCGCGATGCTCATCAAAGGCATCGCCCCCATCACAAAAGCTCGGACATCTGGCGCAACAAACGGCGGCAGGACTGTCAAAAGCGACACGAAGCTGAACGTGTAAAAAAGCCATCCAACCGCTGGCGCGGCAAGGCGCGGAGATCGATAGATCGCCGCATGGTCGTAAATCATCTGAGCCACGCTGAACCGAGACGTACCTTCGCTTTCAGGCAGATGACGCAAACGCAGGCCAAGATAGAGCGCGAAAAATGCCATGTAGAGAGCATGGGCCAAAAACAGCGCAGGCACGCCGTATGCCAAAGACAGCGGTCGACCCAAAGCGGTCAGCAGGGCGAAGGCGACACCAAAGAAGGTTCCCCATAGGGTGAGCGTGAACCCACGATGCTGCGGCGCACTCAACTGCGCGATCAGCGTCGGCGCTGCGACAACGATCCCAAGGTGGGAAATGCCCTCAACCACGCGCGTGATCAGCAACCAGGGCAGCGGCAGGGTGAGCGCCTGGGCGGCAGAGGTCAACGCACCCAACCAAAGGGCCAGCAGCAACGCGCGTCGAAACCGGATGCGGGCCACCAAGAGCCCCGCAACGACCCCAAAAAGGATGCCAACAGACCCCACCAAAGAAACGACCCAGCCGAGTGTGGCCCCCGCATCAGGATACAAATCAGGGAGTTGATCGAAGATCACCGACATTTTGCCGTACTGCGCCGCCGCGCCCAAACCTGCGCCCCAGAGCGCGAAGATCAGCGGAAATGACGTCTGCGACACGTTTCAGGTTCTCTGCGCGAAGGCCCAGGCGCAAACCGGCATCGTCGGGTCATTCGTGATGTCGTCCGTCTCTGGATCATAGTTGGGGGGCCACACGCTTTCGAGATTGCGTTTGGCCACGTGACGGTTGCCCCACTGATGCGCCTCTATCGCGGTTTCCTCAAAGCCTGCCTCGATCAGCAGGTTCTTCAATCCGCGTGCGCTCCACCGGGCGTTATCTTGCGGCGCGGCGTGGTATGGTACAAAGAAAGGGACGGCCACCCAGAAAAACCCGCCCTGGCGCAGCATCTGACGCACGTGGCGCGTGGCGGCATAGGGTCGATCCAGATGCTCCCAAACTTGGTTCGCAAGGATCAAATCGAACTGACGTAGCTCACCGCTATGAGGGTCTTTGAAAGGTCCCGCGCAGATGTCATGTTTTGGGAAAGCAAACTGCGTATAGCTCTTGAACCGAAACATTCGGCCCCATTTTCCGGAAATTTCCGCCGCATCTAAGCGCTCTGGGCCAAGCGCGGCGATCCGTCGACGGCTCGCCGGCTGCATGACGACGCGGTTAAGACTGACCATCGGCAGCGCCTCTCTGCATGTGTCGGTAGAAGGCGCCGCCCCTCCTGCGCTACATATGAATGACGCGGTCGTAGGCGTCCAGAACGGATTCGTGCATCATCTCTGACAGGGTCGGATGCGGGAAGACGGTGTTCATCAAATCTTCTTCCGTGGTTTCAAGCTGGCGCCCCACCACGTAGCCTTGGATCAGCTCTGTCACCTCAGCACCTACCATGTGAGCGCCCAAAAGCTCGCCGGTCTTTTTGTCAAAGATCGTTTTGATCATCCCGTTTTCTTCCCCCAAAGCGATGGCCTTGCCATTGCCAATGAACGGGAAGCGACCGATCTTGACGTCATAGCCAAGCTCCTTGGCCTTCGCCTCCGTATAGCCGACAGAGGCCACTTGAGGATGACAATAGGTGCAGCCCGCAATCGTTTCCGATTTCACGGGATGCGCATGTTTACCGGCAATCAAATCCGCGACCATCACCCCTTCGTGTGACGCTTTATGCGCCAGCCAGGGTGCACCGGCGATGTCCCCAATCGCGTAAAGACCGTCGACACCCGTGCGGCAAAACTCATCTGTCACCACATGCGACCGCTCGATGGGGACGCCCAGCGCCTCCAGGCCAAGCCCCTCGGTGTTGCCGATAATGCCAACAGCGGAAATGACGGTGTCGAAAGTGTGCTTTTCAACCTTACCGGCCGTCTCAATATGCGCGGTCACGCTGTCAGCCGACCGGTCCAACTGCTTGACCATCGCCTTTTGCATGATCTTCATGCCCTGCTTTTCAAAGGATTTCTTGGCGAAGGCGCTAATCTCTTCATCCTCCACCGGCAGCACGCGATCCATCACCTCGACCACGGTCGTATCGGCCCCGAGCGTGTTGTAAAAACTTGCAAATTCAATGCCGATGGCACCTGAACCGATCACCAACAACTTTTTGGGCATGTGGACGGGTTGCAGCGCATGCTTATAGGTCCAAACAAGTTTGCCGTCCGCTTCCAAGCCAGGCAGCTCGCGCGCGCGGGCGCCTGTGGCCAAAATAATGTTCTTCGCTGTCAGCGTTTCAGTGCCTTTGTCTGTCTTGACAGAGACTTGGCCTTTGGCGGGCAACGTCGCCTCGCCCATAACGACGGTGACTTTGTTCTTTTTCATCAAATGGCCGATACCGCCCGACAGTTGCCCGGCCACGCGGCGCGAGCGTTTGACGACCGCATCAAGATCATAGTCAATGCCGTCTGCCTTGAGCCCAAACTCTTTGGCGCGGTGCATCAGGTGGAAAACCTCAGAGGATCGCAGCATCGCCTTCGTCGGAATGCAGCCCCAATTCAAGCAGATCCCCCCCAGATGCTCGCGTTCGATCACTGCCACTTTCATACCGTGTTGCGCCGCGCGAATGGCGGCCACATAGCCACCAGGACCTGCCCCGATCACGATCAGGTCATAAGCCGTGTTTGTCATTTTCTGGAACCCCGCAGACTGTCGTCTCAATTTAGTTTATCGTTAAACGATATTCCAAATTCCGACAACAGCGACCTTGATCCAGATCAAGCTGCTTTGCTTTTCACCTCAAGCGATCGCAGGGTGCTGCCATAGCCCCCCTGTGCGATATAGGCCAACTCACTTTGCGTTGTGGCCCGTGACAGCGCTTCATTCCGATAGGGGAAACGGCCAAACTGACGAATGACCTCGCGATGGGCGCGGGCGTGTAGCAAGTTGCTCTCTCCGGTTTTCGGCATCCGGTCGCAGATCAAACGAACGCAGCGCTGCTGATCGCACAGATTTTCCGAATGCATCAGCGGCAAATAGAAAAACTGCCGCTCGGGTTCAGCGATCCGCATGTCCCAACCGCGGTCGATGGCTGATTTCGCCACCGCCAAGGCCAAACCGTCAGTCGAAAAAGCCTTTGCTTGACCGCGGAACATGTTGCGCGGGAATTGGTCGGTCAAGATAAGATAGGCCAATGTGCCTTCGGCAGAGCTTGACCACGACCTGCGCACCCCCTTTGAAGCGGCCTCCCATGTGGTCAAGAACGTGTCTTTGATGCGCGCATCAAGTGCATCTTCTGCTTTGTACCACCCTTCCGGTCCCACTTCGTCTAACCAGAAGTGAAGCACCTCCTCCGGACCCTTCATCCTCCCAATCCCTCCTTTGAGAACGCCTTAACCTTTCATTAAGGATATGTTGTCAACAATGCCCACTCACAAATTATATCACCTCGACATATTCAGCCGACAGCCGCATGTTCGTCCGAGGTTTCTTGATCTGCGTCGATAGCGATTTCTTGCGCATATTCCACCGCCACTGCTGTCGCAGTTGCGGCAATCGGCACGAAACTGCCGGTCTCAGTGATGGGGACGGTAGCGCGCTGCGTCGCGCGGTAAACTGCATAGCACATGAGCATCGCGAACAGGATCAATATGAATAGGTAGAAACCCGAGGGGCCAAGCGCCGTCCCCATCAACCAGCCGGTGATGATCGGACCCAGGATCGCGCCCAAACCGTTGAGAAAAACCAACCCACCGGACGCCGCCGCCATATCCTCATACTCCAAAAAGTCATTGGTGTGCGCCAGCAGCAGAGAATAGAGCGGGTTCGCCATGCCACCGACGACAAAGGCAGAGAGTAAAAGCAACAGGAAGTTCTGGCCCAACAGCATGCCCATCACCGACCCCAGCGCGCCCAGGGCAGAGACGATGACGATTAGACTGCGCCGATCCACCCGATCTGAAATCCAGCCGATCGGGTATTGCAGAACCACGGAGCCGATGAAAAAGGTTGCCACAAAAAGCGAGATTTGCGCCACCGACAGACCTGCTTCTGCCCCGTAAACAGGGGCCATACCAAACTGCGCAGAGAATACGCCGCCCAAAATAAACATCCCAAAGCACCCCAAGGGTGAATAGCCCGCCAATTCGCGCAGGCTCATCGGCTTGCTGGTGTCGAAAGCCGGTGTCGGGCTGATCGACAGTAAGATCGGTGTCACGGCGATGCTCACCAAAATTGAAGGGATCACGAAAAGCGTGTAACCCGATGGATCGGCGACCAGCAGCAAAGCTTGCGCCAGCACGATGCCCATGGTCTGCACGATCATGTAAAGCGAAAGCGCCTGGCCGCGCGTTTCATTAGTGGCGGCATTGTTCAACCAGCTTTCCGCTGTGACGTAGACGCCCGAAAAGCAAAAGCCGATCAAAACCCGACCCAAAGACCAAACATAAATGTTGGGCAATGTCGGATAGATGATCATCACCGCCGAAATCAATGACGCCAGCGCTGCAAAAACGCGCACGTGACCGACCCGTCGGATCATGCCCGGCGTCATCCGAGATCCGCCAAGGAAGCCGAGGAAGTAAGCGGACATCACAATCGACATCTCGAAGGTCGAGAAATTCTCGATCGCGCCGCGAATGCCCAGCAGCGTGCCCTGCATGCCGTTGCCCACCATCAGCAGGCACATTCCCAACAACAGCGCCCAGGCGCTTGAGATAACCTGTAGCATCGCCGCGACTCCTCAGATGCTTTTGGCCCGTCGTGGCTTGATGCGGGCATCGCGTCCGGCTTTTCCGCGACATTTTGACGTCGCTCACGCGGGTTTTTGCACCTTAGGCCACAAAAGAGAGGCATCCCCGTAAGAGAAGAAACGATACTTATGGGCGATGGCATGCGCATAGATCTCTTTGATCCGTGACGGTCCCATCAATGCCGCCACCAGCATCATCAGCGTTGATTTCGGCAAGTGGAAATTGGTCATCAACCCGTCGGCAATCTGAAAGGCGAAACCGGGCGTGATAAAGATGTCCGTCTCTCCCCGCCAGGGGCCGATCTGTCCATAACGACCTGCAGTTTCGATCAACCGCAAAGCCGTTGTCCCCACGGGGATCACGCGGCCGCCGGCGGCTTTTGTTGCGGCAATCTCTGCCGCGGCTTCCGGCGTCACCTGCCCCCATTCAGCGTGCATTTTGTGATCGGCGATGTCATCCACCTTCACCGGCAGAAATGTCCCCGCGCCCACGTGCAACGTCACATAGGTGAATGAAACGCCGCGTTCTGACAGCGCAGCAAGCAGCGAAGTGTCAAAGTGCAACGACGCCGTAGGTGCTGCAACGGCCCCGGGATGGCGCGCCCAAACGGTTTGGTAATCTTGCGCGTCGCGTCCGTCTGCGGGGCGTTTGGCCGCGATATAGGGCGGAAGAGGCATGACCCCCGTCTCGTGCAGAGCGGTGTCAAAATCACGCCCCGCGCTGTTGAATTGGAGCAGCCCCTGGCCGTCTGAAACCCCCTTGAGCGCGGCGCGTAATCGTTCGCTAAAGATCACTTCCTCGCCCAATCGAAGCTTCCTCAGGGGCTTGATCAACGCAGACCATGTCCCGTCGGCACGCGGCTCAAGCAGCGTCACCTCGATTTTGGCGGTGACGAGACCTTGGTCGCTCTCACGTCGACGCACGCCCGTCAGACGCGCGGGGATCACCTTTGTATCGTTCAACACCAACCGGTCACCCGGACGCAACCAGTCGACAAGATCGGTGACAACGCCGTCGTAATGCGCCTGCGGATCTGCGACCAGCAATCGCGCTGCAGTGCGGGGCACCGCCGGGCGGGTCGCGATCAGCGCCTCGGGCAACTCAAAATCGAAGTCGGACAGCTTCATGCCGCCGCTCTAGCGCCCTTCGTAGCTCTCATCAATGGAGGAGGGAGACGCAGCAGCACTGGGCGGCAACACCGATTGCGTGATCCCCTCGACATTCGGCAACTCTGGCGGGGGCCTGCGAAAGATCTCGCGAAACATGCCGGGGGTCAAAGCTGACAGCGGATTGACTGAGACAGAGGGTTTTTGTGCCGGCCCTCTCAGGCGATAGTTAAATCCAAAAAGCCCTTCCCCCCGGCGGGTCAGCACCGAGCCGACCCCGTTGATCAGATAGATGGGTGTAATGGCCCCTTGCATGTCGATCTGTCCACTCTGCAAAAGGTAGATGCCATCCATTGACAGGCCCATGGAGGCGCCCACCGCGCTGGCTTCGGATAGCGTCAGGCGATCAGGTGTCAGGCGAAACCGTCCCTCAACCGTGTCGAAATAAATACCGTCGCCATTGAGTTCATTGATCAGGCCAACGACCGAAACAGCGTTCAATAAGGCGGCGATCCCCGGCGCGTCTTTCACCCGCACATCCGTAACGGTAAGCTGCCCGTCAAACGCGCCGCCCGAGCCTACCGGCACCAGCAAGAGCGATAGCTTTCTGCCCACCACTTGTTTCAGCAAATTCGCAGATCGAAACACGCCGCCCGCGTCTTCGGATGTCAAGCGGATCGCGCTGCGCCCATCGCGTGGCGTGATCTCACCCCGCACCGCCGTGCCGCCATTGAGCCGCGCGGTGAAGGAACCGCTCAATCCCGCCGCCGTCTCAAAAACACCGTCAACATCGGTCAGCGCTATGGCGTCGGTGATCTGTATCCGGTCCAGCGCCACGCGCATCGGCGGCGGCGGCGGCCCAGAGCGGCTGCCCGTCTCACCAAAATCAGCGCGGCGCAGATCCAGATTGCCCCCGCGCAGCACGACCTGAACCGGTTGACCGCGCCCCCTTCCCAAGAGATCGAGCGGTATATCGAGCCAGCTTCCCACGCGCAAATCGTCGAAACGCACCCGGTCGAGCGCGCCGTCAGGATGAAGATCAACCTGGCCGCGCGCGCGCAGGCCTGGACCCTCGAGCTCAAGCAGGTGCACGCGCGGGGCTGATCCCAAAAGGCCCTCCACGTTCAAGCGCCCCGCCCGCTCTGCGGGTTTTGTCCAACTGATCTGGGGCACCGACAGGCGCAGGCCCTGCAGATCAGAACGCAATGCGAACCTGGGCGGCGCATCCCTTTCGATGCTCAATGCCAGTTGCCCGGCACCCTGCCCCGCGACACTTCCCGACGGAAGCGCCACCCCAAACGTATCGAGCGTGTCTTGCGTGAGCGCCACCTCCCCCTCTAGCTGGCCGCCATTTGCATTCTGTCCGAGTGTTTGTCGCCACGTGCCGATGATGGGAACACCGTCAACGCGCGCCACGCCGGTGATGTTTAGCGCGCTGTTATCTGCTGCAAGGTTGAGCTCTTGCGCCTCCACAACCCGATCTTTGACCAACACATCAGATCGGAAACTGCTAACCGTGCCCTCAACATGATAGGTGATGGGGCGTTTTTCACCCGGTGGGGTCAAGGGCATGGCAATCGTCCCATCAAGGACGGCGTCACCCTGCGCCAGATCAACCGGCAAATTGGCTTTATCCATCGTCGAAAGCGGCGGGGCGTTCAGCAAAGAAAGCACCGCTGTCACCTTTGAAGCGGTCTGAAGGCGCACAACTGCGGGGGCGCGTTCCTTCATGCCTGTAAAGGGAATGATGAAAGAAGAGCCGCCGACGTCGACGTCACCGCCTTCGCGCGCGGTCACATGCCCTTGATCGACAGAAATAACGAGGCGATTGTCCAGCAGACTAAAGCGCCCGCGCGCCTGTTGGAGCGGCGGCAACGTTTTCATAAAGCGGACCTGCGCGTCGCTGTAATCAAAACTCAGATAGGTTGTGGGCTTTTCCCCAGGCTGGCGGCGCAAGGCGACATCGATATTTTCAAGCCGTCCTGCGGCAATATTCTCAGCCAGAAAGCGCCGCGTCCTCGGGATCACGCTCTGCGGCCAATGCGCAAAAACGCGCGCGGGCAGGATGGCATCCATCTGTGCGTCTGCCGACACCCGCCAGCCCGCTGGGTCGGCAAAGACCTCTCCACTGGCGTGCAAAGTGTCTTCCTGGTTCATCACCAGAACACGACCAAACTGAACGCTGAAAGGATCGAGCGTGAGACGAAAATCGGCCTCCACCTGGCTCAGCGCGATGGGATCAGGAAAAAGCGCAAAGGGATTTGCTGTGACATCATTCAGCCGCATTTGCGCCACCAATTGGGTGAAACGACCCGTCTTCGGGTCAATCCCCAACTGGGCGTTCCCGGTCGCTTGACCCGTCAGCCACGCGCCCTCAAGCGAAACTTCGTCAAATGTCAGCAGTTGTTGACGTGGCTGGTAGGAAAAATACCCGCGCGCACCGTCAAACGCAATTGCCTCTGTCTCGGACGTGGGTTGCACAACACCGGCCCCAATTTGCAGGGTTGCGTGCAGCGGCTCAAACCTGCCCTCTGTCGTGAGCCCAGAGCGCACGGCGCCCGAAATCGGGGCACGCAGCGCACCAAGCCAAGCAAAAACCGGGCCCTGCGCGGCAATGTCTTGCGCTGAAACCCCCTCAAAGTTTAGCCCAAAACGCGCGGCCGTTTGACCAATCACGCTGGTGTAATTTGCTGAAAGCGTCGCCGCGTCGGCACCACCGCTCAACACGGCAAGATCGGCGGACAGTGCAAGCGCATCGCCGGTGCGTGACAGGCTGAGCCGAGCCCCATCGACCGTCCAGCCGCGCCCCGCGCGCAAATCTTCGTAGCGCAAGGTCAGGGACTGAACCTCTGCACTGTTGAGCGCGCTGGCCGCAGGACGCGTGAGGATCTGATCAACTTGGCCGATTAACGCAGGCAAGCTTGCCGCCTGCCTGGTGGGCGCTGCCGCATCAAAGGCAGTGCTCAGGCTGAACTGCCCATCTGCAGCGCGAATGAGCCGCGCGAAAACGCCCGACACCGATATGCTGTAAGGCTGTAATTCGCCGCGCAACAGGGCACGCATCGAGAATACCGCGGAAAGCTGATTAAGGCTCACAATCTCGGCCCCGTCCCGTGCCGTTAGCCTGACAGCCCGAAATCGAACTTGCGGGCGCCAGCCGTCTGCAAAAACCACCCCGACGCCGTCAAACTTTACATCGAGTTCCGGCAAGGCAATCGCGATACGCTCTGCAATCTTATCGTTGGCCCAATCCGGAACATTCACTTCGCGGTCTTTCAGCACTACCAGCAGCCCTGCTGACAAAACGACGAGCAATACGGCTAAGGACAAAATACCGCTCAGCAGACCGCGCAGCCACCATCGACGACCGCGAGGTGCTTTGACGAGAATGTCTTTATCTGTCTGTGTCATCGGCGCGTGGTGTCCACTTGGCGAGCGCGAGTATCGTCCTACTATGCCAAACCAGCGTTATTGTTCCAAGTCGAAGAGGATCACCATGCTGGAAACCGCTCAACCCGCGCCTGATTTCACGCTTCCCGTCACGGGCGGCGATACTGTCACCTTGAGCGATCTGAAGGGATCGCCGGTTGTGCTGTACTTCTATCCGCGTGACGATACGCCGGGATGCACGAAAGAGGCGATGGCATTCTCTGAGCATCTTGGCGCTTTTGCGGCGGCCGGTGCCAAGGTCTTTGGCATTTCGCGCGATACGATGGCCAAACACGAGAAATTTACGGCAAAGCACGATCTAACAGTGCCGCTGTTGTCTGATGAGGCGGGAGAGGTCACAGAAGCCTACGGTGTCTGGGTTGAAAAAAGCATGTACGGCAAAAAGAGCATGGGGATTGAGCGCGCCACCTATCTTATCGCCGCCGATGGGACGATCGCGCAGATTTGGCGCAAGGTGAAAGTGCCCGGGCACGCTGACGCAGTTTTGGAGGCGGTCCAAGCACTGTGATCCCGCTCGCTGAAATGGCTGAGGCCGTGCTGCGCTGCGCTGACGGGCGCGAAAAGACCGCGCTTTCACGGCAATACGCTGCGGAGTGGCGGGCAGCGCGGGCCGCAGGCAAAACCCCCGACATTGGCAAAGCCGACCCTCCGCTGCATCCCGCAAGACCGGGCGCGCCCGAGCTTTTAAGCCCCAGGGACGTGCCACGCCGCCGCCCTGGAACGCCCGAGGGGCGCATCGCCTTGCTCCACGCGGTTGCGCACATTGAACTTAACGCAGTTGATTTGCATTGGGACATTATCGCCCGATTTACCGCCACGCCCCTGCCCATGGGCTTTTATGACGATTGGGTGAAGGCAGCGGATGAAGAAAGCAAACACTTCAACCTGATGTGTGATTGCCTGGAAGAGCTTGGCAGCTTTTACGGTGCCCTGCCCGCGCATGCTGGCATGTGGCGGGCTGCTGAGGACACGGTGAACGATTTGATGGGCCGCCTGGCCGTTGTACCCATGGTGTTGGAAGCACGCGGTTTAGATGTCACACCGGGCATGATCAACATATTCAAACAGGCAAAAGCAGACAGCGCCGTCGCCGCGCTTGAGACGATTTACGCGGAAGAGGTCTCTCATGTTGCCTATGGCAGCAAGTGGTTTCACTTTCTCTGCGGACGGTTTGATGAAGACCCGAAAGAGAAATTTCACGCGCTTGTCCGCACCTATTTTCACGGTGATCTCAAGCCGCCCTTCAACGAAGAAAAGCGGGCCGAGGCGGGCATTCCGCCCGATTTCTATTGGCCCTTGACAGCGCAGTAGGATCGTACCTCAGGCGGGTGACATCGGCGTATCTTTGCCAATTTGCATCACTTCTTGGCTGGTAAGTCACGCGCTGGCGTAACGCACTTGCTCGGATGCTCCCCGCTGGATAACACCAGCCTGAAAAGGCGCGCCATGCGCGAAGCCGTCGGGGGAGGCACAGTTGCGCACGCGGTTAGGCATTTCGATAGATCGCTTTATTGAGCGGTATTTGCCAGAGCGGCGTGTCTTTCTCAAATCAGATGGGGACACGCGCTTTATCCGACTGCGCCCGATGACGCAGTTAATCGCCTTGTCCGCTGGCGCGTTACTGATCGCCTGGAGCATTGTCGTCACCGCCGTGATCCTGATGGACAGCATCGGGGCAGGTAACTTTCGCGAGCAGGCAAAACGCGATCAGCAAACCTATCTTGCGCGATTGAACGACCTTTCCGCGCAGCGTGATCTGCGGGCAGTGGAGGCTTTGGCGGCACAAGAACGTTTCAGCGCGGCTTTGAGGAAGATTTCCGCCATGCAGTCTGAGCTTTTGGCGGCAGAAACCCGGATCCGGGAATTGGAAACCGGCCTGGATGTGATCCAGGGGACGTTGCGCGATACGATGCGTGCGCGCCAGGCCGCTCAACAACAACTCGCCGCAATACAGACGACACCGCCAGGCGCAACAGCGCGCGTGACGGCCACCGCACCGCAGGTGCCCACGGGCTTTCTCGCTGACACCTTGGCGCGCACCGCCAAAGAACGCGATCAAGTCATTGCCGATGCGCAAGACGCGCTGGACCGTGCCGCAGAGCTGGAGCATGAGATCGCCTTCATGCATGAACAAAATGACGTCATTTTCCGACAGCTTGAAGCGGCGATGACTGTTTCCGTCGCCCCTTTGGATCAGATGTTTCGTGATGCGGGGTTGTCACCAGATCGAATCTTAGAAAGCGTGCGGCGCGGATACGCTGGCCAAGGCGGGCCGATGACGCCCATTTCTTTCAGCACGCGGGGGGCGGAACCGACCCCGGACTCGCTGCGCGCAAACCGTTTGCTAAACCAGATGGATCGTCTGAACATCTACCGGATCGCAGCAGAAAAAGCGCCGTTTGACACGCCCGTGAAAAGCGCATTTCGTTTTACCAGCCAATTCGGTTTTCGACGTGACCCTAAAACGGGCGGTCGGCGCATGCATGCCGGTGTTGACTTTGCCGCGCGCACGGGCACGCCGATCTATGCCACCGCTGACGGGGTGATCACTCATGCAGGATGGCAATCGGGATACGGCCGCATGGTCAAGATCCAACATGAGTTTGGGATAGAGACGCGCTATGCGCATCTGTCGCGCACGCGCGTAAAAGTGGGTCAAAGGGTCTCGCGTGGGCAGCGCATTGGTGATATGGGGGCAACGGGACGGGTAACTGGTGTCCATCTGCACTATGAGGTGCGCGTGGGCGGTAAAGCCGTTGACCCAATGACATTTATCAAGGCAGGAAGAAATGTTTTCTAAAAGCAAAATCAATGAACCTGCGCCCGGCAAAGATGCAGAAGCAGCGCGAACGTCGATGCCCAGCTCTCCGAGTGCAGGCGCGACAACGCAGAGTGATTTCAAAGCGAGTGCGCCGAAGGCCAAGCCGCCCGCCTCTTTGCTGTCGGCCGACCTGCATATCACGGGCAACATGAAAACCACCGGTGATATCCAGGTGGAAGGCACGGTGGAGGGCGACATTCGCGCGCATCTTCTCACCATCGGCGAGTCCGCCACCATCAAGGGCGAAGTGGTGGCTGATGATGTGGTCATCAATGGGCGTATCGTCGGCCGTGTGCGGGGATTGAAGGTGCGGCTCACCTCCACTGCGCGGGTTGAAGGTGACATCATTCACAAGACGATCGCGATTGAGTCAGGCGCACATTTCGAAGGATCTGTCCAGCGTCAGGACGATCCGCTAAACCCGGGGGCAAAGTCGGCGCCCGTTGCGCCGAAACCAGCAGCCGCACAGCCTTAAAGCGACCGAAGGCGCCGCGTAAAGAAACGTGGCGCCCTTATGAAACGTGCAGACCGCACGGCTTGGCGTGTTCACTCAGTCAGTAACGGCGACGTTTTGCATGACATCCGGTGCACCGATGACGGCACCATTGCCGCCCTGGCCCAACTTGATGCTGTCCAATACATCCAACCCGTCGGTGACGCGACCGACGACCGTGTATTGCCCGTTCAGAAAATATCCTTCATCGAACATGATGAAGAATTGACTGTTGGCTGAATCAGGGCTTTGCGCACGGGCCATGCCCACGACACCTCGGTCAAATGGCACATCCGAAAACTCGGCGGGCAGGTTTGGAAGATCTGAGCCCCCCCTTCCTGCGCGGCGCATGTCGCTGCCCAATTTGCCGAATTGCACGTCCCCGGTCTGCGCCATGAACCCTTCGATCACGCGATGAAACACAACGCCATTGTAACGACCCGCCGCCGCCAATGTGGTAATCCGCTCCACATGCAGCGGCGCGACCTCCTCAAACAGATCAATGGAAATCACGCCCTCGGCCTGCCCGGACACGGTGATATCAATGCCCGCAGCATGCACGCTTGGCACGGTGAAAGTGAGCCACGCAAGCGCAGAAAGCAAACCCTTATACATCGGCGGCCACCTTGACGCTGATCATCCGGTCGGGCGCGGCAGGCGGCTCACCCCGGGTGATGACATCGATGTGCTCCATGCCTGAAATCACCTGACCATAGACCGTGTACTGCCCGTTGAGAAAATCGTTGTCTTTGAAATTGATAAAGAACTGGCTGTTCGCGCTGTCGGGATTGGCGGAACGCGCCGCACCGAGCGACCCCCGCGCATGGGGAATTTTTGAGAATTCCGCAGGCAGATTGGCCAACTCCGACCCGCCGGTGCCAGCGCGGTTCAAATTAAAATCGGCTTCCATGTTCCCATGTTCCACATCGCCGGTTTGGGCCATAAAACCGTCGATCACGCGGTGAAAGCACACGTTGTCATATTTTCCTGCGCGCGCCAGTTCTTTCATGCGCTCGACATGTTTGGGCGCGACTTTTGGCATGAGCTCAATGGTCACGGTCCCGCCTTTTAACTCCATCAGGATGGTATTCTCAGGATCTTTAATGTCAGCCACACGGCGCTCCTTCGTTGTCATTTTTCAACTACCTATGCGGACTGAAACAGATTGCCAAGCTGCCCGATTGACCCAAGGCGCAAGAAAGGCAAAACACGCCGCAGCGGGGTAAGCGTTGGAGACCACAATGGGTTGGAAATCACTCGACGACATGGATGTGCGGGGCAAGCGTGTGCTCGTCAGGGTCGATATCAACGTGCCCATGGAAGCAGGGCACATCACTGATACCACCAGAATAGACAAAATACTGCCGACGTTGAATGACATCCTTACCAGAGGTGGACGCCCGATCATCCTTGCCCATTTCGGCAGACCGAAGGGCAAGGTCGTGCCGGCACTCAGCCTAAAGCATGTTCTTCCCGCGTTGCAAAGCAAACTTCACCGGTCGGTAGAGCTGATCGCGACGCCCGAGGCGGCAGAACATGCGTCTGATGAAAACGTGCTTTTGCTTGAGAACACGCGATTTCATCCAGGCGAAGAAACCAATGACCTGGCATTTGCAAAGCAGCTCGCCACGCTGGGGGAAATCTATTGCAACGATGCCTTCTCAGCCGCGCATCGGGCGCATGCCTCAACCGAGGGTGTCGCGCGACTGTTACCCGCCTGTGCAGGGCGTCAAATGGAGGCAGAGCTACGCGCGCTTGAAGCAGCGCTGTCAGACCCAACCCGGCCCGTTGGGGCAGTGGTTGGCGGTGCCAAAGTATCCACAAAAATCGCGCTTTTGACCAACTTGGTTCAACGGCTCGACCTGCTGGTCATCGGCGGCGGAATGGCAAACACATTTCTGGGCGCTCAAGGCGCGCAACTCGGCAGGTCTTTGCAAGAGACCGACCAACACGACATGGCGCGCCAAATTCTGCAGCAGGCCAAGCAATCAGGGTGTCGGGTGTTGCTGCCCATTGATGGGGCCGTCGCAACGGAACTGGTATCAGGGGCAGCGCATGAGCTTGTGCCGCTGACCGATCACACGCTGCTGGCCAAAGATCAGATGGTTTTGGATGCCGGGCCGGAAACCATCGACCATGTGACATCTGCCCTCAGAGGTTTGAAAACGCTGATTTGGAATGGCCCCTTGGGCGCGTTTGAAACCGCCCCCTTTGACCGGGCAACGACGGCCTGCGCGCGTGAAGCGGCCTATTTGACCCGGATCGGCGTGCTCGAAACCTGCGTTGCAGGCGGCGGCGATACGATTGCCGCGCTGCATCACGCCGAAGCGGCAGAGCATTTCACGTATCTTTCGACAGCAGGCGGCGCGTTCTTGGAGTGGATGGAGGGGAAAACCCTGCCGGGGGTGGCCGCGTTAGAGGCTGATATTTCTTGAAAACGCGCCTAGGCGATGCGACCCTGCGGCGTTCTTAATTGCAGGATCGCCGCATGCTACTGAAACTTTCCCGGGTCACAGCGCTCGCTTTGCTGACCAGTTTCTCAAGCCAAACTGCAGCAGAGGCTGACCCCCGGCCTTCGTTGGTCGACGTGCTGTCGATCGATCGCTTAGGCACGTTCACGGTCAATCAATTCGTTGTGGCACTCAGAACCCAGGCTGAATTCGAATATGAATTCGCATCGGCGGATCTTCTGCGCGGGCGGTTTGCCTTTTCCGGTGTCACACTCTCTCCGGCGCTGGCGTATGGGAAGCCTGGCGCGTGTTCGATCACTGTCGATCGCATGTCAGTAGAGGCAAATCTAGGCCAACTGATGAGCGAAACACTCAGAGCGCAGGTTGGCTTTCTCGGCGTGGACATATCTGAAGCGTGTTTCCCCGGTGACTGGGGCGAGATGATGGCCGAGTTTAATTTGGCTGAGATATCGCTGGATCAAGCAAACTTTACTGTCGCTTATTCGATGCCGACCGGGGAAACATCGCTTCGTTTTACGACGCATATCCGCGATGTTGCTTTGATCGACGCATCCGCAAGCGGCATGTTGCTTCCGCGTCGAATAGGCAGCAGGTTGACAGAACCCGCCATCCGTCTGAAACGCGCGGCGATCAGCCTGAAAGATGATGGTGGATGGGACAGCTTTGTTCAGGCCCTGCCACAAAACATGCGCAATCCGATTGGCTTGAGGGGTCTGGCAACGCAGGCCTTGGTGCGCATCTTACTGCCCGGAGATGCGGGTCAAATTTCTGAGATGGAACAACTATTTATCGATGACTTTTCAACGGCAGTGGCGATCTTTGTCGGGGAAGATGTGCCAGGCGCTGAACCACGGTCTGAGTTTCCGGAATTGGTTTTTGAAACCGACCTCCCGGAAGAAGGCGTGGTGCTCGAACCTGAGCTTTATCGCAACCCAAGTGACGATCTTGTCGGGGCTGTCGCGTTGCGCGCGCGCACAACGTCTTTGGCGCGCGAACGGATCTTGGATGACGCACTGTTGTCGGCGGCGATCGCGCCCCCTGACGATCTGACAGACACGCAACGTCTAACGCTGGCCAAGGCGCTGTTGCGCGGACGCGGCATCCCGCAAGCGCCCGATCGCATCCCAGCGCTGCTTGAACCGATGTTCGGCGCATCCGAACAAGGTGCTGAAGCAGCCTTGCTTGCCGCGCAAGCCCTCGAACAAAGAGATCCAGAGCGGGCCTACGTTCTGGCGATGCTTGCGGGAAGCTACGGCGAGGCGCGGGCTGTTGCGATGCTGGACCGTCTGGAACAAAAGATCGATACGCGCACCATTCTTCGGTTGCAGGAAAGCGAAGGCAATGACGTGCGCGCGTTCTCGATCGTGCTGGACAGTGATCCCCGCGCTTTGCGCGATCAAGCCCTTGCACATTTGACAGGTGTCAGGCTGCCTCGATCATACGCAGAGGCCTATTACTACGCTTTGCTGGGTGAGGCAGCAGGCGATACCGCAGCAAGCAGTTTGAAAGAGGAAATCGAAAACCGATTTGCAGCGCGTGGATCGGCGGTTGCAGAAACCTGGGCCGCGCTGCGCTCTGAGCTTCAGTCGGATGCCCTTGAAGACTGGGTGAACGGCGGGCTCGCGGATAAGTATCGCAGCAGCCGCCCTTAGCAAAGGGACCACGTGATCCTGCATCGCCGATCCTCCGGTTGTCTTGCTATGAAGGAGGAGCGTCTGAGCAGAACTGGCGGTCGTCTCTCAATCAAATGTGCCGCATCTTGGGGGAAACCCATGCACCCGCAGGGCGCAGATGTCATTTCAACCTGCCATGGCGCTTGCGCTTGGCGCCAAGATGATCGGAGCGTGCCGAGCAACTGGACCGTCGCAATATGAGCGCTAGCGACGCAGAATGACCGGTTTCCCGACCGAAGCGCATGTCTTTCCGCCACGGGGATTCACAGAGCGCTTCGTCTGTGTCATACTCACCTGACATCCGTGAAGAGATGAAGAGGCAGAGATCATGGCGCGCAAAACCCGCCCCCCTTTTTTGACGCTGTTCTTTTTTGCGATCGCTTTCGCGCTCAGCCTGTATTTCACCTTTGCTGCGGTGCAGGGAGATTACGGTCTGTTTCGGCGCGCTGAAATCGTCGCCGAAAGCCAAGAGCTCAGCCAGCAGCTTGACCACGTCAGCGCGGAGGTAGCGCGGATGGAAAACCTCACCAAGCGGCTGTCTGACAGCTATTTGGACCTCGATCTGTTAGACGAACAGGCCCGGAAGATCCTTGGAATGACCCGAGCAGATGAGATTCTCATCCGATAGTTCTTCGTTTTCAGTCTCTTACGAAATGCATAGCTGCCTTGCCCCGAAGCGGCTACCTTTGACATAAAAACTGGTTTAACAAATGGTTTAAGGCTAAACTAATTTGAAATTGCGGCGGGGAGGGACACCAATGGCGGCACGCAAAACCACGAAAAAGCCGAATGTGTCGGCTGAAGAACTCAAATCATACTATCGCGACATGCTGTTGATCAGGCGCTTCGAAGAGAAAGCCGGCCAGCTTTATGGCATGGGACTGATCGGCGGGTTTTGCCATCTGTACATCGGGCAGGAGGCGGTCGTCGTTGGTTTGGAAGCCGCGGCAGAACAGGGTGACAAACGCATCACCTCGTACCGCGATCACGGGCACATGCTTGCCTGCGGCATGGATCCCGACGGCGTTATGGCGGAGCTTACAGGCCGCGAAGGCGGCTATTCCAAGGGCAAAGGCGGCTCCATGCACATGTTCTCGAAAGAGAAGCATTTTTATGGCGGGCACGGCATTGTCGCCGCTCAAGTGCCTCTGGGCGCCGGTCTGGCGTTTGCTGACAAGTATCAGGAGAATGGGCGCGTCACCCTCGCTTACTTCGGGGATGGCGCGGCCAACCAAGGCCAGGTCTATGAGACGTTCAACATGGCCGCGCTTTGGGAACTGCCGGTCGTGTTCGTGATCGAAAACAATCAATATGCCATGGGCACGGCGATGAAGCGATCCACCTCCTCACCCGATATCTATCATCGTGGCAACGCCTTCGGCATCCCTGGTGAAATGGTCGATGGGATGGATGTGCTCGCCGTGAAAGAGGCGGGAGAGAAAGCGGTGGCCCACTGTCGTGCAGGCCATGGCCCCTACATCTTGGAAGTCAAAACATATCGCTATCGCGGTCACTCCATGTCGGACCCCGCCAAATATCGCACGCGTGAAGAAGTGCAAAAGATGCGCGATGAGCGCGACCCGATCGAGGCCGTCCGCAGCATGCTCATCGACGGCAAACATGCAAGCGACGACGATCTGAAAGCCATCGATAAAGAGATCAAGGCCATCGTCAATAAATCCGCAGATTTCGCCAAGGAAAGCCCCGAGCCCGCGTTCTCGGAACTTTGGACAGATATCTACGCAACGGTGGAGGCTTAAATCATGGCAACAGAAATTCTCATGCCCGCGCTCAGCCCCACGATGGAAGAAGGCACCCTTGCCAAATGGCTCGTGAATGAGGGCGATAGCGTCTCTTCGGGCGACATTTTGGCCGAGATTGAAACAGACAAAGCGACGATGGAGTTTGAAGCCGTCGATGAGGGGGTACTGGGCAAGATATTGATCCCAGAGGGCACGGAAGGCGTGAAAGTAAACACCGCCATCGCCGTATTGCTCGAAGACGGCGAGGATGCCACCGCCACCGTTGCCAGCAGCGCCCCTGCCCGGGAGGTCGAGACACCCACCGCGGTGCATACCTCGACGCAGGCGCCACCCGCCGCGCCGCAAACCGACACCACGCCAGATTGGCCGGTCGGCACATCGCTCAAACAGCAAACCGTGCGCGAAGCCCTGCGTGACGGCATGGCCGAGGAAATGCGGCGCGATGAAACCGTGTTCTTGATGGGCGAAGAAGTCGCCGAATATCAGGGCGCCTATAAAATCTCTCAAGGCATGCTCGATGAATTTGGTCCAAAGCGCGTGATCGATACCCCGATCACCGAACATGGGTTTGCTGGGATCGGCGTTGGCGCCGCCTTTGGTGGGCTGCGCCCCGTGGTGGAATTCATGACCTTCAACTTCGCCATGCAAGGGATCGACCACATCATCAACTCCGCCGCGAAAACGCTTTACATGTCCGGCGGTCAGATGGGCGCACCCATGGTCTTTCGCGGACCGAATGGGGCAGCCGCCCGTGTTGGCGCGCAACACAGCCAAGACTACGCCGCATGGTACATGCAGGTGCCAGGCTTGAAAGTGGCGATGCCCTATTCGGCGTCAGACTACAAAGGGCTGATCAAAACCGCCATCCGCGACCCCAACCCGGTGATTTTCCTTGAAAATGAGATCCTCTACGGGCGGTCTTTCGACGTGCCAGAGCTTGAGGATTATACCGTGCCCTTTGGCAAGGCTCGGATCTGGCGCGAAGGCAGCGATGTCACCATCGTCAGCTTTGGGATTGGTATGAGCTACGCGCTTGAAGCGGCGGAAAAACTCGCGGCGGACGGGATAAACGCCGAGGTCATCGACCTGCGCACGCTGCGGCCCATGGATACCGGCGCGATCGTCGCCTCGGTCATGAAAACCAATCGCTTGGTCACGGTAGAAGAAGGATGGCCGCAAGGTTCGGTCGGCAGCTACATTTCATCGGTGGTGATGCAAGAGGCGTTCGACTATCTCGATGCGCCGGTGATCACCTGCACCGGCAAGGATGTCCCCATGCCTTATGCCGCCAACCTCGAAAAACACGCGCTTGTCACCACCGATGAGGTGATCGACGCCGTGAAAAAAGTCACCTACAGCTAAGGAGCGGTCGGATGTCTACAGAAATTCTCATGCCTGCCCTCAGCCCGACGATGGAGGAAGGGACACTTGCTAAATGGCTCGTGAAGGAGGGCGACAGCGTCTCTTCCGGCGATCTGTTGGCCGAGATCGAAACCGATAAAGCAACGATGGAGTTTGAAGCCGTCGATGAAGGTGTGATGGGCAAGATCCTGATCCCCGAAGGCACCGAAGGCGTGAAGGTGAACACGGTCATCGCGGTGCTGATCGAAGACGGCGAAAGCCTCGACGACATTCCTGTTTCAACGGCAGCATCCGCGCCAGCAGCCCCGGCTGCGCAGGCATCTGACACGCCTGCCTCCGCAGCAGCAGCCGCGCCGCCCAAAACAGACGACGAACGTATCTTTGCTTCCCCCCTCGCCCGCCGAATTGCCGCGGATAAGGGCATCGATCTGAAGACACTCACCGGGTCCGGCCCGCATGGTCGCATCGTCAAAGCCGATGTCGAAGGTCTGTCAGCGGCTCCCATAGCCCCTGCCGTACCCGCGCAGGAAGCGACCCCCAAAGCGGTGGCACCCGCAATTGCCGCGCCTGCGGGCCCAGCCGCCGAGACAATTCTGAAGATGTATCAAGGGCGGGAGTACGAAGAGATCACGCTCGACGGCATGCGCAAAACCATCGCCGCGCGCTTGACTGAGGCCAAGCAGACCGTGCCGCATTTCTATCTCAGGCGGGACATCCAACTCGATGCGCTCATGGCCTTTCGGGCAGATCTCAATGCTCAGCTTGCCCCGCGCGGCGTGAAACTCAGCGTCAATGATTTCATTATCAAAGCATGCGCCCTGGCGCTGCAGCAAGTACCCGATGCCAATGCGGTCTGGGCGGGTGATCGGGTCATCAAACTCGCCGCGTCCGACGTCGCCGTGGCTGTGGCGATCGACGGGGGCCTCTTTACCCCAGTTCTGTTGGACGCAGAGGTCAAATCACTCTCCGCCCTGTCTGCTGAGATGAAGGATCTTGCTGCGCGGGCGCGCGACCGCAAGCTGGCCCCGCATGAATACCAAGGGGGCAGCTTTGCAATCTCGAACCTGGGGATGTTTGGCATCGATAATTTTGACGCCGTTATCAATCCGCCGCACGGGGCGATCCTGGCCGTCGGCGCAGGCGTGAAAAAACCCGTCGCGGGAAGCGACGGGCAGATCAGTGTCGCCACCGTGATGTCGGTCACGCTGTCGGTTGACCACCGGGTGATCGACGGCGCACTCGGCGCACAACTCCTGGCGGCGATCAAAGAAAATCTTGAGACGCCTCTGACGATGCTCGCTTAAAGCGTCACGCCTTCAATGCCGGGGCGGAAAGCCCCGTCATCTCATCGGCGGTGCGGGATGCGCGCACCAACAATGCTGCACCGAAAAAGCTCGGGCACCCCCGGTGCCCATTGCGCCGCCGCATACCTCTTTTGGCGTAAAGTACTTTGGAGTTTTCAAGGGGCAACGCCCCTTGGCTTTTCTGGCACAGAAAACATACATCGTGCAAAAAGCCACGGCGCCGCCGTGGCTTTTTTCAACTCTTCATGCACAGGTCTCAGCGTTCATGAGGCCCCAGCATGTGGTTCATGGAAATCGCAGGCTGCGCGCAACCCGCCTCCCCGACGATCTTAGCGGGAATGCCAGCGACCGTCTTGCAAGATGGCACATCCTCTAACACCACCGATCCCGCCGCGATCCGGCTGCAGGATCCGACCGTGATGTTGCCAAGGACCTTCGCACCCGCACCGATGAGCACGCCATCGCCAATCTTAGGGTGACGATCCTCTTCCTCTTTGCCGGTGCCGCCCAATGTGACGGAATGCAGCATAGACACGTCGTCACCCACCACCGCGGTTTCCCCAATGACGATCGAATGCGCGTGATCGATCATGATCCCCTTCCCCACGCGGGCACCGGGATGAATATCAACCCCAAAAATCTCACTCACCCGCATCTGCACGAAATAAGCAAGGTCGCGCCGCCCTTTTTGCCAAAGGTGATGCGCCACTCGGTAGGCCTGTACAGCTTGGTAGCCTTTGAAATATAAAATAGGCTGCAGCAGCCGATGACAGGCCGGGTCACGTTCGTAAATCGCCACGAGATCTGCCCGCGCCGCTTCGATCAGGCGGGGATCCTCGGCGAAGGCATCTTCCACCATTTCACGCACGACAACCATCGACATCTCATTCGACGCCAGTTTGGCCGCCACGCGATAGGACAGCGCTTTCTCAATCGATTTGTGATGTAGAACGCAGGCATGCACAAAACCGCCGATAAGTGGTTCATCGACCACCGCCTCCTCTGCTTCGCGCTGTATCTGCATCCACAGAGGGTCCAAAGGGGTGATGTTTGATTTGGGTTGAGCCATGCCACCGATCCTCGCGCTGCCTTTCCTGATGATCTACATGACGCAACGCAACGGCAAAAGCAAATCGCGCGCCGCGATATATTCTTGGACGCGTCAAGCGGGGCTTACATGACCTTTCTCAGCGCGACGCGCGCGCAAGCTGTGCAGAACAAGCGCAAAGCACTGAGAAAACGCCGGATCGTCAAAACTGTGCTCCGGCCCCAAGCTGTGCAGGCGCGCCACCGCGGCCAGAGTGCCGTTCCCCCACATCGGGTGGAGCCGCGCCATTCGCCTAACATAGCGGTCGGCGATATCCGCCTGCTCGATCATCTGCACGCAGGTTTTGCGACGCGCGGGCTCAGGCAGTGCCGTCAAAACGCGCGCGGCAGCGCTCACATCGCTGTAAAGAACCGGCCGCATCACGCGCGCACCAAAAGGTCTTGAGCAAGACCTGCGCCGTACACATCCGACATTTGCGCCACTCTGACGGTAAAGGGCGCAGCCACACCGTCCGCAAGACGGTCGGCCAACGGGTAACTCCAAGCGGGCGCGCCAACCGAGGCAACGCGTTTGACATCGCCAGCTTGCAAAACCTCGATCTGGTAGCCTTCGCTGGCCTCTCCCAGCGGGACATCGGGCAGCACCCAATCATCCCCGTTTATCCGCGTGCGCCTGATCCAGCTAAAGTGATACATCCCGGCGCTATCTTTGACGCTGCGGATGTGGCTGGGGCTGAATGGCCGCAAACCATTGCCATCGAACGCCTGTATCTCCAACCGGTAAGAGGGGTCATCATAGCTGCGCTGCGCGGGTCCGATACGGTAATGTTGGGCAATGCGACGCAATGCAGGGCTTAGCGCGATCTGCGAGGGGATCCCATCCAGCAACACAAACCGTGAACCCGCGGGCCATGCCGAGGGCATCAAGGCATCCGTGCCAGCCTGCCCGCGCAACCGGGTCTTCAGCCAATATGTATCAGGGGCAACAAGCTCTGCTTCCGCAAACTGGAAAACTTCCCAATGGTCAGCCCCGCCATCACCAATCGCAGCCATGTTTGCTCCGCTGAGCAACGCCTCCTCGACCACCGATTGCAAGGTTCCGCTGATCAGCTTGACCTCAAGGACGGCACCGCGGTCAAATAAACCTGCCTTCGCAGCGATCAGGGCATTCTGTGTGACGCCCATAGTGGCGCGGGCTGAAAGCGTGCTGTTCAGCCGGTAATCCGCATCTGTACTAGACTGATAAATCGCAACCGATCCCGGCCAAGGGTCGGCGCTGGCGGCAATGTGCGGCGCATGCGGTACCTCATCTCCGCGCAGCAGCGGCAAGTCCATAAAGTGAAACAACACCGGGACCGGCACAACAAACTGACGCGCCGGGACAGGATCATCAAAGATATCAGCCACATCATAGACTTGAGGTTCGATGCGCACCGCTTCAATCAGCTGAACATCCGAGCTTTCAACCCGGTCAACGCGGTAGCGCGCATCGCTTTCCTGCCCCTCGCCAGCAAGCGCCAGCACGTCCCCCGCGCCCACCCGCGCGAAGGACGGCGGTAACGCCAATCGAAGGGTTTCGCGCGACACACGCGCTTCGATCAGCCAACGCTCCGCGACCTGACGCCCCTCGGCACGGGTAAGCGACATGTTGAACTCTGATCCTGACACGGCGTGGGTCGCGTCATCCGCCAAAACCGCCTCTTCAGCGATCAGATCATAGTCAAGATCGGCCTGCACAAATCTAAGGCGAACGCGCCCGGAAATCTCGGCCTCCGCCTCGCGCGATTGTTCTGCAGTACCCTCCAACTCAGGACTATCGGCAAACATCCCTGGATCAACCAAGATCGGGTCAAGCCCGTCGCGAGAACGGAAAAACAGCGTGCCATCGCGCTCAATCGCGTCAAAGCCGTGGCGGATCATCAAAGGTTGCAATGCGGTGCGGGCATCCGCGACCTGGTCAACCGCATATCCCCGAACGTAGCCATACAGACCTTCAGTGCTGAAAGTTTCCAGCCCAGATGCAGTGCAGACCTCGCGCACGACAGAGGCGAGAGACCGTCCCGCCGTGCGCCCATTTATCCAGTGGCCGCGGGTGTAGTTTTCTCCGTCGCTCCATTTTTCAATGTTATTCGGGAAAAAAGGATACGGTCGCGTATCGAATGTCCAGACAAAGGCGCGCGTCATATCCAACATGCGCCCTTCATATTCGCCGGACAAAGGATTGTTATCCGGCGCATTCCAGTATTCGCTGATTGCCTGCAAGTATTGCATCTGGATAAGTTCGTCGCGCTTGCCGGTTGAGTAATACGGCAGGCGGCTTTCTGAGCTTTTGCGATCTAGGAACTTGTTGGGTTGATTGGCCCCTTTGTCGACAGCCGCGCAGCCGTATTCAGTGAACCAGATCGGTTTGGACTGTGGGACCCAGCCGGTTGGTTGCGTGTGCCGAACACCGTTGATCCGCTCGTGATGAAACTGCGACCACCAATTGCGGAGATCTTTGTAGCGATAAACCCATGGCTCATCATTTTCACCATCGCTGATTGGGGTCCGAATTTGCGCATCGCGGGCCTGTGGCGAGTGGTAGTACCAATCATACCCCTCTCCGCCCTCGATATTGCTTTTCAAGTAGTCAAGATTGTAGGTCGACCCCCATGAAAGCGCATCCAGATGCTCTGCCTCGCTGCGCCAATCGGCAAGCGGCATGTAGTTGTCGATCCCTATGAAATCGACGTTGCTGTCAGACCACAACGGATCCAGGTGGAAAAATCGGTCGCCGCTCCCATCAGCGGGTTGATAGCCAAAATACTCAGACCAATCCGCCGCATAGCTAATCTTGACTGCGGGGCCCAGAATGGAGCGCGCTTCTGCAGCAAGCGCGATGAGTTTTGTCACTGCAATGAATTCATTTGCGACCCCTCTGATCTGTGTCAAGCCGCGCATTTCAGACCCGATGCAAAAAGCCTCTACGCCCCCAGCTGCAGCGCAAAGCGCGGCGTTGTGCAGAATAAAACGTGAGAAAGACCATTCATCGGGACCGGAATAAAATACCTGGTCCTGTATGATCGTGAAATCTGCCGCCGTTGCGCTGCCAAAGAAAGCATTTACCTCGGGAACCGCGGCCAGTGTTCCGTCGGGGCTGCCTGGCCTTTCCGGTGCTTGCGACAGTGTAATGCGGCCCCGCCAAGGCAAATTCGGCTGGTCAGCATCGTCATTGTAGGGGTTTGGCAAGCCATTGTCGGTGTATTGATCCATCAAAATGAACGGATAAAACATGACTGCCGTGCCCGTTTCATTCAGCGCCTTTATGGCTTCGATAACCGACTGGTCTGTTGGCGTGCCGCCATAGATCGGTCGGTTTTCTTCATCGCGCACGATCACCTGTGCATCAGCGCGCGACAGTCCAGAAACCAACCAAGGCATGTTGTCGCCGTCGATATCACGTGTTTCGACCTTGGGTCGGATCGTACATTCACCGCAGCGCAGGTCATCGCCGAACCAAGACACGACCAAAGAGGCAGCCTGAAGATTGGGCAACTCTTCGGTGACATTTTCAACGGCAACAGCGAAATCTGGCTTTCCAGCGGGGGTTGAGACATTGGCGCTGCGCATCAATCCGCCATCAAGGGCGAGATTGACCGGCGTTGTGGCCAATGCATACTCACCTGTGCCGGGGATCAGCGCGACGCCTTTCAAACCATACGCAATCGAATGTTCCCATCCCGGTGCGCCGGGCTGTTCAGGGCGAAGCACCTCAAATGAAAACTGAGGGACGCGGTTGCCAAAAGGTCCAAGAGCGATGTCTTCCATCACCACATAGGCGGTTCCACGATAGGCAGGGACATTACCTTGACCTTCTACCGCCTCCATCAACGGATCGGGAAGTTGATCATCGGTTCCAGAATAGACCCGCATATTCAAACTGTCGCGTGCCACTTCCTCCCCATCTGCCCAGATGCGCCCCACCCGCGTGATCACGCCCTCGCAGACAGCGATCGCCAAACTGATTGAGTAGCTGTATTCGGTCGTTTGAGGAGTAGACCTACCACCTTTGCCACCGCCGCCGGTGGTCGTGGTCGTTTCCAGAAAATCCGACGCCCAAATGACATGACCGCCCAATCGCATCCGCCCGTAGGTTTGTGAAATCGGATTGCCTTCGCCCGCGCCGGTGACACGGAAACGGTCGACCTTTCCTGTCTCGACCGCTTGTGCACCGCGACCCAGCAATCGCTGATCAACAGCCCGGCCCAGGGTGGCGCCGACGGCGCGACCAATTGCGGCTGAAGAAAGACCTGCGACGGTGCCGCCGATCGACCCTCCGATGGCTGCACCCACGGCAGAGAAAAGTAAAGTGGCCATCAGCCAGTCTCCTTTGGGAAGGCAAATCTCGCGACGATCCGGCGGCGCCAGGGCAGGCTCAGCGGGCTTTCAACAACCCCACGACCGGAATACGCGTGAATGAAAGCGGGCGCGTCGCCTACCGTTGATTGAAGGCCCAGGTGTTTTGCGACTGCGTTCTGACGCATCCTGAAAAGCAGCACATCGCCGTCAGCAGTATCATCCAGCGACTTTGTAACCAGGTGCCGAAGCGCCGCCGCCCAAAGCCGTTCATCGCCTTGCGGTTCAGACCAATCCTTTGAATAAGCTGGAATGATCTCTGGTTCATTTCCGTAGAGCTCTCTCCATATCCCACGCAACAAACCCAGGCAGTCGCATCCCGCCCCCCGTGCCGATGCTTGATGCACGTAAGGCGTTCCCAACCAGCGGCGCGCCAAAAGAACCGATGCGGGTGCCACGCTCATCGGCGCGATCCACCGGTATTAGTGCCTGTGCTGCGCGGAACAGCCATCATCCAATCCTCACCGGGCAAATCTGGAAAACCTTGGAAATTCGCCAGATTGTTGAATTTCAATTTGCAGGTCTGCATCTGCTTGTTGCACCCGGCGAGCAGTTTGACGCGCATCCCGGCAAGAACGCTGCCTCTGATCGGTTCCCATAGCTCGAGGATCCGTTTGCCATCTTGGAAACGGTCGTGCTTGACCAATGACCACAGCCCGCGTGCAGGCCCGTCAAGCACATCCAGCCGTCCGCGCATGAAGAAAGCGGGGTCAAAACCCGGTATCTCTTCCCAGATAAAAACACGCCCCTCTTGGGTCTCTTCAACGGCAAGCTCCGTGCTGTACCCCAGTTGACCCGTATCGAAGCGACATTTCTGATCGCCCAGAACGGCGGTGCAGGGCTTCTGATAGACGCGGCCTAAAGGTCGGTTGAGCGTTTCTGTCAACCCTCTCAACTCTGCTTTGAAGGCACCATTCGTCCGGGTCAGCTCCCCTATGCTGCCGCGAAACTTTAACCAGCGTTGGTTGACATCGCGCCAGTTGACCAACCAGGCTTGGACTTCCGCGCCATCAAAACGCCCCTGTTCAATCTCATCCTCGCGGATCGCAGTGTGGGTGAGCGCGCCAATCGCTTCGGTGTTATCGACAGCCAAACCGGTGGATTGGGCCAGCGCTTTGGCGCCTAAACCACTCTCCGCCTGAAACGTCATCCCGTCAAACTGCAACGCCAAATCATGGTCCGTAAAGGCCAAGCGCACCCCATCTTTCCGGGTGATCAGCCAGGCATGACACAGCGTTGTCAGACCGGTTTTAAGGTGCGCTTCCAACTCAGGACCAATGCCTGTCATCATAACCGTACCTCAATCACCGGAACATTTGGGACCTGGCCCGCCTGAAAATTCGCGACCGAGGCGAGGATCCTGTCAGTATCAAAGCGGACGGGGACGTCGAACTCATATCCAGCATAGACCTCCATCTCTGGATCGGGGGGGCGCTCAAACGTGATCAGCCCGGTCGTAACGTCGACCTCGTATTCGATGCCTTCTTGATATTCATCTTGCTCCACCCCGACGCGAACCGTCCCGGCGACGGGCTTCTGAATGGGCCGTTGGTACGCTTGCTCACCAGAGCGGTAGGTCTTCACGATCTGATAGACCCTTTTAACGCCGTCACCGTAGCCGATGGTTTGGTCTTCAAAGGCGGGGGGTTCATTGGTCTTTCCCGATTTATAGTCAGCCCAATCTTTCCACCGAAAGGCATGCATCTGCCCCATCCGCGCTTCAAAAAAGCCCAGCAGCAGCTGCAGATCGTCGACCGAGCGCATGCCCAGCCCAGCGTCGTAAACGCGCCGCGAATGCGCCCAAGGCGTATTGCGCTCTTCAAAACCGTTGGCCAGCGTGACCACATCGGTCCGGCGATAGGGCCCCCCCAACGCGCCGAAGCTCAGGGAGGGCGGAAATCTCACTTCGTGAAAGGCCATACTCGGGCTCCCGTAAGTCTAGCTGTTGCGGTTGCCGGCGCTTAACACCCGGCTCATCTGTGCTGCGATCTGGCTTTGGCTGCGCTGAAATCCCTGCACGTCCGGGGTTGAGATGTTCATCACAACCGAGACAGCCCCGCCCCCTGCACCACGCACGCCAAGCTTACCATCCGGCCCGCGCGCCAGCGGCATGATCGCTTCTGGACCCGCCTCGCCCATCATGCCCATGCCACCCCGCATGGGAAACGCCGTCGCGCCGCTGATGATCCCGCCTTGCGCAAAGGGCATGACCTTGCCCTGTGAAAAAGCTGAGCCGTTCTCGAAAGGTAAAATCCCCTGCAGCATGGAGCCTATGCCAGAGGATATCAGCCCGCCAACGTGCTTTGTGACGGGTTGAATGGCCGCGCTATAAACGGAATTAGAAAGGCTTTTCCCCACTGTTCTCAGGGCGTCAGACAGACGCATGCCATCGAAGATCACACCGTCAAAAGCGCGGCGCAGCCCTTTGTTTAACCCGCGTTCAACGCTGGCCATGTCCTTGCTTGTTGCCGCCAAGGAAGCACGCATTCGGCGCAGTTCACCGTCAAATCCAGAAACCAAAGATCCCGTTGTCTCAAGCGTGCTGTTGAGCCCCTCCACCGTCGTGCCCAAATTCTCCAACTCGTCAAATCTTGGCATTTTCTTCTCCCTCCCGTTTATCTGGATACAGCGCCATCAGGGCCTCTAAGCCGTCGCGCAGCAGCGGCGCGTTCTGAGCCGATGCGCCCAGCATCACGCGCAGCTCGGCCGGGGTCAGCGACCAAAAATCAGCCGGACGCAACCGCAAGTCGTGCAAACCCACGCGCATCAAAGCTCCCCAGGCAATGGGCGCGCTCACTCTGGCACCACAAAGGCACGCGCCAACAGTTCAGCTGCTTTTTTTGCTGCCGCCATCGGCCCGCCATCAAAATCCGCGCTCAACAGGGCCTGATCGGTGACATTGGCGCCGCCACCGCGCAGCCCCGCACCAAGTAAGGCGACCACATCGCGGCTGGTGAACGCATTGCTTTCAAACCGCGTGACCAGATCGATCAGTGAACTTTCACCAAGCTGTTCTTCCAGCTCGACCAAAGCACCAAGCGTAAGCCGGGCAACGTATCGCTGGCCATTCATGGTGATTGGCACCTCTCCTCTCAACCGATTGACCATGATCAAACCGTCACCGGCGCGAAGGTAAGCAGCCCAGCCGATTGCAGGCTCAGATCATACGTGACCTCTCCGTTCAGCGTGCCGCCGTATTCTATCGATGCCAGTTGAAACGGCCCCTCGATCACGCCGAATTCAGGGATCACAATCTGAAAGTCAGGTGTCAAACCATCAAAGAAAAGCTGTCGCGCCCGTTCATCAGTGCCCGCATCGCGAAAAACGCCCGATCCACTGATCGCGGCAGAGCGCACACCCGCCCCCACCAACAACTCGCGCCACCCGCCCTCGCTGTCTAAAGTGGTCACATCGACTGTTTCTGCGTTGAAACTGATGCGCGTTGCGCGCAGCCCAGCGATGCTCTCGAACTGACCCGTGCTGGTCATATCTATTTTGATCAAAAGGTCTTTGCCTGCCTGAACGGCCATGGTTCTCTCCTGGTATCTGATGAATTCGAAACGTCAGCCGTCCTGCACTCTCGCTCGGAAACGCATGTCGATCTGCCGCGCAGAGACGGCTTCGATCCGCACCGCTTTGGCTTGCTGAAAAAACAGGCTCACCAGCCGCCCACGGCTCAAGGTCAGATCAGCGTCATGCAACAAATCGCTGATCGCGCCCGCAGCGGCTTTCGCCAGGGCAAATCCGGGCTCTGTGGTGATCACTGAGACGGTGATTGTATGGACCGCACCAGCACCGGTGAAATCAGAGGCATCAATCACCTCTTCACCGCCAAGCCGAACATAGATCGTCGGCACAGCGCCAATGGGGACCGCGTCATAGATCGCGCTTCCCACGATGCTGGAAAGGGCTGCATCCCCTCGCAGAGCATCATAAACGGCTGTTTGCAGCGGCCCTGACAGCGCATAACTCATACCACCACCTCTTGATCGGCGAAGCAGGTCAGATATCGACCGTCAGCATCGCGCTCAGCGACCGCTTGAATAACGAAGATCCGCGTACCGTCGCGAAAGCGTTGCTGCGGTTTTGGGCGCGCAGGCGCACCGTAGGGGGCACCGCGCACAGTGATCTTGTATTCGACGCGGCTGACCGGGGCGCCTGTGCTGGCCAGTTCGCGACCCGTTCGCGCCGTGATTTCCGCCCAAAGCGTGCCCAGCGCGATCCAGCCTTCAACGTAGCCGCCTGCACCATCGGCAACGCGCTGCGGTGCCTCAAGGACAAGCGCATGCTTCAAAAGCGGCTGTGTCATTGTGCAACGCCCGTGCCCATGCGGACACTGCGGTAGGTTTCAATGAGGCTGCTGACGCCGAATGGTAGGCGTTGAGCCTCGAGCCCGGTGTCGCTGCGAAACTCATAAAAATGTGCAGCGAGCATCAATACGGCCTGTTGCAGATCGTCGGGCACACGATCCCATGAAGGGCCGTAACCTGCCTCAAAGACAACATCGACCGACCCGTCAGTTGGGATGGTTGGTAATGCTGCCGTTGCCGCGCGCAGTCGCGGGCGATGGGCGCTTTGTTCCAACCAGTAAGCGGTCGGCGCAATGGGCGTTGTTACGCCAAAACGGGTTTTCATGCGCAGGTCGGCAATCTCAGTGACAGGCGCAATTGGAAGCACCTGCGCCACCGGATCACTCCACTTATAAAGCGTCCAACGGAATTGCCGCATCAGCAGCGCTTTGCCGGTCCGCGCTTCAATCGCCGCGAAGGCGGCCCGAAGAAACGACAAAATCAACGCGTCCTGCATCGCGTCAGTGCTAAAACCGCTCCCCAAACGCATGTGATCTTTGCAAACCTCAAGTGGCAGCACCGAGTCGGCAACCGATGTGTCTTCCGTCAGCAACATGAGAAACCCTCCATTCTTCAGCCTCTGACCCTGTTTTCCGGCGAACCCGGACGCGCGGCCCCCGCTCTGCTCGGTCAGAGGGGAGCAGCTGGGCAGTGCGGGTGAGATGGTCGCGCGCCCGGACCAGGGTCAGTTCCCCGGCCCCGGCATCAGTGCGACTTACGCCACACCGAACTTGAGCAGTTTGATCGCTGCAAAATCGCTGACGTCACCGCCAACACGCTTGGTGGCATAAAACAGGACATGCGGCTTTGCGCTGAACGGATCGCGCAAGACGCGCAGGTCAGGACGCTCGGCCACGGTATACCCGGCGGAGAAATTGCCGAAAGCGATTGAGAAACTGTCGGTCGCCGGATCCGGCATATCCTCAGCCACCAAAACCGGATAGCCCATCAACTGCGCAGGCTCACCCGCCGCCAGACCATCGGACCATAGGAAGCGGCCATCATTGTCTTTGAGCTTGCGCACCAAACCGGCGGTCTTGGAGTTCATGACAAACGCCCCATTGGCGCGATACTGAGCGCCCAGGCTATAAACTAGGTCGATGATGGCATCGGCATCCGCATTTCCAGCCATGCCGGTTGGCACATAGCCGATGTTCCCCCAGGTCCAGATGCCGTTGTCCACCTTGGGGTGGAACAAAAAGCCCGTGGGCTTGTCGACGCCGTCACCGTTTACGAAAGCATCAGCCTCTGCCCGCGCAAACTTATCCGCGATCCGCGCAGCGAGCCACCCTTCGATATCAAAGGCGGAATCGTCCAACAGACGCTGCGACGCTTTGGGCAGCGCGCTAAGCTCGTGCAAAGCAATGCTAATGCGGTCAATCTGAGGCGTGTTCGTTTCAAGCTGCGGACCAATTTCCGTGGCCCAGCCAGCTTCCGCCTCGGTGTGATCAATCAGCACGTCAAAAGACGTGGCCTCGACCTGCACCACACTGGCGATCGCGCGAATAGAAGCGGTGGCATTCAGCACCGATTGCACCGTCTCAGAGGTCTGCGGATCCACCAGGTATCCGCCGTCCGAGTTTACTGTCGTTGACAGCGCTTTGCCCTCCAACTCCAGTCCGCGCAGCCCGTCATCATCCCCGTTCCGAAGATAGGTGTTGAACGCCTTCTGATGCGGCGCGGTCAGGTCGGTCGACCCGCCCAATGGGGGCCGCGCCGAAATGGTAAATTTGCGATCTAACATGTTCATTCGCTCTTCTGTTTGTTGCAGTTTCGTTTCCAGCTCAGCCTGAAAACCTTTGAAGTCCGTCACAAAGCCAGTGACTGCCGCGCGCACCTCTTCTGCGGGGGACGATCCCCCAGTTTCCACATTGCTCATCCATCACTCCCGAATGTTCCGGTTTTCGAGCGCGGCTCCCTCGCGCATCAGTTCAGCACGCGCGTCCGCGAAGACCGCTGCCATCTCTCGCAGGACGTCCCCAGCGGTGATACCATCACCTTTGGAGCCAACCCGTGCACTGGGCAGCATGGGGAATGTCACCAGTGACACTTCCCACAGCTCCAGTTCCGACAAGAGCCGCTGGCCCTTGGTGTTCTTGCTTGCCTTCACCGTTCGGTAGCCGATCGACAAACCATCAATCGCGCCGGCGGTGATCAACGCAGCCGCTTCACGCCCCTTTTCCACGCTGTTCAGAATGCGTCCTTTGACCCAAAGACCTTTGGCATCCTCGCGCACGTCCTCCCAAACGCCGATGGGATGGCCCGGTTCATGCTGCCAAAGCATCTTGACCTGACGCTGAGCCGCCGCGAGCTTTCGAAGACTTTTGGCGTAAGCACCGGGTTCGACAACATCGCCGCCTTGATCCACATCCCCGAAAAGACTGGCGTACCCACTTATCTGCAGCCCGTCGTCAACAGGAGAGACCGCATCAAAACGGCTAAATTTGCACTCAAGCGGTGGCATTACATCCGCCATGCCCTTCCCGCTTTCCGGCGCGATGCCGAAAATATCAGTGTCACCAGTCATGACATTCTCCTTGAATTTTCAGCGCTTTAAGGCGTCAGCACCAGCGCCACTTGTCCCAGTTGGCTCATCACCACCGCGAGCAGACCAATCGCTGTTACTTTTAGACGGCGCTCCATCCGGGTCATTACATGCTCTAACCGGTCCATGCGTTGCAGGGTGGTGCGATGATAGATTTCCGCCATCCGGTCTTGGGTTGACGCGCGCAGTGCGGGCGCCCCGTCGAAACGTTCATACATCCGCGCTACTCCTCTTCCGCCACGGCGGGCAAGCCAAGCAACGCACGCTTTTCACCGCGCGTGAGAAAATCAGCCTTGGCCACGCGGCTCCACTGCGCGTCACGCTCCGCCGCCAATGCTGGCACCTGATCCATGTCCGGTTTGACCTCAATGGTGTCCTCGATGAAGCTGGCAAGCCAACTTGCCAGCGCCGCTGTGACGCGCGTTGCCAGCGGCAAGACCGTCAAGCGGTAGAGCGCGCGATGCGCTTCCTGATAATTTGCATATGTGGCGTCCCCTTGAATGCCCAACAGCATGGGCGGAACGCCGAACGCCAAAGCAATCTCGCGCGCCGCAGCTTCTTTGGTCTTTTGAAATTCCATGTCAGACGGAGAAAATCCCATCGGCTTCCAATCAAGGCCGCCTTCCAGCAACATCGGACGCCCCGCATTTCGTGACCCCTGATGATGGGTCTCCATCTCTGCGACCAGACGATCATACTGATCGGTGGAAAGCTTCCCCTGCCCGTCAGACCCTTTGTACACGATGGCGCCCGATGGCCGCGCGGCATTGTCCAAAAGCGCCTTGGACCACCGAGACGCCGCATTGTGCACATCCATCGCCATCGCGGCGGATTGAAGGGGCGAAAATCCATAGTGGTCATCTTGCGGATGAAAATTCTTGATATGACAAATCGGCGTTGGCCCGTCGCCCAGCGCGAAGCGATGCTTGCGACCAGCAACGGCATATTCATATCCGACAGGCCACCCATCGGATCCTGGCACAACCGACATGCGATCAGAGCGTAAGACATGCAGTTCCACGGGCAGCCCCGCATCGCCCACGGCCTCGATGTATCCATCGCCGCTCAACAAAATTTGCGCGTAAAGCGCCTCGAGCAATTCGGCGCGCCCTTGCGCCCCGTTCGGACGCGCCAGAAGCGCCATGATCGGATGCGTCTCATAGCGACGCGAGGCATCTTGAAAAACTAATGGCAAGGCGGCCGCTGCTTCAGCGATCAGCTTTACCGCACGAAAGCCGATCGGGTTGCCGCAAAAGCCAACCTTGGTCAGGCTCACCGTGTCGCGCGGGCTCCACGCGACGCGACCACTGGTCTGAAAAGCGATGACAGGCCCGGTTGCCGAGGCTTTCTGCGCGGGCAGTTCGGCCGCCGCCGTATCACGCTTTAGAAAATCAAAAACCATCCTGCCCGTTCCTTTCGCTGTCCTGCGCTGCGGCAGCAACACATGTTCCAATCGGCGCACAAACACTGTCTCAAATATCGATTAAGGACACCGAACCAGACCGTGCGCTGCGCAACAGTATCTGGGTTAAAGACTGCGCACGCCTGGCGCGCGCCACCGGGCGGCAGGTTCGATCATCAAATCGTGCAAGGCCCAAACCAACGCATCCACCCGGTCAGGGCTGCCCTTGCCCTGGTATCCTTGCGCCGTCATGCGGCACATCTGATCCTCAAGATGGGTAAGCCCATCGACATGCCGCACGCGCCCTTGTTCATAGAGCGCGGCCACCGGCTCTGCCCGGGCGCTCTTGCCCCGGCTGGCATGCACCGTGCGGATCGGTACCAGGGGGTCCACTTGACGGATCACCTCGCTCACCATCAACCCACCCTGGTTGACCTCGACCACCAGCCGATCCGCTGCAAATCGGGTCATCGCATCAATCGCGGCATGGGCCCATCCGTTTGGGGTCGCGCCTTTCACTGTGCAATCGGCCAAAACAACGGCGCGCCAGTCGCAAACTGCGCCCTGGGTCGTTGCGCCAACAACGACGATCCCACATTCGTCGGCACCCACCCCCGCTGTCACAGCGGGATCCAAACCGACGACCACGCGGTCAAAATCGGTCGGTCGGTCAATCCGCGCCCGTTCAAGCAAGCCAGATGTCCAAAGCGCCCCTTCTGCATCGGCAAGCAATTCGCCCTCCAGTTCTTGGCGTCCGATCCGCGTTCCCCGATATCGCGCCCGGACTTCTTCTAAAAAAGACTGAGCAAGATGTGCCGCATTGGCTTCGGTCGGTGCGTGGGTTCGGACCGTCGACGGAGAGGCCAACAGCTTTTTGAGGATCTCTACGTTGCGGGGCGTCGTCGTTACACAGACCCTCGGCCTGTCACCCAAACGCAAAGCAAACTGCAATTGATCCCATGTCTCTTGCGCCTTTTTCCACTTGGCAAGCTCGTCCACCCAGGCCGCATCAAACTGCGGGCCGCGCAAACCCTCGGGGTCGTGGGCGGTATGCACGCTGGCCACAGCGCCATTCGGCCAGACAAGCCGCTTGCGCCCCGCCTCCCAATCGGGGCGCCGGTCCTCAGGAGAACACGCCAGAATGCCGCTTTCGCCAAAAATCATGACCTCGCGCACCTGCTCAATCGTCTCTCCAATCAGGGCCACACGTCGGCAAGCGCCGGGGTCAAGCGGTTTTGCCCCTTCCACCTGAGTGCGCACCCATTCGGCACCTGCGCGTGTCTTGCCCGCACCGCGCCCGCCAAGCACGACCCAGGTTCGCCACTCTCCCGCAGGGGGTAATTGATGCGGCATGGCCCAAAATTCGAACAAAAAGGGGAGAGCCATAAGCTCTCCCTCGTCCAGTTCGTTCAGAAACTCCGCCTGCAGATCAACATCCTCGGAGGCGATCCAGCTTGCGCCCAATGTCGTCCCGCGCTTTGCCCAAATCGAGGGCACGGCCCCCTTTGGCGATACCAGCTTGCTTGCTTCTGCACTCATTCAGATATGTCTCCGCTTTCAAACACTGCATCACCAAACCCAACGCCGTGCGTAAGGATTTGGCTGCTTCTGCTTCGTTAATGTCGTCTCCTGACTGCACAGCGTCAGCCAGCCCTTCTAGTTCACGCCGTAGCGTGTGTATCGCGCGATGCAGCGCGCTGAGCACCTCAGCAGCCCGTGCAACCTCTCCTTCTGGCGTTATTATGGTCATTGTGGCTCATACCTCCCGTATGGGTCCCCCGACCAATCAAACGTGGAAAAGCAAGTTGAAAGCACACGCTCTCAAACCCTTACCCAATCAATCCAGCATGGATAAACAGTATGCTAAATCGTTCAGAATGTCAATTAATTGTTTATTAACAATATCTTAATTGATCGCACGCTGCGAAGTTGCGCCTGTTTATTCACCCTCTGCAGCGGCGGCGGCGGCACGTTCTGCCTCAATCTCGCGCCAGCGCGCGACATTGGCGTTATGTTCGTTCAGCGTCTTGGCAAAGGCGTGACCACCGGTGCCATCTGCAACAAAGAAAATGTACTCTGTCACGTCAGGCTGCGCGGCGGCCATCAGACTCGCGCGACCCGGGTTGGCGATGGGCGTTGGGGGAAGCCCGTCGATCACATAGGTGTTCCAAGGCGTCTCAGCGCGCAATTCAGAGCGCCGCAAGCCACGGCCAAGCACACCTTCGCCCCGGGTAATGCCGTAGATCACCGTCGGGTCGGTTTGCAGACGCATGCCTTGGTTCAATCGGTTGACAAAAACGCTTGCCACCTGACCGCGTTCAGCCGCGACACCCGTCTCCTTCTCGATGATCGAGGCCAGCGTGACCAAATCTGCCGGCGTTTCGATCGGCAAGTCAGGCGTGCGTGCCTCCCAGGCGGCCGCAATGAAGGCTTCCTGCGCGCGCGCCATACGCTCCAGGATGCCCTCCCGCGTCTCTCCGACGCGCACCTCATAGCTGTCAGGCGCCAGGCTGCCTTCTGGAGGGACGCGCGCAATCTCACCTGACAGAATGTCATTTGTCTTCAGCGCCTCGGTGATTTGCCAGCTTGTTACGCCCTCAGCAACCGCGATGCGAAACCGCGTGTCGGCTTGGGTCTTTGCCTCGGTATAGAGCGCGGGCGCCTCGCTTTGCTCCGGTGTAAAGCGGGCTTGCTCCACGAAACGGCCCGTGGCCGGATCAAGTTCGCGCAGTTGCACCGAAACGCTGTTGACCCCGATGCGATAGACGATCTCGGTGCCGCACGTGCTTGACCCGCCCCGGGTCACGACGTCCACAATCTCTGACATCGACGCACCGGGCGTGATCAGAAAGCTTCCCGCCTTTAACTGGCCGGCCTTCTCTTCATAATCAGCGCCCATGCGAAACAGTGACGCCGAGCGTACAGCGCCCTGTTCGGAAAGCTCTCGCGATATCCTACGCATATTCGACCCGCTGGGCACTTGAAGGCAAATCGCCTGTTCTAACGGCCCCTCGGCCACGTACTCGGATCTTCCCCAAAGGATGACCCCGCCGAGCAAAAACAAAAGCACCAGCAGCAGCGTAACCGCATTGGATGCGATGTGCCGCCACATTCTCAGAGCTTTCCGAAAATCACACAGGCGTTCGTGCCACCAAAACCGAAGGAATTCGACAGAGCGACGTCAATTTTGCGCGAAACAGCCGCATTTGGTGCAAGGTCAACCACAGTCTCAACCGATGGTGTATCCAGATTAATGGTCGGCGGTGCCATCTGATCGCGGATGGACAGAATGCTAAAGATCGCTTCGATCGCGCCCGCCGCGCCCAAAAGATGACCCGTTGCCGATTTAGTCGATGACATCGTCACCTGTGACGCGTGAGCCCCCATCATCCGCTCAACCGCGCCAAGCTCGATCGTGTCAGCCATCGTCGATGTCCCGTGCGCATTGATGTAGTCGATGTCGGCGGGTATTTTGCCAGCATTGCGCAGCGCGTTGCGCATCGCGCGTTCACCGCCTTCGCCATCCTCGGAAGGGGCGGTGATGTGATAGGCGTCCCCTGAAAGACCGTAGCCCAAAACCTCAGCATAGATCTTGGCACCCCGCGCCTTGGCATGGGCGTACTCTTCTAGCACGACGATGCCCGCCCCCTCGCCCATGACAAATCCGTCGCGGTCTACATCGTAGGGGCGAGACGCGGCTTGAGGATTATCCGCGCGCTTGGTGCTCAGCGCCTTGCAGGCGTTAAAGCCCGCGATGCCGATTTCGCAAATCGCAGCCTCGGCCCCGCCCGCAACCATGACATCTGCATCGCCGTATTGAATCAAACGAGACGCGTCACCAATGGCATGCGCCCCTGTAGAACAGGCTGTTACGACAGAGTGGTTGGGGCCTTTGAAACCATATCGAATGGATACCTGCCCCGATATCAGATTGATCAAAGCGCCCGGCACAAAAAACGGGCTGACCCGGCGCGGCCCTTTTTCCTTCATCATGACAGCGGTTTCGGCGATTGACTTGAGCCCGCCGATCCCGGAGCCGATCAATACGCCCGTGCGCTCCAAACTCTCAGTATCACCGGGTGCCCACCCTGCGTCTTCTATCGCCTGCTGTGCAGCGGCAAGGCCAAACAGAATGAAGGTGTCGATCTTGCGCTGTTCTTTGGGTTGCAGATATTTGGCGGCGTCGAATGTCCCCTCTGTGCCATCGCCCATCGGGACTTCGCAGGCGTATTTGGTCACAACATCGCTTGGATCAAAACGCGTGATCGGACCGGCGCCAGACATGCCTTGCAAGATGCGCGACCAGGAAGCTTCGACACCATCGGCGAGGGGTGTCACCAAACCCAGCCCTGTCACCACCACTCTGCGCATAAAAAACCTCAATCTTGGTTGCTGCGGCTATAGCGTGACGATCCCCTGTGATTCAAGAGGTGGCTGTTGAGCTGCTTGCAAGCCAACACACCTATCTTCAAAGCGACGGGTCGGCGCAAATACAAAAGGCGCCGCTTTAAAAGCGGCGCCGCTCGGCACAAAAGGCACCCGTTTGGTTAGGTAGACTTATTAATAAACTCGACAGCGTCGCCGAAGGTCTGAATATTTTCCGCGGCGTCGTCAGGAATTTCGATCCCGAACTCCTCTTCGAACGCCATCACAAGTTCGACCGTGTCGAGACTGTCGGCGCCCAAATCATCGATGAAAGAAGCGTTTTCCGCCACTTTCTCTTCCTCAACGCCGAGATGTTCAACGACGATCTTTTTAACGCGATCTGCTATGTCGCTCATACTAAGTCCTCACTCCTTAGGCCAATGGCCCGATGTCTTTCCACCCGCCAATCTTGGCCTGTGGAGATGCCCAAGCTGGGCCAATTTCCCCCGCTTGAGCGAGAGGGGCGTCTCACAAATGCCCCGGAACTGATTCCGCGCTCCCTTTAGCACATGCGCTTTGACGCGCAAACGGTATTGAATTCGCGCTTATAGCATCGCCATGCCACCGTTCACGTGCAGCGTCGTGCCCGTCACATAGGCTGCTTCCTCACTGGCCAAATACAAAACCGCCGCCGCCACTTCGCTCGGTTTGCCGATGCGCGCGGCGGGAACCTGGGTCATGATACTTGCTTTCTGATCGTCGTTTAACTTTTCAGTCATCGTCGTCTCAATGAACCCCGGCGCGACAGCGTTCACCGTAATGCCGCGTGTCGCGACCTCGTAAGCGAGCGATTTTGACATGCCGATCACCCCGGCCTTGGACGCCGCATAATTGGCCTGCCCCGGGTTTCCGATATCCCCCACCACAGAAGAGATGCTAACGATGCGGCCCCAGCGTGCCTTCATCATGCCGCGGATAACGCCTTTGCACAGGCGGAATGTAGCGGTGAGATTGACGTCTAACACCGATTGCCATTCGTCATTCGACATGCGCATGAACAGGTTGTCCTGCGTGATACCGGCATTATTGACCAAAATATCCAACCCACCCATCGCCTCTGCAGCGGTCTTTGGCAGCGCATCCACGGCGCTCAGATCTTTCAAGTCGCAAGGTGCCACCTGAGCGCGCGCGCCCAGTTCCAGCCGCAGCGCTTCTAACGGATCGACGCGGGTGCCAGACAAGCAGACAGACGCGCCCTGCGCGTGCAAAAAGCGCGCAATCTCTGCGCCGATGCCCCCTGATGCCCCAGTGATTAGAGCCTTCTTTCCTGATAGATCAAACATAGATTTTCCTGCTCGAAGTTTACGAAATCTCGCGACACCTAAGCGCTGAGGACGCCCGCTATGTCATCGGGGGACCCAACGGCGCGGCAGGTGCTTTCCTTTGCGATGCGACGGATCATGCCGGACAAGGCTTTGCCAGCACCGATTTCCCAAAATTCACGCACGCCGTGGAAAACCATCCACTCAACAGAGGATCGCCAGCGCACACGTCCCGTCACCTGCGCGACCAATAGAGACTTTATGTCAGCCGCATCCAAGACCGCCTCTGCCCGCACATTCGCGACAAGTGGCACGCGCGGGTTCTGCAGCAAAACGTCTGCAAGTGCCGCGGCCATCGCATCCGCAGCCGGTTGCATGAGCGCGCAGTGAAACGGCGCTGACACCGGAAGCGGGAGTGCCCGCTTCGCACCCGCTTGTTTTGCCAAAACAACCGCGCGATCGACGGCAGTCTTTGTGCCTGAAATGACATTTTGTGTCGGGTCATTTTCATTGGCTAACTGACACACATCGCCTTGCGCGGCGTCTTGCACGACCTGCTCGACCGCATCTGCCGACAGCCCTAGAATGGCGGCCATCGCCCCTTCACCGACCGGAACGGCCGACTGCATCGCGCGCCCGCGAATGCGCAGCAGGCGCGCTGTATCAGCAAGGCTCAGCGCCCCCGCCGCGCAGAGCGCTGAATATTCGCCCAGCGAATGCCCCGCCACGAAATCAGCGCGCGTCACCTCAATGCCTTCAGCACGCAAGGCAGCAAGTGCCGCCATGGAGGTGGCCATCAATGCCGGCTGCGCGTTTTCGGTCAGCGTGAGCGTGTCAGCCTCGCCCTCCCAGATCAACGCGGAGAGGTCTTCGCCCAACGCATCGTTGACCTCCTCAAAGACGGCTTTCGCCTCTGGATATGTCTCCGCCAACGCTTTTCCCATGCCGATGGTCTGCGCCCCCTGCCCTGGGAAAACAAATGCGATGCTCATAAAAACCCCCCAATTGATGGCTCCGTCTAGCCAAAGGCGGCTGCGTGAACAAGACCGCAGGAATGCTGTGCGCCTAAGAACATTGTCATGCATCCAGAAGCCTCTACCTGGAAGATCGAGAGAATGAGGAAGTTGAGACATGGCCCTGTCGAACACCACCGAACGCTATGGCAGTGTGACAAAGACATTTCACTGGCTTATGGCACTTTTGATTTTCAGCTTGATCGGGATGGGATGGTACGCAGAACGCCTGCCCTACGAAACCGATGCAGAACTGGCGCGAAAAGCCTGGTTCTTTTCCATGCACAAAACCTTTGGCGTCTTGGCTTTTTTCGTGGCGCTGCTCCGCATTTTCTGGGCTTTAAGCCAGCGTAAGCCGGGTCTGATCAACAGCGATCGACGGCTTGAGAGCTTTGCCGCCGAAACGGTTCACTGGTTGCTTTACGGTGCGCTCGTCATCGTCCCGCTATCAGGGTGGATTTCACATGCGGCGGCGTCCGGTTTTGCCCCGATTTGGTGGCCATTCGGACAAAGCCTGCCGCTGGTGCCAAAATCTGTTCAGGTTGAGCATGCCTTTAGCGTGGTGCATTGGATCTCGGGCCAGATCCTGGTTCTGTCCATCTTGTTTCACGTCGCAGGCGCGATCAAGCACCACGTTATTGATCGCGATTGCACCCTGCGCCGCATGGCACCTGGCATTTGGCCGGTAGAGACACCGCCTGCAGCCGTGCATCGCCAAACACCGCTCGCCAGCGGGGTTGCCATCTGGGGCATCGCGCTTTTTGCCGGGGTCAGCATCGCCAACAACGATGCCGAAACCGCCGTCGCCCCTGAGGTGACGCTTGCCAAAGTGACATCAGATTGGATTGTCGAAACCGGCAGCATAGACATCACCGTGCTACAGCTCGGGTCAGAGGTAAAAGGCAGCTTTGCCGATTGGACCGCCGCGATCAGCTTTGACGAAACAGCCCCGCGCGGAGAGGTGGGAAGTGTCACCGCGACGATTGCCATCCCCTCGCTCTCGCTCGGGTCTGTGACCGATCAAGCCATGGGCACCGATTTTTTTGATGCTGCGAACCATGCCACAGCTGTCTTCGACGCGAAAATCATGCGTGATCCTGAGACGGGCTATACCGCCGCGGGCACTTTGAACATCAAAGGCGCTGAGGTGCCGCTTGAGTTGCCTTTTGATCTGTTAATCGAGGAGGGCACGGCAGATATGATCGGTACGGTCACGCTCAACCGCATGGATTTTGGGATCGGCAACAGCATGCAGGATGAAGGCTCTCTGGGTTTCGCCGTGACGGTGGATATCACGCTGCGTGCCAATAACAGACCGATGAGTTAACGAGGCTGGCCCGCGTTTGGGCCAGCGCTGCAAGTGTCGTGTATGGGAGAGCGGCCAGCTTAATCAGCCTTTGCCGCTTCGATTGAAATGCGCACGGCAACCTCATCGCCCACTGCCGGGGCAAACGCGCCCAAACCAAAGTCAGAGCGTTTTAATTCGGTCGTCGCATCAAAGCCGAGCCACGGTTTGCTGGCCATGGGGTGATTTGCGGCGCGGTTGAGCTTTGCGTCCAACACAACGCTTTGCGTGACGTCGTTCATCGAAAGATCACCGGTAATCTTGGCGGTGTTCTCTCCTGTGACCTCAATGGCGGTTGAGGTAAAGCTGACCATGTCTTCCTCTGTCGCCCCAAAGAAGTCATCGGACATGAAATGCCCGTCGCGACGCTCCCATCCCGTGAACATGGACATGACAGGCATAGAGACGTTGACCGAGGAATTTTCAGGGTTTTCAGCGTCGAAGTTGATCTCACCTTCAAAGCCCGAAAACATGCCGAATGTCGTTGAAAAACCCAGGTGATCGTAGCTGAAAATGACCTGAGAGTGGCTGGCATCCAGCACGTATTTTTCAGCCGACAGCGCTTGCGTTGCGCTGAGCGCGCCAAAAGACACGGCAGCGGCGAACAATAGGGATTTCATCAAAGGCTCTCCTTCTGGTTAAGAAACATGAGGTGAATGTGTGGCGCTTTGCCGCTATGACAACCTGGCAAAGTTCCACAAACGCTGCGCGCCCGTGAACATTCGAAGACAGGTTTTGACACGAGCGCAAAGACTTGCCCCGCGCGCCGAAGCGTGTATACAGCAGCTTCCTTTGCAAAATTGTGAACCGCGCAGTCTCTCGTGGTGGGGCAGCAAAGGCGACCCGCCCCATCGTTGAAATGCGCCTTGACAGAAATAGGAGTGCACATGCCGCTTTATGAGCATGTTATGATCGCGCGTCAGGATCTTTCTAACACGCAAGCCGAGGGCCTTATCGAACATTTTGGCACCGTTCTGGCTGACAACGGCGGTACTGTCGTTGGCAGCGAATATTGGGGCGTCAAAACGATGGCCTACAAAATCAACAAAAATCGCAAAGGGCATTACGCCTATCTTTTGTCGGACGCGCCAGCGCCCGCCGTGCAAGAGATGGAAAGGCTGATGCACATCCATGAGGACGTAATGCGCGTTCTGACCATCAAAGTGGACGCGCACAAAGAGCTGCCCTCGGTTCAGATGCAAAAGCGCGAGGATCGCGGTGACCGCCGCGAACGCCGATAGGAAACGTGAGGAAAGGATACTAAACTATGGCTACAAAACCATTTTTCCGTCGCCGCAAAGTCTGCCCTTTCTCCGGCGATAACGCGCCCGCAATCGATTACAAAGACACGCGCCTTCTGCAACGCTATATTTCCGAACGCGGCAAAATCGTGCCCTCGCGGATCACTGCGGTTTCCGCGAAAAAACAGCGCGAACTGGCGCGTGCCATTAAGCGCGCACGCTTTTTGGCGCTGCTGCCCTACGCCGTGAAATAAGGAGTTTACCATGCAAGTGATCCTTCTTGAGCGTGTCGCAAAGCTTGGCCAGATGGGCGAAGTGGTGGATGTAAAACCGGGCTATGCGCGCAATTTCCTGCTGCCGCAGGGCAAAGCTCTGTCAGCGTCGAAAGCGAATGTTGACGCGTTCGAGGCCCGCAAGGCCCAGCTCGAAGCGCAGAACCTCGAAACTCGAAAAGAAGCCGAGAAAATGGCCGAAACCTTGGGCGGTCAACAATTCGTGGTGATTCGCTCTGCCTCCGATGCCGGCGCGCTTTACGGGTCTGTCACCACACGCGACGCCGCAGAGGCAGCTACCGAGAACGGCTTTACCATCGACCGCAAGCAAGTGGTTCTGGCCGCACCCATCAAAGAATTGGGGCTGCACGATGTGGTCGTGGTGCTGCACCCAGAAGTCGATGCAACCATTCAGTTGAACGTTGCGCGGTCTACCGAGGAAGCGGAATTGCAAGCCTCTGGTAAATCAATCCAAGAGTTGGCGGCTGAAGAAGAGGCAGCAGCTGACTTTGAGATCGCGGAACTCTTTGACGACATCGGTTCAGCAGCATCCGAGGATGAAACTTTGGCGGAACGATCAAGCGAAGGTGCATCAGAGGATGCGGGCGGCGACACCATCCGCTGAGGACTGAAAACTGGGGAGGAGGCGCCGCGGCACGCGCAGCGCTTTCAAGCGTCATGCCAACCAAACAGGTTTATGAAAGACCTAGAAATCACTGATATCGAACAACTTTGGACGTGGCTTGCAGCGCATCACGGGCAGTCACAAAGCGTTCGATTAATCACCTGGAAAGCGGCGCATGTCGCAAAATATGTCTCACGAGATGCTGTCTTGGCGGCCTTGATATCTCACGGGTGGATCGATGGGCGCCGATTTACAGTGGACGCGGATCGCACCGCGCAACTGATCGCACCGCGTCAGCAACAGGCGTGGTCAAAAAGCTACAAAGATCTGGCGGAAAAGCTCGTGAGGGAGGGGCGCATGCATCCCGCAGGTCAAGGCGCTATTGATGCGAGCAAGGCGGCCGATCTTTGGGATTTCTTTGCGGATGTCGATGCGCTCATCGTTCCGGATGATCTGGCGGCGGAAATCGACAGCGCGATATGGGAGGCTCTGGCCCACTCTTATCGCCGCAATGTGCTGCGTTGGATCAAGTTGGCCAAAACGCCAGGGACGCGCCGCAAGAGGATAGGTGCAACCGCCCAGGCGACAGCACGCGGGGAAAAGCTCCCTCAGATGTGAAGCTGTCGCGAGTTTGTCGGGTGCAGTCAGAAATGACGCCAAATGAAACAGCATCGGTGGATTTGGGCCGCCGTCGATCTCCGCTCGGGTCGCAAACGGTGCAAAGAGGCCGAGCAGCCTTCCCACCCCTATTCGTTAGGTCCGAAGAGCGCGCGTGAAAGCCTGCGACTTTAAACCTAAGACACCTTGCCCAAACCGACTAAACACCGCCCCGTAGGGGCAGAAAGGTGAGAACAAACGGGGTGTATCAGGTTTAAAGGCCGGGAGCTGGAGAGCTCTAGTCGGCGTCTTCCAGCGCCTCGACGGCCTTTTGCAGATCTTCTTTGCCCACAGTCTTCTCTGTTACTGACGCGATGTCGGCAATGTGATCGACCACTTTATCCTCGAACAGTGGCGCGCGGATTTGCTGCTGCATCTGCTGATTTTGCTGAACGAACTCGAAAAACTGCCGCTCCTGTCCAGGATATTGACGCGCTTGGCCCATGATCGCCTGGGTCATTTCAGCATCAGAGACGACAACCTCCGCCTTCTGCCCGATTTCGGCCAGCAAAAGCCCAAGACGCACGCGGCGCGTGGCCAGTTTGATGTGCTCCTCGCTCGGCTCGATCTCAGCCGGTGCACCTTCCTCGCTTTCGGGGTTCTCCTCGTGCCATAGCTGCTGCGCAATCTGCCCTGCCTCAGCATTCAGAAGCGACGGAGGGAGGTCAAACGACACCATCTCATCCAGCGCATCAAGTAAACTACGTTTCATCACCGCGCGCGATGCGCCCGCATATTCTGCCTCAAGCCGCTCTGAAATCTGCGCTTTGAGCCCTTCCAGATCCTCCGCCCCAAACTTCTTGGCAAGCTCGTCATCAATTTTTGCCGCAGCGGGCGCTTTCACCTCTTTGATCGTGCATTCAAACGTCGCCTCTTTCCCCTTGAGATTTTCCGCCTGGTAATTCTCTGGGAAGGTCACAACCACGGACTTTTCTTCGCCCGCTTTCACGCCAACCAACTGATCTTCAAAACCGGGAATGAAAGAATTTGACCCCAGGACCAACGGATAATCCTCTGCGGTGCCGCCGTCGAACGCTTCATCATCTACTTTACCGACAAAATCGATGACGACCTGATCGCCATCCTTGGTTTTTGATCCCTTTTTGCGCGCCTCAAAGTTCGGAGCGGTCTCAGCAAGGTTGTTTAATGCCTCATCAATGGCCTCATCATCGGCTTTGACCACGAGATTTTCCAGATTAATGGCCGTCAAATCCAATTCAGGAATGTCGGGCAGCCGCTCGTAGGTCATCTCGACCTTCACGTCATCGCCCTCTTTCCAGTCTTCGTTGGTCATCTTGACGTCAGGCTGCATCGCTGGGCGGTCGCCAGATTCCTCAAAATGGGCAGTCATGGCACCATCAATGCTTTCCTGCATCGCTTCGCCCATCACCCGCTGACCGAATTGCTTTTTCAACAGGGCCATGGGCACCTTGCCCTTGCGAAAGCCCTTCATCTCCACCTCCGGCTGTGCTTCAGCGAGCTTTTCGTTGACTTTGGCATCCAATTCAGCGGCGCTCAGCCTGATGGCGTAGCCGCGCTTCAAACCCTCGTTCAGCGTCTCAGTGACCTGCATGTGTGCTCCCTAAAGAAAGCCGCGCTCGAGCGGCGCGGGTAAAAACTGCCCTCTTCTATTGAGCCGCGTGAGGAGGTGCAAGGGGGCTTCAAAACGCGTACATCGCCGCCTGTGACAGGGCCTATGCGCATGCAAGATCGCCGCTTCAACACGATGAAATGTCAGATCGAAAGAGCAAATCTGCGTGACCGTCAGGCAGGGTGCCGGAAGGCTCGGGGCGAGGCGGGATTTAGAGTGCCACAATTTGTCAGCCACGAAAGCTACGGCCCGCGCGCGTCACATGCCAAGCGCCTCTTTGTAGAGCTCAAGCACGGCTTCTTCCTCCGCCAGATCATCTTTGTCCCGCTTGCGCAGCGCAATGATTTTCCGCAAAACTCTCGTGTCATATCCACGCGCTTTCGCTTCGGCCATGACCTCTTTTTGCTGCTCGGCGATATCTCTTTTTTCCGCGTCCAGCCTTTCGACACGTTCCACAAGCTGACGCAATTCATCCGCCGTCACCCGGTAGCTTGCATCGCTGCCGGTCTCACCCAATGGCTCGTCGTTCATCGCATGCTCCTATCGCCTTCACGCGCTGACTATCCCCCGTGCGCACCGCCTGCAAGCACCCTTGTGGGCAGCGCAGCTTTATCGTAGCAGCGGCGCATGGAAACCGCGCAAAATCCCATCTTCGACGTGATCATTTGGACCGGCGCTGCCGTATCGGCGGTGGGCTTGTTTGGCTTGGTCTGGTGCATCTTGAAGGTCAGCCGCGCGAAGCGCGCAAAACTGGATGATGCGCAGATGCGTGAGGTGCTAAAATCCGCCCTCCCCCTCAATCTCGGCGCACTGTTTTTGTCTGTGATCGGGCTGATGATGGTGATCATAGGTATCTTCCTGGCGTAGTTTCCTGGCGTCGTCAGGCCGCGCTCAAAACCACATCACGGGAATCACATCCAGCCGATCCCACGAACAGGTCACGGTTGCGCCACAGCGCGCTGTTGCAAACGGCGGGAAAACGCAGGATTGCCCTTAAATTGCCCTCGCTCAAGTGGTACACGCCTGCAAACCGTTGCTTTATCAGGAGGACGCCATGGATCTGCGTCAGGTCGCCCCACGATATTTTGTCAGCCCGCAGATCGGGCCTGAGGACATTCCTGATTTGGTTTCGGCAGGGATCACGCGCATTCTGTGCAACCGACCGGACGATGAGGTGCCCCCCAGCCACTGCGCTGAGGTTATCCGCGCCGCGGCTGAAACAACGGGGATCACCTTTGCCCAGCAGCCCTTGACCATGCAGCGCATCGTTCCCGAGGTGGTCGCGGCCAATCGCGCGTTGGGTGCGGACACAGAGGATGTCACTTTGGCCTATTGCACGTCTGGAACCCGCTCCTGTTTGGCCTGGGCGCTAGGCCAAGCGGGTCGCATGACGGTTCAAGATATCCTCGATGCGACACGCGCCGCGGGCTATCAGTTTGAGCACCTTAAACCGATGCTCGATCACCGTTTCACTGAAGGATCTTGAAACACAGCGCGATTGCCCAGTGTCAGGGTTGATCAATCCGGTGCATCACGGGTTCCCTTCGCTTCCGTGATCGGCAACGAAACACGGTGAATAACGCCTAACGGGGCCGCGAGATTGTATCACGCATCCAGTTCGGGAAGGTCCGACATGTCAGGCAGATCGGGCAGATCAGGCTCACCTGGCAACGGCGGCATCAGATCCCCAATCTCAGCCTCTGGCACGACGTCGACATCCGGCAGCGTTGGCAAAGCAGCTTCAGCTTGCGGCAGGGGCGGGCCGAGGTTGGCGGGGCTGACATCGCCCGCGCGGCGGCGCGGATGATCTGCCTTCACGGCTTGAGGGATCACTTGCACCGCCCGCATGCCGTCCAGTTGCCCCAGCACACCCGATGACAGCTGACGCCCCGCCATGGTCAAGATGCGCGCCTTCTCAAAACTTGGGGTCCCAATGTCGATCGCTTGGCCAACCTGCAACGTGCTCACCTGTTTTAATGGCATGCGAAGGCGCGCCAGCGCGATATTGAGTTCGGTGGTCAAGCGCAAAACGGTCTTTTTCAATGTCGGGCTCTGCAGTGCGGCAGTGCTGACATCATCCGTATCACTGACATGCAGCGCCTGCATCTGGGCGGTGCTTTCGGGCAAGCATAGCGTTACCTTCCCTTGGCGGGCGCCATTTGCAATGTCAAAGGTCAGAGAGATCACTTGATAGGCATGCGCGTCGAGCGCCATGTCCAAAAGACGCGCGCTGTCCGCCTGAGCGCCAAACTGATAGCCTGATAAGAGCTCTCGCTCTGCCTCGTCCTCGGGCAACGGGGCCGTTGCTGTAAACAGTGCCTCTAGAAACGGCGCGCAGATCGCCGCGTCTGTGGCTGTCATTCTGCGCATCTCACCGCTGGTATCGGCCAAGACGTTGCCCATCGTCTGTTGCTGGATGAGAGAACCGACAAACGCCTGATCGATCACGATGCCCGCGCGCCGTTGAAACGACCCTTCGAAAAGGATCAATAGCGCGTCATCATCAAGAACTTCTGCGATATTTTCTCCGGTCCGCGCCTCCACCTTCAGCGCAAGCACCGCCATAGCAAGGTTAAGTTCTGCATCGGCCACCTTGGCGACGCTGATGCGCAGCGCCTTGGCCAGTGACATCGCCTTGGTCTGATGCTCCGCCACACCAGCGCGTGCCATCCGTCTCAACGTTCCATCGCCCGGCACAGCCGCATGCTGCGCCAGGGGACTACCCTGGGTATCGATGTCCTTGTCTTGCGCCATCGCCTTCCATCCGCGTCAGGCGGTCATCGGATCAACGTAGCGGTCAACAAGTTACCATCAGATTTAAGCGACCGATGAAACCTCTGCGCGTTCGGGCGCCTGTACGACGCTTGCCGGGGGCAAACGCACGCGAAATGCTGCCCCATCTCGGCCCGGAAGATAGCTAATGTCGCCCCCAAGGCGGCGCATGATTTCTTGACAGATCGCAAGCCCAAGGCCCGCGCCATCCCCATCAGCGCCGACCACACGGTAGAATTTTTCGAAAATAACCGCCTGCGCCTCTGCATCGATGCCGCGGCCATTGTCGATGAAATCGATCACAACCCATTTGCCTGTCATCGTCACGCTGATCGTCAAAGCAGGATCGCTCACCCGGCAGTATTTCTGCGCGTTCGTGATCAGATTGATAAACACCTGGATCAGCCGGTCCAAATCCGTATGCAACCAGATGTCCTCGCGCGCACGGGTGCGGTGCACGGTCAGCTGACGCTCAACCCCGGTGAGCGCGGCCGTGAGCGCCCGATCCAGAATGTCGTCCAGCCGATCTTGCGCCATGTGCAACGTCACCTGCCCATGTTCAAGCACGGACAAGTCAAGCAAATCATCCAACAAACGGGTGAGACGGATCGTTTCAGTGTGGATGATCGATGCATATCTACTTTTGTCCTCATCCTTCATATTGCCGGCGTCGCGCAAGATCTCAGAAAAAGACCGGATTGAGGTCATGGGCGTGCGCAATTCATGGCTGATTTGGCTCAAAAACCCATCTTTTTGCAAAGACAATTGCGTCAGCTTTTCATTGGCATCGCGCAGTTGTGCGGCTGTCTTGGTCAGCTCTTTCGACTGCGCCTTAAGCTGATTGGAATATTCGAGGATCTGAGCGGATTCGTCGGCCACGGCCAAAAGGTCTTGGACCGACACCGCGCTGCCGCCCACGATCTGTGACACCATCGCATGCGCTGTTGCTGCCCCCACCGACGCGGCCAGTTCCCGTTCAAGCGCCTGAACAAAACCGGGCGTCGGATCGGGCAATTGTCTGCGCACTCCCTGGGCACGGGCCTGGGTTTGAAAAAACGCCTGCGCCTCGCGCGCACCCAGGATGCGCTGCGACATGATCATGAGATCTTCACTTGCCGCGACAGACGTCGCCCACCCGCGCGTCGCCTCGGAATGTTCCAACACATTCACGATCTGCGCGCCTTGAAGCCGCTCAAGCGGATGCGGAAAGGTAAACAGTGAGACACCCACAAAGGCCAAAGCATTCAGCGACAGGCTCCAGACAACGGCATGCACCGTGGGATCGACGCCCGAAATTCCAAACAGCGCTTGCGGACGCAGCCAAGAGATCCCCCACAGTCCCTGTTCAAAGATCGCCGCAGACAGCGCCCCATCAATGCCGAAACTGGGCAGCAGCATCGTGTAAACCCAAAGGATGAAACCCACCGCCAATCCGGTGAGCGCCCCCAGTCGCGTCGCGCCGCGCCAGAAAATACCACCCAGCAGCGCTGGCAAAAATTGCGCGACACCGCCAAAAGAGACGGTGCCGATCGCCGCCAAGGCATCGCTGCCGCCAGATGCGCGATAGTACAAAAACCCAAAGGCGATAATCAGCAGGATCGAGGTGCGGCGTGCCAGGATCACAACATTGCGCACATCGCCCGACTGCGCCGCACCTTGCTGACGAAATGTCAACCAAAAGGGCATGACGATGTGATTGCTCACCATGGTGCTCAAGGCGAGGGTCGCGACGATCACCATGGATGTTGCGGATGAGAACCCACCTAAGAAAGACAGCATGGCCAGCGCGTTCTGCCCTTCGCTCAACGGGATGCTAAGCACAAACAAATCTGGGTTTGATCCAGGGGGCAGTAGATCGAGCCCTACAACGGCAATGGGCACGACGAAAAGGCTCATCAGCATCAGATACAGCGGGAAGGCCCAGGAAGCGATCTGGAGATATCGTTCGTCATCATTCTCCACGACCATGACCTGGAACATCCGCGGCAAGCACAAAAAAGCCGCAGCAGACAGGGCCGTAAGCGCCACCCACCGGCTGCCTTGCATGTCCCATTGACCGATGGCCGATGCATCAATGCGCGCCAGCGTCTCGCCAACGCCGCCGCCCAGGCCCCAGACCACGAAGATACCGACCGCGATCAACGCGATCAATTTCACCACCGCTTCAATCGCGACGGCGATGACGACGCCGTAGTGTCGTTCGTTGGCGTTCAGGTTGCGCGTGCCGAAAAGAACGGTGAAGATCGCCAAGCCTGCAGCAACCCAAAAGGCAGATTGCGCGGCACCAAAAGGCGTGACCTCTCCGCTCAGGGCGTTGGTCGACGGCGCGGCGAAAATCGACAGCGAGAGCACGACCGACTGCAGCTGGAGCGCGATATAGGGCGTGACACCGATCACCGCCATGACTGTTACAACGATGGCTAAACCGTTCGATTTCCCAAACCGGGACGAAATCAAATCCGCGATAGAGGTCACGCGCTGCGCCCGGCCAACGCGCACCAACCGCCGCAAAATCCACCACCAGCCGATCATGATTAGGGAAGGACCCAGATAAATGGTCACATATTCCAGCCCAGACCGCGCGGCATACCCCACAGCCCCATAAAACGTCCAAGCCGTGCAGTAGATCGACAGCGACAGCGTGTACACGACGGGCGACCGTATCAGCCAACGGCCCTTTCCTTTCAAAGCGGCTCGCTCTGCCCAGAAGGCGATTGCAAACAGGATCACCACATAGCCCAGGCACACGAGGATAAGTTGGTTCAGCGTGACCATCAGTCCGTCGCGCGCGATGCATCAATCGCGTCGCCCTCGTCTGCGCGCCGCGTGCGCCGCCAAAGCAGCCATGCCGCAAGCGCCAAGCCCACCCAAACCGCGAAAACATAGCGCAGCGCGGCGCTTGTCGGCAGGCCGGATGGGTCGGCGCGCGCGGGTGACACCGCTTCCTGCGGCAAAGGCCACATCAGCGGAACCATCCAAAGGGCCAGCCCCAAAAGCGGCAGCAGCCGGATGGCATCCATCATGCGTCGCATCCGGTAGCTGCGCTGTTCCAAAAACATCCGCTTGGCCATCTTACTCCTCGACGGTCGCTGTCAGCTCTCGGACAGCGTCAAGCATTTCCGCGTTTGAGAACGGCTTGGTCATAAACCGGCTAACACCAGCTTGTTCCGCCATTTCTCTGTCGCGTGCCTGCCCGCGCGCGGTCAGCATCAATACCGGCAAATCGGCACAGTCAGGATCGGCGCGCAGATCCTGCAAGATATCAAAGCCACTGCGCCCCGGTAGCATCACATCTAACATAACGAGATCCGGCGATGCCTGACGTATCACATCAAAAGCGCTGCTGCCGTTGGCCAGCGTCTCGACCCGCCAGCCTTCATTTGACAGCAAAAAGCGGATGGCTTCGGCAATGTTTGTTTCGTCCTCCACCAGCACGACGTGTTTGGCCATGCAATCCCTCCTCCCCTAGGAAAATGCGGCCATTGTCTTGTGCATGGTCCAGCACCCTTGGTCTGAAAAACATGCAACGAAATATGCCGTCTGTCAAAACTTGGGGCCGCAAAATGCCAGAATATGTCCCAGAATTTTAAGGCACCTGCGCCGCGGGCTCGGGTAGCATCAACATAATCGATTGCAAGGCAGGCTGCGCATTGTAGGCGCGCGGTTTCCCGATCTCGCAAAAGGCGGTGGCGTCAAAAAAGCTGCGTCCCCGCCCCAAAGGCCCAATGCGCGACGTTACCACCGCGCCCGGCTGCCCCATCGCTTGAAAAAGCGGCCGAAAAAGCGCGCTGTCCCCGCGGTTTGCTGAGGGCATGCCCTCGACAGTTTTGCGCACCAATACGGTGCCCTGCCGGTCACAAGAGACCAACCCCGCGTTCAATTCGGGCAGAGCAGCAAGCCGACGCAGCAGGACGGCTACGGGCACATCAAGCGCGCGGGCAAGCATCAAGATGTCAGGACCACGCGCATCTATCCGCGCGCGCAATCGCCTCAGAGGCAGTTTCTGCGCGTCTTCATGCGCTTCTAAGACAATTTTTCTGGCCCATTGATGCGCCGTGTCGGATCTAAGGCTCGGCGCTGCGGCAAGCCTTTCGGTGATCGCCTCGGCCGATACGGATGAGACGTCAAGATCGACAAATGTGTCGCTTTCTTCCGCCAAAAACTGTGTCAGTTCTTCCAGTGGAGATTGCGCCGTTGGCGGGGCCGCGTTTTTGCCCTCAAAATACATCACCAGCGCCTGGGCGCTATCAGATAAGCGCCGACTGTCTTCATGCAGATTGGATTGAAAGCGCGCGCGCCATTCGGGTTTTAACGTATCCGTTTCCGTCAAGATCGCCGCAGTTGACCGGATCGCAGTGGCGGTTGACAGCAGATCATGCATCGATGCCGCCAGATGCGGATCGTGCGACAGACGATCATTCAGCGCCTCGACTTTTTCATTCAACGTCTGCACATGCGCCCGCATCCGTGCCAGAGTTTCCGCCCAGCTTGGAAACCGGCCCGCAAATTCTTCTACCCGCGTGATTTCGGCGTTGGCGATGCCCACATCAGCGGCGGCAGCGCGCAAACTGGCGATCAGCGTGGCCTCTGCCCCCTCGGTTAAGCTTTGAGGTTCGACCGATAACCGCGTCGCGATTTTGAGCAGCAGCTTACCGCCGATCTTGCGGCGATTGTGTTCGATCAAATTCAAATAGCTGGCCGATATGCCTATGTCGCGCGCAAGCTCTGCCTGTTTAATGCCCGCGATCACGCGCCGCTCTCGGATCCGGCTCCCGGTCAGCGCCTCACGCATCGTGCCAGCGCCAGATCGCAAAATCATTCAATTTCAACGGCTTTCTGCGTCGCAACATCACTTTATTTACAGATCCTTAGTTCCTTAAGCAAAAATATTTACAGAATTTTTACGTTGATCAAAGGGGTTATTGAACCCTTTTCAGCATCACACCCATACTGACCTTGCACGTTTACGTGTGTGCGCCCTGGAGGAACATGAGGGCGCTTTCATCAATCGGGAGGAATTCATGTCATCTTCTAAACTGACACGTCGTGGTGTGATCCAGACAGGTGCCGTTGCTGGCGCAGGTTTGGCTTTGCCACAATATCTGCGCGCTGACGGGCATGCAGGGTTCACCAATGCACCCCAGGGCGGCACAGTGACACTTGGCTTTAACGTGCCGCAGTCCGGCCCTTATGCCGACGAAGGCGCGGACGAACTGCGCGCCTATGAGCTTGCTGTTGAGCACCTGAACGGGGGCGGCGACGGTGGCCTCATGAACACATTCTCGTCCAAAGCGTTGCAGGGCAACGGCATCCTGGGCAAGAAAGTTGAATACGTCACCGGCGATACGCAGACCAAATCAGACGCTGCGCGCGCCTCTGCCCGGTCGATGATCGAGAAGGATGGCGCGATCATGATTACCGGCGGATCATCCTCCGGTGTGGCCGTGGCCGTGCAAGCGCTTTGCCAAGAGGCGGGCGTGATCTTTATGGCGGGGCTCACCCACTCCAACGACACGACGGGGAAAGACAAGAAGGCAAACGGCTTCCGTCACTTCTTTAATTCCTACATGTCAGGCGCCGCACTCGCGCCAATCTTAGCCAACAACTACGGGACTGACCGGAAGGCATACCACCTGACGGCTGACTATAACTGGGGCTACACCACCGAGGAAGCGGTCCGTACCTCGACGGAGGCGATGGGTTGGGAAACCGTTGGCACGGTTCTAACGCCGCTGACACAAACTGATTTCTCAGCCTATATCGCGCCGGTGCTGCAGTCTGACGCGGACGTGCTGGTTCTGAACCACTACGGCGGCAATATGGTGAACTCGCTCACCAACGCGGTACAGTTTGGCCTGCGGGACAAGCAAATCAACGGTAAGAATTTTGAGATTGTCGTGCCACTTTACTCTCGCTTGATGGCGAAAGGTGCTGGTGCCAACGTGAAGGGTATCTTTGGGTCCACCAACTGGCATTGGTCGCTGCAGGATGAAGGCTCCAAAGCATTTGTGCAGTCTTTTGGCACCAAATACGGCTTCCCACCCTCGCAGGCGGCGCACACCTGCTACGTTCAGGCGCTGCTTTACGCAGACGCGGTGGAGCGTGCAGGCTCGTTCAACCCATGCGCGGTGGGCGAAGCGCTGAAGGACTTCGAATTTGACGGCATGGGCAATGGTCCAACGCTCTATCGCGGCGAAGATCACCAGTGCTTCAAAGACGTGTTGGTCGTGAAAGGGAAAGAGAACCCAACGTCCGAATTCGACCTGTTGGAGATCGTGGAAGTCACACCTGTTGAGCAGGTGACTTATGACGCCTCCATTTTCGGGGGCGAATTGGGTGCGTGTAACCCAGGCGCATAAGCGCTGAACGATAAATACCGTCGGGGCGCGTCACCCGCGGACTCCACGGAGCCCGGCCGAACTCGCGCCCGGACAGGAACTCCGCGATTTCATCCCCTCCGTTGAAGTTGGGATCGGCTTCGGCGGCGGCGACCGCATCGGGATCGAGCTCGTTGAAGTTGCGGCGGTCGCTG
>JBCCQX010000013.1:0-92877 GCA_039208585.1 Pseudomonadota bacterium | reverse complement strand
CGTCGAATGTTTCTTCAACAGGATCAAACGCTTCCGCAGGATCGCCCTGCGGTGCGAGAAAACAATCAGCTCTTTTAAAGCCTTCGTAGACCTCGCATGCGCCATGGCGTGGATCAGTTAAATGCAGACGCCGCCTAGAGCCTTTGACCTCTCACATAAGGCATCTTTCCCAACCAAATCGAGCGCAGGTCCAAAGGGGGGACGCGGCTCCACGGAAGCTGTTGAGCGGATGGGGATAGGCAACGAGGTGTATTGGATTTAAGGCCATAAACTTTAAGTCTAAGACTGCAAAATCATCACCCGCATTGCTGGGTTTTTATAAAAAAAAAGAGCCCCGTTGATGTGCTATTATGATTGCACAGCCACCCCATGCGTGCGGTCATAACGATTGGGCGTTGGTGGTGTCCAAGACGAAAGATCCACTTCTTTCGGGGCAAACACTTCAACCAGTAACGGATAGCATCGCGCGACATCTGACGAATGCTCGCTTGAACAATCACCGCCTGGGCAAGCGCTCAGACCGCCTATTACATCAATCTCGGCAAAAAACTCGATCATGTCACCGGGCCGAACGGGACTCGCCTTCATGAAATATTGGCCCGTGTCGCGGGTGAAACCCGTGCACATAAACACATTCAGGACGTCATGAACGTGCGTTTCAGCCTCAGAGGTGGGCACGTCAAGATGCGCCGCCAGAGCCCGCGTCAAATTTGAGTGACAGCAATGATGATACGCGCCGCCAGAAAGCAATTGATGCGTGTAGGGATCACAACGGGTTCCGATAACATCGTGAACAGACCCGCCATGTTCATCAATGCCGTACCATTGCAGTGTGTCACACGTGATCGTCGCCATCGGGCGCAGCATCGGAAAAGACGACCACATCCGCTCTCCCAGCGTAAGATGAGTGCCATGCAATGCACGGGTTTTCCCCGAATAGAAACGTTCGCTCAGATCATTGGCATTCCAAAGGTTTAGATCACCAACCTGCGGCCCTTCAACCGAGACAATGCGGAAAAAATGCCCGCGCGGCACACTGAAAATGCGTGCTTCGCGCGGCGGGACCAACACTTCCGCGGTTTTGCGCATGTTCTCTCGCACACGCTGATAAAGCGCCATATCTGGTGGCGGCAATGTCTCTGGCGGATAGCAAATGACGGGCGCGATCGCGCGGCGTGCCGCCGCGTCCGTCGGTGCCTGACCCGCATGACTTTTCTTCATCATGCGTGTTGGCCCGCAATGCGCCCAGAAAAGAGACAGCCACCAAGAAACGTGCCTTCCAAAGCATTGTATCCATGATAGCCACCGCCGCCAAAACCACATACCTCCCCAGCCGCGAATAGCCCGGGCAGTACGTCACCAGACGGGGTGAGCACGCGGCCCTCAATATCCGTGTGTAGTCCACCAAGGGACTTTCGTGTCAGGATAGTTAGCCTGACGGCGATGAGCGGCCCATTAAGCTTGTTCAGCAGCGCATGCGGTTTAGCGGTGCGTATCAAACGGTCCCCCAAATGTGCTCGAGCGCCGCGGATCGCCGTGATTTGCGCATCTTTGGCAAACGGGTTTTTAAGCTGGGCATCGCGCGCCTCAATCTGCGCACGGATGTGCTCAAGCGATAGGGGGTGGTTGGGCGTTATTTGGTTCATCCGCGCCACCAAAGCGTCAAGATCTTTGGCGACGACAAAATCCGCGCCTTTTTCCTTGAACGCTTCCACCGCCGCGGTTGCCCCTTTGCCGATGCGAGCCTTGATCACGTCAAGCCAACCACCGTCGGTCAGATCTGGGTTTTGCTCGGATCCAGACAGCGCAAATTCCTTTTCGATGATCTTTTGGGTCAAGATAAACCAACTGTGGCTACCCGCCTGTAAGATGCGTTTCAGCGTGCCGAGCGTATCAAAACCAGGCAGATAAGGCGCTTCTAGCCGATCCCCCTTTGCATCAAACCACATGGAAGACGGCCCGGGTAAAATGCGAATACCGTGTTTTGGCCAAATCGGGTCCCAGTTTTGCACGCCTTCGCAGTAGTGCCACATGCGGTCCTCATTGATCAGCCCTGCCCCCGCATCTGCTGCGATCTGATGCATCTTACCGTCAACATAATCAGGCACGCCCGCCACCATCACCTCGGGCGGCGGGCCCAATCGGTCCACCGGCCAGTGCTGCCGCACCAAGTCATGATTGCCACCAATGCCGCCGGTTGTCAGCACGACCGCCTCGGCACTGTGCGCGAAATGCCCGACGACGGCGCGCGATGTACTTTGACCACGCGGCGCCCGACTGTCTTCCAGAACGTCGCCTTGCACCCCTGTCACAGCACCGTCCGTTTTTACAAGATCGGTCACACAGTGCCGAAAGGCCATCTGCAGCCTGCCCTCGGTAACGTAGGTTTTCATCAGCGCTGTGAAGGGCGCGACAACACCGGTGCCCGTCCCCCAGGTGATATGAAATCTGGGCACGGAATTCCCATGCCCATGCGCCTGTTCCCCACCGCGTTCAGCCCAGCCGACGACCGGAAACCATCGCATGCCCAGTTTGTAACACCAGCCCCGCATGCCACCGCCAGCCCAATCAATGAACTTCTCTGCGTACCTACGCGGATTAGCATCTTCCGGTCGATCGAACTGAGCGGAGCCTAGCCAATCGTTCAGCGCGAGTTGCCTGCTGTCTTTAATCCCCATGCGGCGCTGTTCTGGGGTGTTCACCATGAACAAACCACCCAGTGACCAAAACGCCTGACCGCCAAGCGATTGAGCCGGTTCTTGATCAATCATCAACACTTTTCGACCGCGCAATACCGCTTCATGCGCGGCGACCATGCCAGCCAGACCCGCGCCAACGATGATAACGTCCGCCTTATATGATATATCTGTCATTCCTGCCCCTATCGGTTCAACGACCGTAACGGGGGCATGGGCAACTTGTCGACATATATTCCGATAGCGTGCGACCATTGCGCCGGCTAGCTCTCTGCCCAATCACGCCCAAGCAAATCAACAAAGCCATCGACCTTGAGCCTAATGCACCCCGCCCAAACCGCCTGAACCGCGCCGGGTGGCGCGGAACGGCGCGGCCCAACGGTGCCTGGGGGGGGAATGAGAGGGATCGAGGTGTATCAGATTTAAGGTCGAGTGCTTTAAATCTCACTTTGGCTGCATAAGACGTAGCTGTTGCTAATGAGGGTATTCATTCACCGTAAGGGATCCAAATGTTCTTGATCTCAGTTGCCGCCTTCAGAAATGCGTGCCCCTCACCCTCTGATCCGAACCAATCGCGATCTGCGCCATAATTAACCCAGGTGCGTTTTAGGTTGTTTTGCGATTCAAACTCCACCACGGTGCTTAGATCGCGTGCCGCAAAGCACCAGACCGCGTCTACGTTGAGATGACCCGCCAAGGACCCAGCGAGCACCGACTGATCACCAGTGAGTATATTTACCGCACCTGGGGGCACATCCGATGCTTCCAAGATGTGATAGAAATCAGTTGCAGCCAATGGGAACGGCTCTGAAGCGATAAGCACAACACGGTTTCCCATGGCAAGTGCAGGCGCCATGCAAGAAACCAAACCCAAAAGCGGGACGTTAGGCGGGCAAATCACACCAATCGTCCCAATCGGTTCTTTCATCGCCAGCGCGACACCCCGAATAGGCACGTCATGCACGTGACCGTCATATTTGTCAGCCCAAGCCGCATAGGTGAACAACCGATCAACTGTGCATTCAACCTCTCTTTGCCCAGTGCGCACACCTTGCAAACGGTTAAGCCGATCCGCAAATGCTTCGCTCTGTGCCGATAGGTTTTCTGCGATGTAGTAAAGGATTTGCGCGCGTTGATGTCCGTTGGTCTTGGACCATGCGGTTGCCGCTGCAGCTGCCTCTACTGCATTTCGGACGTCTTTCCGGTTCGCTTCAGATACATGGCCCAAAAGGGCACCATTTTCTCCCCAAACTGGTTTGGAATAGCCACCGTCGGGCCGCGTCTGCTTTCCTCCGATATAAAGCTTGGCTGTCCGATCTATCGGGTCAATTGGCGGGCCGTCGCCACGAAATGCGGACGGCACAGTCAAAGCCTGGGCGCGCTTGTTGGGTTTGGTGTAGGCCGCCAACCCCTCCCAGCCCCCTTCCCTTCCAAAACCGCTTTCGCGTATGCCACCGAAACCAGCGGCCGCATCCATCATATTCGTTCCGTTGACCCACACGATCCCACTGGCAAGTTTTGGTGCGATATCAAGCGAGAGATTTATATTCTCAGACCAAATGCTGGCCGCCAAACCGTATCGGGAATTGTTGGCCAGAGCGACCGCCTCTGCAGGTGTACGAAACGTCGTCGACACCAACACCGGACCAAATATCTCTTCCTGCATCAAAGTATCGGAAGGAGAGAGCCCCGTGATCAAAGTAGGAGGATAGTAACACCCCTGCGCGGGTAAAGCTGCTTCGTGAACAAAAGTCTGTCCTGCGCTGTTGCTGTCAATCATGTGCTTCACGCGCGAGAGCTGCACAGGATGTACGAGCGCGCCAATGTCGACCGCTTTGTCCAAGGGATCGCCGACGCGTAGCTTTTGCATACGCGTGCGTATCTTCTGATAGAGGCGATCCGCGATAGGCTCATGCACCAATAAACGCGAGCCTGCGCAGCATACCTGACCTTGATTAAACCAGATGGCATCGACAAGCCCTTCAACGGCGGAATCAAGATCTGCATCATCAAAGACGATGTAGGGGGATTTGCCACCCAACTCGAGCGTGAGAGCTTTGCCGCTACCAGCCGTTGCTGCACGGATGCGACGACCCACAGACGTCGACCCCGTGAAAGCGATCTTATCCACGTCTGATCGCACGATCATTTCGCCTACAGTGCCATCACCCGTAACGATGTTAACGACCCCTTTGGGCAAACCCGCTTCCTGACATATCTGCGCGAAAAGAAGCGCGGTCAAAGAGGTATATTCGGCGGATTTCAACACGACGGCATTGCCCATGGCAAGCGCCGGGGCAATCTTCCAAGACAGCATCAGCAACGGGAAATTCCAGGGGATAATCTGGCCACACACGCCGATGGCTTGATCCTGCGGAAGTTCAGTAGCCATCAATTGCGCCATACCCGCATGATAGTAAAAGTGTCGCTGTGCCAGCGGGACATCAATGTCGCGCGCCTCTCGGATCGGCTTACCGTTATCAAGCACCTCGAGCACGGCGAACAGTCGGCTGTGTTTTTGGAGCAGTCTTGCAACGGCATAGAGGTAGCGTGCCCGCTTTGCCCCGCCCATCCGCTCCCATTTCGGTTGCGCCTGTTTAGCCGCCGACACGGCATCATCTACATCTGATTGAGTGGCCTGCGTGTGAGAGCAGATGACGTCGCCCGTCGCAGGATTTAAACTGTCAAAGGTGCTCCCCACTGCTGTGAATGCACCATTTATGAAATGACCAAAAGACGGGCCGCGGGTGGCAATCCATTCAAGCGCAGCTGTGGCATCTTCTGGAGCAGAGCCATAGTCCATGGTTTCAAAGATATCTGCGACGTTCATACACTCACCCCTTGAGTTACATCGACGAACAAACCTGTCTAACCAATCGGATGGCGATAAAATGCAGAGTAGTGTCCCGTTACATGATGTTCGAGTTGCCGCTCAATGTCGGTCAAAAGCGAGGAAGCGCCAAATCGAAAAAGATCTGGCCGCAGCCATCGGTCCCCAAGTTCTTCTTTCATCAAAACAAGATAGGTAAGAGCGTCTTTCGCCATTGAGATACCGCCGGCGGGTTTATACCCGACGCGAAAGCCGGTCTTTTCAAAGTAGTCACGGATGGCACGGACCATCACCAGCGACACGGGTAGGGTTGCATTCACACTCTCTTTGCCCGTCGACGTCTTGATGAAATCAGCGCCCGCCATCATGCAAACCAAAGAAGCACGAGCAACGTTGCGCAGGCTCCCCAACTCCCCCGTTGCCAGAATGGCTTTGACATGTGCTTCACCACAGGCGCGCCGAAACGCCTGCATCTCATTGTAAAGCGCGCCCCAATCGCCGCTCAACACGTGACGCCGCGAAATAACGATATCGATCTCGGACGCCCCCGCCAAAACGCTCTCTTCAATCTCTTTGATGCGTAAATCCAAAGGGGATAAACCCGCGGGGAACCCAGTCGACACCGCAGCGACAGCGATCTCAGACCCTTTCAGCGCGTCTCGCGCGGTGGGAACCATTTCATGATAGACGCACACTGCGGCGGTCTTCATTGATGGCATTCCCAATGCCGCGAGTGTTTCTGAGGCTATAGGCTGCTTGGCTTTGGCGCAAAGCAGCTCAACCCGCAAACGCGTATCGTCTCCAGAAAGCGTGGTGAGATCGATGCAGCTTGCGGCGCGCAAAAGCCACGCAGCCTGATGCAGTTTCTTGACCGATCTTCGCGCAGATAAACCCGATGTTCGGCGTTCTATCGCTGAAGTGTTTGCAGCCGCGCCCAAAACCCAATTCAAATCCAAAGGGACACCCGGATTTCGCGCCTCCAAGCTCAAAATCTTTGCGGTGTGCTCTGCTTCAGCTGTCATTGCCACTCCCGTTCATCCGCTAGAAATCGCATGGCATGGGTTCATTTTGCAAGTGATCCCAGCGTCGACGACTTAAATCGCCCGTCGGAATGAGGCAATCGGACTGAAAGCAAGTGTTTTTTCCAAAGTGATTCGTTTTTGCTTTGACCTGCGAATCATCATTTGCATAATGCTTCTACGGAACCAGGGGTCACGTCGACCCGGTCGCAAAGCGCAACGTGGAAACCTTTTTGAGCAGTCAAAATTGGCCAGCACCGGACAATTAAGAACCAGAACAACGTGGCGCTGCAGCCAATTTAACAACGGGTCGCCTTTCAACGGCGGCCCGTTTTTCCTTACACTGCGTTACACGTAAGCGGGATTAAAGCTCATCATGCCTCGAACAACGGACACAACGAAAGGGCGCGCTTACGCTTTTCCTCCAGGTGGCATGCCCGACCCATTTGACATCCCCGAAAGCACCGCGGTCTTCACCGAGGCTTACGCGGTGATACCCGCTTGCACACAGCGCGACATTGTCAGCAGCATTCTGCCGGGCTGGTCGAAAATGCACATGTGGGTGCTTGCCAGACCATTGAGCGGTTTTGCTGAGACGTTTTCCCAGTATGCCGTATACCTCGCACCGTCGGGCGGTTCGGATCAACCAGAGGAGGATGAGACTGCCCAATCGGTTCTGTTTATGGCGGACGGCTCATCGTGTCTTACGGTGGAGGGGCAAGATCACGCTCTGGTGCCAGGCAGCTACGCTTACATCGCGCCGGCTGCCAAATGGCGCATCTGGAACACCACCGACATGCCCTGCCGATTTCACTGGATCCGAAAACGGTATTCCCCAGTGGCGGGCCTGGCACCGCCTGTGAGTTTCGTCACCTCGGATAAGGCGGTCGACGCGCTCCCCATGCCAGGTGGCGATGGACGATGGTTAACAACGCGCTTTGTCGACCTTGCGGATCTAGCCCATGACATGCACGTCAACATTGTCACTTTCCGCCCCGGCGGCCGCATCCCCTTTGCCGAAACACATGTTATGGAACACGGCATTTACGTGTTGCAAGGCAACGCGAAGTATCTGTTGAATACAGATTGGATCTCAGTCGCACCGGGGGATTTTCTTTGGTTGCGCGCCTTTTGCCCTCAAGCCTGTATCGCAACAGGGCCTGAGCTGTTTCGCTATCTTCTTTACAAAGATGTCAATCGACACGCGCCCCTGTGACACAGACACTCCATAGCCAACCGTTGACACGAGCATCCTTCGCGCCCTTTGGCGACGTGATTGAAGCACGTGGAGCCGCTGACATGATCATTAATGCAGGTCGTTGTGGCCGCCATCACGATTTGGCGCAGCTAGACTTTGGTATCAACGGGCGTGCCGGGATCAGCGTTTTCGATGCTGAGCCTTGCAGTTTTCCTCACACGCTTGACATGATGGAGCGGCATCCTGAGGGATCGCAGGCTTTTCTTCCTCTTTCGGGTCATCCGTTTTTGATTTGCGTTGCACCAGAAAACCAAGGGGCACCGGGTAAACCTCTGGCGTTTTTGACGGCGCCCTATCAGGGCATCAATGTGCATCGCGGGGTATGGCATGGTGTACTGACCCCGCTGGCACGACCCGGCCTTTTTGCCGTTATTGACCGAATTGGACCTACCCCAAACCTTGAAGAGGCTCTGCTTTCACCTGCCTACGTCGTGCATGAATGAATGGCGAAAGCATCCGACCTTAAACCTGATACCCGCTGCTAAAACCGACTTAACACTGCTCCGTAAGTGCGGAACGGCGCCGCCCAACAATACCTGTTGGGCGGGCGCGTCACAGGGAACAGGTTGCACCAGATTTAAGGCCGGGTGCTTTAGAATGCTGGCAGAATCGTGACAGTTCATGCTAGTGGTTGTAGTATGGCTGTTTCAAACCCCAAAATAGGCGGCGATCGTCCCATCATTCGCCAGCTAGATGATGCGGCGATCAACAGAATTGCGGCGGGTGAAGTGGTTGAACGCCCTGCGTCTGCTGTCAAGGAACTGGTAGAGAATGCACTTGACGCAGGCGCACAACGCATCACGGTTGAATATGCCGATGGCGGCAAGACGCTCATCCGGGTATCAGATGACGGCTATGGCATTGCACCTGATGAGTTGCCCCTTGCGGTCTCTCGGCATGCGACGTCCAAGATTGACGGATCCGATCTTTTGAACATCAGCAGTTTCGGGTTTCGCGGTGAGGCATTGCCGTCTCTTGGCGCTGTGAGCAGATTAACCATCGCCAGCAAGGCGCCGGGTTTTGACGCGCAGGAGATCACAGTCACAGGTGGCCAAACTTCTGCTTTGCGGCCCGTTGCAATGAACAGCGGCACGATCGTCACGCTGCGTGATCTGTTTTTCGCGACACCAGCACGGCTGAAATTCATGCGGACAGATCGGGCAGAGGCGCAGGCGATTATCGACACGGTCAAGCGGCTGGCGATGGCCGACCCTTCTGTGCAGATCACACTGCGCGATGTGTCAGGGACTGGCGGCGGGCGGGACGTTTTCAGCGCTGTGCAAGAACAAGGCGCACAGTCCGAAGCGAGACATAGTCGTTTGTCACGGATCTTGGGCAAGGCTTTTGCGGAGAATGCTCTGCAAATCAACGCAGAACGCGACGGATTACACCTTACCGGTTTTGCGGCCCTTCCAACTTATTCGCGTGGCTCGGCGGTTGCGCAATACTTGTTTGTCAATGGACGACACGTGAAGGATAAACTTTTGACCGGGTCTTTACGTGCCGCCTATGCCGACGTTCTAAGCCGTGACAGACATCCTGCAGCAGCGCTCTTTCTCAGATGCGACCCCAGATCGGTTGATGTGAATGTTCATCCAGCAAAGACCCAGGTACGCTTTCGCAATCCGGGTGTCGCGCGTGGTCTGATTATATCCGCGCTCCGACACGCTTTAGCGGAAGCTGGTCATCGCGCATCGACAACGGTGGCGACAGCAACGCTCGGGTCATTTCAGCCTAAGGTAACGGGTGCCCCTGTGTACCAAATGCCACATCAGAAAGCAGAACGTGCTGCCCCGGCAGCTGACACAGACCATCCCGGATTTGCCGAGATCCAAGAGCGTTGGGGTCGCATTGACGATATCAATGATGCGGCAGCAGAAGATACGATCCAAACAGCCGAGGCATGTCCGCTGGGCGCAGCGCGCGGACAAGTGCACGAAAATTATATCATTGCACAAACTGAAACGGGCATGGTGATCGTTGATCAACACGCCGCTCATGAACGTCTGATCTATGAAAAACTAAAAGAGCAGATGGCGCAAACGGGCGTCTCCACGCAAGCTTTGCTGATACCCGAGATCATTGAGCTGTCGAGGGAAGATCGCGCGCGACTGTTAGAGTTTGCAGCAACGCTTGCGCAATTGGGGTTCAGCATAGAAGCTTTTGGCGGGAACGCGATCGCTGTGCGTGAAACTCCAGCGATTTTGGGGCAGGTGAACGCGACCGCTTTGATCCATGACATCCTGGACGAACTTGCCGATCAAGATGACAGCAGCCTGCTCAAATTGAAAATTAACGCGATCCTGAGCCGCATTGCTTGCCATGGCTCTATCCGCGCGGGACGTCGCATGCGAGCGGAAGAGATGAATGCACTGTTAAGAGAGATAGAAGCGACGCCGCATTCGGGGCAATGTAATCACGGGCGGCCAACCTATGTGGAACTCAAGCTGACCGATATTGAACGGCTGTTTGGACGTACATGAAAGAGGCAGCTGACAAATTGGTTTGGTTTGAGGATCCCGTCATTCTGATCATGTCTGCAGGGATCGCGGTAATCTTCTTGGTTCTGCTATTGCTGATTATGACGGTGCGCGCTGCGCGCCGATCTGCTGCGACTTCCGGGCCAATTTTGCAACAGGTTGCTCTGCTCGGCCAGCATGTTCAGCAACTCAGCTCTGGGCAACAGCAACTGCGTGGCGGCTTGCAGACGGTGTCTGATACCCAGACACATGCACAAAATCAGCTGATCCAAAGCTTGGAGACACGGCTATCAAGCGTTCAGCAACAAATGCAGGATCGTTTGGCCGACAATGCGGCAAGATCAGCGCGTGCGCTTGCAGACCTGCAAGAACGGATGAACGAAACGCTTCACGGCGCGTCAAAGGAAACAACGACGAGCTTGACCCAGCTTCAAGAGCGGTTGTCAGCCATTGATAAGGCGCAAGACAACATCACAAAGCTGAGCGGTGATGTCCTGGGCCTACAGGATATTCTAAGCAACAAACAAACGCGGGGCAGTTTCGGTGAAATTCAGCTTAATGACATCGTGTCGAAAGCATTGCCCACCAGCAGCTACAGCATGCAAGCAACGCTTTCAAATGGGCGGCGACCGGACTGCTTGATACATTTGCCGAACCCACCAGGGCCTATTGTCATCGACAGCAAATTCCCGCTTGAAGCGTATGAAGCCTTGCGCCGTGCCGACACCGATCAGGCCCTAAAAGAAGCCGCTGCAAAAATGAAAAGCTCTATCAAACTGCATATCAACGCAATTACAGAGCGATACATTCTAGATGGGGAAACCGCAGATGGCGCACTTATGTTTCTGCCCTCCGAGGCCGTCTACGCAGAATTGCACGCCAACTTTCAAGACCTCGTTCGTTACGGTTTTACGCAGCGGGTTTGGATTGTTTCGCCTACCACCTGCATGGCCACATTGAATACAATGCGGGCGATATTGAAAGACGCCCGCATGAAGGAACAGGCGGGCGCCATTCGGAAAGAGCTTGGGATGCTTCACGCCGATGTCGAACGCCTGGTAAACCGCGTTGGAAACTTAGATCGTCATTTCAGTCGCGCACGCAAAGATGTGGATGATATTCTGATCAGCAGTGAAAAGGCATCAAAACGTGCGGGGCGCTTGCATGACATGGATTTTGAAGACACCATCGAAAAGAAAGCGGAACCGATACCGCTGAAACCGATCAACACCGTGACGCGTTGAGGCCGTCAGATGTGAGGCCACAGATGAAAGTGCTTATCGCCGGCGGGGGCATTGCAGGGCTCATCATGGGTCTGACACTGCACCAGCTTGGTATACCGTTTCACCTGTATGAGCGCGTCAAAACAGCAAAGCCCTTGGGTGTTGGGGTCAACCTGCAGCCCACCGCCGTACGCGAACTATTCTCCTTAGGTTTAGCAAAGACTTTGGCCAAAATTGGCGTCGAAACGCGCGACTACGGGTTTTACACGCGTAGCGGTGTCGAGATCTGGACCGAGCCGCGTGGTCGCGACGCCGGATATAACTGGCCTCAATTTTCTGTGCATCGTGGCAAACTGCAGATGGCACTGATCCGCGCCGTACAAGAACATTGCGGTATGAGCTCCATCTCATTCGGCTGCAAAGCGCTTGGGTTTAAGCAAACAGACGGCGACGTGACGCTGCATTTTGAAACAGAGCGGGGTCGCCAAGCCGCAACGGGTGATTTCTTGATCGCGGCAGATGGCATACACTCCGCACTTCGTGCGCAGATGGTACCGAATGAAGGTCCGCCGATCTGGAATGGCGCTGTGATGTGGCGCGGCACAACGGTAGCAAAGCCCTTTCTAAGCGATGCCTCCATGATCCTGGCGGGAAACGACAGTGAACGCTTTGTTGCTTACCCTATCTCCAATCCTGATCCCTTAACAGGTGACGCTGTCATTAATTGGATCGCTGAAAAGACTGTTCCTCTTGAAACCGACGTTGACAAAGGAAATTGGAATAAAGCCGTCAGCATTGACCGCTTCCGTGCAACCTTTGCCAACTGGGACTTTGGCTGGATCAATGTACCTGCGTTAATCGCCCATGCGTCGAGGGTCTACGAATACCCCATGGTTGATCGCGATCCCCTCTCCACTTGGACGAAGGGGCGGGTTACCCTAATCGGTGACGCAGCGCATGCGACATATCCAGTCGGCTCTAGCGGGGCGAGCCAAGCTATCTTGGACGCGCGCCACCTGGGCGCTGCGTTGAAAAAACATACGGACCCGCATGCTGCCGCTGTCGATTATGAAGCGCGTGTTCGTCCGATAGCAAATAAAGTGATAATTGCGAACCGCACCAGCGGCGGGCCTGATGCCATTATGCAGATTGCCGAAGACAGATGCGACGGGGACTTCACCCAATTGGACACACTACTGCCGTATGAGGAACGCGCGGCACACGCAGAGGCTTTCAAGAAGATCGCCGGCATCAGCGTCGCCGCTACAAACACAGAAAGCCCCATTATTGTGGGGCACTTAGGTTAGGCTGACCACCCCCGGCCTGAACGCGCTGCGTGACTTCGCAGAGTGCCTGCGCTGAAGCCAACAACCCCCAGGTGCCCGATTGCTAACAAAGCATAGGTTTCGCGCTGGTAAAACTTGCGGCATTGACCCTGAGACATCCTGCCCAAACCGAAATAGCACCAGTCCGAGGGGGCGGACCGGCGCAGCTCAACAGAAACGGTTGGTCGGAACATTCATGGGGCAACGTCAGAATGTATCAGCTTTAGGGCCGATTGCTTTAAACCTATTGCATTCAAGGTTAGTGCTGCGTCACATCAATCGGCTCAGTATGCTCTGCAGCCTGAAAGGAGCGTTGAAAACGCATGAATGAAAAAGAATATCATGTGGGCGCGCTGAGTGACGCTCAGCCAGATCCCACACAGTTTGAAGCAAAACCTTTCAAGAAGGGAAGGCCGCCAGAACCTTTGAGCTTTGAGGTCGTGATGACGGCTGAAGCCACTGAGAAACAGCGCAAGACCGGCGTAGTACAGGTGAATATACCGGGCTTTTCGCCGGTGCGATTTTTCTGCGACGAAGATGTTCCGGTGGGCGATGATACCGCCCCTCCTCCTCTGGCATACATGTGCGCGGGCATCGGCTTTTGCTTGATGACTCATCTGACTGACATCTATATGGCGCGCAAAATAAATGTCGCCTCGATGAAGCTTGAGCAGCGCGTTGGATTTAACACCAATCTCAGCAACATGCGCCAACTTGGTCACATGACAGAGGGCCGCACGGAACACATTGAAACCCACGTGCTGATAGAAAGCGATGAACCGGAAGAACGCATTCGCGATTTGATGGAGGAGGCGGAGAATGCCTGTATGGCGCATTTTGCACTACGCAATCCCATTCCCTGGCGTTCGCGACTGGTACACAATGGCAAAGAACTGATGAGCACGTCAGGGTGACGATCCGGGTGCCGCGCTTGAACGCATTGACTCAGTCAAAAGCAGTGAAATCGATGTCAGCCCTGGCGGGCAAGGTCTCAGGACACATTCGGACAACCGATTTCAGATCGAGGCTGTTAGAGACCGCGCAATGACACGAGAACAGGTTTAAATACTTGTCAGAGATTGACCTGTTTCAAAGGAAAATTCGGGGTGAACTAGATCTTACAGAGATCTGGCATCAGAAGGGTCTGATTTCGCTGTGACCCTTTCGCTGTGAAAGCTATAGGGTAGGAAGAAATTTTTTGGGACGATCGCGTGTCAGAAATTTGGCAAGGTCTTCAAGCTGCGTTTTGGCTTGTCATCACACTAGATGCTGATCTGGTAAACATTACGCTGCGATCATTGCATGTAACCCTGTCTGCCTTGTTCATCGGCACCATACTTGCACTGCCGTTGGGTACATGGATTGCTGTCAAACGCTTTCGATTTCGGGGGGTCACCATCGCCTTGGTCAACGCGCTGATGGGCCTGCCCCCCGTTGTGGTGGGGCTGATCGTTTATCTTTTGTTGTCACGTGCAGGCCCCTTTGGCGTTTTCGGGCTGCTGTTCACACCCACCGCGATGATTATCGCACAGGTCATTATCATCACGCCAATAATCGCGTCGATCACATACCAGTCGATGAGCGAACTATGGGCAGAGTATCGCGATCTGCTCATTTCAATGAACGTACCGGCACGACAGCGAATTTGGACGCTGATCGTCGATGGACGACGTGCGTTGCTCACCGCCGCATTGGCGGGTTTCGGACGCGGGATAGGCGAAGTAGGCGCGATCATGATCGTGGGCGGCAACATTGATCAGGCCACGCGCGTGCTGACAACGGCAATCGCCTTGGAAACCGCCAAAGGGGAGTTCGCTCTTGCGCTCGCGCTTGGCTTTGTGCTGATCGGTCTCGCGGTTGGGGTGAACCTGACTATTCACGGACTATCGGGGGCAAAACGGGGCAATCGGTGGTAAACTCAATTCTGCCTCTCAGAGCAAAAGGTATTATCGTTCAACGGCAAGGGCATATCGTGCTTGGACCGCTTGATCTGACACTCGACATGCCGGGTATCACAGTGGTGATGGGGCCAAATGGGGCAGGCAAAACCACGTTGCTCAGGGCGTTGCACGGTCTTGATAAACTGCATGCCGGAACCGTTGTGTCAGCACAGCCGACGTTTCTTGCGCGCCGTCAACAAGCCTTTGTCTTTCAGACGCCCATCTTGTTGCGCCGAAGTGTAGAAGCGAACCTGCGTTACCCGCTACTGGTCCGCAAAATGTCGCGTTTGACGATTGACAAAGCCGTTGAAACCGGCGCCGAGCAGGTGGGGCTTACGCATGCGCTAAACCGTCCTGCGCACCTACTTTCTGCGGGCGAGCGACAGAAGCTAGCCCTTGCCAGAGCATTGATTACAAGCCCGGAACTTTTGTTCCTCGATGAACCCTGCGCCAATCTGGATGGTCGCACCATTCGCGATATAGAAGACCTGTTGCGACGCTCAAAAGATCAGGGCATGCAACTGTTGCTGGCGACGCATGACATGGGCCAGGCGCGTCGTTTAGCGACAAATGTTATCTTTCTGTTGAATGGTCGGATACATGAGACTGGTCCTGCGATTTCCGTTTTGGCAGATCCAAAAACCGAAGAACTGAGCGCTTTCTTAAAGGGAGAGATTGTTGAATGACCCGGCTTTTGCTCGGCGCTGCGTTGCTACTTATCGCTTCATATGCACAGGCAGACACGCTTCGCTTGGCGGTCACAACTTCTTTTCACAATTCAGGGCTGTCAGACGTCCTACTGCCTGCGATCAAAGCAGACACAGGTTTGGACGTGCGCCTGCTTATTTTTGGAACGGGACAAGCGCTGCGTCTAGGCAAAGCAGGTGATGTAGATGCGCTGATTGTTCATGCCCGCACTGCGGAGGAAGCTTTCATCGCCGAAGGTGCGGGAACACACAGGACTGAGATCATGTACAATGACTTCGTGATCCTAGGGCCCAGCAGCGATCCAGCAGGCATCGCCAAGGCTTTCACGGCGCAAGCTGCTTTCGCGCGGATACGTCAAGCAAAAACGCCTTTCATCAGCAGAGGCGATGAAAGTGGGACCCATCAGAAAGAAAAAGAAATTTGGCAATCGTTGGCTTCCGAACCTGATGATTTTGGGCCCTGGTACCTATCGGTTGGCGCGAGCATGGGATCCAGTCTGAATACCGCGGCAGCACTAAATGCGTATATCCTGACAGACCGCGCGAGTTGGCTAAACTTTGGCAATCCGGGTGAACTCACGGTGCTTTTCGACGGCGATCCAGTGCTGTTCAACCAATATTCGTTCTTGCCGGTGAATCCTGATCGGCATCCGCATGTTAAACGCCAAGCGGTTCAGCAGCTTGAAGCGTGGTTTGTGTCTGACCGCGCTCAGACACTGATTGACGGCTATCAGATCAATGGCCAGCCGGTTTTCACCTTTAACGCTAAAGACACGGAACCCTAAAGCATGCTGCCTTCTACCCGATACAACTTGCCCAAACCGGATTACCACCGCCCCATGGCGCTGGAACGGCGCGCCACTATAGTGCCTGTCGGCCAGGGCTGTGGCGGGGAACCGATTGTCCCAGGTGTAAGGCCGGATGCTTTAGGCGCGATGATTGGGCTTCGGCACAGCGGCAGACGCTCTTAAGTGGGCGCTTTTGTGGTACGAAGATACGGCAAAACCGTTTCAAATGTGCCGAACTTTGATTTTGCATCTTCATCCGATACGGTCGCGGGGATGATCACATCGTCACCTACATTCCAATTTGCCGGCGTTGCGACACCCTTGCCTACCGTGGTCTGCAAACCATCAAGAGCACGCAAAACTTCTGCGAAATTACGGCCCACTGTCATTGGGTACGTCATGGATAGCTTGAGTTGTTTGTCAGGGCCGATAATGAACACCGACCTTACAGTGGCTGAGTCAGCTGGTGTTCGGCCATCGGGCAAATAAGCATCTGCAGGAAGCATATCGAAAGCTTTGGATACCGCCAAATCATCATCAGCGATGATGGGAAATGCTGCCTGTGTGCCGGCGACTTTTTCAATGTCCTCTTTCCACTTTTTGTGATCTTCCACCGCGTCAACGCTGACACCGATTACCTTCGTATCGCGTTTTTCCCATTCCTCGGACAATTGCGCAACTGCGCCAAATTCTGTGGTGCAGACCGGGGTGAAGTCTTTGGGGTGAGAGAACAATATTGTCCAGCTATCGCCCACGAATTCATGCAAAGAAAAGCGGCCTTGGTCTGTTTCGACAGTCAAGTCAGGGATGGTGTCGTTGATGCGCAAGCTCATATCGTGCTCCAGCGGGTGGTTAACTTTGAGCGCTAGACATAGATGAACACTTATCGAGTTACATCCCCTCTCTTGCCGATTCAGTCTCACGATGACAAATTGAATGAAACGTGACGCGGCAGCACTGCCGAGGTTCTTGCGATAAGGGAGTTCCAAATGTTGGAAAAACGCGACTTTTACATCAACGGGCGCTGGGTATCCCCAGCAATCGCCAATGACTTTGACGTCATCGACCCGTCCACAGAGGAACCCTGCGCCGTGATATCCCTCGGAGGCCAGGAGGACACCGACGCGGCGGTTGCCGCAGCACGCTCTGCCTTTGACGGCTGGTCCCAAACCTCGCGAGAAGAGCGAATTTCCCTGATTGAGAAACTATCGGCGATTTACGACAGCCGGCAGGAGGAAATGGCGCAGGCAATGTCTATGGAGATGGGGGCGCCCATCGAACTAAGTAGGACACAACAAGTCGGCGCAGGCACCTGGCACATTGGCGGGTTTCTGAAAGCGTTCAAAGACTTCTCAATGGAACGCGACTTCACCAGAAGCGAAAAAACCTTGCTGGAACCGATTGGCGTTTGCGCTCTCATCACCCCTTGGAATTGGCCGATGAACCAAATTGTGCTCAAGGTAGTTCCCGCACTTGCCACCGGTTGTACGGTTGTTTTGAAACCTTCCGAGGTCTCGCCACTTTCGGGGCTCCTGTTTGCCGAATACATGGATGCAGCAGGGTTTCCGCCCGGCGTATTCAACCTGGTGAATGGTGATGGCGCGGGGGTAGGAAGTCAGCTTTCCGCGCACCCGGGTGTCGACATGGTCAGCTTTACCGGCTCCACGCGCGCGGGCATTGCAATATCTAAGGCTGCGGCAGACACGCTCAAACGGGTCTCGCTTGAACTGGGTGGAAAGGGCGCGAATATCATCTTCGAGGATGCCGATGCCAAAGCGGCGAAGCAGGGGGCAATTCGCTGTTTCCGCAACTCTGGTCAGTCTTGCAATGCGCCCACACGCATGTTGGTCCATAAATCTCGCTATGACGAAGCAGTGGAAAGCGCGGCAGAAGTCGCAAAGAACACTCACGTCGGCCCGGCGTCTGAGGAAGGCAAGCATATCGGCCCTGTGGTATCTGAAGCGCAATTTACTAAAATACAGGGTCTGATCGAAAAGGGCATGTCTGAGGCGCGTCTTGTGGCAGGCGGTATGGGCAGGCCGGATGGATTGAACCGCGGCTACTATGTGAAGCCGACCGTCTTTGCTGATGTCACCAACGATATGACAATCGCACGGGAGGAGATTTTTGGGCCCGTATTGTCGATCATTCCTTTCGAAACTGAGGAAGAAGCCATTCAGATAGCGAATGACACGCTTTACGGCCTCACAAACTACATCCAAACAGAGGATACGGAGAAGCGCCGCCGCGTTGCCCGACGTCTGCGTTCCGGCATGGTAGAGACGAATGGCAAAGGCTTCGCCCAGGGTTCTCCCTTTGGTGGCTACAAGCAATCGGGCAACGGACGCGAAGGCGGTTCCTTCGGTATTGAGGAGTTTTTGGAAGTCAAAGCTGTTTCCGGCTGGGCTGCTGAATAAAGCCTACAGCCTTAAACCTGGGACACCCCGCTCAAACCGAGCAAGCGTGCCCCTTTAGGGGCGGAACAGCGCAGCCCAAAAGTGTTTGTTGAGCGATTGGATGATTGGGAACGGGTGGTATCAGATTTAAGGCCGTGTGCTTTGGTTAAATTTGTGAACACGCTTCGCACAGCGTTTCGATCCGCGATATGCAGGCAAGCGTTAGATCATGCGGCCCCTCCCTACTTCGAAGCGCTGCGGTTGAAGTAGGGTTCAGCCACCAAATCAGTGGTCAGTGCGCTGCCATCGACCCGGTTAAAACGGCACGTGGCTTTGTATCTTGAACGATTTTCCACTTTCCGGGTGCTTAAACCGCAATTCTTGTGCGTGAAGCATGAGGCGCGGATATAGCAAATCATCGCCCATCGCGTAGAAAGGATCGCCCAGAATGGGATGCCCCAAGGCTTTCATATGAACACGAAGCTGATGGCTGCGACCAGTTTTCGGGTACAATCGCACGCGGGTCGTCTCCCCTTCCTTTTTGATCACACGCCAGTCCGTCACGGCGGGCTTACCCCTTTCGTAACATATTTTCTGTCGCGGGCGGTTAGGCCAATCTACGATCATAGGAAGATCGATTGTCCCCGACTTTTCCAGCAGAACGCCTGAAACCCTTGCGACATAGGTTTTTCGGATCATCCTTTTTTCGAACTGCAAGCCGAGGTGCCGCTGCGCATGCGCGGTGAGGGCGAAAACGATCAAACCGGATGTGTCTCGATCAAGCCGGTGCACAAGTAACGCATGCGGAAACACCAATTGAACCCGCGCCAGCAAACAATCAGCCAGGTGAGCGCCTTTGCCGGGGACACTCAACAATCCGCTTGGTTTATCGATCAGCAGTAGGTTGGCATCTTCATGTAAAATTTTCAAAGGCTCCTGAGGAGGAGCATAAGTGCTTTCCATGAACGCCATCCCTGACTTTGCCTGTCTTCAGCGTGGCAAAGCAGCCCTCATCTGATGTATCATCGCGCCGGAATATATCGCCAAAGCGATCCAAATCATAGGAAAGGCGATGGCACGTGCTTGGCCAAATGGTTCCTCAAAAATAAAGACAGCCACCAAAAAGATCATAGTTGGCGCGATGTACTGCAAAATCCCGATTGTAGAAAGACGCAGCAGCTTTGCCCCGTTCGCATAGACCATCAAAGGGATCGCAGTGACAACACCGCATCCCATCAACAGCAGCGTGTCTTGACCAAGACGAAACTCAAAATGTGCCTCACCCACCATGTGCAAATAGCCAAGATAGCCAAAAGCCGGAAACATCAAAATCAACACTTCAAGCATGAACCCTTGATTAGGGCCAATGGGCAGGCTCTTCTTTGCTAGCGCGTAAAACCCCCAGGAAAGCGTGAGGCCGATCGCCGCCCAGGGAAGATTACCCGCCTCAAACGCCAGCACGACAACGGCCGCAGCAGCAAAGAAAATTGCGAGAAGCTGCGCGTGAGAAAGCCGCTCTCCGAGGAATACCGCCCCAAGCAAGACACTAAACAAAGGATTGATATAGTATCCAAGTGCCGCATCCAGCGCATTACCCGAAGCGATGGCCCATACGTAGATGCCCCAATTAATCGAAATCAGCGCGGCTGTCATGCAGCCCATCGCAAGCATGCGCGGATTGCGGATCGCCTGCCGCAGTGCCGATGTGCGCCTCAAGACCAGCAAAACACTGAGACTGATCGGGATAGACCACAAAATACGATGCGCAACCACTTCTATAGCGGGCATGTGGGACAGCATTTTCATGTAAAGCGGCAGAAAGCCCCATAGAAAATAAGCTGATATCGCAAATGCAAGTCCCTCCGGAGTGTCGCGATTATCCATCGATTGTGATGTACCCCCTCTCTCCATCGCTCATCTTTCTAGAACATCGTAGCTTATCAAAACCACTGCGCCGAATGCGTCACCCATTCCGGCCTGAATCCATCGCCTTTTATCCCGCGCGCGATTCTGATGTCATTGGGAAACGCTCAGCACTATACTTTTACACGCTCTGATTTCGGATCATACATCGGTTTCAGAGAAGCTTCTGCTTCGACGCGCGTGCCCGCCACATCAATCTCATAAGAAGACGCGAGCAGTTCGGCCACGCTTTCGCCTTTGCAAGGGACGTACCCAAGGCCCATTGCACCGCCTAGAGCATGCCCATAAGCGCCCGAGGACAAATAGCCAACTATCTCACCATCCCGAACAACCGGCTCATTGTGATACAACAAAGGCTCAGGATCGCTTAAACGAAACTGCAGCATACGATTTTCCAGGCCGCGTTCTTGTTTTTCTAAGACAGCGGCGCGTCCGATGAAATCTGGCTTGTCTTTCTTCACTGCAAAGCCAAGGCCCGCTTCCATCACGTGATCTTCTGAAGTGATGTCATGTCCAAAATGGCGAAATCCTTTTTCGATCCGGCATGTATCCATCATGTGCATGCCGCAGAGGCGCAGACCCACATCCTGGCCCGCCTCCATCAGGGTCTCAAAAACATGTCCACACATGTCAGCACTGACATAAAGCTCCCATCCCAATTCGCCCACGTATGTCACGCGATGAGCACGCGCCAAACCCATGCCAATCTCAATATCTTGCGCGGTGCCAAATGGATTGGCGTCATTGCTAAAATCATTTGGCGAAACAAGGTTGAGCAGATCGCGACTGCGCGGCCCCATAATAGCCAACACACCCTCAGCAGCCGTCACATCTGTAATCGTGACAAGAAAATCGCTTTTGTGACGCTCCATCCACGTCTGATCGGCCAAGCGGGTCGCAGCGGGTGTCACCACGAGGTACGCAGTCTCGGTCAGACGAGTGACAGTCACATCCGCCTCAATACCACCGCGATTGTTCAGGAATTGCGTGTAGACGATCTTACCATTCGGCACCGAATAGTTTCCGCCGCCGACATAGTTCATAAATGCCTCAGCATCGGGGCCTTCAACGCGGATTTTCCCGAAAGAAGACATGTCGTACATGCCGGCACGCTCACGCACCGCCATATGTTCGTCCTTTACATTCTCAAAAAAGTTCTGTCGCTGCCATGCGTATTCATATTCCGCCTTTTGTCCTTCCCGGGCAAACCAATTCGCTCTCTCCCATCCAGCAAGCTCGCCAAAAACCGCGCCATTCTGTGCAAGGTGATGGTGGAAAGGTGTGCGCCGCACACCGCGTGCTGTTGCCTTTTGACGATAAGGGAAATGATCAGCATAAAGCAGGCCCAGTGTCTCTTTCGCGCGCTCTACCAGGTATTTCTTGTTTCCCTGAAAAGGCTGCATCCGAGAAATGTCGACATCGCCTAGATCAAAAGGTTTCTGTCCGTCCGACATCCACTGGGCCAACGCCATACCTGCCCCGCCAGCAGATTGGATACCGATCGAATTAAAGCCCGCGGCCACCCAAACATTGTCCATTTCAGGCGCCAAGCCCAGGTGATATGCGTCATCGGGTGTAAAGCTCTCAGGTCCGTTGAAGAAGGTATGAATACCTGCGTCTGCAAGCATCGGCATGCGAGACACCGCAGCTTCCAGTATCGGTTCAAAATGATCAAAATCTTCAGGTAATTGATCAAATTCAAAATCGACTGGTATGCCAGCCATCCCCCAGGGTTTGGCATTTGGTTCGAAAGCGCCCAGCAGCATCTTACCCGCGTCTTCCTTGTAATATGCGCATTCATCAGGAACACGCAGAACCGGAAGCTGTTGCAACCCCTCGATTGCCTCTGTCACGATGTAAAAGTGTTCACAGGCTTGGAGCGGCACATTGGTGCCCAGCATTTTGCCCAATTCATGCCCCCACATACCGCCACAGTTCACAACCATGTCGCAGGCGATAAGACCGGTCTCATCGCCGCGCGCCCAGTGCACGTCAGTGATGCGACGGCCCTTTTGGGTCACGCCGGTGACTTTGGTCTGTTCAAAGATTGATCCGCCATTCTGACGCGCCCCTTTCGCCAAGGCGAGGGCAATGTTGGCGGGGTCGCCTTGCCCATCTTTTTCGAGGTAAACCGCGCCAGTGACACCTTGAGTATTCAAGTGAGCATAGCGCTGTCTCACCTCCTCGGGGCTGATTTCTTCGACATCCACACCAAAGGCCCGTGCCATCGCAGCTTGCCGATAGATTTCCTCGCGCCGTTCCTCGGTCAAAGCAACGGTTATGGATCCGCAACGTTTGAAGCCGGTTGCTATTCCCGTCTCTGCCTCAAGATTGCCATAGAGTTCCTGACTGTATTTCGCCAGCTTGGTCATATTTGCGGTCGCGCGCAGTTGTGCGATCAGCCCTGCTGCGTGCCAGGTTGTGCCTGAAGTCAACTGTTTGCGTTCCAGCAGAACCACATCCTTCCAACCGAGCTTGGTCAAATGGTAAGCCACCGAACACCCAACAACACCGCCACCGATGATCACAACGCGCGCCTGAGATGGGACAGAGGACATGAACGAATTCCTTTGAATGAACTTTAGATAAGGGTGTGGCCGGCCGCCCGCAGGCGATCGGCAATTTCAGAGATATGAGCCGGGCCAACTTCGCAGCAGCCACCAACGATTGTCGCGCCTTGACCGACCCAAGCCATTGCATGATCGGCATAGACCTCGGGGGATAAATCAGTCCGCGCGGTTAACCCGCTAACGGTCGTTTCCCCCACCATGAAAGCATCTGTGATCTGGGTGAACCCGTTGGCGTAGGCACCAAACGGCCGACCACATGCCGCCAAAGCGTCAAGACCATCCGGCACAACCTCGGGCACTGAACAATTCACCAGCGCAGCGTCAGCATCCGCCGCAATCTGCGCAGCCTGGCTCATCGGCTCACCCGACCGTAACAACCGTCCGTTTTCATCATCTGCGGTAAACGCAAGCCAAACGGGACGGTCTGTACGACGCCCAGCTTCAAGTGCGGCTTTTGCAGCAGCAAGGCTTGGCACCGTTTCAAAAAGCAGAACGTCGACATTTGGGGCCAGCAATTCAACAGCCTCAGCAAATAGCGCGACTGCCTCATCATGATCTGGTAACAGATCAGCACGATAGCTTGCGCCAAGCGGCCCGATGGAGCCAGCGATCCGACCGTGATCCTTGACCGTAAGCGCAACCTCTACAGCGCATTGAAAAAGCGACGCAAACTGATCTTCGATATCAGGCATTTCCGCATCTACGCTAGCATAGTGATTTGATGCGCCACCGCGCAAACGGTCACGGTGGATCGCGTAAGTGTTGGTTGTCGCCATCGTCGCGCCTGCGGCAGCATACATCTGATGCACCCGAACCACTTGATTAGGGTCATCCAAAAGCGCCTGGGTCGCCCACAGCGGCGTGGCGCGACCGCCCGCCAAACGCACCAACTCTTGGCCCATACCACCGTCGAGCAAAGTGATTTCACTCACGCCCGGATCCGTTCATTTTGAGGATCCCAAAGGGGCTGGTCGGGCTGCACCGTAGCCTTGCACATTTTGCCAAAGATGTTGATCTCAAGCTCTGTGCCGGGGGCGGCCAACTCTGACTTGATGGTTCCCAACGCGATTGACTTACCAACGCGATGCCCCCAGTCACCCGACGTTGTCTCTCCCACGACATTGCCGTTGTGAAACACCGTAGACATGTAGGGGGCATCTTGGTCTTCAGCATCGACGGTCATCATGACGAACCGCTTTTTGCTTCCGCGCTGTTTTTCCGCCAAAAGCGCCGCTTTGCCTGGAAAATCTTGTGGCTTGTCAAACTTTATGAACCGATCCAGACCTGCCTCTAGCAGCGAATAATCAGTCGACAGATCTGCTTTCCAAGCGCGATATCCTTTCTCAATCCGCATAGAGTTCAGCGCATACATGCCGAAAGGTGTGGCCCCTGCACCGATGACCGCATCATACAGCGCGGCGATGCTTTCATTCTTTACGTGCAGTTCCCAACCGAGTTCTCCAGCAAAGGATACGCGTGCCAGACCGCACGCAATTCCAGCAACCTTGCCCAATTGAACGGTTAACCATGAAGCGCTCAGATCGCCCTCGACTTTCAAAGACCCGAGCAGTTCGCGTGATCTCGGGCCTGTCACGATCAGTGTTTCATACGCATCCGTATGGTCAGATAGATCGATGCCATCTGGTAAGCTACGCGCCAAGACCTCGTAGTCATGCCATTGCGCCGCAGCGGCCGTGATCAAAAGAAAGTTGTCTTCGCCGTATCTCATCACAGACATCTCCGTCAGAATACGACCGCGGCTATCGGGGAAATAAGCGAGGTTCATGCGGCCCACCTTTGGCAGAGCGCCGGCGATCCGGCCGCGCAGCCATTCTGCTGCGCCCTCTCCGACTAAGCTGAAACGAGAGAACCCTGGCAGGTCAAGAACCCCTACGCCATCACGAACAGCCTCGACCTCTTCTTTCACACGCTGTGCCCAGGGCCCGTTACGATCCCAGGTCAGCGTTGCATCCTCGGACTTGTCATCGCCTGCTTTTGCAAACCAGTTCGCCCGTTCCCAGCCATTGTAGGCGCCCATTTGCCCCCCAGCGGCGACAATACGATCATGCACTGGCGATAGTTTTTTGTCGCGCCCAGCAGGCCATTCATGATGGGGGAAATGCATGGCGTATTCATGCCCATACGTCTCAAGCGCTTTTGCAAGGCAGTAGTCATGATCCGCATGGGCAGTGTAGCGGCGCGGATCCACAGCCCACATGTCAAGCTCGGTCTCGCCATGCATAATCCACTCTGACAGCACTTTTCCGGCACCACCCCCCTGCGCGATACCGAAAGTAAATGAATGTCCCTCGAATGCATTCTTTACACCGGGCATCGGGCCCACCATGGGCAAACCGTCAGGTGCATAGGGGATGGGGCCATTGATGTTGCGTCCAACACCGGCAGTTCCCAGAATAGGAACGCGCGCCATTGCGTCCTCTATGTACCATTCCAGACGTTCCAGATCGTCGGGATAAAGCTGGAAGGAAAAATCCTCTGGCATGGGGTCTTCCGGTGTCACCCAATGCGCTTTACAGTTCCGCTCATAAGGGCCGAGGTTCAAACCGTTCTTATCCTGTCTTAGATAGTAAGAGGTGTCGACATCGCGCAACAAAGGCACCTTACGACCGTTTTCTTTGGTCCAAGCCTCCAACTCAGCAATGGGCTCCGTCAGGAAATACTGATGAGACATCGTTACCATGGGCACCGTACGGCCACCGAAAGGTTTAAACATTTCACCAACACGTTGAGCATAATATCCCGCGCAGTTGACGACATATTCACACCGGATGGACCCCTTATCGGTTTTTATGATCCATTCATCACCTTCACGATCAATTCCGATAGCTGGGCAGAACCTCTCGATCCGCCCGCCAGCATCGCGCGCGCCCTTTGCCATCGCCTGGGTCAACTGTGCCGGGTCTATATCCCCATCGAGCGGGTCCCAAAGCCCACCGGCAAGATCGTGCGTTTCCATGAAAGGATGCATCTCTTGCAGCTCTTCAGGTGTGCAGATGTCCATCTGCAAACCTTGGTACAGCCCCATAGAGGCGACACGTTCAAACTCTTGCATGCGCTCTTTGGAATGCGCCAATCGGATGGACCCGGTCACGTGGTAATTCATTGGGTAATCCACGTCCTCGCCCAGCGTGCGATACATGGCTGCAGCATACCGCTGCATGTTCATGACAGCCCAAGACCCTGCAAAATTCGGCACGTTCCCTGCCGCATGCCAGGTCGAGCCTGCAGTCAACTCGTTCTTCTCCAGCAGCACACAGTCGGTCCAGCCCGCTTTGGCAAGATGGTACAATGTCGATGTGCCAACGACACCGCCCCCTATGATGACCACGCGGGCCGTTGTCGGAAAATCAGCCATTGAAAGCTCCCTCTGTCCCTAGTGTTTGAACTGCGGACGTCCGTCCGCGATTGTGTAATAATCACCTTTGTCAGCGACAAAGATGTGTTTTTCCGTTTCAATCCCGGTTTTGCCGTCCAGCGCACCTGACATCACCGAAACCGCACCGCCATCATCCTCATGCCGCCAAAACAGGGACGACCCGCAGCGTTGACAGAAACCACGCTCCGCCCGTTTGGAAGAACGGTACCAAGTGAGTGTATCATCTTTCAGGATCGTCAATTGCGCGGCATCAACTTGCGTTGCCGATACATAGTGACCGCTCGATTTGCGACACTGCACGCAGTGGCAAGCGACGGAATTGCGGATCATCCCTGACAGCGCAAACGTCACGCCCCCGCACAAGCAACTACCGCCTATCATTCTAAGCCCTCCCCGCAAGCGTCGCGTTGCCGAGCAAAATGCCATAGATGACAAAGCACCCTGACATGATCCGGCGCACCCAACGATTGAAAACAACACCAAGTGCCGCGTACCCCATGCCGACGCCAAGCACGGTGAAACCAAGATAGCTCATGGCAGTGATCGTCAGCGCAGTAGGTATAATGACGAACATCTGGTCCCAAATCGGAACATCAGGCTGAACAAACTGCGAAAAGGCCGCCAAATATCCCGCCACACTTTTCGGATTGACCGTCGCGATGACAAAAGCGCGCCAGTACACAGAAGCGGCGGGGAGGGGCATTGAAGGATGAGGCGTCGCAGCACGCATCCAGCCACGCACGCCAATGTAAATCAAAAATCCTGCGCCCAACCATTTGGCAATCGCAAAACCCACCTCGGACGCTGCAATAAGTGCTGTGACACCAAAGGCCGACAGGATCAGAAAAATGGTTGCCTGTGTCATAATCGCGAGAACCCCGATCAATGACTTGCGAAAGCCCAGCGTCATCCCATTCGACAGGCAGTTGACTGCATTCGGTCCAGGCGTGGTCACAAAAACCACCCAGAATGTCGCGAATATAAGCCACCCTTCGAAACTCATTGTTAATACACCGGTGGGGCTATAACCCAGATAGCCACTGCGGGAGCATCGAACGGATTCGACCAACGAAACGCCTCACCCCGGATGCGAAAGCTGTCTCCTGGGTGGATCGTGTGGGTCGAACCGGCGATCTCTAGCTCCAAGCATCCGGAGACGAGATATCCAACCTCCTGTGTCGGCCTGCTCACCGGGTCGGTGATGCTGCTGTGCGGCTGAAACGTCGAATGCACCATCTCAAAATCATCGGTGAGATCGGGCGACAAAAGTTCCTCAACCAACCCGGCGGTCGCTGAACCAATCGGTCGCCGCGTATCTTTACGAACGATGTGGCCAGCCTCGTGAGCAGGCGCAGCTTCATGCCGAAAAAGCATGGACACTGACACATCCAAAAGTGACGCCATGTGACGCAGATCGGTAATGGATGGGATCGATATGTCCCTTTCAACCTGGCTGAGCCATCCCACCGAACGCCCTAACCGCTTTGCGAAGTCAATCAGCGTCATGCCACGGGCCTTGCGCAAAGCACGCACGTCAGCGCCAAGCCTCGAGGGCGTATTTGGAAGGGTATGACGCACTTACTTCACCATGAAAAAATCTTCTCGATTTTCATTGAACAACAGCTGCGTGAAAAAATCTATCATTATTTCACGATTGCGAAGGCCTGTCTGAGGAGATCGTTTAAATTTTCTGCATCTTCACGCGTGAAAGCATCGAGTTGGTCACTGTCTATGTCGAAGACGGCGATCAGCCGCCTAGAACCATTGACAACGGGAATCACCAATTCTGATTGAGTGGAGGAAGCGCAGGCAATGTGGCCGGGGAAGAGCTGCACGTCTGGGACGATTTTTATCGCCTTTTCGCGCGCTGCAGCCCCGCAGACCCCGCGCGAGAACGGGATAACCAAGCAACCGTGCCCACCTTGATAAGGCCCAATCTTAAGAACCTCAGGCTCTACAACCCTGTAAAAACCCGTCCAATTAAACCGATCATCTGCATGATGCACCTCGCACGCGATAGTCGCCATCAAAGCAATCGGATCATCTTCGCCCGATGTGAGCGCCAGGACTGTCTTTGCGAGTGTTGGATAATGCACCCGCATGTAAACACCTCCCATCATGTGTCGAAGCGGGCTATCTGACCCGATCCAGAAAACTTAAGCCGGCGAGAGCTTCTTTGCCCGACGAAGCCTAAGGGCGCTCAATCGCAATCGCAGTGCCTTCACCACCACCGATGCAAATAGCGGCGATACCTCTTTTCAAGTCGCGTTTTTCCAGCGCGTTCAGAAGAGTAACGATGATCCGAGCGCCCGAGGCACCGATGGGATGTCCCAACGCGCAGGCTCCGCCGTTTACGTTTACGATCTCATGATCCACGCCCATCTCGTGCATAAAGGCGAGCGGGACGACTGCAAACGCTTCGTTCACCTCCCAAAGATCGACGTCTTCTGTGCGCCAACCAATCCGCGATAGCAGCTTTTGCGCAGCAGGCACCGGCGCAGTGGTAAACAGCGCAGGCGCCTGCGCATGGCTGGCGTGTCCGACGATGCGCGCTCTGATGGGCAGCGCGTGGGCCTCTGCTGCAGGCTCTGCCCCCAGCAAAAGCGCCGCGGCGCCGTCCGAAATTGACGACGCATTAGCCGCCGTTACAGTACCGTCATCTTTGAAGGCGGGTTTGAGCAGAGGGATTTTCTCAGGCCGTGCAGTGGCGGGCTGCTCATCCTCTACGACGGTGATCTCGGCGCGGCGCTGCGTCACCGTTAAGGGCGCAATTTCCTTGTCAAACAAACCGTTCTGATGCGCTTCCAATGCACGCGACAAAGAGGCTAGGGCGTAGTTATCTTGGATCTCACGTGTGAACTGAAAGCTCTCTGCGCATTCCTCTGCGAAGGTGCCCATCAACCTTCCTTTATCATAGGCGTCCTCTAAGCCGTCCAAAAACATGTGGTCCACTACTGCGCCATGACCCAACCGAGCGCCCTGTCGCATCTTAGGCAGAATATACGGCGCGTTCGTCATGCTCTCCATACCGCCCGCGACCATGAAGTCAGCTTGACCAAGGGCAATTTGATCAAACGCGACCATGGTCGCTTTCATGCCAGACCCACACATCTTATTCAGGGTGGTCGCTGGCACCTCTTCACCCAGACCAGCGGCAAAGCCGGCTTGTCGAGCGGGTGCTTGACCCTGACCCGCAGGCAAAACACATCCCATCACCACTTCGTCAACCGCGACATGCGTCGCCTGAGACAATGCCGCCTTGATCGCAACGCCCCCCAATTCGGGTGCAGAGAGATCTGAGAAAACGCCTTGAAACCCGCCCATGGCGGTACGCGCTGCGCCTGCTATGACCACCTGTCGCATCATGTCTTCCACCGCTTTGTTGAACACCAATTGGTAAGATATCCCTGATACCCCTCTTCGCCTGGATATTCACGAGAAAAGTTTATGGAAATCTTCGCCAAATCAGAAGCGGATGTCTTGGTTCTCAGCGTTCTCGAAAACCGCATTGATGCTGCGGCCTCCCTATCCTTTAAGGAACAAGTGCGAGCTAAAGCTGAAGCAGAGTGCGCATTGGTAATTCTGGATCTGAGCCGCGTCACTTTTATTGATTCTAGTGGGCTGGGCGCAATCGTTGCCAGCATGAAAAACCTGGCGCCGCAGCAAAAACTGATCTTGGCTGGCCTGACCCCGAGCGTGGAAAAGGTGTTCAAACTGACCCGAATGGACCAAGTTTTTGATCTTTTTCTCACGGTAGAAGCCGCTTTGGGGGCACAGCGTGTCAACAGCAACTAAAGACCACTGTGACCGTTGGCGCCCGTCGCTGAAGCCCTTTGAAATCACCTTAGACGGTAGCGCGATTGCAGTTCGGCAGGCGCTGGCTGAGGTTTTGGAGGCATTGACGCCCCTTGAGCTTGGCATCGAAGAACGTTCGGTTGTTGAGCTTGTTTTAGCCGAGGTGCTCAACAATGTGGTTGAGCATGCTTATGACGCTGCCAACCAGGAGCGCGGTATCTGTCTGCGGTGCAATCAAAGAGCAGACGGACTTCATCTACATGTCATCGATGCGGGCCATAGGATGTCTGATCAAATGCTGCCCTTCGCCAAGCCGCCCCCAATCACCGATAACCTCGCTGACTTACCCGAAGGCGGATTTGGCTGGTTCCTGATCCGCGACCTAGCAAAAGACATTTGCTATGCGCGCGAAGCAGGGAAAAATCACTTAAGGCTTCGTCTCGCCATTGCGACGCGTCTGCTAGGCTGAAAAGCCTCGGTTAACTTGATCGAAATTCTTTTGACGAAAGCGCCTAAATCAGCGCGAAAAGGCCCTGAAAACAACGTTTCTTTGCCCTCTCATCGTCGATGTTTCCTGGCACGGATCATGGTGTAGCTAAAATAGCTCCCCTCGGCACTGCGCTTCATAGCCCCCACCCAATGCGCAGTGTCGAGGCACCTTTCCCATACCCAACATATCCTATAAAGCCGCCGCTCAGGGCACGTTAAGGCACGAGGATATCATGCGCGATTTTCATCTTCCCGGACGATCTGCGGTGTTTGCGAGCAACGGGATCTGCGCAACCTCTCACCCGCTCGCCGCACAAGCCGCAGTGGACATTCTCAAGCGCGGCGGCAACGCTATGGATGCCGCGATCGCCGGTGCAGTATTGCTGGGCATTTGTGAACCGCAAATGACAGGGATCGGCGGAGATTGCTTTGTGCTATACAAGCAGCCGGGCAGCGACACGATACATGCGCTCAACGGGTCGGGACGTGCACCAGCCGCTCTTGACGCCGAAATGTTGCGGGCGCGCGGGGAAAGCACCGTTCCTCTGTACAACGCGGACGCGGTGACGCTACCTGGTGCGATCGACGCCTTCTGTCACCTTTCAGAGAACGTGGGTAACCTTGGCATCGACACACTTCTCGCACCTGCGATCCACTATGCAGAAGCAGGGGTGCCGGTCGCACCCCGTGTCTCATTCGATTGGGCGCAGGAAGCAGGCAAGTTGCAGGGCAGCGCGCGCGCGCATTACCTGATCAACGGTGCTGCACCTCAAGTAGGCACGCTGTTCAGAGCGCGGGGCCAAGCCGACGTGCTGCGGCGCATAGCAAAGGACGGACGCGCGGCTTTTTACACCGGTGAGGTGGCCGAGGACATGTCCACAGCTCTGCAAGCAGCTGGCGGGCATCACACCATGAGTGATTTCGCAAATGTGGCATGCACGCCCACGGTGCCGGTTACAGGCACATACAAGGGGGTCGAAGTTGTGGAACATCCCCCAAATGGCCAGGGGGCTACCGCATTATTACTGCTGAATATCCTCTCTGCCTTTGACATCGCAAATATGGATCCCTGGGGCGCTGAACGCATCCACATCGAAGCAGAAGCCTCAAAACTCGCATATGATGCGCGCAACCGCTTTCTTGCAGATCCCGACCACACCGCCAAGTTAGAGCACATGCTGGCCCCCGAAACGGCCAAGGCACTGGCCGCTCTCATCAACCCGAAACAAGCCATGCAAACACCCCGGACTTCAAGCGAGGCGGTGCACAAAGACACGATCTATATCACTGTCGTCGATCGTGATCGGATGTCAGTCTCTCTGATCTATTCAATCTTCCACGGATTTGGTTCTGGCATCGCTTCTGATAAATTCGGGATTTTGTTTCAGAACCGCGGGGCGGGCTTTACCTTGGAAAAAGGGCACCCGAATGAACTGAAAGGCGGCAAAAGACCGATGCACACGATCATCCCTGGCATGATCCGCGAGCGAGGCAGTGTGACGATGCCATTCGGCGTCATGGGCGGCGCCTATCAACCTTGCGGTCATGCACGCTTTGCCAGCAATCTGACGGACTTTAGTTTGGATCCACAAACAGCGATTGATGCACCGCGAGCGTTCGCGGACAATGGTATTTTAAATGTGGAGCGCGGGTACGGAGATCATGTGCGCGCGGCCTTATCCGATCTCGGCCACCAAGTTGCAATCCCTGACATTCCCATCGGGGGCGCGCAAACGATAAAGATTCATGCCAATGGTGTCTTGGAAGGCGCGAGCGATCCTCGAAAAGATGGATGCGCCCTGGGGTATTAGATCACGCCCAGGGATCGATCAAAGCCTTTGACCTTACCTAAGGCTCCTTGCTCAACCGACTTAGCGCCGCCCAATTGAGCGGAAAGGTGTTGGTGAACGGATTGTCTCAGGTTCAAGGTCGGATGCTACAAGCAGGCGCGTCAATTCATCTGGAAATGCAAAGGATAGCTACCATCGGTGAAGGGACCAAAAAGATCACTCACATCGGGGTGGTCGACAGGGCCACTCTGATGATCCTCAACCAAATTTTGCTCCGAAACATAGGCAACGTAATAGCTTTGCTCGTTCTCAGCCAAAAGATGATAGTAAGGCTGCTGCTTGATCGGACGACTGTCCGCAGGGATCGATTGATACCATTCCTCTGTATTCGCGAATTCAGGATCGACGTCAAAAATAACCCCGCGAAACGGATGCTTTTTGTGACGGACAACCTGTCCAAGATGATATTTGGCGAAAGTACGTAGCATAGCGGTTGCGGCCTCTAAACGTCAGCTTTACGCGGTTCAAGCGCATTTGTCGATTGCGCGAAACTCAATTTTAGGTGTCCGGTGTGACCTTACTTCTTACTGTTCTTGAAATCACGGCACCCGTTTTCTTGCTTGCCGCGCTCGGCTTCACATGGGTTAAGTCGGGGTTCGACTACGACCTGCAATTTGTGACACGACTGGCAACGGGTTTTGCCGTCCCTTGCTTGATCTTCACATCACTCGTGAACACAACGCTGGATCCCGCGGCGCTGACCACGATGACACTCGCCAGTGTGGCAGCCTACGCGATTACCGCGGTAATAACCATTGCACTTGTTGGACTGGCTGGCCTGCGACAAAGCACGTTTTCTGCGCCCCTCATATTCGGCAATACCGGAAATCTTGGCCTTCCCTTGGCACTTTTTGCCTTTGGGGAAGCAGGGTTAGAATATGCGATTGTCGTCTTTGCGGTGATGGCATTGTTGTCTTTCACCTTTGGGATTTGGTTGGTTGCCGGCGTTGGATCTTTTGCAAAGGTCTTTTTCGAACCGCTTGCCTGGGCGGCTTTGCTAGGCGCGTTCTTTTTGTGGCAGGGTTGGGCTTTGCCCGCATTTCTGGAAAACACTCTTTCACTGATCGGCCAAATGGGCATCCCACTCATGTTGATCACGCTGGGTGTCGCGGTCGCAAGGCTAAAGCCAGGTGGTCTGGGACGTGCCGTTTTGCTGTCCTCTGTCAAGCTGGGCATGTGCATTGGCATTGCCTGGGCCCTTGCAACATGGCTGAGCCTCGACAAAACAGCTTTTGGTGTTCTTGTCTTGCAACTTGCGACGCCAGTTGCAGTGACATCATACATGCTTGCAGAAAAATATGGTGAAGACGCGCTAGCCGTTGCAGGGCTGGTCGTTGTGTCAACAGTGATGTCCATCGGCACACTGCCGCTGCTTCTGGCGGCACTGCTTTAAAAATATCGTGTCTTGCATCTGACAATCAGCTAAAGTCGCAAAAAAAGATAAAAGAAAAGCGAGAGGCAGATGAGCAAGACCCTTCGCGCTATGATTTTTGTGCTGCTGGTAGCCTCCTGCGGCGGTGGTCAATCTACCCCGCCGCGGGATCTTGATAATGCATGCTCAATTCTTCAACAGCGCCCCGAATATCGAAGAGCCTTCACCAGAACCGAGCGCAAATGGGGCGTCCCGGTGCATGTGCAGATGGCAACGATCCACCAAGAAAGCCGCTTTGTATCCAACGCACGCACACCCTTTCGCTATGTTCTCGGGGTGATCCCGATGGGTCGCCAGTCAAGCGCCTACGGCTACAGCCAAGCCCTAGACGGCACCTGGGATGAATACCGCAAAGAAGAGCGGCGGCGCGGGGCGCGGCGCAATCGTATCAAAGACGCGGCCGATTTCATGGGGTGGTACATGAACAAAACCCAAGAGAAGAACGGCGTTGCCCTCACAGATGCGCGCAATCAGTATTTAGCCTATCACGAAGGGCACACAGGATACGCACGCCGTAGCTACACGCGTAAAGCCTGGCTGGTTGATGTCGCCGCGCGTGTCGACGCAAGAGCCGATATGTACCAGGCGCAGCTTCAGACATGTTCTTAAAGCATCCGACATTTAACCTGACATACTTAGCGCTCACCAACTTAGCGCCGGTCGGGGGGTGACGGAACGGCGCGGCCCAACAGAACCTGTTGGGCAAGACGGTGAGAGGGAGCGGGGTGTATCAGATTTAAAGCCGGATGCTTTAGCAAACTCGGAAGGCGTGACGCCCAGCGCAGGCAATAACAGCGATCGTCGCAGGATCAATTGCATAAACTGCAGCGTTTCGAGCGCATTGCCGGCATCAATCACGGTTGATCGCGTTCGAAAAAGGGGAGAGACGGTCGAGAAGTAATGCGGGTTCCAACTGAAACGCGCTGCCTTAGTGGGCGACACATCTCAGGGTGCGTTTGACATCAGCGATCAATGTCTTGTCGAACTTCGCCCACGTCAAACAACTGGTTTTCAAGCCGGACATCCTGCGTCAGTTCGTTCAGCAGAACGTCAATCTGGCTGCCATTCGCCGTGTTTATGCGCCATCCCTGCAGGGCGATAGGCTCAGCGCCAAAGCGGAGCGCGATGTTACCGTATTCTGGGTTTTCAGGATCTTGTGCGATGACAATCGTCGCTTCCCCATCGAACTCATGGCCAATCACCATATCCGCCTGCGCCAAATCAACCCTGCGCGCAAGGATTACCGAAAGCGGCGTGCGGCGCAGCGGGTAAGTTTCTGCAGGCTGGTTTGATTTCGCATCATAGATCACCACTGTGTTGCTGCCTGCAATCACCAAACCGGTTTCGGGCGGGTCATACTCAAATCTCACGCGCCCCGGTCGCTTGATGTAAACGGTGCCTGAACTGATGCTGCCGTCATCGTTGATTTGAGTGAAACGGCTTACCGCAGTCCTTAGGTCATTCAAGTATCGCGAAATGTCCTCCAGCGGGATCTGCTCTGACAATGCCGCCCTGGGAACGTAAAAGAAAGAAGCTGTCGCCGCGATCATCAGAAGAAGGCGCATCACCTACCCTCGCACAAAGTGTCACCTGTACCGGTAGATATAGGCGCCATCTGAAAGAACCGCGATGGTTGGGCTTCAGCTTTCATCTCGTTTGGGCAACCCTCACTCCTGCTCCGGTACCAAAATCTCACGCTTGCCCACATGATTTGCTGCGGAAACCAAGCCCTGCTCTTCCATCTGCTCGACCAAACGCGCGGCTTTGTTATAGCCGATAGCCAATTTGCGCTGGATGTAGGACGTTGAACATTTGCGATCCTTGATGACAATCGCGACTGCCTGATCGTAAAGCGCGTCCTCCCCGTCAGTGTTTCCACCGATGCCAAGCACTGCGTCAATGTTTGCTTCACTCTCCTCGGCGGGGCCTTCGACGACACCGCTGACATAGTCTGGCTCACCAAATGCCTTGAGATGATTGACGATCTCTTCGACTTCCTCATCGCTCACGAACGGCCCATGACAGCGCGAGATCTTGGCGCCGCTCCCCATGTAAAGCATGTCACCCATCCCCAGAAGCTGCTCGGCGCCCATTTCGCCCAAGATGGTACGGCTATCGATTTTTGAGGTGACTTGGAAGGATATCCGTGTCGGGAAATTCGCTTTGATCGTACCGGTGATCACATCCACGGATGGACGCTGCGTGGCCATGATCAAATGAATGCCCGAGGCACGGGCCATCTGGGCTAAACGCTGAATGCAAGCCTCAATCTCTTTTCCCGCGACCATCATCAAATCCGCCATCTCATCGACGATGACGACGATATAAGGCAGCGCTTCAGGCATATTCTCTTCGGTCTCGAAAATGGGCTCGCCTGTGGCCTCATCAAAGCCGGTCTGAACGGTACGGCTAAACATCTCACCCTTGTCTAGCGCTTCGCGAACGCGTCCATTGTAGCCTTCTATATTGCGCACACCCATTTTGGACATCTTGCGATAGCGCTCTTCCATCTCGCCGACAGTCCATTTTAAGGCTACCAGCGCCTTTTTGGGGTCTGTCACGACGGGCGACAAAAGGTGCGGGATACCATCGTAAACGCTTAGCTCCAGCATCTTCGGGTCGATCATGATCAAGCGGCATTCTTCCGGTGTCAGCTTGTAAAGCAGCGACAGGATCATTGTATTGATCGCGACAGACTTACCCGAACCTGTCGTACCCGCGATCAATAAGTGGGGCATTTTGGCAAGGTTTGCCACCACCGGATCGCCGCCGATGTTTTTACCCAATGCCAAGGGCAAGCGCATGTTAGAATCGCCGAAATCGCGCGCCGCGAGTATTTCGCGCAGCAGAACTTTCTCACGGTGCTCATTTGGCAGTTCGATGCCGATGACACTTCGACCAGGCACTGTCGAGACGCGCGCAGACAACGCCGCCATAGACCTGGCGATATCATCCGCAAGACCAATAACCCGAGATGCCTTTAACCCGGGCGCGGGTTCAAGCTCGTACATGGTAACAACCGGACCGGGGCGTACAGCAACGATTTCCCCTTTTACGCCATAATCGTCCAAAACACTTTCAAGCATCTTTGCATTTTCTTCGAGCGCCTCATCGGAAAGATGGGCACGCTTAATTTCCCGCGGGCTAGCCAAAAGCGACAGAGGCGGCAATTCAAACTCAAAAGCAGGCTCATCAAAACTCAAGGCTGGCTGCGCCTCTGCTTGCGCCTGTCTTGACGGTTGCACGGCCTTACGCGGAGCCTGCTGCACAACCTTACGTGGTGCCACTGTTGGTATCGTGAAAGAAGGCGCCTCCGGGGTCGGTGCGAGTGGCAAATCCGCGCCCTCTGAACCGTTCAGGTCAAAGCTCTCATCAATCGGCGGGATCGCAGCCGCATCTAGCGGGATATCATGCCGATCTGACGGATCTTGCAAACCGATGTGCTTTGCCGTCAGCGGTGGCTCGGGCGGCAATGGGGCGTTGGGCGTTTGTTCATGTCGCGGTTCTGTTGCCGAAGCGCTTTGCGGATCAAACACGAGCGGATCGGGGCCGCGCCCCCGTCCTCGGGTCAGTGGTGCCGCTGTCGGTGTGTGAACCGCGGTCGTACTGCGCACACGATTTTTGATAACATCGACGATCTTAGAGCGAATGCGGTCCTCGCCCGGGATGTCTTCAACCTCTGCAGTCGACACCGTTTCAATCAATTCGGGCTCGGGCATCGGATCGGCGCGTTTAATCAAAGACGGCATCCGGCGCAGCAATCCTGATTTTTGCTCCGTCGATACCGGGGGGTCAAGCTGCTCAATCTGAGTTGCGATCGGCTGTGGCGCCGACGGTGTCGCTACACCTTCAGCAGAGCGATACATTTCCGCCTGCTCACGTCTTTCCATGCGCTGCGCATGCATGTCCCTTGAGACTTTGATCGCCGTGCCTGCCCCGCGCCCAATAGAGCGCATCAAAAGCGCATAGGTCTTTATCAACCCGACCAAAAGAAATCGACCTATGCGCAACAGTTCTCTCCGCGTAAAGCCCAGCACAAAAAGACCAAACAGCAAAATCGCCATCCCCAGAACGACCGACATCAGCTTAACGGTCAATGCCGATCCAATGGGCACAAGCGTGAGAACGGCACCCATAACGGTGTCACCGAACAGGCCGCCAAGCCCAAAGCTATGCGTCTCAAGCCAAGCGCTGCCTGGTGCAAGTGTCGCGGCGTAAAGCGCGCAAACCGCAACGGCGATCGGCGCAAAAATTAGTCGACCGATTGCGCGTTCCTGACCGTAGTGCGATACAAAGCGGAGGCCCCAGATCAGAAACACGACCGATATCGACCAAGCCGCCCAACCGATGACCATAAAGAGCGGCGCCGCCAAAGAAGCGCCCAGGCGACCCATCCAATTTTGTACTGGCGCGTCGGTGGAGACCATCCAGTTTGGATCATCGGGCGAATAGCTGGCGATCATCATCGCGGACATCACGCCAAGCGCAATTAAAGCGAGGCCGAGCAGCTCTCGCCCGCGTCTTTCAAGCGCTTCGGCGACACTTTTTTCGAGCAACGGATCGCGCCCACGCGTCTGATATGCCATTGCTTTAGCCTCCCCTATCCAGCGTAAAGGCAGTCTCGGATCAACTGCAGCCCGCGCTCTGTTTCATCTTTTGGCGTAACGAGAGCGACGCGAATGTACTTCTTGCCGGGGTTTTCTTGCCCCTCCACCTCTTGGGCGAGGTAGCCGCCCGGGAGCACCTTCACGCCTGTCCCTTGCCAGAGCTTCAGCGTGGCTGCCTCATCATCTTCGACAGGCAACCACAGGAAAAAGCCCGCCTCTGGGCTCATGTATCCAGGAACATTGCCAAAGATCCGATCTGCGATCTGATACTTTTCCTGATAAAGCGCTCGGTTTTCAACAACATGCGCCTCATCCGCCCAGACCGCTGCCGCCGCCGCTTGCAAAGGCAGCGGCAGTGGCGCGCCAGCATAGTTGCGCAGCTGTTTGACCTCGCGAATGGTGGTGGCCCCGCTCGCCACAAAGCCCGATCGCAGCCCAGGAAGGTTTGACCGCTTGCTCAAGGAGTGAAAAGCAAGCACGCGGTTGCGATCCGCCCCGAGCGCCTGAGCGACCTGCAGCGCCCCCACCGGAGGGTCGTCACGATATATCTCTGAGTAGCATTCATCGGCAAAGATCTTGAAATCATTTGCTTCAGCAAGCTCAATCAAGTTTGCCCAGTAATCTCGATGTGCAACTGCGCCCTGAGGGTTAGCGGGAGAACAGATATAAACCGCCGTCGTGCGCGCCAAAATGTCAGGCGGCACGCTTTGAAAGTCTGGCAAATGACCTGTGTCGGCGGTAGCGTTCACCATGATGGGATCCGCATTTCCCGAAAGCGCCGCGATCATATACACTTGATAAAAGGGGTTCGGCATGAGGATAGCCGGTCTCTGACCACCCTTCGTTTCTGGGCAGAGCGCGATCACGGCGTTGTAAAGCCCCTCTCGTGTGCCGTTCAGAGCCATGACCTCCTCATCTGGATCCATGCTCACGCCGTAGCGCCGTTTGATCCAGGCGGTAATCGCACCGCGCAATTCATCTGAACCGTCATTGGGCGGGTAGCGATTAAAGCCTTCCGCGTTGGCGGTGATCAACTCTGTCACCCACGCTGGAAACGCGTGCCTTGGCTCACCAATTGTCATTTGGATAACGGGGCTGCCGCCCTCATGCACATCTAAAAGCGCGCGCAAACGCGGCCAAGCATGAGCCGGAAGGTTCGAAAACCGCTCAGGGTACACCATAAATCTGCCTCAAATCAGGATCGTTTACGCCCTGTTTCGTCAAAGTTACCTGGCCCAATGGTCTACGTCTAGCCAAACAACACTGCGCAGTGAGTTTTGTGGCATTTGTGTCAGGCGGTGTTCAGCGCGTGCTCCACCGCCACACCCAGCCGCAGCAAAGCGTGCTCTGTATTGGCAGCACACATCAACATGAGACCGCAAGAAGGCGCGCCACAGGGCAGGCTCAGCGCGCAAAGACCCATCAAATTGCCGATCCGCGTGTTGCGAAGCGCCAATAAATTCTCAGTCACATAGTAATCATGATCTTGCATCAATCGCTCAAGATCCGGGGGCATGATCGGGGAAGAAGGTAGAAGGACGGCATCATAGTGAGCGGTTGCTCGCGCATATTTCTCTCTCAAGCGGTCAAGTGTCACCCAAGCCGCGACATAATCAGGTCCGGTATATCCCCGGCCCAATCGAAAACGTTCGCGGACTTCGTGAAACATCGCCTCCGGTTCTGCCTCAATAACCTCGCGCCAGTGGCCATAAGCCTCCGTCGTAAACAAAACGCCGCTCAGTTGGCTCGCCTCGGCCACGTCGGGAAGATCGAGCGGTAGAATTTCAGCGCCCGCTTCCGATAACCGCTCTATCGCAGCCTCATATGCCGCTTTCGGAGCGTCGCGGACATCGTCCATTGCAACAGTCTCCAGTGCTGCAAGACGGCGACCCGCAAGCGACGCACCACCGAGATCGACTGGCTTCTCACTTCCCAAAATCGCAAACAAATTCGTCGCATCCTCAACCGAACGGCAAAGCGGGCCGACCGTATCAAAACGCGGTGCAAGCGGCACCACGCCGTCCAAGCTTAATCGACCTGATGTGGTCTTCAGGCCGACAAGATCGTTCCAAGCAGAGGGGATACGCACGGAACCGCCCGTGTCAGACCCAATCGCTGCGGCCGCCAAGCCAAATGCGACAGAGGCCGCGGCACCCGAAGATGACCCACCCGAAACAGCGCTCGCATTATTGACGCAAGGAGGTGTCGCCGTCATCGGGTTGTGCCCCAACCCCGAAAACGCAAGTTCGCTCATGTGCGTTTTACCAAGGCAGACCAGCCCGGCGGCGGTCGCATTTGCGAGTACCTGGGCATCTTCTGATGGGATCCTGCCTTTCAACAGACGTGACCCCGCCTCTGTCGCAATGCCAGCGGTATCAAACAGATCTTTCCAGGAAACAGGCACACCATCCAGTGCAGAAAGACGATGGCCTGACTGCGCGCGCTGTGCCGCTGCCTCCGCCTCGGCCAAGGCGCGTTCTGCCGTGACGCGTGCATAGACACGATCGCGCAAGGGATGGGTATCTATGGCGTCAAGATAGGTCTTGCACAACGCGACAGGGTCGATCTCTCTCCTTGCGATGCCCCGCCCCAGGTCAGACGCCCGCATCCAAAGCCAATCTTCCATGCAATACCCCACCCATCAGATAATTTTGCCAAGCTAGCGACGCCGACGCGCATGGACAATCCCTACCATGCCCTCATATCTCAAGCATGGGATTTGATTTTGACATTGCCATAGTAGGCGGCGGGTTAAACGGGCCAGCGCTTGCAATTGCTTTGGCAGACCTGGGTTGCGATGTGGTTTTGATCGACGCCTTAGGGTCAAAGCCGCGCAAAAAAGCGGGATTTGATGGGCGTGCCTATGCAATCGCTTTGACATCTGCGCGCATGCTCAACGGGATCGGCATTTGGCAGGACGTGAAACAATATGCCCAGCCCATGCTCGACATAAAAGTCACCGACGGACGCGCAGGAGAGGGAGCATCACCGTTTTTCATGCACTTCGACCATGCTGAAATCGAAGAAGGGCCCATGGGCTACATGTTGGAAGACCGCCATTTGCGGCGCAGCCTTCTGGACACAGCGGAAGCGCATCCGAAGATCCAGATAAAAAACAAGCGGCGGGTGCACGCTCAGATCGTTGATGAAACGGGCATTACTTTGAGCATGGATAAAGGCCCGTCACTGCGCGCGCATTTGGCGATCGGTGCGGATGGGCGCGGCAGTGGCACAGCCCAGCGCGCTGACATCAAGAGGATAAGCTGGGCGTATGACCAAACCGCCCTTGTTTGCGCAGTCACACATGAAAAACCGCATTTCGGCGTCGCGCATCAGTTCTTTATGCCCGCCGGACCATTGGCCATTTTGCCCTTGACCGGCAATCGGTCGCAAGTTGTGTGGAGTGAGCAGGCCGCAACCGCCGCGGCCGTCAATGAATTGGACGATCCCGCCTATCTAGACATCCTTCGCCCGCGCTTCGGTGATTTTCTGGGACAGCTTTCACTCGCAGGCACCCGCTATACCTATCCGCTGGGTTTGTCGCTGACACATGATATGATCGCCGATAGGGTTGCATTGGTCGGGGATGCCGCCCACGGCGTGCACCCTATCGCGGGTCAAGGATTGAACGCGGGCATGCGCGATGTAGCGGCACTCGCGCATGTCATCGGAGAAGCAAAACAACGTGGAGAAGACATCGGTGCAGCCAGCGTGTTAGAGCAGTATCAAAGGTGGCGACGCTTTGACAATGCAACGCTTGCAGTCGCCACGGACAGCTTTAACCGCCTGTTTTCAAACGATAACGCTCTGATTCGGGTCGCCCGCGGTATCGGCATGGGCGCTGTCGCTAATCTTTCAGGGTTGAGAAGGGGCTTCATACGCGAAGCTTCCGGCCTTAACGGCGACCTCCCGAAATTGATGCAGATGCCACTTTAGCAGGCAGAGCTCAATCCAGTCTACGCGCTTCGTCGATCAACATGATCGGGATACCGCTTCGTATGGGATAGGCGAGCCCAGCAGCGGCAGAGATCAGTTCTTGCTTCTGCGGATCGTAACTCAATGTTGTCTGCGACTGAGGACAAATGAGCGCCTCCAGCATCCGACGATCAATCGTTGCCTCACCGTCGCTCATTGCATCAGCCCCTCTTCCTGACCCCCTCTGAGGCTGTACTCTATCAGTGTGACCAATGTTTCACGACGGGTCTGCAGTGAGGGCGCTTCGAGAAGAGCTTGCTTATCCTCAGCTTCGAAATCCAACATCATCGACAGCGAATTAATCAGCAGTTCGTCTTCCGCATCTTTGAGCGTTTCCCAATCCGCGGAAAGCCCGCGACTGGTAAAATACCGCCCCAAAAGATCAAGAAACTGACTGCGCTTAAAGCCGGTGTCCGCCTCCTCTTTGCCTAGATCACGTTCAAACCCTTCCCATGTCACTTCGCATTTTCGATACGGGCTAAATCCTTCCAACTCGCGCGAAACGCGAAACCGCGAGATCCCGGTCAGCGTGATCATATACCGACCATCTTCCGTTTCAGAAAACTGTGTTAACCGGCCAGCGCATCCAATTGCATGAAGCCCATGACCGTTCCGACCTGGCACCGGGTTTGGTTGACACATGCCGATGAGCCGTTCGCGCGTCTTCAGCGCATCCTCAATCATCTGAAGATATCTGGGCTCAAAAATATGCAGGGGAAGGCGCGCACGCGGCAAAAGCAGCGCACCGCCAAGCGGGAAAATCGCTATTGTATCGGTCAGTTCAATGCGCTTTGTCATGCGCGAGAAATAGCGCCGCGCCGCGCTCAGGCAAATATCATCGAACTTAGTTTGCGACGCCCGTTTAATACCACGGGGTCATTCGGCTTGAGCGCTTCAAAAATTGTGAACAACTGCTGCTTGGCAGCACCTTCGTTCCATTCACGATCCCGCCGGAAAAGATCCAACAATTGATCGACGGCGCCTTGTGCATCGCCTTTGGCATAAAGAGCCTGCGCCAAATCAAAGCGCGCTTGTAAATTGCCAGGCTCTGCATCTACGGCTGCTGCAAGCTCGACCACGGGCCCCGCATTGCTGGCCTGCCGCGCTAGTTCAAGCTGAGCATGAGCCGCCTCCAATTCAGGCATCTGCGATATCTCAAGAGGCGCGCCATTCAACAAAGCTTCAGCTTGGTCGAAATCGCCCGTGGCAATGTAGGCCCGGACCATCCCGCCATAGGCAGCGGCATTATTTGGATCTTCTCCAAGAATGGCGACGAATGTTTGCATCGCATCCGCAGCAGCACCTTCCGCCAGCATTTCTTCAGCGGCGGCCACCGCATCCGCCAGTTGGTCGCCAGGCGCCGCACCCCCCGCAGCTTGGACGACGCGGTCGATAAATGCTTTTATTTCTGAACCAGGGACAGCCCCTTGCATGACATCGATGGGCCGACCTTTGAAGAATGCGTAAACGGTGGGAATGGATTGGATCTGAAGCTGCCCGGCAATCATTTGGGCTTCGTCAACGTTGACTTTGACCAGCTTGACAGCGCCTTTCGCGGCTCTGACAGCATCTTCCAATATGGGCCCCAGCGTTTTGCATGGCCCGCACCAAGGTGCCCAAAAGTCAACCAAGACAGGCGTGGCTTGCGAGGCATCGACAACATCCGCGATAAAGCTCGCTTCGGTGCTATCTTTGATCAAATCTGCATCGGATGCGGTGGAGAGATTTAAATCCATGTCTACGCTCCTTGCGTGTCAACCCATCCGGTATATGTCCGCTGGTCGCGGAAATTTAAAGATCAAAGGTGGCAAAAACTGGTGCATGGTCACTGGGTTTATCCCAACCGCGCACAGAACGCTCAATGCGGCTGGAATGCGCTGCCGTCGCAATATCAGACGTGGCCCAAATGTGATCAAGCCGCCGGCCCTTATCTGCGGCATCCCAATTTGGCGAACGATAAGACCACCAGCTATAGAGCTTACCCTCGGGAATGTCGCGCCTGGTGATATCGACCCAGCTACCGGCATCCTGGGCAGCGCCCAACGCGGCCACTTCAACAGGCGTATGGCTGACTACCTTCAGCAGCTTTTTGTGATCCCATACGTCATCTTCCCGCGGCGCGATATTCAGATCCCCTACAAGGATCGATTTTTGCGGTGTTTCAGCGTGAAACCAATCACGCATCTGTGACAGATAGTCCAGCTTCTGGGCGAACTTTTCATTGATCTGTCGGTCCGGCACATCGCCCCCTGCCGGGACGTAGAAGTTGTGAATGGTCGCGCCATTTTCTAGCTTTGCCGCCACGTGGCGTGCATGACCCAATGCGGCAAAATCCTGATGGCCAACATCATCGACGGGCAGTTTCGAAACAATCGCGACGCCGTTGTACCCCTTTTGACCGCGGGCAACCATGTATGGATACCCCGCCTCTCGAAAGCTATCGATAGGGATTTTTTCGACGGGGCTTTTGCACTCTTGCAAACATAAAATGTCCGGCGCGTGCGTCGCCAACATCCGCAACACGAGCGGCTCTCTCAGTCGAACGGAGTTTATGTTCCAGGTCGCGATCGTAAATGACATGAGGCAGCCTCCCAAACAGCTCAGACAAGAGACTATCTCTTGCCGATGCACCGCGCCACGCCGAAATCACCCTTTCATCTGCGAGGGAAGGCGCCTCTTTCGAAAAGATCAGCAGCACTGCGCGACTTGCCGATCACCGCGCTTCTCGCTCAACAATATCAAAAGGCTTTTCCGAGGCGCCGATATAGATCTGGGAATGCGCTACCCCTCAACGACGAGAACACCGCGCGCGGTGAAAGGGAATTTGCCCGTCGACCCGCAGACACCATGTCACCTTTACGCGCGCTTTCGTTGTCAGCACAGGCGCAAGCGTGATCAAAACTGAAAATTCCGCTCTCCAAGCTGCTACACCGCGGTAATAAAACACATATCCCCGTTAGAGATACCAGAAATCTACTGCCCCTTCAGGGAACGGCAGCGTCTCGTCTTCGGTGCGCTCTTTTCATCTTGCCTGTAAACTCCGGGGGAGGCGCGCCGCAGCGCGCCGGGGGCTGGCCCCCAATTAAGCCATCAGCCGATAGCCACCCGATTCGGTCAACAGTAGCTGAGCATTCGAAGGATCCGGCTCGATCTTCTGGCGCAAGCGATAGATGTGCGTTTCAAGGGTATGGGTCGTCACCCCAGCGTTATAGCCCCATACCTCATGCAAAAGCACGTCACGCGGAACAACACCTTCACTGGATCTATAGAGAAATTTCAAAATATTGGTCTCTTTCTCCGTCAATCTGACCTTTCTGTCGTCTTCCGTGGTTAACAATTTGGCGGAGGGGCGGAAGGTGTAGGGACCCAGTTGAAAAACCGCATCCTCTGATTGTTCATGCTGGCGAAGCTGCGCCCGGATACGGGCCAACAGCACGGGAAACTTGAACGGCTTGGTCACATAGTCATTCGCGCCTGCATCCAGCCCAAGGATGGTATCCGCATCGCTGTCATGCCCTGTCAGCATCAAGATCGGGCTTTTCACCCCCTGCTTTCGCATCACGCGGCACAGTTCTCTCCCGTCTGTGTCGGGAAGGCCCACATCCAAAATCACCAGATCATAGAGCGCCTCTTTCGCACGCGCGATCGCATCCGACCCATTGCCAGCTTCGAAAACGTCAAAGTCCTCTGTCATCAACAGTTGCTCGCTCAGCGCCTCGCGCAGATCATCGTCATCATCGACAAGCAGGATTTTCTTGAGCTGTGCCATCAGGTCTCCTTCGTGTTAAATCCCGAAATGCGCTTTCAGGTCAAAGGCGGCAAGGTTTATGGCATTTGCCTCACGGCGTCGTGTGGAAATACCCGGCGAATGTTTCAATTCTGATGCGGCTCGCATAGACAGGCGCTTGAGATCACGGGTTGGGCATTTATCGTCATGAGCTTATCGCCAAGCACAACAGAACAGATCGCGCGCGCCAGAGCGGATTTGCGGATGGGCGTTCCGATCGTCATATCTGGATCTAGCAGCGCTTTGATTTTAGCTGCTGAGACGTTAGAGGCGCAGCGCCTCACCGATCTTCTAGCACTCGGTGGTACTCCCATCCTCGCCATCACGGCGCGACGCGCCAAGACATTGAAGGCGCGGCCTTACGACGGGGATCTAGCGCGCGTTGCCCTTCCCCCTGACACAACGCCTGCCTGGGTGCAAAGTATTGCGGATCCATCCGACGATCTGCGCGTGCCGATGAAAGGTCCTTTCACCTGTTTGCGCGATGACGCGGCGGATGTACCACGCGCGGCGCTTGCCCTGGTCAAAGATGCGCGACTGCTCCCTGCGGTGCTCGCACTTGATATCCCGCATCCGCTGGCGTTTGCGCGCGACCACCAGCTGACCTCTATCCCGCTGGAGGCGCTTGTCTCTGAACACGCACGCCAAGCTGCGTTGCATCCAGTGATCAATGCAAGGCTCCCGCTGGAGGTGTCAGAAGCGGGTCGTCTGCACATATTCAGGCCGGATAACGGCGGTGAGGAACACTATGCGATTGAAATTGGGCGGCCTGATCGCGGGCAACCCGTTCTCTCAAGACTGCATTCAGCATGCTTTACCGGCGATCTGCTGGGGAGTTTAAAATGCGACTGTGGCCCGCAACTGCGCGCAGCCTTGGCGCAGATGGGGGGCGAAGGGCACGGCGTGCTTTTGTATCTCAACCAAGAGGGTCGCGGGATCGGGCTCACCAACAAAATGCGCGCCTATTCTTTGCAAGATCAGGGCTTTGATACTGTTGAGGCAAACCACCGGCTGGGTTTTGAAGATGATGAGCGCGATTTTCGGATTGGCGCGAATATCTTGCGCACGATGGGTTTTGCAAGCGTCCGCCTGCTCACCAACAATCCCAACAAAGTAGAGATGATGCAGAAAAGCGGCATCGCGGTGGTGGAGCGTGTGCCGCTGCGCGTCGGAGAGAACCGTCACAACCACCACTATCTCGCCACTAAAGCCTCTAAATCGGGTCATCTTTTGTGACGCCGTTCGATCTGGTGTTGACGTCGCGCGGCCTTCGGTTTCGCGGCAAAACCTATCCGTGCACCGTGGGTCGCGCAGGGTTGAGCGACTGCAAGCGCGAAGGAGATGGAACGACACCGCGGGGGATCCACCGCATCATTGGGATGATGTATCGTCCCGACCGCATGGCGCGGCCGACCGACTGGGCGCTGCCCATTTATCCAGGCGCGGGGTGGTCTGATGACCCTAACGATGAGGCGTATAACATGCTTATTCAAACGCCTTATGATGCCAGCCACGAGAAACTGCGGCGCGCAGATCCGCTGTATGATCTTATCATTCTGACAGATTGGAATTGGCCATATGCGGTGCCCGGACGCGGATCGGCGATCTTTATCCACAGCTGGCGCAGACCGCTTTCTCCCACAGAAGGCTGTATCGCGCTGTCACCTGTTTCGCTGCGACGCATCGCACCAAAGATACGTCACCGGACACGCCTGATCGTCCCTTAGCGCCAAGATGTTAAAGCCATCGGCTTTTAACCTACTGCATCTTGCCCAAATCGACGAAGCACCGCCCAGTGGGGTGGAACGGCGCGACTGAGATCACCTGTTGAGCGGGACAGTGTTGGGAAACGGGGATATCAGGTGTAAGGCCGGATGCATTCCTTCACGTCACTGTTTTGCTTGCAGCGGTGCTGTTTCACTTTCTTTAACCCTTCGTGCTTTCAGTCTCACGCGCGCCAAATATGGCCGAGCCCACGCGTATATGTGTCGCGCCCAAAGCTACCGCGTCTTCGAAATCACTGCTCATCCCCATCGACAGGCCCGATAGACCGTTGCGGGCCGCCAACTTCGCCAAGAGCGCGAAGTGAAGCGATGGTTCTTCATCGATGGGCGGAATGCACATGAGCCCTTTGACCGGGAGATCGAGCGACACGCACTCCTTGACAAAATCATCCAATGCCTCGGGCGATACACCGCTTTTTTGCGGCTCTTCTCCCGTGTTCACCTGGATAAAAACATCGGGGCACGATCCAATTTCTTGCGCGAGACGTGCCAGTGTCTTGGCGAGTTTGGGTCTATCTAAGGTGTGGATTGCATCAAACAGGTTCATCGCCTGACGCGCCTTGTTTGTCTGCAACGGCCCGATCAAGTGTAGATCAACATGCGCATACTGGGACCTAAAGGAAGGCCATTTTCCTGCCGCCTCTTGCACCTTGTTTTCGCCAAAACAACGGTGGCCTTTGGCTAAGACAGCTTCAACTCGCGCATCGGGTTGCACTTTGCTGACGGCGATCAACGTGATGGCTGAAGGATCCCTATCCGCCTTTGCTGCAGCAGCATTCAGCCGGTCATGTATATGGTCTATGCTCATCAAAGGTCTCTAAAGTGATTTTTGTATGAAAAATAGTTCACGCAAATAAAAGGGGCAGGCCGCAGTGGCCTGCCCCATTCATCAAAAAGGTCTTCAGCTTAGAAGTTGAAGCGCACACCTAAATCAGCGCGCAACTCGCCGCTGCTCAAGCTTGCAACACCACCGCGTAGCGATGTTCCACCACCCAGGTCGTGATTGAAGTCAACACCGTAGGACATATCATTGAACGAGTCAGCGTCGGCAACGTAGAATTCGACGTTTGTCGCTGCACCAACATCAACGCGACCCATCAAGGACACGTGATCGCCACCTGTTCCGTTGTCTGCGTATGCAACACCAAAATCGAATGCACCGATTGTGCCCTCGACTGCTGCGACAAGCTCTGTATCGGCGTCGGAGTCAGATGACTGGGCACCCAAAGCAAATGTGAAACCACCTGTGCTGTAGGAAACATGCGCGGCGATGCGATCATTTGTGTCAGAGGCTGACATATGGAAGTTGAAGTCACCTGCGGAGTAGATCAATTCCACACCGTTTGTACCTGCAGAGCCCAAGCCGCCGGATGAATACGCGTCCGCGCCACCTGTGCCGTAAACAGTGTAGTCATAACCCAAGCCTGTCAGACCAAGGTCGATGGTGTACATGCCTGGCATGAATTCGATCGCGCCAAAGATGTTACCAACACCGACTTCCAGCCCACCCGAACGGGCAAACAAACGCGCGCCATTCACCTGTGGACGTGCTGCGTTACGCGCATCACGCTCTTCGCCCTCAAGACGGAAGCGACCACCAAGTGTGACGCCAGCGTCTGTTTCTGCTGTCATATCGATCTGCAGGCGCAGACGCGACGTAATGTTTGTTGAAGAAGAGCCAGTGTCTGGGTCAGAATACAAAACACCGAAGCGGCCGTAACCGCCAAATGTAACGTCTGCTGCTGCAACGCCAGCGGTAGCAACCAGCGCTGTCGTAGCAAAGAGAACTTTTTTCATGAGTTTTCCCTCGGTTTGAAATCATATGCCCAGACCGGGGAATCCGGTAAGGGTATGCGGGGGGTTTTCATCTATCACCGCTTGCAATGCAAGCAACCTGCGGCAGGCAATTGTTTTGCCAAAACCAATGGTGCAGCTTTGCCACAGTCTCTTTGATGCAAACTGAACAGCCCAATTTTGCAAGTCACTGTGGCCCACATTGCTCACGCTTTTACTTCACGACATATGGCTTGCTCCACCCTAGTGTGTTGAGTACATGTGGTAGGCAGCAGAGGGGAAAAATGGTGATGTCGGCTTTAAAAACATGTCGCTTAATGCTTTGCGTCACAGCGCTAACTGTTTTGACTGCCTGCGGCGCGCTGCGCGGTGCGGCAACAGAGGCGACAGAGCCCTCAGGCACCTATGTGAACCCGAATGTCCCCAGCAACATTGAGACCAATCCGGCGAACACGATCTGGTCGATCTTTAATCGTGGGAACAATGAAAATGTTGTCGCCGTTAATCGGTATCTTTGGACAGCATCGCTTGAAGTATTAAATTTCCTACCGGTCCGGTCGATTGATCCATTCACAGGCGTCATCGTCACCGGGTTTGGAACACCGCCCGGGGGCGGGCGCGCTTACCGCGCGACGGTTCTCATCGATGACCCGGCACTCGACGCGCGGTCGCTCAAGATAGCGCTACAAACGCGTGGGGGTCGCGCTGTAGGTCGCGCTACCGCCCGCGCAGTGGAGAACGCGATTATGTCGCGCGCGCGCGAAATGCGCATTGCTGACAACCGGTTATAAAAAGGTTAGGCACTGATCTAACCGCACGCCAGCGTGGAGGAATAACGCGGCGACTTTCCAAATCAGAGCGCGACAGTGACAATGACCCGATACACCCCTTCAAAGATTGAAGAACATTGGCGCCAGGCTTGGGACGCGGCGGATACCTTCACCGCGCGTCGTGACGAGCGCAAGCCAAAGTATTACGTGCTTGAGATGTTTCCCTACCCCTCGGGACGCATCCACATGGGGCATGTGCGCAATTATACGATGGGCGATGTGATCGCGCGGTACAAAATCTCTACCGGCCACAACGTATTACACCCGATGGGCTGGGACGCCTTTGGAATGCCAGCTGAGAACGCTGCGATGGCTATCGGCGGGCACCCGAAAGACTGGACCTACAGCAATATCGATGACATGCGCAGCCAGATGAAACCTCTGGGTCTGTCCATTGACTGGTCCAGGGAATTTGCGACCTGCGATCCAGAGTACTATGGCCAACAACAGGCGCTTTTCCTCGACTTCCTTGAAGCAGGGTTGGTGTATCGCAAGAATGCGGTGGTCAACTGGGACCCAGTCGACAGGACTGTTCTTGCCAATGAGCAAGTGATCGACGGTAAAGGCTGGCGCTCGGGCGCCGAGGTTGAGCGCCGCGAATTAACACAATGGTTCTTCAAGATCAGCGATATGGCGGGAGAATTGTTAGCTGCGCTTGACGGATTGGACGACTGGCCAGCAAAAGTCAAAACCATGCAGGCAAATTGGATCGGCAAATCCCGCGGCTTGCAGTTCCAATTCGCGACCGAGGGCGCGCCTGAGGGGTTTGGGTCAATCGAAATGTATACGACGCGCCCTGACACATTGATGGGCGCGACTTTTGCGGCGATCTCTGCCGACCACCCGCTGGCCAAAGCGCTCGCTGCGGAGCAAAGCGACATTGCTGCTTTCTGTGACGAATGCCGCAAAGGGGCAACCAACGAAGAGGCAATGGAAAAAGCCGAGAAGATCGGATTTGACACGGGTATCACATTGGTCAACCCGTTTCAGCATGATCGTAAGCTGCCTGTTTTTATCGCAAATTTCGTGCTGATGGAGTATGGCACTGGGGCGATCTACGGCTGCCCAGCGCATGACCAACGCGACTTTGAATTCTCGAAGAAGTACAACCTCGACATCGTCGATGTTTTCGTCGCCGAGAAAGACGGTCGGCCTGTCGAAACCGAAGCCTACGTTCCTGAAAAAGGCGAAACAGTCCGCTATATCCGCCCGTTAGCCGGACCAGAGGTGATGACGGGTTTCGACGCAATCGACCATGCTATTGCCCATTGTGAGGCAGCGGGTGTTGGTGCAGGGGTCGAAAAATACCGCCTGCGCGACTGGGGTTTATCGCGTCAGCGCTATTGGGGTTGCCCAATCCCCGTCGTGCATTGCGCGACCTGTGGAGTGGTGCCTGAAAAGAAAGAGAATTTACCCATCGAATTGCCATATGATAACGGCAATGAAGCCATCGACTTCTCCATCCCTGGCAATCCGCTTGACCGTCATCCAACCTGGCGTGATACCCCCTGCCCGGCCTGCGGCGCCCCCGCCAAGCGCGAAACTGACACGATGGACACATTTGTCGACAGTTCTTGGTACTACGCGCGGTTTACAGCGCCGCGGGCGGAAACGCCGACGAACCAAGGCGACGCTGCTTATTGGATGAATGTCGATCAGTACATCGGCGGCATTGAGCACGCAATCCTTCACCTGCTCTATTCTCGCTTCTTTGCCCGCGCGATGGAGATTACGGGGCATCTGCCAAAATCCGCTAACGAACCCTTCAACGCGCTTTTCACCCAGGGGATGGTGACGCACGAAATCTATCAAACCCGCGATGATAAAGGTCGCCCAATCTATCACCTGCCCGAGGATGTAACCGACGGCAAACTGGCCGATGGGACAGAAGTAGAGATCATTCCTTCCGCCAAAATGTCCAAATCCAAGAAGAACGTGGTGGACCCGCTAAACATCATCTCGAAATACGGCGCAGACACGGCGCGCTGGTTTGTATTGAGCGATTCTCCACCGGAACGTGACGTAGAATGGACCGCATCAGGCGCCGAGGCCGCGTTCAAACATCTGTCCCGTGTTTGGTCACTCTCTGCACGCATCAGCGCGATGGACCCTTCCACCAAGGGCACCGATGACGCGGCGTTGACACGCGCGATGCACAAAGCAATCCACGACGTGACGATGGGGATTGAGAGCTTTGGCTTTAACGCAGCCATCGCAAAGCTCTACAGCTTCACAGCAGTTTTGCAAAAATCCAAGGCCAGCCATGCTGCACAACGCACAGCCATTATGACGCTGGCGCAACTGATGTCGCCGATGACTCCACATCTGTGCGAGGATATATGGGCGCATCAGGGTGGTGAGGGGTTGATCGTCAACGCACCATGGCCGCAGGCGGATGAGGCGCTGTTGGTTGACGAGACGATAACCATGCCGATCCAGATAAACGGCAAACGCCGCGCAGAGATCCAAGTCGCCGCAGATCTCACAAAAGAGGACGTTGAGAAAATTGCGCTTGCAAACGAAGCGGTGATCAGAAGCCTTGCAGGAACAAGCCCCAAGAAAGTCATCGTGGTGCCGGGTCGTATCGTCAATGTGGTTGCCTAAACGCTTTTCACTGTTTGGCCTTGCTTTGTTGATTACAGCTTGCGGGTTTGAGCCCGTCTACGGTCCGAGCGGCGGCGGGCGCGTACTGCAAAATACCGTCTTGGTGGACGAGCCAAGTGAACAGCGTGCCTACCTGCTCACGCGTGAGATTGAGGAACGTTTAGGCAGAAGCGACACGCCGCGATACGCCCTATCGTTAGATATCATGACGGATCAACAGGGGCTTGCCATCGATAGAGAGGGCAATATTGATCGTTTCAACCTCATCGGAACGGTCAATTACGCGCTGCGGGACTTGACGAATGGCCAAATTGCGACTTCTGGCACCGTGTCCAGTTTCACCAGTTTTTCGGGCACTGGCACCACTGTCGTCAGCCTGGCCGGGGAGCAAGATGCGCGTGAACGTCTCATGACGATCCTAGCGGACCAGATTGTGACGCGGCTTTACGCGGCAAACCTTACCCGATGAAACTCTCAACGCGCGAGGCGAACGCCCATTTTGACAGCCCAGATAGACAAGCGATCGGAACGCTAATCTTTGGTGCAGACGCGATGCGCGTGGCGCTCAAACGCCAAGCCATGTTGAAAAATCTTTTAGGACCAAACGCAGAGGAAGAGATGCGTCTGACACGCATTCCCGCGGGTGATCTTCGCAAAGACCCCGCAATGCTCATGGATGCCATCAAGGCAATCGGGTTTTTCCCCGGCGCGCGCGCCGTCTTGGTGGAAGAGGCGAACGACACCATTGCCAAACCCGTGATCGAGGCGATTTCAGCCTGGCAAACAGGCGACGCACATGTGGTGGTAACGGGGGGTGACATGAAGAAAACCTCCAAAATCCGCAAGGCGTTTGAGGCTCATCCCCATGCTTATGCAGCAGCGATTTACGACAATCCACCGGATCGCAGAGAGATCGAACACCTTTTACAGCAAATGCAGTTGCATCCAGATCCGGACGCTTTGAATGCGTTGAACGATCTTGCCCGCACATTGGATCCGGGTGACTTTCAGCAAACCATTAAGAAAATATCGCTTTACAAATTGAACGATGATCGGCCTGTCAGCGTCGATGACGTGCTGGCCTGTGCGCCCAGTTCGACAGAGGCAGATGTTGATGACATTTTACACGTCGTCGCCGAAGCCCGGGCGCAAGATATCGGACCTCTCATGCGCAAACTGCAAGCGCAGGGTGCCAACCCCGTGACCCTCATGATTATGGCGCTTCGGCACTTTCGTCTGTTGTATCGCATATCCGTCATGCCCAACGCGCCTATCTACGGTGTCCGAGACCGCCAACGCGTGATACGCGAAGCAAAGAATTGGGGCGCGGCACGACTGGAAACCGCTTTGGGTCTTTTGACCGACACGGATCTCAGCCTAAGATCGGCGGCGCAAACCGCACCCGCATCGGCGCTTGTTGAACGCGTCTTCATCCGCTTGGCAATGCTTGGCGCAAAACACTGAGGAGAGGACATGTACAAAGTTATCGGGGCAACGCGCACGCGAACCTACCGTGTCATGTGGATGTTGGAGGAACTCGGCGAGCGCTATGAGCACGTTGCAATCTCACCATTGGATGAGAAAGTGAAAGAGGTTAGCCCAACCGGGAAAATTCCAGCCCTTCAGGATGGCGATGCGCTACTAACAGACAGCGTCGCGATTATGACGTATCTTGCGGACAAACATGGTAAGCTCACGGCCCCGCCGGGTAGCATTGCGCGCGCACGCCAAGATGCGATGACCCTTTGGCTCATTGATGAATTTGATGCTGTTCTTTGGACCGCGGCGAAACATACCTTCGCGCTACCCGAAGAACTGCGTATGCCAGAGATCAAAGAAAAGCTGATGGCTGAATTCGCCCGATCCGCTGCACAACTCTCAGACAGGCTTGAGGGACCGTTTTTGATGGGTAATGAAATGACGATTGCCGATATTCTGGGGTGCCATTGTGTCAATTGGTCTATCGGCGCAGGGTTCCCCAAGGTCGATGAACGTCTTTCAAGTTGGGCAAAAATGCTGAGGGAAAGACCCGCGTTCAAAGCGGTTCAAGCGAAGGCATAATTGGGCCAGGTGACAGGCACATGTGCATTATGGCATGTTGTGCAGCCCAACGTCCTGTCGCCAGACAGCCAGTGAGCAAGTATCCACCCGTTGGCGCCTCCCAGTCCAGCATCTCACCCGCGACAAATGTGCCCGGATGGCTGCGCATCATCAGCCCGTTTGTCAAAGCGTCAAACCGAACGCCGCCAGCGGTCGAGATAGCCTCATCCATTCGGAGTAACCCGTTGTGGCGCATCGGCAGTGCCTTGAGGATCTGCGCGCATGTCATTGCGTCGGCTGGCAAGGGATGCACCATTTCGCGTATCAGAGCGATCTGGACCGGTGACAATCTGAGCGATTTACGCAAGTGATTTGAAAGGCTTGTCTTGTCTTTTTTGCGCAGCAAACGCGCCACAACCTTTTCCAAACCGATGTTGGGCAAAAGATCCAAGAACAGCGCATGTCCTTCGCGAATGCCGCGACACACGGTGTAAACGCCGCCACCTTCGAGCCCCTTGTCCGAGAGCATCGCCTCGCCCCGAGAGCGATATGGACCCGCACGCCACAAGGCCGCTTTGATCGGGGTACCGATGTGCGGCTGCATGTAGGTAGACCAATTGACGGAAACCCCGACATTCGCAGACGAAAATGGCTGCAGCGAAATGTCTTGTGCGGCGAAAGTGTCAAACCAGGCGCCGTTTGATCCTAACCGCGCCCAACTTGCCCCACCTAAAGCAAATATGCACACCTCAGACCCCAACCGCTGGACGCCATCAGGTGTTTCAAATTGCATCTTCGCGCCCGCCCAACCGGTCCAACGCCAACGCGTTCTTATCTCAACACCCATGCTTTCCAACCGCGCGCGCCAAGCCCGGAGGAGAGGAGAAGCTTTCATCGACACAGGAAACACACGACCCGTTGATCCGGTAAAAACCTCTTGACCAAGGCTGCGCGCCCAGTCTTGCACCTGTTGCGGACCAAAGCTCTTGAGCATTGGCGCAAGCCTTGGCTGTGCTTCAGCGAATGCGGCAAGGAACTTTGTTTCGGCTTCAAGTTTGGTCAGATTAAGCCCGGATTTCCCAGCCATCAGAAACTTCCGTCCGACCGTCGGCATGGCGTCGCACAGGGTAACGGCGACACCAGCGCTTGCCAGAGTTTCAGCAGCCATCAAACCAGCGGGCCCCGCGCCTATCACCAAAGCATGCGCCATCGCTACAGATCAGCGGCTAAATGATCGCCCGCACACAAGCGTTTGATACCCTGCGCGATTTCTGGCTTAGCTGCGATCGTATCGGCGATCAGCGTCTGCGCAACCGCGACCAGATCTTCGGGAGCAACGATGCGATCAATAAGCCCGAACGCCAGTGCGTCCTCGGCGTTTATCTTCTGGCCCGCCATCAAAATAAGCTTTGTGCGCGCGGGACCGATGAGCGCTGTCATACGTGCAGGGTCAGAGGGTTGCGGCAAAAATCCAAGCTTCATGACAGGGTAGAAAAACGTCGCCTGAGGCACGGCGATCCTAAGATCGCAGGCCAATGCCATCCCCATCGCACCCCCCGCGAGGGTGCCGTTCAGCGCGGCAATACTCAAACCCGGAAGCGCGGCAACGGCGGACGATAAACGTTCCCAAACATCGGACACTGCGAGACCTGAGCGCGCTTCTTCAAGATCTGCGCCAGCGCTAAAAACCCGACCGGTTGCCGTTAAAATCACCGCACGCGCAGATCGGGCATTTTCCATGATCTCCGCCAATTGTGTCAGCATGTCATGCGTGAGCGAATTTGCTTTATCTGGGCGGTCGATGATGACGGTCCACACATTCCCGTTCTCTCGCAGCTTGATCATATCAAGCCTACCGCCTTGCGGATCTCAGGGTCGCGCAATGAAATTTCTTGTCCAAGAAACGGGTCGGCTTCCGGCCCGCACATCCAAAGCAACGCGCGCGCAGGCCAATCGGGGGAGATATGCTCGGACCAATCCAATTGGCTGACGGGGTTGATCCCACTCTCTTTCACTTGACGCAGCATCTGGGTCGCTACCGTTCCAGGCGATAGAGACAACGCTCTGATGCCGTTTTCCGCCTCTTCTTTATGCAGGCTCAAATTCAGCATATGCGCCGCTGCCTTTGAACTGCAGTAGTGGCTCCATGCCTCAAGCGCACCGTGAGCCGCACCCGAGGAAATCGTCAGAATGCTGCCCCCGCCCGCCGCTTTCATCACGGGCAAAACGGCACGCATGCAGTAAAATACACCTTTCACATTGATATCGATCACTTGGCCCCATGCCGTGGGATCAGCCGTCGAAAGATGCGCAATGGGTTCGATCACGGCCGCGTTGTTTATCAACACATCGACCCCACCGAAAACGGCGCATGTTTCCTCAACAGCGTCGGAAACATCCGGATAGCTTGCGACATCGCAGCGGCGGGCCAGGGCAGATGGCCCAAGCTCTTTGACCAAATCATCCAGGCTGTCTTTGCTCCGCGCTAGCAAGGCAACGTTGGCACCGGCTTGGACAAATATCCGGGCAGCGGCAGCGCCGATGCCGCGACTTGCGCCGGTGATGATCACCGTTTTCCCCTTCATACTCATTGTCATCTCTGCACCTGCACAAAAAAACCTCAGTAAACACCCATAATGTCAGGGCAATTGTGGGTCCAGTGCTCGTCTAGGGCTTGACCCAAAACACGTCTTGTCAGATCGTGAGGTCAACCAAGAAAAAGGATGTCGATATGACTGCATGCACCGCCGCGCGCTTGAGCTTCGCACTGCCTATCGCGCTGATATCACAATCAGCTTTTGCCGATCTTACGCCGCAAGATGTCTGGGGAAACACGCGCGAATATGTTGAAAGCCTAGGGTATGAATTTAGCGCTTCAGAAAGCATGCTGGGTACGACATTGGTCGTCGATGACGCGCAGCTGCGGTTTCCACTGGGCGAACGCGGCGGCGATGATTATCTTTCAATCACGCTGGGTGTCATGCAGTTTGTCGCCAATGATGACGGCACCGTATCCTTGGTGATGCAGGATGTAACGCCGATAAACGTCGTCGGTGTGGAAGATGGTGAGGTCATCACAAGGATCGATATGAGCTACACCCAAGCGGGTCATAGCATGACCTTCAGCGGTGAGCCTGACAATCTATCGTCTGAGTTCCAGGCGGATAGCTTGGCACTTTCCATCGATAGCATGATGGACGGCGGCAACGAGCTCGATATGAGCGAAACGTTCTTCACTGTCACAGCCACTGACTTTGTATCTGTGGCGACAACTCAGCTTGGTGAGTTGCGGAACCTGCGGCAGTCTGGATCAATTGGAAGTCTTAAGTATGACCTCGGTGCCGCGGTGGGATCTCGAGAGACTTTCATGCTCGGCGGTGAAGTGAGTAATTTCACATATGAAACGGTTGGAAGCCTGTCGCGTGAGTTGGCGGTCATGGTGAACATGGCAGAGATGATTAGGTCAGGCGTTACTGTGGACTCAAAAATCAACTTCGCTGCCTCATCTCTGAGTATGAAGTTTGATGCGCGATACAGCGGTAGCTTTGATTGGAGCAGCAGCTCAACCGACGGATTTTACGCGACTAGGTTGGGACCCGAAGGTGTTGCGTATGACATAAACCATGCAAATCTGAAGGTTGACGCAAATTTTGATAGGGCGGACGTGCCGATAGCGTCAGAATTAGGTGAAAGCGCGATCAGCATCGCTTTGCCGGTCTTGAAGTCGGAGGATGCGCAAGATTTTGAGCTTGGTCTTGCGCTCACAAACCTGTCAATTTCAGAGGCGCTTTGGTCACTCTTCGACCCGGGTTCACAACTGGGGCGCGATCCAGCATCGCTTGACATCGACATCACGGGCAAAGCCAAATTACTTTTCGATCTCTTCGACCCGGGCGCCGCCGCTCAACTGAGAGGAGCACCTCCGGCAGAGCTCAACAGCTTCACTTTGGGTCGCCTTTTCGTTAGCGCCGCGGGCGTTGCGTTGGAAGGATCCGGTGCGATTGAAGTTGATCCAAACGGCCCCCCTATGATCCCAGGCATTGGCATGCCAGTCGGTGCATTTGACGTCTCACTCGCTGGTGCAAATGGGTTGATTGATAATCTTGTTGCCATGGGTATCTTGCCCCAAGAACAACTTATGGGCGCGCGGATGATGATGGGGGCATTCACTGTTCCAGGGGACGCACCTGACACGATTGTTTCAAAGATCGAGCTGACGCAGGAAGGTCAGATTTTTGCCAACGGGCAGCGCATACAATAGCAACTGATACCCGCTCTTGCGGTAAAAAGGCGCGGGTAATACTCGCGCCTTTCGATATCTCGCTGGCGGTCAAAACCTTGCTCAAGGGTGCAACGCGATCTACCTCCTCATAAAAAACGATGAGGACTGCATGCATGCCACCCTTCCAGAACTAACACAATCACTGCTGCAGGCGGCGAATAAAGCTGGGGCGACAGATGCCGATGCGATCGCGTTGCGCGCGTCATCGGTTATGGTGGATGTACGCGCAGGCAACTTGGAGCAGGCCGAACGTGCAGAAAGCACCGACATCGGCTTGCGCGTTTTTGTGGACCAACGCTCTGCTATCGTATCCGCTTCAGACACATCGGAGAACACGCTTACAGACATGGCGGAACGTGCTGTCGCCATGGCGCGCGAGGCCCCTGAAGATAGATACGCAGGCATCGCTGATCCCACGCAAATCAGTAAATCGCATGAAATCGATGTACTCGAACTGCACGACCCAGCGGCTGGGCCAACCCCAGTCGCGCTTCAAGCAGACGCCGAAGCTGCCGAACAAGCGGCAATGTCCGTCTCGGGCATCACGCAGGTGCAATCAGCAAGTGCAGGCTACGTCACGCAAGATATCTACATGTCCGCCACGAACGGCTTTCATGGCGGTTACAAACGCACGGATCGCGGGATTTCTTGCGTTGCGATTGCCGGAACAGGTACCGGGATGGAGCGGGACTATGATGGCGACCATCGGGTGTTCCAAGCCGATTTGCGCGCCGCAAAGGACATCGGGAAACGTGCCGGTCAACGTGCGCTTCAAAGACTTGACGCACGCAAACCACCGACGGGGCGGTTTCCGGTGCTTTTTGACGAACGTGTTTCCGCAAGCTTGATCGGGCATTTGCTAAACGCAATGAACGGAGCGGCGATCGCGCGCGGTTCCTCTTGGTTGCGCGACGCTTTGGAAGAACCTGTCTTGCCTGCTTCCTTTTCCCTTTTCGAAGATCCACACAGGAAACGCGTTGGCGGGTCGCGCCCGTTTGATGGCGAAGGGCTACCAACCAAGCCACGCTACCTTGTTAAAGATGGCATCCTCACAGGTTGGACACTTGATCTGGCATCGGCGCGAAAGCTCGGCCTGACCTCAACCGCGAATGCGGTGCGCGGAACCTCATCAGCCCCATCGCCAAGCGCGAGCAATGTGACGCTGACACAGGGAACGCAAAGCCGGGACGACCTGATCCGAGACATGGGCACCGGTCTTTTGGTCACGTCAATGATCGGCAGCACAATCAACCCGAATACAGGAGACTATTCACGCGGCGCAGCGGGTCTCTGGGTGGAGAGAGGGCAAATCACCCACGCCGTCAATGAATGCACAATCGCGGGCAATTTGAAGGATATGCTCCTTCAGATCGTACCCGCCAATGACGCGCAAACCCATCTCAGCCGCATCGTTCCCTCTTTGTTAGTGCCGGGGATGACCCTTGCCGGCGCATGACCTTGACCTGCTCATAGATGCCGCCGAAGCAGCAGGGGAAATTGCGACACGCTTTACCGGCGCGAAAGCGGCGCGCTGGGACAAACCCAATGACGCGGGACCAGTGACAGAGGCGGACCTTGCCGTAAACGACATGCTGCATGATAAATTGCGCACCGCGCGGCCCAACTATGGCTGGCTGTCTGAGGAAACGGAGGATACCGCGGGCCGGCTGGCCCATGACAAGGTTTTCATTATCGATCCAATTGACGGCACGCGCAGCTTTGTTGAGGGGTCGAAAACCTGGGCGCATTCTCTGGCTGTTGCAGAAGCTGGGCACGTGACGGCTGCTGTCGTCTTTTTGCCAATGCGGGACAAACTCTACGCCGCAGCCGTTGGTCAAGGAGCGACGCTGAACGGAGAACCCATCGGTGCGGCGACACCCAAACCGATGACACAGACAAATGTGCTGACAACGCGCCCGGTCCTAAAACCTGAGAATTGGGTTGGGCAGCGCATTCCCGCTTTTCGACGCAGCTATCGGCCTTCTTTAGCATATCGACTTGCCTTGGTTGCCGAGGGTCGCTTTGACGCGATGATCACGTTGCGCGCCAGTTGGGAATGGGACATCGCCGCAGGGGCGCTCTTGGTCAGCGAAGCGGGTGGTCGCGTTTCGGATCAAAGCGGTGCGGCTTTGACATTCAACAAAAGCGACCCCAGGCACAACGGTGTGGCGGCGGGTGGCACCGCATGCCATCAAGCTTTGATCGCTGCTCTTGCTTGAAGCGCGACATCTGTTAGTCCTAACCCAAAGCGAGGCGGAGTAAGCGGAAGATGACCCAGCGATTGCATCTCGTGTTTGGTGGAGAGCTGATCACGCCAAGCGAAACGGCCTTCAAAAACGTTGAAGACATTCACATCGTTGGCATTTTTCCGAACTATGCAGAAGCGTATGATGCTTGGAAAAACGAGGCACAGCACACCGTTGACAATGCTCACATGCGATATTTCATCGCGCATCTTCACCGTCTGCGTGATGAAGAGACCGCCGCATCACCAACGGAAGAATTGAGCTAAGGACGCATGTCAGGTGCGCTGGGCCTGTCGACCTATCGTGCATTTGCAAGGCGCGGGGATGCGCGCATCGAGCCGCCAAATCAACCCAGGCCTGCTGGTGAACTGGTTTGGTTGCATGCGGCAGAGCCTGTTAAACTGTTAGCGCTTCAGAACCTCGCGCAACGGCTTTGCACTGCGCGGCTGGGTTTGCATGTGCTCATAACCGCGCCAGCCCTGAAAGCCTTGACAGACCAAGAGAAGAACCAAACGCAGCCGAACATAATTCTGGTGCAGGCTCCCAGCGATCACCCCGCTGCTGTTGCATTATTCCTAGCGCATTGGCGGCCGCAAGTCGGCATCTGGACGTGGGGTGATTTGCAACCAAATCTCATCCTGGAAGCCGCGGCGAGAAAGACGGCACTCATGTTGATCGATGCCGAGGCGAAAGGCTTTGCCAGGCGGCTTGATAGATGGCTTCCCGCGCTGACGCGGCACCTGCTGGGCACGTTCAACACAATCTCTACCAGGTCTGAGACAGATCGTTTGCGCCTCATCTCTCTGGGAGCGACCCCTGAAAACACTCGTGCCATTTCACCATTGCTTTCTGGGGGGCAAGTGCTTGCGAGCGATGATCAGGATCTTTCAGAACTTTCCACGGCCCTACATGGGCGGCCAGCTTGGTTCGCCGTGAATGCCACAGCCAAAGAACTGCCAATCATGTTGACGGCGCATCACCATGCGCTTCGGCTTTCGCATCGGCTTATGCTGATCATCAACCTCCAAGATCCGAAAGCAGCGGATCACGCCAATGCGCTTTGCACGCAGCGACATTTCAGCTTTGCCCACTGGGATCAGAGGCATCTGCCAGATGACACCACACAGGTGTTATTCACAGCCAACGCGCAAGATCACGGCCTTTTCTTTCGTCTCGCCCCTGTCGCCTTCATGGGGTCGACCTTGGACGATGGAAGAAACGGCTGCGATCCCTTGAATGCTGCAGCACTGGGATGTGCCGTGCTTTACGGACCAAAGGTCGGGCAGTACATGCACTCCTACTCCAGAATGGCCGCCGCTGGTGCAGCAAGGATCGTTAACGATGCTGATACATTGGGCACCGCAGTGTCACGCTTGATTGCACCGGATCAAGCGGCGACGATGGCGCATGCAGGATGGGAGATTATAAGTGAAGGTGCAGGCTTGATTGATCATATCGTTGAGACTGTGCAGGAAACTCTGGATCGCAGCATCGCGTCATGAAGCAACGGGCGCCTGACTTTTGGTACTACCCCCATGCTGATTGGCGTGCGACGCTTTTGCGGCCGCTTGGTGCAGCATATGCCCATGCAACCGCGCGGCGGTTGGCAAAGGGAAACAGGCACCGCCTAAATGTTCCGGTTATCTGTGTTGGAAATATCAATGTCGGCGGGACGGGCAAAACCCCCACCGTCATTGCGGTTGTCGATCATTTGCGCAAACATTTTCATGAACCGCATATTATTTCGCGTGGCTATGGTGGGCGGTTTCAGGGACCTTCGCGCGTCGATCCCAGGCAGCACAAGGCATCCGATGTGGGTGACGAACCTTTGCTGTTGTCAGCCTTCGCCGACGTCTGGATCGCCAAAGATCGCGCAGCTGGGGCAAAAGCGGCAGAAGCCGCTGGCGCAAGCGTTGTTGTGTTGGACGATGGTTTTCAAAATCCCGCTCTTGCTCATGATCTGAGTATTGTGGTGGTGGACGCTGGCGAGGGGTTTGGCAACGGTCTATGTCTTCCCGCTGGGCCACTGAGGGAGCCGGCTCAGGTGGGCCTCGCGCGGGCAAACATGCTGTTGTCCATCGGTGATGCGAAGGCCCAAGCGCGATTCATCCGAGCCGGTTCGCCAACCGGGCTCACCCACGTGACCGGTAAATTGGCGCCCTTACAAACCGGGATGGATTGGTCGGATATGCGGGCTTTCGCCTTCGCTGGAATTGGACGCCCAGAAAAATTTTTTGCCACGCTTCGCAGTCTGGGAGCGACGCTCGTGCATGCCGAGCCTTTGGAGGATCATCAGCCTTTGACAGCCACGCTGATGGCCCGCCTACAGGCAGACGCCAGGGCAAAAGGTGCGCAGTTGGTGACAACTGAAAAAGACGCTGTCCGGCTCCCCGCCAACTTTCGAACGAAGGTGATTACGTTGCCGGTTAGACTGCAACTGGATGATGAAAACCCGCTTTACAAAGCGCTAGAAAGCTTTCCAGCCCCTTAGCATCAAGGCTCAAGTTGAAAGATGAACACGCGAAAACTTGCGGCTTTAGACCTGAAACACTTTCCCAAACCCACTCAGCACCGCCTCGTGGGGGCGGAATGGCGTCTGTTGGGCGGGACGGTTATAACGAACGGCTATTGTTAGGCTTAGGAAAGATGGGTTCAGCGTTTCACCGGACGAGAAAAAGATAAAGCACTAGTTATCTTCGCCTAACTTTGGCGCAGGTCGATGCAGCGACAAATCGGCATCTGAAAAACGAAACGGAGATCTGAGACCGGGGATACCGTCAAGCTCAATTTGCAGACCCCGCGCTTGGACCTGCGGGTCCGCCATGACGTCGTCCAGGTTGTTGATCGGGCCTGCGGGCACTCCGTTTCTTTCGCAGATCGCAAGCAACGCATCACGCTGAAAAGACGCGGTTGCATTGTTCAGCCGCCGCAACATTTCTGTTCGATTGGCAACGCGATCTGCATTGGTTGCATATTCTGATGCGGTTGCCACGTCAGAAAGATCCAAAAGGTGACAAAGGCGTTGAAATTGCCCGTCATTTCCCGTCGCAATGATCAAATAACCATCTGCACACTCAAAAACCTCGTATGGGGTTAAATTGGGATGTGCATTGCCCATGCGCGTTGGCACCTTGCCGGTGGTCATGTAGTTCATGGCCTGGTTTCCCATGATTGATACCGCACAATCCAATAGTGCCATATCGATATGTTGCCCACGCCCGGTGCGCGACCGTTGATGCACAGCCGCCAAAATGGCGGTTGTTGCATAAACGCCCGTAAAGATATCAGTAATCGCCATGCCAGATTTTTGCGGCGGACGATCGGGCTCGCCCGTTATGGACATCAAGCCTGACATACCCTGGATGATAAAATCGTATCCCGCGCGTTGCGCATACGGGCCCGTATGTCCAAACCCGGTAATTGAACAGTAGATCAGCCGCGGAAATTGATCCTTCAGGCTCTCATAGTCTAGCCCGAATTTAGCCAAGCCGCCCGTCTTGAAGTTCTCAATCAGGATATCGGCGTCTTCCAAAAGCGACTTGAATTGAACCTGCCCTGCAGGATCTTTCAGATCGATGGTGATCGAAGCTTTCCCGCGATTCGTTGAATGAAAGTAAGAGGCCGAGACGTCATCATCACGGGTAACAAAGGGCGGGCCCCATTGACGCGTATCGTCACCGATGGGGCTTTCCACCTTGATGACATCACAGCCAAGATCTGACAGTGTCTGCGCGGCCCAGGGCCCGGCCAAGACACGCGCGAGTTCGATCACTTTCAGACCGGACAAGGGTGCCGTCATGAAGCGCTGAGTTCTGCTTCGATCAGTTCTTTCATGTCGGCATAGGACATATTTGAATGGCGCGTGCCGTTGATCACGAAACTCGGGGTTGAGCTTATCTCATCCACGCGGCTGTTTTCCTCCCACCAGGCGACCAAGGTCTGCGCCATCGTCGCATCTTGCAAACAGGCTTCCAATGTCTCGGCCTTTAATCCCGCCAAACGACCGATTTTGCGCAGTTCGTCCACGATGGCTGCAGGTTCTCCCGCGCGCGCCCATGTCGACTGTCCCTGATAAATGAGATCCGTGATGCCGAAAAATCGTTCAGGACCGCCGCAGCGTGCAATCATGGAAGCCCATAGACCGTAGCGATCAAAGTAAACCTCGCGATACACGAATTTGATCTTCCCGGTGTCGATGTATTCTTCTTTCAGCTGTTTGTAGGGCCCTGAATGGAAGGTTGCGCAATGCGGACAGGTATATGAAGCGTATTCAACCACGGTAACAGGCGCCTCATGGTTGCCCAGCACCATATCCGGTATGCTGGCGATATCGAAATCGCTCGCTTGCGCGTTCGCGGCGCTCGCAAGCGGATTAACGGGCGTTGAGCCGACATTTCCAGGCAATCCGCTGGTAAGTGCCCACCCCCCCAAACCTGCAACGGCAAAACCGCCGAGTATTAAATGTCTGCGCTGCATGTGAAACTCCTTTAACCTTAACTGGTTTAACCGTGTGATTTATTCAAGACATGCTCGCCCAAGCGAACAAGTGCGGTGCGCAAATCCGAATCCGTAACTGGGGCAGCGGCTCTTTCAGCAGCGACACGAGATTTCGGATCCGACCCAAACCTTGCGGGCGCTTCTTCTGACAAATGCTCAAACGCGACCCGCCCTTCAGCAAAACCTGTCGGTGCCGTCTGCGTAATCCTAATGCGCGCAATGGCGTTGTAACCGTAAACCGTGTTCACGCGGGTGCGCAGTTTCTCTTTCTCCATCTCCAACATCGGTGCCTGGGCGCCTGTCGTTAGCAGTGTCAAAGTTGCGCCAAAACCTTCGCGGCCATAACTCACCTCCACAGGATGCGCTATTGCAGATACCCAGGCGCCTGCAATCTCTGCCCATTGAGTAAGCAGTCGAGATTGCGCAAAGCCGCGCGTTTCGGATGCACGCCTGATATGACCGTTCAGCAACCGGTCAGCTCTGGTAAATCCTCTTGTACTCGCGCGATGCTGCGCCATACTGAACCCTTCACTAGATCATTTTAGCATAGCGGCGCGACCTGATAGCACCAGATACCGCTGCCGCGCGGAGCCATAAATATTGCGTGATCTTCAAAACATAGACGCACTGCCCCAAGCACTTTTGGCGTGGTATGACATCCATGCACGTCAGATGCCGTGGCGCGTTGGGCCAGCCGAGCGCAAATCAGGGGTGCGACCTGAACCTTATCGTGTCTGGCTCAGCGAAATCATGCTTCAGCAAACGACAGTGGCCACTGTGCGCAGCTACTTTGAAAAATTCACCGCGCGCTGGCCCACAGTAACTGATCTTGCAGCAGCCAAGGACGCCGACGTCATGGCGGCATGGGCCGGCCTAGGATATTACGCGCGCGCCCGCAACTTGTTGAAATGCGCCCGTGTCGTGGTGGAAGAATATCAAGGTGCGTTCCCGGCGGATCACGCTGCGCTGCTGAAGCTCCCTGGGATAGGGCCGTATACCGCAGCGGCCATTTCCTCAATCGCGTTTGATCTGCCCTTTACGGTACTGGACGGCAATGTGGAGCGTGTTATGGCGCGTCTCTGGGACATCCACACACCGCTTCCAGGTGCGAAAACGGAGCTGATGATGCGCGCAGAAGCGCTCACACCTCAAGCGCGATCGGGCGACTATGCGCAGGCGGTGATGGATCTTGGCGCAACAATCTGTTCCCCAAGAACGCCCGCTTGCGGCATTTGCCCCTGGCGGGAGCCTTGCATCGGACGCCAACAAGGGACAGCGAGCGGACTGCCCAAAAAGACGCCCAAACAGGCGAAACCTGTACGCCATGGGATCGTTTATGTGGCGCGCCGCACCGATGGTGCATGGCTGTTAGAGACCCGAAGCGACAAGGGGCTACTGGGTGGCATGCTGGGCTGGCCAGGGACAGAGTGGGTGAACATAGATGCGGGAGAACCAATCGGCGCGCCGCCAATCAAAGCCAAATGGCGCCTGCTGCCAGGTGAGATACGCCATACCTTCACTCATTTTCATTTGATCTTAACAGTAAAGATGGCACTGCTGCCGCTTGACGCGATCCCTGAGCGTGGCTTTTTCATACCGCTGGAACAGTTCCAGCCTTCCAGCTTACCCACTGTTATGCGCAAAGTGTTTGATTTGTCGCGGTCCTAGGTCTTTGAGCGTTTGGAAATCTAGGCTAAACATCTTGCGCCACCGCATATTAAGTGCCAAACATGACAACGCAAAGCAAGACCATCTCTCCAGCAAAGGTCGCACAGTTCTCGCGCGCTGTGCCCTTTTGGATGTCCCTGGGCCTGATCCCACTGGCCTGGTTTTGCGCGGTACAAGGCGGTTGGACGATTGCGCTTTTGCCGATTGTTACTTGGTTTTTGTTCTCCCTGCTCGACGCAGCCTTGGGTTTGAACCTGGACAACGCCGATACCGACGCAACCGACGATGACCTTTTTTGGTATCGCCTCGTGACACTCATTTGGGCGCCTGCACAGTTCATCACGATGTTCGGCTTGATATGGTACGTCCAAGCGACCGATCATCTTGATCGGGTTGAACGTATCGCTCTGTTTTTTGGGGTTGGTGTGATCACCGGCACAATCGGTATAAACTATGCCCATGAACTCATGCACCAGAAGAGCAAACTTGAGCGGCGGCTGGCGGATTTTCTGCTCGCGATGGTGCTTTATTCGCACTTCCGCTCTGAACACTTGCTGGTGCATCACCGGTATGTTGGGACACCCCGCGACCCCGTGACAGCACGTTATAACGAAGGATTTCATCGCTTTTACCCGCGCGTGTTGCGGGAATGCTGGCTGTCAGCCTTTCGTGCGGAAGCGCAGATGCTAGCCCGCAAAAAGCTTCCCTGGACGCATCGCAGCAACCCGTTCTTCTTTTACTGGTCTTTACAGGCAGTATGCATCGCATTGGCGGCACTTTTGGGCGGTTGGGCCGGTGTTGCACTGTTTCTGGTGCAAGCGGGCGTAGCGATCTGGCAATTAGAGTTGGTGAATTACATCGAACACTACGGGTTGACCCGCGAGCACCTGGGCAATGGCAAATACGAATACGTTAAACCACGGCATTCTTGGAACGCGGCACATCGGGCATCAAACTGGCTGCTTATCAATTTGCAGCGCCACTCGGACCACCACTTCAAACCAGATCGTCGGTTTCCCGTTCTGCAAAACTATGGCCCGGATGAGGCGCCGCAACTGCCCTTTGGATATCCGATCATGACCATGGCGGCGATGATGCCGCCGATCTGGCGGCGCATCATGAACCCGCGCGTGCGGGAATGGCGCATGATGCATTACCCGCAGGTGACAGACTGGACACCTTACAACAAAGCAACAAATCCGCCCCCGCGTTAGGCGGAAACGGTCCACGCTATTTTAAGCTTTCCGTGGCACTTCGCTTGCAAACATAGTTTGGGGGCAGAATGCAAAACGTGGCGAGGCGTCCCGCGCAGAAAGAACCAATTGAGACCTGTCTGATCGTTGAAGACAGCGACTTTGATTGCCAACGAATGACGCGCATCATCCGAAAATACAGACGAAAAATGCGCGTCGCCGCCGTGCCCACACTCGCCAAGGCACGAGAGACCCTGATGGAGGAACCAGTAAGGCTGATTTTGCTCGACAACAATCTGCCTGATGGAGTTGGCGCTGATTTCGCTGTCGCTTTGTCCCGTAGCAAACAGTTTTCCGATATCCCCATCATCATCGTAACAGACTGGCCATCCCCGTTCATGTGGGAAAAAGCCGCTGCAGCCGGCGTGCGCTACGTTCTAAATAAAGGAGAGTTTGACGCACGCTATCTGCACGCGGTCCTCAAAGACGCGCCACGCCGAACGGCGGCAAGAGGGTGACATGCCGAACGAAGAACACAGCGTTGCCGCCGTACAAGAAGCCCTAAGAAAAAGACCCCGCCGTGAAGGCGAGGTCCAGTTAGATGCCGCAGACATGCTTTGTGAAAAGCGCGCGGCATCGGCGGTGTCATGAGTGAGAAGCGCGTATGATCAGTTGCGCAACTCAGCACGAATTTTCTGACGCAGCACGTCTATCGGCACGTGTTTGCCTTCGCGTTTAAAGCACCAATATGTCCAGCCATTGCAGCTTGGCGCTTTTTCATATGCAGCGCCTACTTGGTGAATTGAGCCTTTGACCTCGTCACCAATCAACGTGCCATCCGCGCGCACTTTCGCCGTGTAACGACCGTTCATCGAATAAAGTTGTTCACCCGGGCGCAACATCCCACGTTCCACCAACTGCCCAAATGGGATGCGCGGCTCAGCGCGTTTTGACACGGAGGTCTGCAACGCTTCCTGATCAAATTTGCGCACTGCCGCGATCCTTTTTTCTGCGATGACGCGGTAGGCTTCCTCCCGCTCAATCCCGATGAATTCGCGGCCCAAACGCTTTGCAACGGCGCCCGTTGTGCCAGTACCAAAGAACGGATCCAAGATCACATCGCCAGGATTGCTTGATCCGATGAGAATGCGGTGTAACAACGCTTCGGGCTTTTGTGTTGGATGCGCCTTATCGCCCTTGCCGTCTTTTAGACGTTCATGCCCCGTACACAGGGGCAATACCCAATCAGACCGCATCTGAATGCCTTCGTTAAGGGCTTTCAAGGCGTCATAGTTGAATGTGTATTTCGCATTCTCGTTCTTCCCCGCCCAGATCAGTGTTTCATGCGCGTTGGTGAAACGCTTGCCACGAAAATTGGGCATCGGGTTGGATTTGCGCCAAATCACATCGTTCAAGATCCAGAACCCTGCGTCCTGCAGGGCTGCCCCGACACGAAAAATATTGTGGTAGCTGCCAATAACCCAGATTGCGCCATCGGGTTTAAGCAACCGATGCGCCGCACGCAGCCACGATCGCGTGAATGTGTCGTAAGCTTTGAAACTGGCAAATTGATCCCAAGCGTCGTCGACCGCGTCAACTTTCGAATTGTCAGGGCGCATCAAATCGCCCCGAAGCTGCAGGTTATAGGGAGGATCAGCAAAGATGAGGTCAACGCTTTCCTGGGGCAGCGCTTCCATCGCGGCAACACAATCGCCTGCAATTATTCTATTCAAGGGGAGCCTAACGGCCCCCTTTCTAAGCGTTTTCATGTAACTGCCTCTGGCTCGGTGCGTGCGCACTCGTTTGTTGTGCCCAACATGAGTCAAAGCTGATTCGCGGTCAATTTCTTTTTTGAATCAGATGGTTAAGAAAAATGCTTGCTACAACATATTGTATACCGGCTTGAATGATCGCCTATGGTGTGGGGTAATCCCAAGATTTCGAAGCGCGCAAAGGTGAGCTGGCGTTCCGTAGCCCGCGTTTGTTTCCCAACCATACCCTGGATGCTGTTGCGCCAAAGACAACATGACACGATCTCGACAGACTTTTGCCACGATTGACGCCGCCGCGATAGACGCAACGCGCGCATCCCCTTTGACAAAGGCAGCACCGGGAAGCGCAAGCCGACGTGGCAACATATTGCCATCAATCAGCGCGTAGTCGGCCGATGTGCTCAGACCGTCGAGCGCTCGGTTCATAGCAAGGTGGCTGGCACGCAGAATGTTCAGGCTGTCAATTTCTGCGACAGTTGCATGTGCCACGCTGATCTTTGCGGTCTGCAGCAATGCTTCATAGACCTGCTCTCTCGTTTTCTTGCTGAGCTTCTTCGAATCATTCACAGCGGCCGGGATATCCTTTGGATTCAGAATGACAGCCGCTGCTGTTACCGGCCCCGCAAGTGGACCGCGACCAACCTCGTCAACACCTGCGACATGGCAATACCCGCGAGCGTGAAGTGCTTTCTCGATGGCAAAGTCTAATCCCATTTTTATGGCAGAGCCGATTGCCACCGTCATCGCAAGGAAAAACGACGGGGCCGGTGATGACACGCGGGACCCGTCAGGTGACACCAATCGGGCTAACCGCGTGCAAGCCGGTAGCCCCGCGCGTGCAAACATCGCGCGTCATAGCCACGTCTGTCACCGCGCTGCGTGTCAAAAAGATAAAGACAACGACGCGGCAAATGATCGGCAAAGCGATAGTTGCGCTTCAAACACCGCTGCCCAAACATCCTTACCTTCCCATAATGCGAAGAATAGCTTCGAAAGCACCGCTGGGGGAGCAATTTGCGGTCTATATGACGTTGCAAGATATGTGTTTCAGGGTGTTTGTGATGTGGCTTTTGATATCCTTGCGCATTGTTCACAGCTTTGTGGCGATCCTCTGACTTGTGGCGATCATGCAAAATCGAGCCGATCACAGCAACGCCCAGGATAGCGGTGAGCGCTCGCGCTGTTTCTCGCTCTCCCGCAGTCGCCGGCACAGCGGCAAGTGAACCTAGGCTCAAAGATATGACCGTGAGAAAAGTGATGTGTTTTCGAAACATGAAAACTCCTTTCCGAGGGCATCGACCTCTGTTGAGAAAATGCTTGGGTAAGATCACCCGCGGTGAAAGGATGGTTTGGGAAAATGATGACAGGCAATATCGCGGTCTCGCTATCGGATAACACCAAGCTGACAACGCCGTTGATATTGCATAACACGACGCAGATGCGCAGACATGATGCATGAAGAGGTTGTGCCTTGCTACGATCATGCACCTGACGCTGATTGCTGCGCCTGCAGCGGCACAGTGCTTTGCTGATTACAAAGCGAAACAGGATGATCCCCTGCGCCTGCACTACGGTGTGGCGGCGTTGACCGGCACGTGCACAACGGCCCAGGCCCGCGTAGAGCTAACTCAACGTTTACAAGCGCGCGGCTGGACCCTTCTCAATGTTCTCTCTGTTTTTGGGTCAGAGGGACTCGCTTCAAGGAAAGACAGTGCCGGACCGTATTACCTCCGCTTCTGATTTGCGTCGTTTTTTGATCTTTGGCGTCACTGCGATCCTGACATTGCTTTTGGTAGGCGCTGTTCTGCTTTTTGGGATGTTGCCAGATGCAAATGCCTTCAATGCTCGGGTGGAACGGATCTTTGTAGAAAACGATGCGCTGACAAGCAGTACGGAAATCAAGCTGTTGGAAATTCTTGCGCAATCTGGAACCGCCTTTGCAGACACGCTCACAAGCTACCGCATGGTGATCTTCGTTTTGCTGGTTCTGGCCACCGCGATGCTGATCGCTACATTGATATTTCTGCTTGTCCTCATCGCTGTGAACCGCCGCATGGCGCAGGTTGAGCGTGCAGGTATTCAGGTGAACGCGCTCCTTATCAGCCGAGAAGAGAACACCGTTTATCTCAACAATATTGGCTTCAAGCTTACCGATGCGGCGATGGAAACACTGACATTGCTGGCTGAAGCGCGGATGGATGACGACGTTCTGACAGGTGCACAGATCGAAGCAATGATCTCGGGTAGAGCGGCCGTAGAGTGCGAGGAAGCTGCCGGTGCAACGCGCATTAAGCGGTTGAGAGACACGCTTGGCAACCAGATCGTGTCAGAGCTTTTGGTCAAAAATATCGCGCGACGTGGCTATATGCTCGCCATTGATAAAGATGTGATTAAAGTGCTTTGAAACCATTCGGAGTTTACCATGCGCGTCCCCGAGAACCTTTTTAAGAAAGCGCTGAAAGAGGGGCGTGTTGTTTTCGGATGCTGGGTCGCGCTTGCCAATCGATTTAGCACAGAGGTGATGGGAACCATCGGGTTTGACTGGTTGGTTGTCGACGCAGAACACGCGCCAAACGATGTGCGATCTATTCACGCGCAACTTCAAGTACTTGCCGCATCTGACAGCCATCCAGTGGTGCGGGTGCCCGTGGGAGAGACTTATCTGATCAAGCAGGTGCTCGACATCGGCGCGCAAACTATCTTGGTGCCCATGGTTGAAAGCGCGGAACAGGCCCGTCAACTGGTGCGCGACGTAACATACCCGCCGAAAGGCAATCGCGGCGTTGGCTATTCACTGACACGCGCATCGCAGTTTTCCAGCTTTGAAGACTACGGAAAGACTGCGGATGGGGAAATCTGCCTCTTGGTGCAGGTAGAGAACCAGCGTGGCATGGCCGCCCTGGATGAAATACTAGCGGTCGAAGGCATCGACGGGGTTTTCATCGGGCCCGCTGATTTGGCGGCTGATATGGGGCATATCGGCGATGCACTGCACCCGGATGTGCAAACGGTCATCATGAATGCGCTGCGTCGGATCAAAGCAGCAGGTAAGGCGCCTGGCATATTATCAACTCACGACCCTATGACCGAGGCCGCTTTGGCGGCGGGCGCGCAATTTGTGGCGGTCGGGGCTGATGTGCTTTTGCTACGGCACGCAGCGCTGGCACTGCAGGCAAAGTGGACTTCTGCTTGAACAACCGCTGTTTTAAGTCGTTATCTTCTGAGATTGCATTTTGCTTTGCCAAACCAGCGACCTTTCGACTTGGCTGGCACAGTGGCTACAGTACCTTCGCCAAAATGCTGCAGCGCAACACGGGCCTTTCCCTGACGCATACACTCCGCTACACGGCGCCCACCATCACTTGATATTAGGAGTAAGCGAGATGGGTTATCGCGTCGCTGTCGTTGGCGCCACAGGGAATGTGGGCCGCGAAATGCTGAGCATCCTGGCCGAGCGTCAGTTTCCCGTGGATGAAGTTGTGGCACTGGCCAGCCGTCGGTCCCTCGGTACGGAAGTGAGCTTTGGGGACAAGACGGTGACGACGAAGGACCTTGATACGTTTGACTTCACGGGTTGGGATATCTCACTCTGGGCAGTGGGCTCAGACGCGACTAAGAAATATGCGCCAGGGGCTGCAAAGGCTGGATGCGTTGTCATCGATAACTCATCGCTTTACCGGTATGACCCGGACGTGCCCCTGATTGTGCCAGAGGTCAATCCGAGCGCGATCCATGACTATTCGAAAAAGAACATCATCGCCAACCCGAATTGTTCCACGGCGCAGATGGTCGTCGCACTCAAACCGCTGCATGACCGTGCCACCATCAAGCGCGTGGTGGTCAGCACCTATCAGTCCGTGTCAGGCGCAGGTAAGGAAGGCGCGGATGAGCTTTGGGATCAAACCAAGTCGATCTACAACCCCGTAGACGACAAACCGGCAAAAAAGTTCACAAAGCAAATCGCCTTCAATGTCATCCCGCACATTGATGTTTTCATGGAAGACGGCTCCACCAAAGAAGAATGGAAAATGGTGGCCGAAACCAAAAAGATTGTCGATCCGTCCATCAAGGTCACGGCAACCTGCGTGCGCGTGCCGGTTTTCGTCGGCCATTCTGAAGCGATCAACATCGAGTTTGAAGAGCATCTTGATGAGGATGAAGCGCGCGACATTCTGCGAGAGGCGCCAGGCATCATGGTCATCGATAAGCGTGAGGACGGCGGCTATGTCACACCAATCGAATGCGTGGGCGATTTCGCTACGTTTATCAGCCGGATCCGGCAAGATAGCACAATCGACAACGGCCTGAACCTCTGGTGCGTCAGTGACAACCTGCGAAAAGGGGCGGCTTTAAATGCTGTTCAGATCGCAGAGCTTCTCGGCCGTGAGGTGCTTCGAAAAGGCTGATACCCGCCGATGCAAAACGCATGTGGAAGGGGGTCGAACAGACCCCTTTTCTTTTTCACATGATATTGCAGACTGCAGGCTGAACCTGACGAAGGAGGTTTTGATGCGATCTGTTGTCGCTTTCGCGCTCTGCATGCCAACCATGGCTTTGGCAGAGGTCTTTACTGTCTCCTCCCTACCCAACGAAGTGACTGTCTATATGGGCGTCGCTGAAGTGACACGCCGCATCGAACTGTCAGTGCTGGCGGGCAACCATGATATCCTACTGCCTGATTTACCACAGGACCTGGACGAACAATCACTTCGCATCGGGATCGGGGGCGCGGTCTTGCAAAGCATCCAATTCAGACGCGAAGGTGTACAGCCAACATCCGAACCCGACACGGCAGAGATTATTGCGGCAAAAGATCGGATTAAACGCGCTGAGGATGCGCTTGCTGATCTGCAACAACGCATTGATTTGGCGAGCGTGGTGGCTGACGGCGCGCTGGCAAAGACCAATTTTCTTTCCGGTCTGGGCGAAAATGAAGGTCTTTCAAGTGATGCTGCGACCCTCAGGGCGCTGGTGGCGCTGATCGACCAAGAAACACAAAGCGCACGGCGCGATATCGTGCAAACACAAGCAGCATTACGCGTTCTGGAGGCAGAGCGTCCAGCGTTAGAGAAAGAACGTGAAGACGCAGAGAGAGCGCTGATTGCACTAACCCCTCCTCCCGCTGAAACAGCGCAACTGCGCGCCAGCGTTTTTGTGGAAGATCCGACAGATGTATCTCTTGAGCTCAGCTATTTTGTTCAAGCCGATTGGACCCCGGTTTACGACATCATCTTGTCAGAAGATGATGCGGCTGAAATCCAGGTGCGCCGCGCTGCAAAAGTCAGGCAGAACAGTGCCGAAAGTTGGCAAAATGTCGTTTTGATGCTGTCAACCTTCCCCGTGACCCAGGCCGTAGGACCGAGCGACGTGCTCCCCGAAAGGCTTACCTTTGGCAGCGCGCCCATCAATCCAAGGCCGCAGCTTCCGTCTCGCGTCCTTAGGGCTGATGCCGGCCTTCCGGGAGGGGAGGTTGCGCAGGCGAGCACTTCCTTTGACGGTCCCGGCGTCACCTACAAAGCACCCGATACCGTGAGCCTGGCGCGTGATGTGGATGAAGTGACCGTGGCGCTGGATACACTAACATTCAGCGCCAGGCGTTTTGCCCGCGCGGTACCGTCTCAGGATCCGACCGCCTTTCTCATGGCACGCTTTCGCAACGACACAGATGAGCCGCTTCTGGCCTCGGATGCCGTGTCACTCTACCGCGAAAATACGTTGATCGGTCGCAGCGCCCTTCCGTTGATCCCCGCGGGGGCAGAGACGACGTTGCCATTTGGTGCGATTGACGCTTTGCAATTGTCCTATGTGATCGTCGACCAATCCGAGGGGGATCGCGGCTTCATGACGCGATCCAATGCCAAGACAGAGCGCAGCCGGTTGGATATCGCAAACATCGGAAATCAGGATTGGGACGTTGAGGTGCAAAGCGTTGTGCCCCATGCCGTCCAAGATGACCTGGTGATTGAATGGACGGCGACACCGACACCTGACATTGAAAACGTCGATGATAAACGCGGCGTTTTGCAATGGGATATCGCCGTGCCAGCCGGGCAAACGACCTCAATCACTGTCGAGAAAGACATTGGCTGGCCAGAAGGCAATGTGCTGCAGTAGAGGCTGAGGAGGTCCAGTACAGTTAAAGCGTCCGACCTTAAACCTGACATATGTAGCCCTAACCGACATAGCGACGGTCCGAGGGGTGACGCAATCGCGCCGCCCAACAGGGTAGTTGGGCAAGGCGGTGATGGGGAGCGGTTGTATCAGGTTCAAGGCCGGATGCTTTTAGTTTATAATCACGAGTGTAAGGCTGCTTTTGTTGGCGGGCAAAACGCGCTTTGTGCCTGCGCGTCACGACCTGCGCCGCGCTAGAAACGCTCTGCACGCACCACTTCGCAATCTGAGATAGAGACGATGCCGATGTGACGCTCCACAACGGAAAACGCGCTTTCTAATAAAGCATCCAGACGCTCAGGTTTGATCACGCAAACCACTTGAACCATGCCGGAAGCGCGACCAACTTGACCAGCCCGGCTCCACGCGCCGGAACGACCGGACCCGCCCAAAACGGGCAACACGGTGTATCCCGTTACACCAGCGTCGGTGAGTGCGTCAGTTAAGCGCGACTCCATCACCGCTTCGATAATGATAGCGACGCGTTTGGCCTGGTGGGTTTGCATGTCTCAACCTCCGGTCACTGCTTGCGCGACCGCCACATAAAGTGGGATCCCAAGCGTTAAGTTAAAAGGGAATGTCACCCCCAGTGAGAGCGTCAAATAGATGGATGGGTTCGCCTCCGGTAAGGCAACGCGCATCGCCGCAGGCACGGCGATGTAAGACGCAGACGCAGAAAGCACCATCAGCAAGACCACGCCGCCCGTGCTAAGACCCAGCAGAACGCCCGCGCCAAGACCAAACGCAGCGCCGATCACTGGCATCAGAATGCCAAAGGTCAAAACCCCTGGGCGCAAGACGCCGCCACCTTGCCGAAGGCCGCGGCCCGCAACCAATCCCATGTCGAGCAAGAAAAGGCATAGTACGCCCTTGAACGGTGCGACGATGAAACTTGAGATTTCCGCCAAGCCATCTTCCCCGGTTGCCCAACCGATCAGGAAAGCCCCAACCAGCAAGACGATGGAACCGTTCAGCATGATTTCACGCAACAGCGCGCCATCCATACCCTGCGATGCGCCTCGTCCACCGCGTGCAACCAGCCACAGCGCAGAGAGTATCGCGGGCGCCTCCATGGCGGCGGCTACCGCGACCATGTACCCTTCAGAACCAATGCCCCGACTTTCAAGAATGGACGTGCCCGCAACAAATGTAACGATAGAGATTGACCCGTAATGTGCCGCCACGGCCGCTGCATCCAACCGGGTGAGTGCCGTCATAAACCGAAGCAGGGCGAAAGCGATCAGTGGCAAAAAAGCGGACAAAACGACACCGGCCAAAAGGGCAAGCCCCAAGGTCGCGTCGATCCCATGTGCCGCGACACTTACGCCGCCTTTGAAACCGATGGCAAACAGCAGATAAATTGAGAGCGCCTTCGCTGCCGCCTCAGGAATACTCAAATCAGAACGCGCCAAAGACGCAGCTACCCCAAGCGCAAATGACAGAATAATCGGCGACAGTAGATTTTCCGCCGCGAGAGACAGAAGTTGCTCCATGCACGCGCCCTCTTATTCTTTCCGATGGCCTACGCGAAGGGCTCTATCACCCCAATGTCCAGGGGCCAATGACCATTCCTGCTGAAATAACTGCGGTGCGAAACCCTTTTCAAAATGGTCGTGAGGTTCCCGCGTCATGCAAGGCGAAAGTGCACTGCGTTTTGGTCTTTCAATGGCTTTCGCTTGCAACATTTTTAAAGAAAGTCGCGGCAAAACGCGGCGGCGCTTCAATGCTTTGCTCACTTCCTACATGCAAAACCCCCCGAGGCCGTGGGGGCAGAGAGGGTGAGATTGCATGCAGGTTTTGCATTTATCGCTGTTTGAGCAGGTAAGCGTCGATCAAGACCGGCTGAGCACACTTTACGCTCAATTGGGCGAGACCGGGGCCGAGGAAGTGGTGTGTCGCGCGCTCGAAGAACTGGCTTTGCGATTGGCGCAGTGCGAAACGCGCTATCATGAAGGTGCTTGGCCCATGCTGCGCAAAAACGCGCGTAGCCTAAGCGCAATCGCGGAACAGATTGGGATGACGGGACTATCGACCGTCGCACAAGACGTCACGCGCTGCATTGATCAAGGCGACCACATTGCTCTTGCTGCAACGCTATCACGCCTTCTCCGCATAGGAGAACGCTCTCTCATTGCTATATGGGACAATCAACACCTGCCCCTCTGACCTTGCGAAGCGCAGCGAAGGAAGTACTCTGACGAAAAGTGAGAGATTTCATGCCCGCGCAGTTCGCCCCACCCTCCTCTGACGATATACCGCTTTACGTTATCACGTCAGCGCAGCTCGAAAATTGGTATGCGGACTTGCCGCAGGAACAGGCTGCGATGATACGCGCCCAGGGATTTGCCGGTGGGTTGGGCGAAGCGGCTACGGTCTTTCAACCCTCAGGGAAGATTGCTTTCGCAGCTGTGGGATATGGCACGGCAAAGCAGCGTGAGCGATCACGATTTCATCTGGCTGCTGCAGTAACGAAACTGTTCCCAGGCAGATATTTTCTCGCAAATGAGATCCCGGAAGGTCATGCCGCGCAAGAGGCTTTGGGCTGGTTATTGGCAAGCTATCGATTTGATCGCTACCGCGCGCGCAATGCGTCTCAGGTCAAGCTGGTTGCGCCCGAGGGAGTTGATGCCCAGCGGATCGAGGCCATCGTCGCCGGAGAAACACTGACCCGCGATTTAATCAACACGCCAGCCGCTGACATGGGACCGCCCGACCTTAAAGACGCGGCGCGCGCCTTGGCTGAGCGATATGACGCCAGCTTTCACGTCATTACGGGTGACGCGCTACTCGCCCAGAACTTTCCCATGATCCACGCGGTTGGCCGAGCCGCGGATCAAGCGCCAAGGCTCATCGAATTGAGGTTTGGTAGCGTAGGCCCCAAATTGACCCTGGTGGGCAAAGGGGTCTGCTTTGACACGGGCGGGCTTAACCTGAAACCAGCCTCCTCCATGGGGTTAATGAAAAAAGACATGGGCGGCGCGGCGGCCGTTCTGGGCCTGGCTCAGATGATCATGTCAAGCCGCATGCCGCTACGCCTGCGCGTTCTGATCCCAGCGGTTGAAAATGCGGTATCTGGCAAGGCGTTTCGCCCCCAAGACATCCTGACTTCTCGCAAAGGCCTAACCGTTGAGATCAACAATACAGATGCAGAGGGGCGTCTGGTACTGGCGGATGCCCTTGCACTCGCGGATGAGGAAACACCCGATCAGATTATCTCAATGGCGACGTTAACAGGGGCTGCCCGTGTTGCCCTGGGGCCGGACCTCGCACCGTATTTCAGCGATGATCCCCATTTCGCCAGTGCGTTGGAGACTGCCGCGCTGCAAGAGGCGGATCCGGTTTGGCGCATGCCATTCCACAGTCCCTATGAGCGGATGATCGAACCAGGGATCGCTGATCTGGACAACGCGCCTAAGGGAGGTTTTGCAGGCGCGATAACAGCCGCCCTTTTTTTGCGGCGTTTCGTGACAGATAGCGCATATGCCCATTTTGATATCTACGGGTGGCAACCCAGTGATGCACCGGGACGACCCAAAGGCGGCGTTGGTCAAGGCACCCGGGCTCTTTTCTCAGCCCTGCCTGAGATCCTGGGATTGTGACGCATCCAGAGCTGACACAAGATACAACCCGTGAACCCACAGATGTAAAAATGCAGGTGCACTGGCCCGTGGTCGACCTGTGCCGCGAGCCGGGTGGCGCACGGGATCGGCAACTGCTTTTTGGCGAAACCATCCGCCTTTTGGAAACGTCAGATGACTGGGCGTATGTCCAAGCAACCAAAGACGACTACCGCGGATATCTAAACCAAGCCGCTTTGCGCGATGAAAAACCCGCGACACATTGGGTAAGCGCAGCTTCAACGCATCTTTATACCGCACCAGATTTCAAATCTCGTGAACGCCTGCGCCTCTCACATGGCAGCCGTTTGACCGTAACGCGGCGTGATGGGAAATTTTCCCAAACATTGGACGGTTTTGTACCACGCATGCACATCGCAGCCGCAGGTTTTGTTGAGAAAGATCCCGTGCACGTCGCAGAACGTTTTCTAGGCACACCTTATCTTTGGGGCGGCAACAGCATTTGGGGCATCGATTGTTCAGGGTTGGTCCAAGCGGCGCTGACCGCCTGCAATATCGCCTGCCCAGGGGACAGCGCGCAGCAGATTGAACTTGGGCAAACCGCACCGCAAGGTGCTTTCGAGCGCAATGACCTGTTGTTCTGGCGTGGCCACGTCGCTTTGATCATAGACGCTGAAACACTCATACACGCCAATGCAGCCTCTATGTCGACGTGCTATGAAGGGATTGAGACCGCAATCGCCCGCATCGCAGATCAGGGAGACGGCGCGCCATTGGCGCACAAAAGAGTGGCCGGCGATTGGCGGCGGTAATCACATGGCAAGGTCGTCGACATCAGAGCGGTGATACCCTTCGACACGCGCGCGGATCACTTTGCGCAATTTCACGACATCTGATGTGTCAATCGCGTGACGCACATCCCGCAACATCGCGGCCACTTCGATTTGGCTTAGCCTGTTTTCCTGGGCCAGCATGACTTTCGGATGGGGTGTCGCGGTAAGCTGATGCTGATTGCGCGTCAGCTCTTCGGTCAACTTTTCTCCTGGGCGCACCCCAGTAATTTCGACCGCGATACCTTTGTTCTGGGGTGCGCGGGGTTGAGAATTCCGGCCTGACAAAGCGATCATGCGATGGGCAAGATCTAGGATCCGCTGCGGTTTCCCCATGTCCAGAACAAATACGTCGCCGGGCGCACTTGTAAAAGTTCCGGTGGTCAACAGCAGACACACCGCTTCCGATATCGTCATGAAGTAGCGCTTCATATCAGGATGCGTGACCGTCACTGGCCCACCGGCAAGAATCTGACGCTGAAAAAGCGGCACCACAGACCCAGATGATCCTAAAACATTGCCGAAACGAACGATGGCACATTTCGTCAATGGGGCGCGGCTTTGCGCCTCTTGGACGATCAATTCCGCCATCCGCTTGGTTGCCCCCATGATGCTTGCCGGACGCACCGCCTTGTCCGTGGACACCAGCATCAAACGCTCAACGCCAGCTGATACGGCGGTCTCTGCAACGACCTGCGTGCCCAACACATTGTTGCGCGCACCTTCAAATGGGTTTGCTTCAACCAGGGGAACATGCTTGTAGGCAGCGGCGTGAATAACGATGTCGACCTCATGTTCTTCCAGGCACCGCTGCATCAGCTGTCGCTCAACAACTGAGCCTAGGCAGGTTTTAAGTGTAACGTGATGCGCAACGGCTGCTTCGAATAAGGACTGGCTGACTTTGAATAAGGCGTATTCACTGTGATCCAAAAGAACAATCTTTGCAGGTCGACAGTGAAGCAGTTGCTGACATAACTCCGAACCGATGGATCCGCCAGCACCTGTCACCAGAACGGTACGACCGGCATATGTCTTGGCGATCGCAGGCGTATTCAAAGAAATCTGATCGCGGTCCATCAGCGCTTCGTCAGAAAATAAGGTCAAGCTTTCCAGCAACGTATGCGAAGATATCAAATCAGGATGCGGGGGCAGCACGCGCACTGGAACCGAATGCGCACTTAGCCCGCGCAGTAGGCGTTGCTGTTCATCGCGGCGCAGCGACGGAATGGCAAAGAGCAGTTCGTGGATCACACGCCCGCGGATCAGATCCGAAAGATATGATGGCGCGTGGACCGGCAAGCCAGCAATCTTCAAGCCTTGAAGCGCAGGATTATCATCCACGAAACACACGGGTCGCGCCTGCCGGCCTTTGATCAGCGCTGATGCAAGCTGTACGCCCGCTTCTCCGGCGCCATATATCGCCACCCCCGCCGCGTTGCGTCCAAAGAAGGCAAAGTGCTCGGCGAGTGCAAAGATTAACACGCGGAGTGCCAGCGCGCTGGTGTAAAAAGACATGCCAAAGATGATAGGACCTGACACTGAAAAATGACCCGTCGCAAAGATTTGGATCGCCAAAGCGGCACATGAGAGTGCGATGGAAATCGCTCCGACGTGCAAGATTAAGCGGGTTTCAAGGGTTTGCCGCTTGATAAGGTGAGTTTGAGAAAACAAGATTATGATCCCGCCCAAGACTGTGAGTGCAGTCAACTGAACAACGTCAAAATGAATCGACCATGGGCTGTCGGGCACCAGCATTTTGGCAAGCAACCCGCTTGTGATCACAAGGCTCACGTCGAGCCCGAGATATATGCAGCACTCGACTGAAAATGACGGGGCATTGACGTTGAATGGCTGCATAGGGACCTGCTGAAAAAAGCACTGAACCACAGCATCCAAGAATTTAGCTTAACGCCGTGTAAAATTACCAGAATGCAGCCACGGTACAGGGTGATGACGACCTACCCAGCACGGCCAGCCATCATGCCGAAAAAGAAAGTTTTTACAGATAGCTACGCGCAACAAGTTTGCTACATGACCCTTGATCGGCGTCGCTTACTTAAAATGCGACACAATGATCTGCGGTGCCTCCAACCGATACCGCGTAGGCGCGCTGAAGGTAGCTCTTTCAAAGGCCGGAGTGTCAGTCTAAAATAACAGCGGATTAACCAAGACGCAGGCAGATGACTGAGATTTTTGACACGCGAAAAGCACAGGCCGCGGGATGGTTTCGCCAACTTCGCGACGATATTGTGCAAGCTTTTCATGATTTAGAAGTCCGGCATGAAGCAGATATTTCGGCGGGCCGTTTTGAGGTGCGCAAAACCCAACGCCATGCCGAGGATGGATCGGAAGCGGGCGGCGGCGAAATGAGTGTGATGCGGGGCGGGCGCGTTTTTGAGAAAGTCGGCGTCAACATTTCAACGGTTTACGGTGAACTGGGCGAGCGTGCGCAGACGGCTATGGCATCCCGCAAAGGACTTCCCGGGATGAAAGAAGATCCTCGCTTCTGGGCCTCGGGCATTTCTTTGGTCGCACATATGCAAAACCCCCATGCGCCTGCCGTGCACATGAATACCCGAATGTTTTGGACCCCGCACGCATGGTGGTTCGGCGGTGGCGCTGATTTGAACCCCTGCATCGAATATGAAGAGGACACAGCGCATTTTCATGCAGAAATGCAGAAGGCCTGCGATCCTCACGGCGATGGTCTGTACCAAGAGCTGAAGGAATGGGCAGACAGCTATTTCTACATCACACACCGAAAGCGTGCGCGCGGGGTTGGCGGCATCTTTTACGATGATCGAAACACAGGAAACTGGGCAGCCGATTTCGCGCTAACCCAGGACGTGGGACGCGCTTTTCTGCCTGCTTTTGTACCTCTGATCGACAAAAGACATCCGCTGACCTGGAGCGATGCAGACAAAGACCAGCAACTCACGCATCGCGGTCTCTACGCTGAGTACAATCTGGTCTATGACCGAGGGACCAAGTTCGGTTTGGAAACCGGCCATGATCCCGACGCGGTTTTAATGAGCCTGCCACCGATGGCAAAATGGCATTGAGAAAGACGTCTGCCTTTATCTCAACATCAACCTGTTGGCTTCTCTCTCTTTGATGGGCTGCCGCAGTCGGCTGGCATCGCGGATGTTGATACCAATGACAGTTTGCCGCCCTACAGCCTTCGACCCTAAAGCATCCGGCTGTAAACCTGATACAAACCGTTCCCTATCACCGTCCTGCCCAACAGCTTCTGTTGGGCCGCGCCGCTCCGCCCCCACGGGACGGCGCTATGTCGGTGAGCGCTAAGTATGTCAGATTTAAGGCGGGTGGCTTTAAGCCCGCAAGCTCGGTTATCGAAGATGCCGCAAGTTAGCTTGGCGCGGCAGGGGATATGCAATTCAAGCTGGCAGCAAAATGTTCTAAGCTTTGGTAACGTTATGCATCGGCAAACCACGCCGCGCAAAGGCGTTGCGCGTGTCGATAATGGGCAAACCTGTTTCTGACAGTGCTGTATAATCCACCGCATCGTGATCTGTAGAGATGAGGATTGCGTCATACTCGGCAGACCCCAGTGTTTTCAAAGAGACACTGCGCCTTCCTTCAAAATCGGGATAGTCCCGCATCTTGGGAATGGCATCTATGTGCGGATCGTGAAAATCCACCTCTGCACCTGCGTCAAGCAGCAAGGATAGCAGTTTGACCGAAGGGCTCTCTCTCATGTCAGGGACGTTTTTCTTGTAGGAAATTCCGATGATGAGCACCCTGGACTTAGATAGCCCCTTGCCGCAATGCCTGTCCAAAACCTCACGTAGACGCCCGATCACATAGGTGGGCATGCCGACATTAATCTCCCCCGCCAGTTCAATGAAGCGGGTGGACAAAGCGTATTGGCGCGCTTTCCACGTCAGATAAAACGGGTCGATGGGGATGCAGTGCCCACCCAGCCCCGGTCCTGGATAAAAGGGCATGTAGCCAAAAGGCTTGGTTGATGCGCCATCAATCACATCCCATACGTCGATCCCCATCGCGTCGTAGATCACTTTTAATTCGTTGACGAGCGCAATGTTGACAGCGCGGAAGATGTTTTCCGTCAATTTGACAGCCTCTGCAGTCGCCGCGTTGGATACACCGACAACGTCGTCAACCACATCAGCATAGAATGCTTTAGCCAAAGCGCGCGCTTTGGCACCATCTGCACCGACAATCTTGGGGATGGAGCTGGTCCGATATTTTTCGTTACCGGGATCCTCCCGTTCGGGAGAGAAAGCGACAAAAAGATCATCTTCTGATCGCGCGCCGTGGCTTTGCAAGATGGGGGTCAATACTTCTGCCGTTGTGCCGGGGAAGGTTGTTGATTCTAATATGACCAAGGCACCGGGCGTCATGTGACGTGCTATGACGGTTGCCGTTTCTTTGACAAATCTCAGATCGGGCTCACGATGCTGCGTCAGCGGCGTGGGCACACAGATCACAATGACCTGACAATCGGACAGGCGCCTGAAATCCGTTGTCCAATCAAAATGCCCGGACGCGTTGAGAGCGGCAATGTCATCAGAGGTCACTGCGGAAATGTAGCTTTCGGCTGCGTCAAGCAGTGTCATCTTATCGGGATCGATATCAAAACCCGTCACGGAAAACCCGCGCTGCGCTGCCGTAATGGCCAAAGGAAGTCCAACGTAGCCTAGCCCGACAACGCCCACACGCGCTGCACGCGCTTTTATGGCCGATAACAAAGCCGCCTGTGCTTTGCTCATCTGTAATCCCTCAATCAGAAAGGCCAGGCGGTATTCAGTCTACCGCGCGGATCAACTTGCGTTCGAGAACCCGCAAGACCGATTTCAGATCATGGCCGCGACGCAGGATCTGACCTGACGTACCAATCACAGAATACATGCCCTGTTTGCTGCGAAGTTTTGGCCTCTTTTCGATGCGGTAAAGTGGCATTTCTGCTGTTCGACGAAATACAGAAAAAACAGCGACTTCTCGCAGGCAGGATATTCCGTAGTCGCGCCATTCCCCCGCAGACACCATGCGCCCATAAAGCGATAAGATCACAGAAAGCTCTGTTCGATGAAAAGCAACTTGTTCGGGCGGGCGTTCAAAAGCGGCCACATGAGGCGGAATATGCACTGTCATAGCTTCGATAGTTGCGATCTTCACCGCGCAAATCAAGAGATCTCTTTTCAGAGGAATTGAATGGTTGAAAGATTGGTGCAAAGTTCAGCCGACGAAACAGCTCGGATCAGATATGACGCCCGACGCCCGCGCGAAAAGATGCGCGCAAATCATGTTCGACAATGATGTCGCTTCCACCAGCTTGGGTATCAGGCTGCTCGACATCACGGCGGGCTCTGCCGTGCTGAGTATGCCCGTGCGCGCGGACATGCTCAATGGTCATGGGATCTGTCACGGGGGCTTTATCTTTTTGCTGGCCGACAGCGCCTTTGCTTTCGCTTGCAACAGTTACAACGAAGTGGTTGTCGCCCAACAAAACCAGATATCATACATCGCGCCGGGTCACGCGGGGGAAAATTTAGTTGCCCGCGCAACGGAGGCATCAAGAACGGGGCGTTCCGGTATCTACGATGTCATCGTAACGGGACAAGACGACCGCACGATTGCTTTGTTCAGGGGGCTCTCGCGCCGCATCGCCGGACAACACTTTGAAGAGGAGGAGGGCGAAAGATGAAAGACATCAGCCCCAACAAAAACACGCTCGATCCCATCGAAGTGGCCAGCCGAGATGAAATCAGCGCCTTGCAACTCACCCGGATGAAATGGTCGCTGCGCCATGCCTATGAGAACGTCCCCTTCTACAAGAAAAGCTTTGATGACGCTGGCGTGCACCCCGATGATCTGAAATCGCTTCAGGATCTGGCGCGGTTTCCGTTCACTGTCAAACAAGACCTGCGCGCGCACTATCCGTTCGGCATGTTCGCCGTGCCACGTGATCAGATCGCGCGCATCCATGCATCGTCTGGCACGACGGGCCAACCGACCGTGGTTGGCTATACGCAGCGCGATTTGGAAAATTGGGCCCACGTGGTTGCACGATCTTTGCGCGCGGCCGGACTGACGCGTGGGGATATGCTGCACAATGCCTATGGCTACGGTCTGTTTACAGGTGGGCTTGGCATACATCTGGGCGCCGATGCCCTTGGGCTGACGACCTATCCAATCTCGGGCGGTATGACTGCGCGCCAAGTGCGATTGATCAAGGATTTCCAACCCAAAGGGATCACCGTCACACCATCCTACGCGCTGTCGATCTTGGATGAATTCACTGCCCAAAACCTAGATCCGCGTGCCACCACCCTGGAAGTGGGTATCTTCGGTGCAGAACCTTGGACCAATGCGATGCGCCAAGAGATTGAAACAGCGTTCGACATGCACGCGGTCGATATCTACGGCCTGTCAGAGGTAATGGGGCCAGGTGTCTCAATGGAATGCGTCGAGACCAAAGACGGGCTCCACATTTGGGAAGATCATTTCTACCCGGAGGTGATCAACCCAGAGACGGGCGTGCCTGTCGACGAAGGACAGCGCGGTGAACTTGTTTTCACGTCCCTCACGAAAGAGGCGTTTCCAATCATCCGCTATCGCACACGTGATTTGACACGCTTGTTACCCGGCACAGCGCGCAGCATGCGCCGGATGGAAAAAGTAACAGGCCGCAGCGACGACATGATCATTTTGCGCGGTGTGAATGTATTTCCCACTCAGGTCGAAGAAGCGCTGATGGCGACGCCCGGCCTTGCGCCCCATTTTCAGATCGAACTGGCACGCCCCGAACGAATGGATCAAATGCGCATTTTATGCGAAAGCGTCACTTCAGGGATGAGCACCGAAAATAAGACCGCAGCCGCACGAACGCTTGCCGGGCAGATACAACAAACCATCGGAATAAGTGTCCATGTTGAGGTGGGAGATCTGGGAAGCGTGGCGCGGTCTCAGGGCAAGGCCGTGAGGATTGTCGACAAGCGACCAAAGACATAAGCCAATGTGCAAAATGTGACCGGCGAAGGCCCCGCAGGCGATCTCATCACACGGCGCGATCTGAGGGATTTCGCCGAACAAGAGGGAAACTAGCCTCCCGCTCTCTTGCGCCAAACCGCCGCCATAGCTAACCGTTAGCCATGTTGGCGATTTTCATCAAAACGCTGCCGTTTTTCGCGGTAATCGGCATCGGCTACTGGGCGGGTCGCAGCAGATTTTTCAGTGCGGAGGCCACCGCCTATCTCACAAAATTTGTGTTCTATTTTGCCCTATCCGCGATGTTATTCCGCTTCTCAGCCAACCTGTCGTTGGCCGAGGTATGGGACACGCGGTTGGTCGCGGCATATTTGTGGGGCACTGCCTTTGTCTACGGGGTGGCAACGGCGGTTGCTTTCCTACGACAGCTTGACGTGTCTACCACCGCGATCGAAGCGCAATGCGCTGTGATTGGAAACACGGGCTTTCTGGGCGTGCCCATGCTAACGCTCATCTTAGGCGAAGAAGCAATTGGTCCAATTCTTCTGGCTTTGGCGATCGATCTCATCGTTTTCTCAAGCCTGATTGTGATCCTCATCACCGGTGCGCGTCGCGGGCAGGCAGGGCTAAAACTGATACGGCAGATCAGTGTAGGCTTGATCAAAAATCCAATGATCGTCGCAATATGTCTTGGATTTTTGTGGTCCGGGCTCAATGTACCGATCCCTGCACCGATCAATGACTTTTTGTCGATCCTGGGCGGTGCCGCAACGCCTGGGGCGCTTTTCGCTATTGGAGCGTCACTCGCGCTGACGTCGCCTGATAGGCTCGAAATTGCAGGCTGGCTTAGCTTTTGCAAGCTTGTGCTTCACCCCCTATTCGTTGGCTTTGCAGCGGTTTTTTTGTTCCACGTCGACCCTTTCAAAGCGGGCGTGATCATCGCCGTCAGCGCCCTGCCGGTGGCGGGCAATGTGTTTATTTTGGCGCAGCACTACAACGTGGCCCCTACGCGCGTCTCCACCGCCATTCTAGTGTCTACCGCGCTTAGCATTATCACCGTTAGCCTGATCATCGGTTGGTCTGCGCAGGTTTAGGTGATCCAAGCATGAAGGAAGTCGTATGAAAATACTCTCTGAAAATCGCTGCTTTGGTGGGGTCCAAGGTGTTTACACGCATACATCGACAACCTGCCGATGCGACATGACGTTTGCCATTTTTCTGCCTGCTCAGGCTGAAAAGGCACGGGTACCCCTGCTTTGGTACCTCTCAGGTCTGACCTGTACACATGAAAATGCCATGACCAAAGCGGGGGCCCAAACATGGGCGGCGACGCATGGGATTGCATTGGTTTTTCCCGACACGTCACCGCGCGGAGCATCTGTGCCGGATGATGATGCCTACGATCTTGGTCAAGGCGCGGGTTTCTACGTGAATGCCACAGAAAAGCCCTGGGCAGAGCACTTTCAAATGTGGGACTACATCACCGATGAAATGCCCAATTTGATTGCAGATCATTTCGCCGTGGATATGACCCGGCAAACCATCACCGGTCATTCCATGGGTGGGCACGGCGCATTGACCATGGCCATGCGCCTGCCAGAGCGATTTGCGGCTGTTTCCGCTTTTGCCCCAATTGCGCATCCGACGGCGGGTGATTGGGGTCGCAAGCAGTTGGCGGCGTATCTGGGTTCGGATGAAACGGTTTGGGAACAGCATGATGCGACGCTGCTGACGCACACACATCGGTTTGACGGACCCATTTTGATTGATCAGGGTGCGGATGATCAATTTATCGATCTGCTCGCGCCCGAAGCCTTGGCACAGGCGATGATCGCAACACGCCAAGATTGCACATTTCGCCTTCACCCAAAATATGATCACAGCTACTTCTTTGTTGCCAGCTTTATGAAAGATCATCTTGCCTTTCATGCTGCTGCGCTTGGCTGTTTGTGACGGCAGTTTACGTCGACGCCGACGCCTGCCCAGTCAAAGCGGAGGCAGAGCAGGTCGCGACGCGCCACCGCATCACGCTGTTCATTGTGTCAAACGGTGGTCTGCGGCCCTCTCGCAACCCTTTCGTTAAAACAATCATCGTGCCGGAAGGGCCCGATGTTGCAGACAAGTGGATCGCTGATCGCTGCGGCGATCAAGATATAGTGGTGACGGATGACATTCCTTTGGCGGCAAAATGCGTGGCGGCGGGCGCGCGTGTCATCAAACAGAACGGCGAAATTCTTGGTCCCGCCAACATCGGCAATGTGCTGGCGAGCCGGGACCTGATGACAGACTTGCGCGCGGCTGACCCGTTCCGCCAAAGCCGCGGCAAGAGCTTTACCAAAGCAGACCGGTCACGTTTCTTGAACGGGTTAGAGCGGTTGCTGCGCGCTGTGAAAACGCCTTAAAGCTTGCAGCCTTAAACTTTATTCACCTCGCTCCCTATGACCGTCCCGTTCGACAGTTTTGTTGCGCTGCGCCGCTTCACCCCCCCAGGGCGTCGCGCTAAGGCGGTTTAAGTAGGGTGTCTTAAGTTTCAGGTCGAAGGCTTTAAAGCACCCGACCTTTAAACTGACATACGCAGCGCTAACCGACTTAGCACCGGTCCCGGGGGGTAGCGCGATCGCGCCGCCCCGTGGGGACGGAACGGCGCGGCCCAACAGAACCTGTTGGGCAAAGCGGTGATAGGGAACGGTTTGTATCAGGTTTGAAGCCAGTTGCTTTAGGTTTCCGACATGGCCGAATATCGGTGGCTTGACGCTAAGCGACAGCCACGTTTTTCAGCGGACGTTCCTTGATCGGTAAGTGAACGACAGCACTGAAAGCACCGACCGCCACGCCGATCCACCACACCTCGGTATAGCTGCCAAACGCGTCATACATGCGTCCGCCCAACCATACACCCAAAAAGCTACCCAGTTGATGGCTGAAGAAGACAATGCCGTAGAGCGTGCCCATGTAACGCAGTCCGTAAATATGCGCGACAAGACCGGACGTCAGCGGCACAGTGGCGAGCCACAGCGCTCCCATCCCGACGGAGAATAACAGAACGGACGTCGGTGTGATGGGCAAAAGAATGAAGATAGCGGCCAGCACCGTCCGCCCGGTGTAGATACCGGCGAGCAAATATTTCTTCGCAAACCGCTTTCCCGCCCATCCTGCGGCCAAGGTTCCGGCAATATTGGCCAAGCCAATCACTGAAAGGGCGACAGCGCCCAAAGCAGATGTGGTTGTTATCCCAACACTGTAGAGCATGCCGCCAACGGCGATAGGACCGCAAAGCTCTGTCACAAATGCTGGAAAATGCGCTGTGATGAAGGCCAGTTGATAGCCACACGAGAAAAAGCCCAGGAAGATAAATGTGTATGACGGGTCTTTGAACGCTTTGACCAAAATGTGACCCAGGCTTTCCTCAAGCTCGGCTTTGCTGGCCGTCTCGGGCGCGCGCATCAAGGGAAGCAGCGCAATCAACATCAACACCGCCGCTGCGAACACCAGGAATGCGCTTTGCCAGCTAAGAAAGCCCAACATCCATTCGGCTACCGGCGCACCGAAGACCTGCCCAGCGCTGCCTGCCGCGGTGGCAATCGCAAGCGACATAGACCGATTTTCATCCGAGGCTGCCCGCCCCACTACCGCAAGGATGACGCCAAAGCCGGTGCCAGCAATGCCAAATCCGACAAGCCAGGCGTAAAGCTGATGCGCTGCCGGTGTCCCGGCCTGCGCTGACAGAACCAAACCCACAGCGTAAAGCAGCGCACCGAAGATGATTGCCCGGCGATCCCCAACCTTTTCGGCGATCGCGCCGAAAATGGGCTGACCAATGCCCCAGGCCAAGTTCTGAATCGCAATGGCGAGCGAAAACTCAGCACGCAGCCAACCAAATTCCTCTGCGATGGGGATCTGAAACACACCGAAAGAGGCGCGCACGGCAAAGCTGACCATGATAATCACGCAGCCCACCGCCAAAACGGGTGTGATAAGGGGTGCGCGTTGTTGCATGGATACCTCGAAGCTGCCGTCTGTGTAGGCGTAGGAGACGAAGAGGTTGAAGCCGCTGTCGAAATCTAGATTGGCGTCGAATTCGATGCCTCGGCTGCGCGCTTCGCCTGCGGTGAACAGGAAGAAGCCGGCG
>JBCCQX010000012.1:0-93139 GCA_039208585.1 Pseudomonadota bacterium | reverse complement strand
GGGTTGCGACAAATCCCCTATCTTGCTGAAAAGCAAGGAGAACGGACATGGCCCATACAGAGCTGGATTTGCGTGAGAGACGCGCAATTGAAAACATGCTGAATGCAAAAGTGCCTGTAAGCAAGATCGCGGCGGAGATCGGCGGGCAGCGCTCGACCGTTTATCACAAAATCAAACGGGACTATTTCACCGATGAAGAACCGCCATATCTAAACGGCTACTCCGAGATCAATGATCAGAGGTACGCATCAGATCGGCGTGCGCGTCTGCTACAATCTCCGACTTAAGGCCTTTGGCCTTAAACCAGATACACCTTGCCCAAAACTGACCCTGGGGCCGCCCCGCAGGCGACGGAACGGCGCGGCCCAACTGAAGCCTTGGAGCAGGCCGGTCATAAGTAATGGGTTATATCAGCGTTAAGCCCGAATATTTTGAAGGCAGATAACCACTGAATGTTTAGCCATAGATCAGGCAGTAGTATGCCAATGCCACTCTGCCCTAAGGCTGCCGCGTGCGCAGTGCCGCCTGTTCTAGGCCCCTACCCCAATAACACCTCGTCATACTCTGTGCGCAATGTGCGTTTTAGCACTTTGCCCGTGGCATTGCGCGGCAAGGCATCGGTGTAGACAACCTTGTCAGGTATCTGCCACTTCGCGATTTTTCCCTCAAAGATCGCCATCACCTCGGCGTCGCTTGGATCCTCTCCCTCGGCTTTAACCGCAACCAAAAGCGGGCGCTCGTCCCACTTTGGGTGTTTGACGCCAATCACCGCCGCATCGGCGAGTTTCGGATGCCCGATTGCAATATTCTCCAGCTCAACGGAGCTGATCCACTCGCCCCCAGACTTGATGATGTCTTTTGAGCGATCCTTGATGGTGACATAGCCATCCGGATCCATCGTCGCGACATCACCGGTATCAAACCAACCATTCGTCAGGGTCTCTTCACGTGTCATTCGGAAATAGGCATCCAAGATCCAATGTCCCCGCGTGACAAGATCACCTTGAGCGACGCCGTCATGTGGCAACGGATTTCCAGCATCGTCCAAGATTTCTAGCTCCACGCCAAACACCGGTCGCCCCTGGCTCTCTCTCAGCGTGTGCTGTGTCTCAAGGGGCAGTTCGGCGTGTTTTGCCAGGGGTTGGTTCACGGTGCCTACCGGTGACATTTCCGTCATGCCCCATGCATGAATGGTGTCCACGTCAAACTCTTTCCGGAACGCTTTGATCATTGACGGCGGACAGGCTGAACCGCCCACCACGGTGCGCTTGAGGCTCTCAAGTTTGCTGCCCGCTTTCTTTGCCTCCCCCAACAGACCCAGCCAGATCGTTGGCACGCCCATGGCGAGCGACACTTTGTAGGTGTCGATAAGCCCCACGAGTGAGGGCCCATCAAGGCCGGGTCCGGGCATCACCATGCGCGCGCCGCTCATCGCGCAGGCATAGGGTGCCCCCCAGGCGTTCACGTGAAACATGGGCACGACAGGCAGCACCACCTCGCGAGCCGAGATCGCAACGCTGTCAGCAAGGTTTATTGCAAAGGAATGCAAGACCGTTGACCGATGAGAATACAGCACACCTTTGGGATTTCCTGTAGTCCCTGAAGTATAACAAAGGCTTGACGCCGTATTCTCATCCATTTCAGGCCAATTGTATGTCGGATCCCCGTTTGCAATCAGGTCATCATAAAAGAGCAGATCCGGCAGCGCTTTTGCGGCCTCTTCGTCTGCGCCTTCCATCAACACGACATGCGCAAGATGCGGGAGCTTATCCCGGATCGCCGCAATGAGAGGGAGGAAGGTTTTATCGATGAACAGCACTTTGTCTTCGGCGTGATTGAGGATGTAGACCAGCTGCTCGGGGAAAAGTCTTGGATTGACCGTGTGGCACACAAATCCGCCGCCGGATGTGCCGAAATAAATCTCAAGATGCCGTCTGTTGTTCCAGGCAATTGTGGCGCAACGGTCTTGCGGGGACAGGCCAAGCCCCGTCAGGGCAGAAGCCAACCGGCGGGCGTTTTCCGCCACTTTACCCCAGGTGGTTTCTTCTACGCCCCCTCCCGTGTTCACGGAGACAATTTCAGCCCCCGCGTGATAGTGTTCCGCATGGCTGATCAAACTCGAAATCAGCAGCGGTTGCGTCATCATCTGACCCAGCATAGTCGTCCGTCCTCCCAATTTTCGCGCAATGTGCGCAAAGCGGTGCGGGGTTTCAACCCTTCCCCTACCGCTGACATAGCGCTGTGATCCACAATGCCGAGATCAGAATGGTATCCCCGTGTGCCCGCTTGGCTCATGCAGGCATGTCACCCGCTACTGCGATGTCGCATGACATAGTCAAGCAGCGCAGCGGTGGAAGGGTCTCTGTCCGCTGCAGCATTCCTACCCTCTACAGCCGGTAGCAGCGACATCGCCAGTTCCTTGCCAAGCTCCACGCCCCATTGGTCATACGAGTTGATGCCCAAAATTTGGCCCTCCACAAACACGCGATGCTCATAAAGCGCGATAAGCTGGCCCAGCGTGAAAGGATCGAGCCTTGGATAAACCAACGTTGTTGACGGACGATTTCCCGGAAAAACGCGATGCGATGCCCGTTGCCGAAGCGCTGCATCGTTGGATCCTTCATGGGAAAGCCGTGCAGATGCCTCTGCCAGAGAGCGGCCTCGCATCAATGCCTCTGATTGCGCCAGGCAATTTGCAACCAACAGGCTGTGATGATGGCGCAGTTCTGGCTCATGCCCCTCCGTGGCGACAAGAAACTCGCACGGGATCACCCTCGTGCCCTGATGGATCAGTTGATAAAAGGCGTGTTGGCCATTGGTCCCCGCCGCCCCCCAGACAATCGGACCCGTCTCTTCTGTGACGCTGGAGCCATCCATCCTGACGGATTTGCCGTTCGATTCCATCTCAAGCTGCTGAAGATAGCTCGGCAAAAGATGCAGCCGCTGATCATAAGGCAGCACTGCGCGGGTCGCATAGCCGCAAATCTGATTGTGCCAGATCCCAACCAAAGCCAGAAGAAGCGGCATGTTTTCAGGCGGCTTTGCGGCGCAAAAGTGGCGATCCATCGCCTGCCCGCCTCTTAAAAATGACGCGAAAGCCGTAGGTCCAATCGCAATCATCAATGAAAGCCCGATCGGCCCCCAGAGCGAATAGCGCCCACCGACCCAGTCTTCGAACCCGAACACCTGATCTGGAGAGATGCCAAATGCAGCGGTTTTATCTGTCGCGGAGCTCAGCGCGGCGAATTGTGCCGCGATGTCGCCACCTTGGGCTTGCATCCAAACCAGCGCGCTGCGGGCGTTGGTCATCGTTTCAACGGTTGTGAAGGTTTTTGAAGCCACGATGACCAGGGTTTTGCGCGCGTCAAGCGGCCGGAGCACATCGGAAAGATGTGCGCCATCCACATTCGAAACGAAGTGGCAGCGTGGACCATCGTGATAGGGATGCAGTGCCGCTGTGGCCATCGCAGGCCCCAGATCGGATCCGCCGATACCGATGTTCACAACGTCTGTGATAGGTCGCGCGCGTATTGCGTCCGCAAAGCGTTCCATGCGCTGGCGTGTGGCGTGAACCTGTGGCATCACATCAACGCCCTCTACCTCAATCGATCCACCGTCCAAATTGCGCAGCGCCGTGTGCAAGACGGCGCGATCCTCTGTTTCATTGATTTTATCGCCAGCGAACATCGCGTCTCGTTTCGCAAAAACGTCAGCCGCCTCCGCCAGGGCGATCAGCAAAGCGCGCGCTGCGCCATCCAGATTGGTCTTGGCATAGTCAAAGCGCATGTTCTCCGTCTCAACCGCAAAGTCAGACGCGCGGTTTGGATCGTTGAATAAATCGAGTATCTGTCGGCCGCGCACATCGGCGTGATACGCACGAAGCTTTGACCAGTTTGACGCTAAGCGGCCCAATGCACCGTTCCCCCTTTCAGAACCGCGGCAATGGGCGCTTGTTCTTCGGGCAGCAACATTGCCCGGTCAAGCGCTTCGCGCTTATCCGTCCCGGTGATCAAAAGGTGCTTTTCCGAGGCGTCGCGCAGCACCTGCGCGGACAGCGTTACGCGAGAAATCCCCTGCCCCGCGACCCGGATCGGGCAAAGCGGCGGCGCGTCCTTGGATAAAGCTTGGGTTAAACCCTCTGCGTTGGGGAACAGCGATGCCGTATGCATGTCAGCGCCCATGCCCAACAACGCAAGCGATAGCGGCAGCAAGGGTGACACCACCTTTCCTGCCGCCTGCGCGCCCGCCTCTACAGACAGTTGCGTGTGATGGTAGGGGACAAAGCCTGCGCGCGCAGCTTCGCCGCTGAGAAGCCGCCGCCGCACCAGAGCCGCATTCGAACGTTCATCCCGTTCAGACACCCATCTTTCATCGGTCAACACGATCGTCACCCGCGCCCAGTCGAGTGTCATCCGGCTGAGAAGATCAAAAACCGGTCCTGGCGTCGTGCCACCCGGCACGGCGAAAGAAACCCTCTCTTGGGTGTTCAACAGCTTTTGTAAAGCGCCGCCCAGGTGGTTTGCGACCTGCATCGCAAGTACGTCTCTGTCCGCGTACGCCATGAAGGTCATGGGCGCACCGCCCGCCATTCACGCGCGTCACGCCGCAGCATTTCTACCGCGTCGGTCGGCCCGTCAGAGCCGCTGTCGTAGGGTTTGGGGACGTCATGTCGCGCCTCCCACCCTTGAATGATCGGGTCGGTCCAGGCCCAGGCCGCCTCAACCTCATCCCCGCGCATGAAGAGCGTTTGATTGCCTCTGATCACATCCATGATCAGCCGCTCATAGGCATCCACCTGTGCCGCATCCGCACCTAAAGCTTCCGCAAATGTCATGTCCAACGGCACGTCGATCAAACGCATGCCACCCGGACCAGGCTCTTTGATGGTGACGCCCAGTGTGATCCCCTCGTTCGGCTGAAGGCGGATCGACAGGACATTGCGATGCTGCCCCGCTGTCGCGCCGAAGATCGAATGCGGCGTCTCTTTGAAAACCACGGTAATCTCTGAGCTGCGCGCCGACATCCGTTTGCCTGTGCGCAGATAGAACGGGGTGCCGGCCCACCGCCAATTGCTGATCTGCGCTTTGAGGGCGATGAAGCTTTCCGTGCGGCTGCGCGGATCACCCACGTTTGTACGGTAGCCGGGTGCTGCCGCCTCATTGCAGGGTTCCGCTTGGTACTGCCCGCGGATAATATGGTGCGGGGCGACCGGATCAAGCGCGCGGATGACCTTGAGCTTTTCATCGCGCACCGCATCAGGATCAAAGCGGGCGGGCGGTTCCATCGCGATCAGACACAGCAATTGCATCAGGTGATTTTGCACCATGTCCCGCATTGCGCCCGCTTTGTCATAATATTCACCGCGCCCCCCGATACCGACCGTTTCTGCGACTGTGATCTGCACGTGATCGACATATTGCGCATTCCACAACGGTTCAAAAAGCATGTTGCCAAAGCGGACCGCCATGAGGTTCTGCACCGTCTCCTTGCCCAAATAGTGATCAATGCGATAGATCTGCTGCTCGTTGAAATAAGCGGCAAGCGTCGCGTTCAGCGACTGCGCCGTTGCCAGGTCACGACCAAAGGGTTTTTCAACGACGATGCGCGCAGCATCATCGGCCAGGTGCCACGTTTTCAGCCGCTCCGCCAAATCGCCAAAAAGGGCGGGTGATACCGAAAAGTAATAGGCCTGTATGCGCCCATCCGCAGCCATGGCCTTTTGCAAAGCGGACCAACCGGTATCGCCTCGCGCATCAATGGCAACATAGTTGATCTGCTGCAGAAAAGCGGTAACGTCCGACGGGGTCGCTTCAGCTTGGTCGCCAAACTCCTCGATCGATTGCGCGACCAATGCGCGATATTCATCAGGGTCAAGCGGGGCACGTGCCGACCCGATCACCCGTGCATTTTTGGGAATTTGCCCAGCGCGGAAACGCCGAAAAAGCGCTGGTAAAATTTTACGACGGGCCAGATCACCGGTCCCGCCGAAAATCACCAGGTCGAATGTGTCTACTGGGATCACCCGTGACGCAATGGCGGGCATGGTTTCGGCGATCCGCGTCATCTGTCAAAATCCCATGGCCACGTCTTGGCGCGTAGTTTACCCAGATTGTCCCGCTTCACAAGGTTGTGCGGTGCGCCGCCCGGGGCCTTTTCATGGAAAGCCCTATGTCATAGCCTGAAAGAAAAATGCCGTTCAAAGCAAAGGATAGCGCATGAAAGATTTGGCGCAGGCACATTCGGGCAAATTCAAGGACCCAGCGCGCACCGCGACGGGAGAGCCGCGCGCAACAGTGGCGCTCACACATCCTGAGACACTTTGGTTCAATACCGGCACGCTGTGCAATATCGCGTGTTTGAATTGCTACATTGAATCAAGTCCCACCAATAATGCATTGGTTTATCTGACCGCCGATGATGTGCGCGACTACCTTGATCAAATTGAGGAGCGCAAGTGGCCCATTCGCGAGATTGCCTTCACGGGCGGCGAACCGTTTATGAACCCGCAGATGATTGCCATGGCAGAGGTCGCGTTGGGACAAGGATACGAGGTGTTGATCCTTACCAACGCGATGCGCCCGATGATGCGGCCTTTGGTGCAAGAGGGGTTGTTGCGCCTGAATGTTGCCTACCCTGGGCAAATGACCCTGCGGATCTCTGTCGATCACTATGATGCGCAGTTGCACGACAGTGAACGCGGCAAAGGCGCTTTCGATAAAACCCTCATCGGCATGCGCTGGTTGAGCCATAACGGTTTCAAGCTCGCCGTTGCCGGGCGCTCGGTGTTAGAGCATGACGGGACCGACAGCCGCGCTGGATATGCGAGATTTTTTGCTGAAAATGGATTTAAGATCGACGCGCAAAACCCTGCAGAAACAATTCTTTTTCCGGAAATGGACGAGGGCGTTGACGTCCCTGAAATTACCACGGCCTGTTGGGGCATCTTGAACAAATCACCTGACGATGTGATGTGCGCGTCTTCGCGGATGGTGGTGAAACGCAAAGGCGCGGCGCGGCCGAGCGTGCTGGCGTGTACGCTTTTGCCTTATACGCCAGAATTTGAATTAGGGGAGACACTGGCGGAGGCGGAAAAAGACGTGGCGCTCAATCATCCGCATTGCGCGAAGTTCTGCGTTTTGGGCGGCGCCAGCTGCTCCGCGTGATGCAGCAGTGCTTAACGGGCGGTAAATGTCACCCCACCGACACTTCTGATGACACGGATTGTGCGACTTCAATGCCGCATCAGCAGTCGGCCTTTGAAACGGCCGTTTCAGGTTAAGCGCTATGTCAGATCGATGATGTGTCCTTCCCTCGGGTTTGCCGTACCATCTGCAAGCGCCTGATAAATCTGAGGAGCGGTGGACAAACCGTGATGAACTTTCACATCCATCCATTCACTTGCATCTTCAGCTAGACGCTTCCACGCTGAAGAGATACGTCCTTCAATCTCGCCCGGCCCCCATTCCTTGCGCCGCTTTGCAATCTGCCCAGGCGCAAAGAAGAACTCGGGCTTGGGGCCGGCCAGTTCGAGTTTGGTCTTGAACTGATCCCAGTGACTGATCCCAACGGCGGAAGAGTGTTTGAGGTGATCACCAAGTGTCTCATGCAGGTCTTGTTTGACTGCAGCATTCCCCGACATGTCGACGTAGACGGATGCGCGCTTTGGTATATCGCGCACCGCATCGTATGTCATGACCTGATCACAGGCGTTTAACCCTTCCACAAAGGCTTTGTTTCTTTCGGAAGTCAGACCAATGATACGATATTCACGCGCCTCGGGTTCAGCCAAAAACTTGCAAAGCCCAAGGCCGGTTTTTGACGAGGCGCTGCCGACAATAATCTGCTCCGCCCCGAAAGACGCGTTGTCCATGAGCCAATCAAATAAGAGATAAGAGGTCGCCAGAAGCGGCTGCAACAGCGCTCGCGTGTGCTCTTGATCCGGCCCAGACGCGCGCAATGGGACATACTGATTGTACACAGCTGGCAGATCGGCCCTATGCTGCGCTGCGTCCACGATGACCCCGTGCCCGTCATCTTTGGGCATGACGATGAGCTCTTCCGCCATTGGGTAATAGCCATAAAGACGTGTCCCCAAAGGTAAAAGATCGCTGCGGGTTTCCACGACCTCGGCAGTGCCCCACACCGGTACGATCCCCTGCCCTTCCACCCCTGTCGGGAAAAATTTCCAATACCCGATCGCAAAACCAGAGGCTGCGTAGGTGACGTTATTGGCGGTGAGCGCGAAACTATTGACCCTCAGGCGCGCCTCACCAGCCCGCAGAGCTTTCGATGACACCTCCTCAAGCCGCGTGTCTGTGATCTGTGTTTGGTTCACCAAAAATCGCTGCATCGCTACCTCCTCTGCGTGGAAGGGAGTTTACCCGTAATGCAGAAGAAATATCATGTGACGTGGCGGCAAGTGTCGCAACCCGACCTGGCCGCAAACGGGCACCGATCAAGCGGTGTCAATGCAATGTGAATTCCCCGACCTGATTGCGCCAACTGCCTCCCCCCACCATTCTGCGGTGGGTAAAACGCACCGAATGCAAGGGCCCCTCAATCTCAGATTGCCAAAACTCAACGAATTTGAAGAGTTTTGGATGGTCCGGGGCAATGTCATACTCTTGCCAGATGAAGCTGTTCAAAACATGTTTGTAATCCGGCATGCGGTAGAAAAATTCCGCTGTGGTTAGCCCGTATCCTTTGAGCATGAGTTCTGTCTCTGATGCAGTCATGGCGTGCCCCTTTGTTGATTCTTTTCAAAGCTTACGAGGCTGCGATGAGTTTTCAATTAAAACAATGCATTAGCAGCCAGTAGACGAGGCTGACAAAAGAGCGGGATCACGATCATTGCACCTGATATGTGGTATCTGCTATGATTTTAACCCAAGATCTAGTTTACCGAAAAATAAGAGCAGATTACGTGAGCGACACTCCAGAAATCCCTGAAAACGAAGAAGAAACAGGCCATGAGCGGCCCGAGTATACGGGGCCGTCTGTTACAATCGAAGATGAGATGCGCGCGTCTTACCTCGATTATGCGATGTCGGTCATTGTGTCGCGCGCAATTCCGGATTTGCGCGATGGCTTAAAACCTGTGCATCGCCGCATCCTGTACGGCATGCATGAGGCTGGGAACACACACGACAAAGCCTACCGAAAGTCCGTTCGGCCGGTTTCCGATGCGATGGGAAAATACCATCCACATGGCGACAGCGCGATATACGACGCGCTTGTTAGAATGGCGCAGGATTTTTCGATGTCTTTGCCGTTGTTGGATCCACAGGGAAACTTTGGTTCCATGGACGGGGATAACCCTGCGGCGATGCGCTATACTGAGGTACGCATGGCAAAACCCGCCGCCTATCTTTTGAACGACATCGACATGGAAACGGTGGATTTTCAGCCGAATTATGACGGCAAAGATCAAGAGCCTACCGTGCTGCCCGCGCGCTTTCCAAATATGTTGGTTAATGGCGCGGGTGGGATTGCCGTGGGAATGGCCACCAACATCCCGCCGCATAACCTGGGCGAAGTTATTGATGCGTGCCTTGCATTGATTGAAGAACCTGATCTGAGTTCTGAGCAGCTTATCGAATATGTTCCCGCCCCCGATTTTCCAACTGGTGGGATCATCCTGGGCCGTTCTGGCGCGCGCAAAGCCTATCTGGACGGGCGCGGCAGCGTGGTCATTCGCGCGAAAACCAACATGGAAGAGATCCGCAAAGACCGCTGGGCTATCGTGATCGATGAAATACCCTATCAGGTGAACAAATCCACGATGATCGAACGCATCGCCGAGGCGGCCCGAGATAAGCGGATTGAAGGCATCGCTCATGTTCAGGACGAGTCTGATCGAAACGGTGTGCGCGTCGTCATCGAATTAAAACGCGACGCGGCCGCAGATGTCGTGATGAACCAACTCTATCGCTTTACGCCCATGCAAACGTCATTTGGGTGCAACATGTTGGCGCTCAACGGCGGGCGTCCTGAGACACTGACGCTGCGGCGCTTTTTAACCTGCTTCATCGAATTTCGCGAAGAGGTGGTTGCGCGCCGCACGGCATTTCTACTGCGTAAAGCGCGAGATCGCAGTCACATTCTATGCGGTTTGGCAGTTGCCGTGACGAATATCGATGAAATTGTCGCCTCCATCCGCGCGTCTGCTGACGCTTCGGAAGCGCGGGAAAAGCTCATGACACGGCGTTGGCCCGCCGAACAGATCTTGGATTACATTGCGCTGATTGATGATCCGACCCACACCGCGAACGAGGACGGCACTTATAACCTGTCCGAAACCCAGGCTCGCGCGATCCTGGAGTTGCGGTTGCAGCGTTTGACGCAGATTGGGGTCAAAGAAGTCACAGATGAGTTGGAGGAGCTTGCCGACAAGATCAAAGAATATCTTGAAATACTGGGCAGTCGTGATCGGATCATGCGAATTATTGCAGCCGAATTGTCTGAAGTGAAACAGCTTTTTGCCGTTCCCCGCCGGACCGAGATTGTCGATTGGTCGGGTGACATGGAGGATGAAGACCTGATCGCGCGCGAAGATATGGTCGTTACCGTAACCTCCGGTGGCTATATCAAGCGTACACCTTTGGCGGATTTCCGAAGCCAAAAACGCGGTGGGAAAGGTCTTTCGGGCGGCACCCTGAAAGAGGATGATGTTGTCACCACGTTGTTTGTGGCGAATACGCATACGCCCCTTTTGTTCTTCACGACCGATGGCATGGTCTACAAGCTGAAAACCTGGAGACTGCCTCAAGGGGGGAGGACATCCAAGGGCAAGGCCATCGTGAACATGTTGCCCATTCCGGCGGGCGTCTCCATCGCGGCTATCATGCCCATCGACCGGGAGGAGAACGAATGGGACGATCTGCAAGTCGTTTTCGCGACCTCTGCAGGCACGGTGCGGCGCAACAAGCTGTCGGATTTCGCGAATGTCATGCGCAACGGCAAAATCGCCATGAAGTTCGAAGATGAACATGCGGGAACAACGTTGATCAACGCCCGGATCGCGTCAAACAATGACGATGTGATGCTGACCACCAACTCGGGCCGGGCCATTCGCTTTCCTGCAACGGACGTGCGCATCTTCAACTCGCGCGCGTCAGTCGGTGTGCGTGGGATTAAGCTCAGCGGCAGCGATCGGGTGGTGTCGATGTCGATTATCACGCACTTCACAGCGACGCCTGAAGAACGCGCAGCGTATTTGAAGATGCGCCGTGCGATGGCGGGCCTTGTGGACGATGACGCGGGTGAGGATGAGGAGGTCGCTGCGGATCCGAACTTTAGCCAAGAACGCTACGTGGAAATGTCGGCCGCCGAAAACCTGATCTTGACGATCACGGCGCAGGGTTCCGGCAAACTTAGCTCCAGCCATGATTATCCTGTGCGCGGGCGCGGCGGCATGGGCGTGACAGCGATGGATAAGGCAATGCGCGGCGGGGAAATTGTCGCCTCTTTCCCGGTTGAGATGGATGATCAGATCATGCTGGCCACATCCAAAGGGCAGTCGATCCGCGTGCCTGTGGACGGCATCTCTTTCCGTTCACGCAGCGCGGGTGGCGTAAAGGTCTTCGATACAGGTGGTGGCGAAGAGGAGGTTGTCAGCGTGGCTTGGATCGCGGATCAGGGCAGCGAAGACGACGCGGAGTAGCGCTGCTTCCCGATAGATCGGACGCCATGCCGTCGAAATGCAAACGGGACAAACGGATTGCCATGGCCGAGCCTACAGAAGCCGACCTTAAATATGCTACAAACCGTTCCTCTTCACCGCCCCGCTCAACAGCTTCTGTTGGGCCGCGCCGTTCCGCCCCCACGGGGCGGCGCGATTGCGCCACCCCTCGGACCGGCGCGATTGCGCCACCCCTCGGACCGGCGCTATGTCGGTTGGGGCTACGTATGTCAGGTTTAAGGTCGGATGCTTTAGGGTTATTTTTCGGAATATGTTATCTACAGGGAGTATGACGGTTCCGTGTGGCCAGTGCCCCCCTGCTGCGGGCACATCGAAGCATTTTCATAGCAGGCTCAGATTATTCGCAGCCAGGGGCGCTTTGTTCTAAGAACTAAAGCATTCGTCCTTGACCCTGATACACTCCCGTCCCCTATCATCCATGCGCTCAACCGTTTCTGTTTATCTGCGCTGTTCCGCCCCTAGGGGCGGCGCTGGGTCGGTTAGGCGCGGTCTCTTGGATTTAAGGCCGCATGCTTTGATGAAATGACCCTTGCACTATCATGTCATTCTTCACGACAAATCATAGAGATTTGTAAACTTTTCCTTCAGATATTTGACTAAAGGGGCGGCGTTGGGCGCGATGCCGCTTGCCCGCTCAATAACTTCTTTGGGCGTATATAATCCGCCATGCGTCTGAACATTTTTGCGCAGCCACCCCGTTGCAGAGGATGTGTCCCCGCGTGCGAGATCTGCGTCAAGATCTGGGATATCGCGCCGCAACGCCGCGTGCAAGCATCCTGCATAGACATTCCCCAAGCTATACGTGGGAAAATAGCCCAGCAAACCTACCGACCAATGTACATCTTGCAAAACACCGTTGGACGGTTTGTCCACCGGGTAGCCAAAGTCAGCGGCAAAGCGATCGTTCCAGGCCGCTTCAAGGTCCGCAATTTGTAGATCACCACTCACCAATGCGCGCTCCAGATCAAACCGGATCAGCACATGCAGGTTATACTGCAGCTCGTCCGCCTCTGTCCGAATGAACCCGTCCGAGACACGGTTGACGACCCGGTAGAACGTCTGTTCGTCTGCAATGCCAAAATCTCCGAACGCGTCGTGCATTTGACCGAACAGCCAGCCGGTGAAGGCTTTGCTCCGTCCCAGCTGGTTTTCGTAAATCCGGCTTTGACTTTCGTGCACGCCCATCGATACGCCCGAGCCAATCGGCGTGAGCAGATAGTCACGATTTATGCCCTGCTCATACGCCGCGTGACCAACCTCATGAACGGTTGAATACATGCAGTTGAACGGATCAGTCGGGGAGGTGCGAGTTGTAATCCGGACATCCAGCCCTGAACCTGATGAAAATGGATGAACCGCCTTGTCCATTCGTCCGTGGTTCATGTCATAGCCGAAGGCTGACGCGAGGGTTTTTGCCAGGTTCAGCTGTGTTGCTTCATCAAACGTTCCCTCCAAACGCGGCGGCGCTGCCGCTTCTTTCACGGCCGCCCGCAGTTCCGTGAGCGCTGGTCTTAGCGCGCCGAACATGGCCTCAAGCTCCGCCCCCGTGATCCCTGGCTCATAGTCCTGCAGCATCGCATCATAGACATCGCCGCCGTCCGCCAGCGCCGCACCTTCTTCGCGCTTGAGCGCCACCACCTCTTCCAAAGTCGGTGCGAAGGCTTTGAAGTCATCCGCTGCGCGGGCGTCGGCCCAAATCCCCTGCGCTTGCGATGTGAGCTTTGCAATCCGCGCGGCAAGCGCAGCAGGCACTTTGCTTGCCCGGTCAAAGTCACGTCGAATGAGACGCAGCTGGGCGCGTCCGACGTCGTCCAAATGATCTGTTTCGATTGCTGCAAGCCAATTGGCAATCCTCGCATCTACACGGCGCGCGTGTATCACGCTGGTCATCGCGGCCATCTCTTCCCCGCGTTGCGCTGCAGCACCGCGCGGCATCATCGTCTCTTGATCCCAGCCAAGGCGACCTGAAACCTGACTTAACGCCTCAGTTTCACGGACAAAAAGCATCAGATCGTCGTATGCGGTCATGGATCAAGCTCCTCTCAAGGATGTCGCGATAGGATAGGCGCTTAGAAATCTCGCGCGTAGGATCAGAACCCAAAGCACCACGGCGGTCGCTTGATGGACCAGCGCGATGTGGACAGGTGCCGCGTAAAGAACCGTGGTGATGCCGATGACGATTTGCAGCGCCAGAACAGCCAGAACGGCGTTGAAGGCGGTGCGCGTTTGCGGATGCGCAGATCTCCTTCCGCGCAGCCACACCACGATGCCAAAGATCGCGAGCAAATATCCCGCGATGCGATGCATGAACTGAACAAGCCCAGGATTTTCAAAGAAGTTTCGCCAGCCCGGAGTTAAGTCGTAGGCATCAGGCGGAAAGATCTGCCCCCCCATGAGCGGCCAATCAACAAAGTAGCGGCCGGCATCGATCCCAGCGACCAGCGCACCGAGCAGGATTTGCAGAAAGGCAAAGTGTAGCAAGCCCGTCGACAGACCGAATTGCTTGGCTTCCTTCGCGCGGCGTGCCTGCATCAGATCGCGCTCTTCGCGACCCAGCAGGAAACTGTACCACGTGATGAAGCCCAGGATGACGAAAGCAAGGCCGAGATGTGTCGCCAATCTGTAGCTGGCGACATCCAGCATCCCTTCCCCGGTTGTCACGCCAGAGGCCACCATCCACCAACCGATCGCCCCCTGCGCGCCGCCAAGCGCGCCCAGCAACAGCAGGCGGGGTGCCCAGCCGGTTGGGATTTGACCGCGCAGCAGGAACCACAAAAAGCCGACGGCCCAGACCAAGCCGATGACCCGGCCCAATTGTCGGTGCCCCCATTCCCACCAGTAGATCACTTTGAAATCCGCCATCGTCATCCAGGAATTTTGAAGGATAAATTCGTCTATCTGCTGGTATTTCTGAAATTCAGAGTCCCAATCTGCCGCGCTCAACGGCGGGATAGCGCCGGTGATCGGACGCCACTCGGTAATGGATAACCCGCTGTCTGTCAGGCGCGTCATGCCGCCGACCGCGATCATAATGAACACCAGTGCAAACAGCATCATGAGCCACAGGCGGATCGCCTGGCGGCTGTTGCTGCGCCCCCTGTCGATAAGGCCCGGCTGTACCCGTAGGGGGCTTGCGTCTGTGACGCTGACTTCCTCGAACAACTTGCGTTTTTCGGCCATGTGGCGCTCTTTCCTTTTGCTGGATCAGCTAATTGCTAACCGCGCTCTTTCCAACGTACCATTTGCCGCATCATCCCATGCAGCGTCTGCACATCGGCTTGGGTAAGCGGCATCCGTGACCACATATTTCGCAAATTGATCTTCATGGAGGCGACCTTGTGATCTGGAAAGAAAAAACCCGCCTCCCCCAGCCTTTCTTCGAAATGCGCCGCCAGATGTTCCACTTCTTGCCCCGTCGCCCAGTCAGATCCCGCCAGTTCCACGCGTTTGGGGACCACGTTTTGTGTCATGCGCCGCCATTCATATCCCAAGAGCAAAACGCATTGCGCCAAGTTCAGCGACGGATACTGAGGGTTCACGGGCACGCTGACAATGGCATTGGCGCGGGCGATCTCGTCATTCTCCAGACCCGCCCGTTCCGGTCCGAACAGAAGACCTACGCGTTGGCCCGACGCGATGCGCGCCGCAGTCTCTGACAGCGCAGCTTCTGGGCTGAACACGGGCTTTGTGAGATCTCTTTCGCGCGCGGTGGTCGCGAACACAAAATCGCAATCCGCAACCGCTTCTGGCAGTGTTTCATGCAATGCTGCTGCGTCCAAAACGCGGCCCGCCCCGGACGCCATCGCCGCCGCAGCGGGGTTGGGCCAGCCATCCCGGGGCGCAACAAGGCGCATGTGATCTAGGCCAAAATTCCACATCGCGCGCGCCGCTGCACCGATGTTCTCACCCAGTTGAGGCCGGACCAAAATGATCGCAGGGATAGATAGATTTTCGACGTGTTGAGCCATCTCTTTTCATACGACGTGGCCTTTACGCCCGCAAGAATACCCAGGCGCGCAAGGGAGTTTTCTTTTCCCCGTCGCTAGGTTAGGCAGGCGCAGAACTCGAAAGGTGAGCTCAGGATGAATACGCCAGACACCCCGCAGCTTTATCTGATCACACCGCTTGATTTTGAGCTCTCGCGTTTTCCGGGTCTTTTGGCCCAACTGCTTGATCAACATCCCGTGGCTTGCGTTCGACTGTGCCTCGCCACACAGGACGAAGACCGGATCAGCCGGGCGGCGGACGCGCTGCGCGAGGTCACGCATGCGCGCGATGTTGCGTTGGTTCTCTCGGATCATCTGCTGTTGGTGGAGCGGCTGGGTCTTGACGGTGTGCACCTGGGCGACGCTTCGCGACATGTCCGACCGGCACGCAAAGCCCTGGGGAACGACCGCATTGTCGGCAGCTTTTGTGGCGCGTCTAAACACGATGGTATGACTGCGGCGGAAGCTGGTGCAGACTACGTTAGTTTTGGCCCGACGCGACCCACTGCGTTGGGGGATGGCACTTTCGCACAGGAAGCGCTTTTTTCCTGGTGGTCTGAGATGATTGAACTGCCCGTTGTCGCCGAGGGTGATTTGACGGAAGCCCGCGTGCGCGCCCTGGCACCGCACACCGATTTTTTCGGTATCGGCGATGAGATCTGGTGCCAGGAGGATCCGCTGGCCGCATTCGATGTATTTGCCCGCGCGCTCTGCTGAACTCAGATCAAACCTCCCGGATTTTCACTCTAAAGAAATACCCGCTCCACAAACCAATAGGCCCCTACCGCTGCGATCGCGCAAGACGCCGGCATGGCGATCCGTTGCCGATACCAGTCGCGCTTGATCGCCCATCCCACCAAAACAAAAGCAAAGGCAAGGACCATGAGCTGACCGAACTCAACACCGATGTTAAAGCCAAGCAGCGCCGGGATAAATTGCCCTGCAGGCATGCCGACATCGGTCAAAACCGATGCAAACCCAAGCCCGTGCAGCAGACCAAATCCAAAAACGACGACGGGGCGCCAGGGATTAAGTCCCGAGGTAAAGAGGTTTTCAATGGCGACATAGATGATGGACGCGGCGATCAGTGGCTCAACGATCTCGGCCGGGATTGTCACGATCCCAGCGGCACCCAGCGCGAGAGTGACCGTATGTGCCAAGGTGAAAGATGAGATTTGCCAAACCAACGGACCCAGCCGGGTGGAGAGAAAGAAGAGCCCAAGAACAAATAGGATGTGGTCCAGACCCTTGGGAAGGATGTGGTCAAAACCAACCGGAATATACGCGACGAAGGTTTGCCAACCCGTCCGCGTTATACCGCCTTGCAGCGATATTTCTGGGCTGCTTTGACCCCCTGAAAGAAAACCGGTGAATGCCTCGTCAACGCCCTGTTGGCGCAGAACCATCGCGCCACCGCCGTCAGGCCAGCGCAGGGTGAGCGTTTGAGCATCGGGTAGCAATTCCGCGGCAAGAGACCAAAGCGCGATACGCGGCTGATCTGGGGGAACATCCTGTGGCATTCGGACGCGTATGCTTCGCAACACAAGGGGCGTGCCGTCCACGCTAAGAAGTGGGAGCGCATTCCAAGAGGTCAACAGCGAGGGTGCCCGGGTCGCGATTTCCGCGTTGGGCAACGCGCGGACAGCGTCATAATCTGCGGCATTCTCGGCATCATTTGTATCTGTGATCGCGTCCAGATCGATGTTGGCCAAGAATGCACCGATATTGATCCGCAACTCCAATCTGATTTCACCATCTTGGACTGAGAAATCGCCGATTGTCGGCTGAAGTTCATGCGCCTGGGCAGAGCAGCCCATGACCGCGAAAAAGCTTGACACGATCAAAAACGACAGCAGCTTCGATTTAACAAACTTGAAAGACAGCATGATGACCTTGCTCCGCAGCCTAAGTCTTGCGTTCGCCTGCCTTACCGCGCCGTCACTCGCCGCGCATGAGTTTTGGATCGAACCGCACCTTTATCAGATAGATGCCGGCGAAAGGCTACAGGCAGATTTCAAAAATGGTGAGACATTTCGCGGCATTACGCTGGCCTTTTTTGAACAGAGCAGCGCACGCTTTTCCATGATGGTTGAAGGACGGGAAACAGAGGTGCAGCCGCGTTTGGGGGATCTGCCCGCTTTAAACGTCCCCGCGCCGACACAAGATGGTCTGGTCGTGGTCGTTCATGAGACGACCTCGTCAACTGTGACCTACAACGACTGGCAGAAATTTTTGAGATTTGTCGCGCACAAAGACTTCCCAAATGCCGCGCGTGAACACCTGGAAGCCGGATGGCCAAAAACCGGGTTTCGCGAAAGCTATACCCGGCATGTGAAGGCATTGGTTGCTGTTGGAAGTGGCGCGGGCCAAGATCAACCTGCGGGGCTGAAGACGGAATTTGTAGCGTTGAGCAATCCATATGCCGATGGATTTGACAATGACATGCGCATTCAACTGCTGTTGGACGGTGCACCCCGGCCCGATGCTCAGGTCGAAGTGTTTGAAAGATCACCCTCGGGAGATGTGCGCGTGAGCCTTCACCGCACTTTGTCAGATGGTACTGCCGTGATCCCCGTGAAAAGCAATCACACCTACCTTTTTGATGCCGTTGTTCTGAACCGCGCGAGCGAGGCGGCGCAGACTGCAAAGGCCCCGCTCTGGCAAACCTTTTGGGCCGCCCTTACTTTTCACGTACCGGAATAACATCGCTTGCGCGCAAGAGGGGCGCGGGGCAACATCCGGTCATGGCAAAGACACCTGATATCTTATGCATTGGCTCCGTCCTGTGGGATATTATCGGGCGGTGTGAAACCGATATGCACTCTGGCGCGGATATGCCGGGGCGGATCACCCGGCGACCGGGTGGTGTCGCGCTCAATATCGGCATGGCGCTGGCACGATTTGGGATGACCCCCGCGCTGCTCAGCGCTGTGGGCCTGGACGGTGATGGCGATGCGCTTATCGCCGCCTGTGCCGCGCGCGGGTTGGTGACAGAGCATATCCATCGCCCTCAAGCCCTTCCCACAGACCGCTACATGGCGGTCGAGGGGGCGAATGGTCTGATCGCCGCCATTGCTGATGCACATTCGCTGGAAGCGGCGGGGGATAAGATCTTGCGCCCCCTGGCTGATGGCAGCCTGCCCGCCCCATTCATCGGTGCCATTGCGCTTGACGGTAATCTGACATTGGAGCTTTTGTCGCACGTCGCGCGCAGTCCGCTGCTGGCCGACGCTGACTTGCGCGTGGCACCGGCATCCCCTGGAAAGGCATTGCGCCTGAGCCCCTTCATGCAGGCGCGTCGCGGAACGCTCTACGTCAATCTTGAAGAGGCGGGGTTGATCTGTCAGACCGCGTTCCGATCTTCTCGCGCCGCCGCGGAAGGGATGCTGGCGCGCGGGGCGGTGCGTGCTGTGGTCACTGACGGCCCGAATAGCGCAACCATCGCGCAAGCAGATCAACTGGTTACACAAACACCTCCCGCGGTCCAAGTCGCACGCGTAACCGGGGCCGGTGACACGTTCATGGCTGCCCACATCGCGGCCGAACGCCGTGGTCGCGAGATCGACGCGGCGTTAGACGAGGCATTGCAGGCCGCAGCGCTCTATGTGTCGGGGGAGACGCCAATATGATACCGATTATCTACAGTGCAGAGGTGGCCTCTGCACGTGCGCAGCATGCGCCCATCGTTGCCTTGGAAAGCACGATTATCACCCATGGGATGCCATACCCGCAGAACCTCGCATTTGCGAGGCAGATCGAAGAGGACATTCGCGTTGAAGGGGCGACGCCGGCAACGATTGCAGTGATCAAAGGCCGACTGCATGTCGGGTTAGAGAAAGACTCGCTTGCGCAGCTTGCTCAGACCAAGGATGTGGTAAAGCTGAGCCGCGCGGACATAGCCGTTTGCCTTGCTGCCGGGGGGACTGGAGCGACCACTGTTGCCGCAACGATGATCGCGGCAAAACTGGCGGACATCCCGGTTTTTGCCACAGGCGGCATCGGCGGTGTGCATCGCGGCGCAGAGAACAGCTTTGATATATCTGCCGACCTAATGGAACTGGCCCAAACACCGATCACCGTTGTAGCGGCAGGGGCGAAGGCGATTTTGGACATCGAAAAGACACTCGAGGTGCTTGAGACCCAAGGGGTTCCCGTGATCGCGGTGGGTCAAGACCGCTTTCCAGCGTTTTGGAGTGCGTCCTCGGCGCATGCAGCACCGCTTCGTCTGGATACAGTGGAAGAAATTGCACAGGCGCATCGTTTTCGCGCAGCGCTCGGTGTGCCCGGTGGACAACTGATCGCTAATCCCATTCCAACCAGGGAAGAGATACCGTTGTCCGACATGCAGCCGGTAATCGCGCAAGCCCAATCAGATGCTGTGGCGCATGGTATTCGGGGCAAGGCGGTGACACCTTATTTACTGCAGCGGATTTTTGAGCTGACCGGTGGACGGTCTCTCACCGCCAATGTCGCATTGGCCCGCAACAATGCGTGGCTTGCCGCAAAGATTGCTGTCGCATTGTCTCGGACCGTTGCCTAAATCCTGGCCAATGCGCGCTGAAACACCGCCAATTTCCTGGGCAAACCATTGTGGCACAGCGATAAAGCGCTTAGCTAAATATCAAGTGACTGCGGACAGCTAAGCATGAACACACCCTTCGACGTTGAACCAAGCAAAATACGCCGTCCTGGCTTGGTGGCGCGCCTGCGCGATTCGTTTCTCACTGGGCTGGTGGTCATCGCCCCCGTGGGGCTGACTGTTTGGCTTATTTGGAGCGTTGTCGGCTGGATCGACGGCTTTGTTCTGCCCTTCGTGCCGGAGGCTTATCACCCCGACAGGATGTTGCAGGACCTTTTAGGGTTAGACCCCTCTGTGCAGATCAATGTGCGCGGTCTGGGCGTCATCATGTTCCTGATCTTTACCGTGATTGTCGGCTGGCTTGCCAAAGGTCTGATTGGCCGCTCGCTCATCCGCTTTGCGGAAAGCCTGGTGGAGCGTACGCCGGTCGTGCGGACCGTGTACTCGGGCATAAAGCAGATATCTGAGACGATTTTCGCACAGTCTGACCGAAGTTTTGAAAAAGCATGTCTAATCCAGTATCCGCGCCAGGGCATTTGGGCGCTGGGTTTTATTTCAACCAATGCCCGCGGAGAGGTCGCAAGAAAAACCGATCCTACGGATCAAATGGTATCTGTTTTCGTACCGACCACGCCGAATCCGACCTCGGGTTTTTTGCTGTTCTTTCCCAAACGGGATGTCGTTGAACTAGACATGTCTGTCGAAGAGGCCGCGAAACTCGTGATTTCTGCAGGGCTTGTTTATCCGCCTGAACGGGTTGGATCAGAGGTGCAAAACCCTTCGCCCACTGCGAATGACAAGCGCGCCCCGCGTCCCACGAAAGAGCGTGTCGAGGGTTAACTGAACATCGCGCGCAGATCGATGCTGCTGCGGTTCCCTATGTTTTGCTTGTGCTCAGACAGAAACTTCTCCGCCGCCGTCTCCCCTGCTGCACGCAGGGTTGAGATCACAGTGGGGTTCGGTACGAGTTTTGTCGCGACCGATAGTTTGGCCATCAATGTATCATCCGCAATCATGTGAATGCGAATGCGCCTCATCCGTGTTTCATCCATCGCGCCTTCGTCCAGCAGGCGCTGTACGAAATCGATCGCACGCAGCTCTCTCAATAGGCTGGAATTAAAACTAATCTCATTGATGCGGTTCTGGATCTGCTTTGGCGTGACCGGCAGCTCATCACGCTCAAGCGGGTTGATGTTGATGATAACGATGTCACCGGGTAAATCGCCACCGAACAGCGGGAATAGGGCTGGATTGCCCGTGTACCCCCCGTCCCAATAGGCTTCTGTCTTGCCAGTTCCCTTGTCCTCTATCTCGATCGCTTGGAATACTGTGGGCAAGCAGGCCGAAGCCATAAGCGCTTCCGGACCGATTTCATCCCCGGAGAACACCTTGATCTTGCCGTCACGCACCTTGGTGGCGCAGATAAATAGCAGTGGCGCCACAGCGTTGCAGACGCGGTCATAGTCAAACCGCGCCACCAGATCGCTGAGCGGATTGCGGTAGAGCGGCCCGTACGCATAAGGCGACGCAAGATTGGACACCGCGTTTGAAATGGCAACTGGCCAGCTATATTCGATGGCTCTGCTGATGGCATCAACGCCAAAGGGATTCATCCAATTCTGCATGCTCAGATCGCGGACACCCGCCACTTGTTCCCAAAGCCAGGCCAAATTCGTCCGTGCGCCTGCGCGCCCGTCCTCCACCCAACCGGATTTAAGGGCAGCGCCGTTCAGCGCGCCAGCAGAGGTGCCCGAGATCCCGCACACCTCAATGTCATCTTCATCCAGCAACCGGTCCAAAACACCCCAGGTGAATGCGCCATGCGCCCCGCCGCCCTGTAAGGCGAGGTTGATCCGTTTCTTCGCCATTCGCGCTAGACCGCTGTCCAACCGCCATCAACGCTGATGGTCGTACCGGTAATCTGAGCTGCCGCGGGTGAGCACAAAAAGACCGCAGTGCCGCCCACCTGTTCAACTGTCGCAAATTCCTTTGAGGGCTGGCGGGTTAACAGCACATTCTCAACCACTTCCTCGCGTGTCATATTGTATTCTTTCATCGTGTCGGGGATTTGTTTTTCCACGATAGGCGTCAGAACATAGCCGGGGCAGATCGCGTTTGCGGTAATCTCTTCCTTCGCGGTTTCCAAAGCGGTTGTTTTCGTCAGGCCCACAACGCCGTGCTTCGCCGCAATATAGGCGGATTTAAAGGGGGATGCCGTCAAGCCATGGGCAGAGGCAACGTTGACCACCCGACCCCATCCCGCTTCGCGCATCATGGGCAGCGCGACAGCCGTTGTATGAAACGCAGAGGACATGTTGATCGCGATGATCGCGTTCCATTTCTCAACTGGAAATTCAGGGATGCCCGCCACATGCTGTATGCCCGCGTTGTTTACTAGGATGTCGCATCGCCCCGCCTTCGCGATCAACGCGCGACACGCATCCGCGTCCGACATATCCGCCTGGATATAGCGTGCATTGACCCCGGTCTTTTCTGCGATCTCCTCTGCGATGGCGTGATCCTCTGGCACGTCAGTGAAGGAGTTTAGCACGACGTCTGCGCCAGCATGGGCCAACTCCCACGCGATGCCTAACCCAATGCCTGAGTTTGATCCGGTGATCACCGCCGTTTTGCCGGACAGATCAACTGTGAATGCCATCGAGATATCTCCTCATCCATGCTGCGACTGCATCATGCCCCGAGACGTCTCAGATGGAAATGCGAAAGTGTTGCGCCGGATGAGGCAAAAAAAACGCCAGCACGAAGCTGGCGTTGAGTTATTGAGGCAGGTTTCATACAGGCAAGAAACCTATCGAGCAGTAACTTTGGTATATTAGATCGCGCGGGCGCCGCCAAGCATAAAGTTTGAACTGAATGAAAACCCTGTTTAACTCTGGGCACACCACCATCTGTTCAGTCAGAAAGGCTTCGAGAATGACCCGGCAATTCATCGTCGTGATCCGAAACGCTGCCGCGATTTTTTCGCTGATTCTGGGTGCAGACACGATAGACGCCCAACCCATGCACGGGATATCTATGTATGGTACACCTGCGTTACCACCAGACTTTGTGTCACTACCCTACGCCAACCCTGACGCACCGAAAGGCGGGGCGATCACGCTTGGCAACACTGGTGGCTTTGACAGCCTGAACCCCTTCGTGCGGAAAGGGACAGTACCTTGGCAGTTGCGGTTTTTCACGCATGAGAGCCTGATGGGTCGATCCTGGGACGAACCATTCACACTCTACGGCCTGCTGGCGGAGAGTGTGGAGACATCTGATTCTCGCGACTGGGTAGAATTCGCACTCAGATCTGAAGCACGCTTTTCTGACGGCAGCCCGGTGACTGTCGATGACGTGATCTTCTCTTACGAGCTTTTGGGCACGCAAGGTCATCCGCGCTACCACGGACTGTTCAAGCAGATCGCCCGCATCGAACAGACAGGACCGCGACGGGTTAGGTTCCATTTTAGCGCCGACAACAGAGAGCTGGCATTGCTCGCCGGCATGCGCCCGATCTTGAGCCGCGCACAATGGGAGGGCGTCGACTTTGCCAATGCCCCCTTGCAGGAGATCCCGATGGGCACGGGGCCCTATGTGGTTGCGGATTACGATGCTGGTCGCTCCGTACGCCTTAAACGCAATCCAGACTACTGGGGTGCTGATATTCCATTCCGGCGGGGCACGCATAACTTCGATGAAATCACACTAGACTTCTACGGTGATGCGAGTGTTCTGTTCGAAGCTTTCAAAGCCGGAGAGATTTCCGCCGGGCGTGAGTTCAACGCAGAGACATGGGCGAGCCAGTACGACTTTCCCGCCGTCTTGCGCGGGGAAGTCATAAAATCAACCTTCCCGCATCAGAAACCATCTGGGATGACGGGGTTGGTGATGAATACCCGCCGCGCCCCCTTTGATGACTGGCGCGTGCGCGACGCGCTGATCCATGCTTTCAACTTTGAATATATCAACGAGGCGCTTACCGGCTCTGCTCTACCGCGCATCACGTCCTATTTCTCCAATTCACCGCTGGCGATGCGCCCTGGGCCGGCGGCAGAAGGCGTTTCTACCCTTTTGCTGCCCTTCGCCGAAGCACTGCTGCCTGGCACGCTGGAAGGGTATTCTTTGCCGATCTCTGACGGGTCTGCGCGAAACCGGCGCGGCCTGCGCGCAGCGCTCGCTCAGTTCGACGCGGCAGGCTACCGCGTCATTGAGGGACGTATGCGCGATCCAAACGGCACGCCGTTGGAAATGACGATCATGATCTCCAAAGGGAGCGCGCAGGATATCTCTCAGTCAGAAAAAATAGCCGATCTCTATGTCGAAGCGCTGAAACGGCTGGGGATCACAGCCACGGTGGAAACAGTGGACAGCGCACAGGTCGTCCGCCGGTTAGAAACCTTTGATTTCGATATCACTACCTTTCGCCGCGCTCTATCGCTCAGCCCCGGTAATGAGCAGCGGTTTTATTGGGGGTCGGCCGCCGCTGACCAACCCGGCACGCGCAATGTGATGGGCATCAAACATCCGGCGGTTGATGCCATGATTGACACTATGTTGCAGGCACGAACGGCAGAAGATTTCACCGCCGCGACCCGCGCATTGGACCGCGTTTTAACGGCGGGGCGATACGTTATTCCGATCTGGCAATTCAACGAAGGCCGGATCGCACATGATGCGCGGATGAAGTTCCCTGACACCATTCCCCTTTACGGAGATGGACCAAACTACATGCCTGAGGTGTGGTGGTGGGATCCGCTTGGATCTTTGTCACAAAAATGAAATGTTGCTCGCTTAGCTGAGAGCGATGAATATCCTTATCCTTTGCACCGGCAACTCTGCCCGCTCGATCCTGCTTGAAAAACTGATGAACCACCTGGGGGGCGGACGCATCACAGCCTATTCCGCTGGTAGCCAACCAACCGGCCGCGTGAACCCACATGCGATAGAGCTTCTAACCCAGAAAGGATATCAAACCGCCGATCTCCGGTCGAAAAGTTGGGACGAGTTCGAAGGCGCTGACGCCGTAAAGATGGAGGTCGTCATCACGGTGTGCGGTTCTGCGGCAGAAGAAACTTGCCCGATCTGGCCCGGAGCGCCGATCCGTGCGCATTGGGGCGCGGAAGACCCAGCTGCTGCGCCGCCCGAAAAAGCGGCCGCAGCTTTTAACGAAGCATATGACATCTTGGCGCGCCGTGCAGCGGCATTCGTTAAAGAGCCTTTTGACACCATGCCTCCGGCCGCCTTGCGCGGTCACTTAAGCGACTGTGGTAAGCTGTCATGATCCGTCAAGCTGCCGCAGAAGCGCTGGGAACGGGACTGCTTCTGCTGGCCGTCATCGCATCTGGCATCATGGGCGTTAACCTGTCAGGTGGGAACGTGGCCATCGCGCTGTTGGCCAACGCCATCGCGACGGGGTGCATGCTTTTTGTGATCATCACCGTTCTGGGCCCGATCTCAGGGGCGCATTTCAACCCGGCAGTGAGCCTTGCATTCGCGATGCGTGGGCAATTGGCCTGGGGCTTTTTTGCCGTGTATGTCGCTGCGCAGGTTAGCGGGGGGATCTTGGGTGTTTGGGCGGCACACATCATGTTCGAATTGCCCGTGTTTCAGACGTCAAGCACCATGCACCGCACAGGCATTTCACAGTGGTTTTCAGAGGCGATCGCGACGTTTGGGCTGTTGTTCGTGATTTTCGGTGGGCTCAAGACGCGGGCGGAGACTGTCCCGGCGTTGGTCGCTTTCTACATCACTGGTGCCTATTGGTTTACATCTTCAACGAGCTTTGCCAATCCCGCTGTGACAATCGCCCGGGGTTTTTCCGATACTTTTGCTGGGATCTTTCCTGGGCACGTCATGATGTTTGTCGCTGTTCAGCTGGTAACAGCCATAGCTGCGCATTTCATCTTGAAAGCGTTGTTCGATGACCGCGCCTAGCAATACTTTTGCAGCGGTTTTGCTGGGGTGGCGGTGCGTGCACATTGAGCATGCGGCCTTATACATGACACACTCTTCCCCATCACCGCCTTGCACAACAGGTATTGTTGTGCTGCGCCGGTCCCCACCCCAAGGACCGGCGTTAAGTCGATTTGGGCAGACTTGATCAGAGACAAGTCCACGGGCTTGAGGGAGCCCCAACAGAACATCACGTCAAGGATGTTACCCACAAGATCATCGCATCCTCTTCACTGACCGAGATCACGTTGTGCCCCATTGTGGCGTCATAATAGGCGCTATCGCCGCGCCGCATCTCAACCGGTTCATAAAACTCGGTGTAGAGTTTAATGACACCGGTGAGCACATACAGAAACTCTTCGCCGTCGTGACGCACCCAGCCCTCGAACTCATCCATATCTCTCGCCCGGATCCGCGCGCGATAAGGCATCATCTGTTTTTTAAGCAGGCTCTCGCTCAACAACTCATGTTCGTAAGTCGTGGTGGCTTTGGCGGCCCCCTCCCCTGATTTGGTCAGCGCCATGCGGCCGTTTATATTTTATGCCGCAGGCGGGGTGAAAAGCAGCGGCACGGAAATTTAGAGCCCGATGGCCAGCTGTTTGAGCGCGTCATAAGTGGGTGACATCTGCCCGTTTTCGATCTTGGACAAGGTGGACCGCGCGAGCCCCGCTTGACGGGCGGCTTGTTCAAGCGTCCATTTGCGCGCCTTGCGAAGCTCGCGCACGCGCGCGCCCAAATCAACGGGCGGTACGTTTTCCGCCTCGCCGCTTTGGCGCGCGATCTGGATCATTTCAACAGCGGCATCTTTGTTCATGTCAGCGATATATCTTTCACGCGGCTGGCTTGCAACGCTCTCACTCCTAAGCTAGCGCCACAGTATGGACGAGATCACCGATCAATCATGGGCAGCCGCGCCCGACCCGTTTAACCTGGCGCAATACATCCTGCAGGCAGGTTCGACACAGGTCGATAAAGAGGCGTTGTGCATTCTATATCCCGACCGGGTCGATGTTTGGACGTATGGCGCGCTGATCGCGGCAGTGCGCGGCGCAGCGGCTGGCTTGATGGACCATGATCTTCAGCCAGGGGATCGCGTGCTACTGCGTTTGGGCAACACACCGGATTTCCCAATCGCCTATCTTGGCGCGCTGGCGGCGGGTCTGGTGCCGGTGCCCACCTCTGCTGCGCTTACCGCGCCAGAGGTTGCCAAAGTGATCCGCATCACGGCGCCACGGGCGATCTTGCATGATCCCGCAGTAGCCTGTCCTGACGCAGAAAACGTCATCCGCTTGAGCATGCTGCAGGCCATGCGGTCAAATCCCCTCGCGCCCTGGCACATGGGGTCTCCTGATCGGCCCGGCTACATCATCTTTACGTCCGGCACATCCGGGCATCCGACAGCGGTTGTTCACGCGCATCGCGCAATTTGGGCGCGGCGTATGATGTTTGAGGGTTGGTACGGTTTGCGTGCGGATGACCGGGTCTTGCATGCCGGTGCGTTCAATTGGACCTACACCCTGGGAACGGGGTTGATGGATCCATGGACCAAAGGTGCGACAGCACTCATCCCGGCGCCGGGCGTGCGTAGCCAAGATCTGCCCGAGCTCATTGCCGCACATGCGGTGAGCATTTTTGCTGCGGCCCCCGGCGTTTATCGTCAGATGCTAAGCGCTCACCAGAATATACCGTCGACACATCTGCGTCATGGCCTGAGCGCGGGGGAAAAGCTGTCCCAGGCGCTTGTGACGCAATGGGAGGCAGCAACGGGGACATCCATTTATGAGGCGTTTGGCATGTCTGAATGCTCAACGTTCATCTCTGGAAGTCCGACACAGCCCGCACCGGTTGGCACTTTGGGTCAACCACAACCGGGAAGACGCGTCGCAATCCTGGGCGCTTCCGGCCCCTTGCCAGCGGAAACCCCAGGCACAATCGCCATTCATCGAAGTGACCCGGGATTGATGCTTGGCTATCTGGATGCGCCCGAGCAGACGGCGCAAAAATACCAGGGCGATTGGTTTTTAACGGGAGATCAAGGCGTGATGGATCCAGAAGGTTACGTGACCTATTTGGGCCGCAGTGATGACATGATGAACGCAGGTGGTTTCCGCGTCTCCCCCTTGGAGGTGGAGGCGGTGCTCTCACAAGCCCCCGGTGTGTCTGGCGTTGCCGTGACCGAGGTTAGCGTGCGCGCGGGCGTCAGCGTGATCGCTGCCTTTTATACCGCGGTCGCGCCGCTGGACGAGGCGGACTTGAAAGACTATGTCTCATCAAGGTTAGCGCGTTACAGACAACCTCGCGTGTATGTGCATTGCAAAACGCTTCCCACGGGTAACAATGGTAAATTGCTGCGGCGCGTGTTGCGCGAAAATTACGAGGGGTCGACATGAGAGAACCGATCAAATTGGACATCATGTCGGACCCGATTTGCCCGTGGTGCTACATTGGAAAAACCCACCTGGACAAAGCGCTGCGGGAGCATCACGCGCATCCGTTTTTGATTGAGTGGCACCCGTTTCAACTAAATCCCGATATGCCACCAGAAGGGATGGATCGGCGCAGCTACCTTGAAGGAAAGTTCGGCGGGAAAGAAGGTGCTGTGCGCGCTTATGCGCCGGTGCTAGAGCATGCGCAAAAGGCAGGTCTAGAGATTAACTTTGAACAGATGAGGCGGACGCCAAACACGATGAATGCGCACCGCCTTATTCACTGGGCCGGTGTCGAAGGGCAACAAACGGCCGCTGTGGATGCCCTTTTCCACGCATATTTTGTAGAGGCGCGGGACATCGGTGATCTTGAAGTGCTGGCCGACATTGCCGACGGGGTAGGCCTGGATGCTGCCGTTATCTCTCGTCTTCTCAAATCGGATGTGGATCGAGAAGAGATCAGCGCAAGAGACAGGCACAGCCGGAAAATGGGTGTCACATCCGTGCCCACTTTTATCGTGGGCAATCAACACGCTGTACCCGGGGCGCAACCGCCGGAGCTTTGGGCAAAGGTAATATCTGAACTTTCCGCGCAAACACAAACTGTTTAACATGAAAGCTCGGCGCCTCAGCATAGGGTCGCATTTAGAGGGGCTGACCCGCACCTTTGACCGCGTCAACGCGCCGCGAGCTCTGTCGGGCTGCGTTATGGACTGCGGTAACGCGCCGCCAAAGGCGACGATAGATGTTACGCTAAAGGAAGATTGTGTCGCAACCGCCAGCTGATTTTCGTATGGGCCGCAAGGAATTTGTCGCGTTGATGGCAATGATGTTTGCGACCATTGCATTTTCTATCGACGCTATGCTGCCGGCGCTTCCCGACATCGCGGCCGAGCTTTCGCCAGCGGCGCCAGAGCAAGCTGGGTTGATATTGACGGCTTTTGTGCTCGGCATGGGTATTGGCACTTTTTTCACGGGCCCGCTCGCGGATGCCTATGGACGCCGTGCCATCATCTATGTAGGGGCCGGCCTGTACATTGTCGCCGCTGGCGTTGCCTGGGTGGCGCAATCTCTTGAGCTTGTGTTGATCGCGCGGTTGGTTCAAGGCTTGGGTGCCTCAGGCCCTCGGGTTGTCTGCACGGCAGTCATCCGCGATCTCTACGCCGGTCGGGAGATGGCTAAAATCATGTCCTTCGTGCTTCTTGTCTTTACCTTGGTGCCAGCCTTTGCCCCTCTGCTTGGGATGGTGATCATCAGTGGTTTTGGTTGGCGCGGGATTTTCGCGGCTTTCATGTGCTTTTCGCTCATCAGCATCATCTGGATGGGCATGCGCCTGCCCGAGACGTTGCCCGTTGCAAAACGCCGTCCGTTGCAGAGCGAGCTGATGAAAGCAGCGGTCGTCGATATGTTCTCACATCCACGCGTCCGACTGTCGATTTTCGCGCAAAGCATGGCGATGGGCATGCTGTTCAGCCTGTTGATGCGGGTGCAGCCAATCTATGACGAGGTCTATGGCCGGGCAGAGAGTTTTCCATATTGGTTTGGGGTGATCGCTCTTGTTGCGGGCAGCGCCAGCGTTTTGAATGCCGCCCTCGTGGGGCGCTACGGCATGCGGCGCATGGTGACAGTCGCTTTGGGTGCTCAGGTGGTGCTTTCGGCGGCAATGCTGGTGTTTGGCCTGAGCGCTTTATCAGAGCCTTACGGCTTTATCGCTTTCGCCCTTTGGCAAACCTGTCTTTTCTTCCAAACCGGTTTGACGTTGGGCAATCTTAACGCTTTAGCGATGGGACCGATGGGGCATATCGCGGGGATGGCTGCCTCAGTCGTAGGTGCATTCGCAACAGTCATGGCGGCGATCATCGCGTCTCCGGTCGGTCTTCTTTTCGAAGGATCGGCGAATTCCTTGATCTTCGCGATCATGGTCATGGCGATCATCGGTTTCGCGCTGATGTGGCAAATGGGGCGAGAAGAGGCCGCCCCAGCCCCTGTGAAAGAGCCAGGCTGAAGCCCCGACCTCTGCAACTAGGCAGCGATCGCGTAACACGCCTTCCACAGTTTTGGGACATCCCGCTGAAGACGTTCCCAAAGCCCTGCGCCTTGAACCTAATACTTCCTTGCCAACACTGCATCTGCGTCGTCCCGTTTAGTACGGGACGGTGATAGGGAACAGAGGCAGTATCCGGTTGAAGGCCGGATTGCTTTAGAAGAACCCTTAGGCGCTTGCGCGAATGGGCAGTTGCTTTTCTTTGGCGATCACATGTTCGGCAAGATCGCGGGCAATGGCAAATGCACCTTTGATTTTGTCCGCTTCCCGTGTCCAATCGCGCCGCACAACGATCTTGTTGTCGCGCACTTTTGCAAGGCCGCGCTGATCTTGGATAAATTTCACCAATCCTTCGGGAGAGGCGAATTTATCATTGTGAAACTGTAGTGTTGCCCCTTTTGGTCCGCCATCCAGCTTTGCGATCCCTGCCCGCTTGCACATTGCTTTGATGCGCACGACCAGCATCAGTGTATTCACCTCTCGGGGTAGTTTGCCGAAGCGATCGATGAGTTCGGCGGCAAAGCCTTCCAATTCTACTTTGGTACTCAAGCCCGACAAACGGCGATACAGGCCAAGGCGCACATCCAGATCTGGGACATAGCTTTCCGGTATCAAAACGGGCACGCCGAGGTTGATCTGCGGTGCCCATTGATCATCCGCCTCGGCAAGACCTTCCATCTCGCCGGCCTTGATTTTCGCAATCGCCTCTTCCAGCATCGATTGGTATAACTCAAAGCCCACATCGCGCATTTGGCCAGATTGCTCTTCCCCCAAAAGATTGCCCGCCCCCCGAATGTCAAGGTCTTGGCTGGCCAGTGTGAACCCCGCCCCCAACGTATCGAGCGACCCCAACACCCGAAGCCGTTTTTCAGCAGTCGGCGTGAGTTTCGCGCGCGGTTTGGTGGTGAGATAGGCATAGGCGCGGGTTTTTGAGCGGCCGACGCGCCCTCTGATCTGGTAAAGTTGCGCTAGACCGAACATGTCAGCGCGATGCACCACCATCGTGTTTGCCGTCGGGATATCAAGGCCAGATTCGACAATCGTTGTTGCGAGCAGCACGTCAAACTTGCCGTCGTAGAATGCATTCATGCGATCATCTAATTCACCAGCCGCCATCTGGCCGTGGGCGACAACGTAGGTGAGTTCAGGCAGTTGCTCTTTGAGGAAAGCCTCAATCTCAGGTAGATCGCTGATGCGGGGCACAACGTAGAACGATTGTCCGCCACGGTAGTGTTCTCTTAATAACGCCTCTCGCAGCGTGACAGCATCAAACTCGCTAACATAGGTGCGGATGGCAAGGCGATCCACCGGCGGCGTGCCGATGATGCTTAGGTCGCGCACACCTGTCAAAGACAGCTGCAGGGTGCGCGGTATGGGGGTCGCGGTAAGGGTCAGCACGTGTATGTCGCTGCGAAGCTGTTTCAGCCGTTCTTTGTGCTGCACGCCAAAGTGCTGCTCTTCGTCGATAATCAACAGACCGAGGTTTTGGAACTTCACGGTCTTCGCCAATAATGCATGGGTGCCGATCACGATCTCAACCGTGCCCTTTGCCATGGCATCACGGGTTTGCGCGGCCTCTTTCGCCGATACAAAGCGGCTTAGCTGACGGACTTGAATTGGAAATCCGCGGAAGCGTTCAAAAAAGCTCTTGTAATGCTGCCGCGCAAGCAACGTTGTCGGGGCGATCACGGCTACCTGAACGCCCGACATCGCAGCGACAAATGCTGCGCGCATCGCCACCTCGGTTTTGCCGAAACCAACGTCACCGCACACCAACCGGTCCATCGGATTGCCGCTGGTCATGTCATCGATCACATCGCCGATTGCCCGCAACTGATCGTCTGTTTCGGCATAGGGAAAGCGGGCTGCGAAAGCATCCCACATGCCTGGCGGTGGTTCCAAAATGGGCGCTTTGCGTAATGCCCGTTCCGCAGCGATGCGGATCAACCGGTCCGCCATCTCGCGAATGCGTTCTTTCAGCTTCGCCTTTTTTGATTGCCATGCGCCACCGCCAAGCCGGTCAAGCAGACCCTCTTCGTGACCGTATTTTGACAACAGTTCGATATTTTCGACCGGCAGATAAAGCTTCGAATGTTCGGCATATTCCAGCACCAGGCATTCATGCGCCGCACCGGCCGCCGTCACCACCTCAAGGCCGCGATACCGACCGATCCCGTGATCGACATGCACCACCAGGTCGCCGGGGCTCAGGCTTTGCGTCTCGGTCAAGAAATTCTCGGCCCGTCTTTTGCGTTTGGGCGCACGGATCAAACGATCGCCCAGCACGTCCTGTTCGGAGATCACGGTAAGACCAGGCGCCTCGAACCCATTCTCAAGTGCCCAAACGGCCAGATAAAGGCCCCTGCTGCCGAGCCTTTTGGCGTTTGGGATCGCGATCGTCTCGGCAAGCCCTTCATCTTCGATCAACCCGCTTAACCGCTCGCGCGCGCCCTCAGAATAGCTGGCAATCACCACTGGACCCATTTGCAATCGCGTCTTCACATGCGCGGCCAGGGCACCGAATAGGCTGATGGATTCTTGCTGCCGTTCGGGCGCAAAATTTCGCCCAATTCGCGCGCCAGCGTCCAGCACGCCCGGCCCGGTGGGCTGCGGAAGCGGATTGAACTGGATCACACGATGCTGTGCTGTCGCCAACGCCCAGGCGTCATCGGTCAAATACAACCTTTCCGGCGGGGCAGGTTTATAGACGCTGTCCATCCTGGACCGGTTTGCCATGGCTAACCGGCGCGTCTCATATTGATCCGCGACGCTTTCCCAGCGGGCAAGCCGCGCTGCCGTCAGTTGATCATCCAAAGTGACTGTGGCCTCGGGAAGATAGTCAAAAAGCGTCTCCAGTTTCTCATGAAAAAACGCCATCCAATGCTCAGCACCCTGGTGCTTGCGTCCGGCAGAGATCGCTTCATAGAGCGGATCATCTGTCCCTGCCGCACCAAACTCGATGCGGTAGTTTTGACGGAACCGCGTGATGGCGGGCTCATCCAAGATCACCTCGCTGACCGGGGCAAGCTCAACCATTTCAAGCTTTTGAGTTGTGCGCTGGGTCGCGGGGTCAAACCGCCGCGCCCCATCCAATGTATCGCCAAAAAGATCCAGTCGGACCGGGCCAAGATCACCGGGCGGATAGATATCAATGATCCCGCCGCGAATTGCGTAATCGCCCGGTTCCAAAACCGTTGGGCTTTGCACAAAGCCCATGCGGACCAGAAAGCTGTGCAGCGCGTGTTCATCAATCCTGCTGCCCACTCTCGCGCTGATGGCAGCATCGCGCAGCAACGCGCGTGCGGGAACCCGCTGGGTGGCGGCATTTAACGTCGTCAGCAGCACGAATTGTTTCGGCATGCCGTGCGCCAGGGCGGCGAGTGTTGCCATGCGTTGCGCTGCGATATCTGCATTCGGCGACACGCGGTCATACGGCAAGCAATCCCACCCTGGAAAGGTGATCACAGGCAGGTCTGGCGCGAAAAAGGCAAGCGCGGATTGCACGGCCGCCATGCGTTTGTCATCGCGCGCAACATGGCATAGCGGCGCATTGCGCGTCTCAATCTCGCGAACGATGGCGTGGGCATCATACCCTTCGGGCACACCTGACAGCATTAAGGACGTTGTAGCATTCATAGCGCGTCAGTTGGCCTTGCCGCGATCAGTGTCAACCACCCAGCGGATTTTGCGAGATATTTTGATACATGCCCCAAATGGTGGTGACGAAGATCGTCAGCAAGCCGACAAACTGCGTCATCCGGCGGTGACGGCTTAGCAGGGCGTAAAGCGGAGGTCCGACAACATCAGCCTCTCTGATCCGCCGTGCGGCCATCCGGTTGAGTACGGCGATCACAGCCAAAGGGAAGGCCAACAGAAATGCCGCTTGCGCAAATTCCAGTCCGTATCCAAAGCCCAATAAAAGCAGCACTGTCAGCCCAAAGCAGGCCGAGGCCACGTTCCAGCCAAGTGTATTGGCATTGACGGCTAAGCGTCTGTTCACGCTGATCCGCACCATGTCTTCCAAATCCAACGCAGCTTGACCGCCGTCGCGGCGTGCGCGTAGCAGCATGTCAAAAGGAACGCCAAGTATCCAATGGCTGGTCAAAGACCAAACCACCGCCAATGCGATCCAAAACCAAACATTGGAAAAAGAGCGCAGATCAATGAGTTCCGAGAGTGCTTGAAACAGGTCCAACAGCCAATCCTTAGCATGTGCCTGCAGCGGGCATACCCAAGGACGTCACCAATTCCTACCCTTGAGCGGGCAGATTTTTCATGCCAAGCGTGACGCAAGCCAAAAAGGTGTTGATATGACCCCGATGCAAGCTCCCTACCCTGCAACCCGTCTGCGCCGGACGCGGGTGTCGCCTGCTGTGCGCGCCTTGGTACGTGAAAATGCCCTAGAGGTAGGAGATTTGATTTGGCCGATTTTCGTGCGTTCCGGCGACGGCATCGAAGAACCCGTCCCGTCAATGCCCGGCGTGATGCGCCGTTCGGTTGACCGTGTCGCCGCCGCAGCGCAAGAGGCTTGGGCGCTGGGGATTGGCGCAATCTGCGTCTTTCCCTACACCGCGATTGAAGAACGTACAGAGGATTGCGCCGGCGCTTGGGATCCGGAAAATCACGCCAATCGTGCGATCAGGGCGATCAAGGCCGCCTGTCCGGATATGGTGGTGATGAGCGACGTCGCGCTTGACACCTACAACATCAACGGACACGACGGCTTTGTTGAGAACGGCATCATCGTCAACGATCGCACGGTAGAGGCTTTGGTCAAAATGGCCCTCGCTCAGGCAGAGGCTGGCGCCGATATCATCGGGCCGTCGGATATGATGGACGGGCGCATCGGTGCTATTCGTCAGGCGCTTGAAACACGCGGCCACAGCGCGGTCATGATCTTGAGTTACGCTGCGAAATACGCGTCTGCTTTCTATGGTCCCTTCCGCGATGCTGTTGGCGCCTCGGGGGCGCTGACGGGTGACAAGAAAACCTATCAAATGGACCCGGCCAATGGCGATGAAGCGCTGCGGCTGGTCGCGCGCGATTTGTCAGAGGGTGCGGACATGGTGATGATCAAACCTGGCCAGCCCTATTTGGATATCTGTCGCCGCGTGAAAGACACTTTCGGCGCGCCAACCTTCGCCTATCAGGTGTCAGGTGAGTATGCGATGATCAAAGCAGCGGCGGCTCAGGGCTGGATCGATGAGGAACGGGTGATGATGGAAAGTCTGATCGCCTTCAAACGCGCCGGGTGCGACGGTGTTCTAAGCTACTTTGCCCCTGCTGTTGCTGCTGTGTTAAACGGCTGAAGTGCGCTCGGTGTAGGTGAGCATAACCAACGCAAGCGCCACCACGCCCAAAGCGGAAAGTGCAAGCGCCGCCCAGCCAAAGGCCGCAACGATCCCGCCACCGGCAAAGGCGAAAATGGTACTTGAAAGCGCAATGATGGTGTCATTTACCCCCTGGGTCAGCGCTTTATCTTCTTGGGCCACAACCTGCGCTAAGAGCGTCGTCGCACCGATAAAGGCAAAGTTCCAACCAACACCCAGGATGATCAGCGCACCGTAGAAATGCGCGGGGGTTAAACCTGCCGCACCTGCCGCAGCAGCGATGATCAGAAGCGTCAAACCCGCTTGGCACATGCGTTGCGTGCCAAACCTTTGGATCAAGAAGCCAGTGAAAAAGCTGGGCGCAAACATCGCCACGACGTGCCAGCGGATCACATCCCCCGCCATCGTATCGCTTAAACCGCAGCCGATCATGGCCAAGGGTGTGGGCACCATCATGAACACCATCACGCCCTGCGCCACCGCAACGGTGCCGATGGCGCGTCGTACCGGCGGTTTTTGCAGTGCCTTTGCGATCCCCTGCCTGGTCATTTGCGGTCTTTCAGGCAGGTTGCCGATGCTGGGCATACGCACGGCAAGAAGCGGCAAAAGGCCGATCAGCGACAGGCCCGCAAGTGAGAGATATGCGCCCAGCAATGGCACAGCGATCATCGCATCCTTGGTGAGGATAAACACCTGAGGCCCGATCAACGCAGCGATCAATCCAGAGGTTAACATCAACGAAATCGCGACAGGTTGCCACTGTGTGCTGACCACTTCTGCCGCGGCAAATCTGAAGTACTGATAGCAAGCAAGCGCCGCGCCAAGCGCCATATGGGCAAGACACAGCAGCAGGAAATCCCCTTGGATCAGCGCAAAGGCGGCCCACAAAGCACCCGCCGCGCCAAGCAAACCACCCAAAGCAAATCCGACCCGTCTTCCAAATCGTCCCATCACCAGTGAAAATGGGGCCGCAGCGAAAAGACCGGCCAGCGTTTGCAAGGAAGCTGGTAACGTAGACAGCGCAACCGTGGGCGCCAACATCAACCCGGCCAATCCGCCCAGAATGATCAACAAGGGAAGCGACGTGCCCAATATGGTATTCGCCGCCAAGAGCCCGAAGAAACTGCGGTTTGCAGTCAAAAACCCATCAGGCATGGCGATGTTCCTCCGCTGTTGACTGCGCCATTATACGATGTGCTAATCTTGTCTGAAACAGAGAACTAGCATCAAAAATGGACAATCGATGTCTCCACGCAGCATTGAAATTTTCATGTTCGACGGCGTCAAATTGATGGATGTGGCTGGTCCCGTTCAAGCATCTGGCTGAGTGGCCCGACCGACCGACCTGCTATCAGCGTCATCATGCCGTTCTTGTCAAAGATCATGACAGCGCGACGAAAGCTGACTATAGAGGGGAAGAGCGAGGTCGGGCAAACCGACACAGGCAACAGAGCAGGCAATCGGTATGGGCAATCAGATCATGTCACGACGCGTTTTTAATGCGAGCGCGCTTTCCGCAATGGGCTTGACCGCGGCATGCGGCAACGGTGTCGGCAGCGATGGCGCGGCACGGATTGATGCACGGGTCGCCGCGACATTGGATGAAATGTACAGCAGTTTTCCAAACACCGTGCAACTGGGTGAGAAAGCGAACGGGATGCTGGTCATGCCCTTGGTCACTGAAGCGGGTTTTGGCTTTGGCGGCGGTTTTGGCCGCGGGGCCTTGCTGATCGACAACACGACCGTCGATTATTATTCCGTTGTCAAAGGCTCTGGCGGGCTTCAGATCGGGGCGCAGCAATATGCGCATGTCTTGTTTTTCATGACTGGCGCAGCATTGCAGGAATTCCGCAGCTCGCCCGGTTGGGCGGCGGGTGCAGATCTCGAATACGTCATTTCTGATGTGGGCGACAGCGTTGCGGCAGACACAACCACCCTCCTCGCCCCCGTGCTTGCCGCTGTTTTCGGACGCGCTGGTCTGCGCATCGGCGCCACGCTGGAGGGCAGCAAATACACGCGCATCATTCCTTAGTCAGCAAGGTTGGGACCAAAGCAATTTTGATGGGTTTGCGCGATTGCTGATGCCAGAAGAGCGCAAGCTCCCGGCCTTAAACCTACGACAACACTTCTCTATCAGCGTCCCGCCCAGCAGGGTTTGCTGGGACCCGCCGTTCGGCCCCTACGGGGCGGCATTACGTCGTTTACAGCTTTTCGAGTTTAACTTGAGCCATCATTTATCACTTTTCGCGTTCGACCGCAGGGAGAGGCAGCGAACAAGTGATCCAGGTTTAACTCGAAATGCTTTAGGCAGGATGGATCAGCTTCAAGGCCGGGGATTTTAGCGCCTCTGATGTTCAATGTAATGCGCAAAGCGTCGATGATCGTCTTTGCATTCTTGGCGCATTCCTACCAAACGAGACCTCTTTGAAAAGATCGGGCGCACTACCCCAGGGCGCGGAGACGTTTGATCAAGCTTGACGTGTCCCACCGCCCGCCTCCCAACATTTGTACGTCTTTGTAGAACTGATCGACCAACGCAGTCACCGGCAGGCTGGCTGCAATGTCATCCGCTGTGCGCAAACAAATGCCAAGGTCTTTGCGCATCCAGTCAACGGCGAAACCGTGGTCGAAATGATCGTCCAACATCGTTTGATACCGGTTTGACATTTGCCAAGAGCCTGCTGCCCCTTGGCTGATCACCTCCACAACGGCGTGTCCGTCAAGGCCGGCTTTCTCTGCGAAATGAAGCGCTTCAGAGAGACCCTGAACCAGACCCGCGATCGCGATCTGATTGCACATCTTGGCCATCTGACCGGCGCCGCTTGGTCCCAAGCGGCGACAGATCTTCGCATATACCTCCATAATGGGCAGAGCCCGATCATAAGCCTGTTGCGTGCCGCCGCACATGATCGACAGTTGCGCGTTTTCCGCCCCCGCTTGCCCCCCCGAGATCGGCGCGTCCACATAGTTAATCCCAGCGTTCTTGGCGGCAGCGCTTAATTCCTTGGTCACCTGGGCAGAGACTGTCGTGTGATCAATGAAAGTGCTGTCCGGTGACATGCCAGCAAAGGCGCCATCCTTGCCCAAACAAACGGCGCGAAGATCATCGTCATTGCCCACGCAAGCCAGAACGCAATCCGCGCCGTTTGCAGCTTCGCGCGGGGTTGCTGCCGCTGATCCACCGTAGCGGTCCACCCATTCGGCGGCTTTCGAAGCTGTTCGGTTGTATACCGTGACGGCGTGGCCTGCCTGCTGCAGATGCCCCGCCATAGGCGCACCCATGACCCCCATGCCCAGAAATGCCAGCTGTGCCATTGTCTTTTCCTTAACTTTGAGATGCGCTATGCGCGGGACACCTAGCATCTTGCCAGGTTCGGTCAATCTGCGCCTTTGGTTGGGAACTCTCATGGCGACACTCTTTCGCTGGCTTTTTCGTCTCGCGGTTGCCTTGACCGCCTTCAGCGTGCTCGCCATCGGGCTGGTTTATTGGCTCGCCTCCCGATCCTTGCCCACGTATGATGACACTGTTGTGGTGCAGGGTCTTCGCACGCCGGTCGAAATCATCCGTGACAATGCAAATGTGCCGCATATTTTCGCGCAAACCGACGGGGACGTGTTCTTTGGCCTGGGATTTGCCCATGCTCAGGACCGTCTTTGGCAAATGATGATGATGCGACGTACCGCGCAAGGGCGGCTGAGCGAAGTTTTCGGGGCATCAACCTTGCAAACAGACAGCCTGATGCGGCGCTTGGATGTCTATGCAAGCTCAATTCAATCGGTGTCAGTGCTCGATGATCAGACCCGCGCGGCACTTGAAGCCTATGCCGCGGGCGTGAACGCGCGGATCGATCAGATCAACGCGGAGGCATTGGGCCGTGGAGCGCCCGAGATGCTGGTTTTCAATGCGCCCACTGCCCCTTGGCGACCTGCCGATTCAATTGCCTTGCACAAGCTGCTGGCCGTGCAGACAACCGCGCAGCTTGAAGCAGATGTTTTAAACGCACGCACGTCTTTGATGTTGCGCGATGACCAGCGGTTGCGTGACCTTCTGCCGGATGCCCCGGGAAGCGGGGTTGCCGCGTTGCCGGAATACGCAGCTTTGGTGCCGGTCGATGCCGATCAAGTCAACGTGGCCCGAGCGCAGCCCGAACCTGGTCATGGTTTATCTCTGATCAAGCAGGGCGCTTTTGGCGGGGCGTCGAACGCCTGGGCCGCGGCACCCTCGCGCTCTGCGGCTGGGGGGACCCTGCTGGCAAGTGATCCTCATTTGGCGTTGTCCGCCCCCGGCATCTGGTATCTGGCGCGGTTAGAACTGTCTTCAGGCGGCGTGATCGGCGGTACGATCCCCGGGATCCCGGCCATCCTGCAAGGGCGCAGCGCGGCCTTGGGCTGGGGTCTGACGGCTGCCTTTGTGGATGACCAAGACGTCTTTATCGAAGAACTCAACCCTGCTGATCCGCAACAGTATCGCACTCCGGATGGCTTCAAAGACTTTGTCAGCCGTGCCTCTATTATCACGATCAAGGATGCTGAACCTGTCACCATCACGCTGCGCTGGACCGAAAATGGCGTTGTTTTGCCGAGCACTGCCTTTTCGCTGGGCACGATCACCCCGCCGGGGCATGTTGCCAGCTTGGGTTGGACGGCGCTGTCTGGGCGCGACACGTCGCTTGCGGCGATGATTTCCTTGATGACAGCGCAAACGGTTGAGGCGGGATTGGCCGCCGGTGCGACCTTTGTTGCCCCCAGTCAAAACCTCATTCTTGCCGACAGAGACAGGATCGCGATGAAAACGATCGGTGCGCTCCCGCGTCGCGATGCAGCGCATCAAAGCCAGGGTCGGCTTCCCGCCCCGGGGTGGTTGGCCCAGAACCGCTGGCAAGGACAACTGCCTTACGCAGCGAACCCGGAATTTATCGCGCCTCCCGGCGGCATTCTGGGGAACATGAACAACAAAACAGTCGATAGGCCGTTTCCAAACCACGTCTCATTTCATTGGGGAGATACGCAGCGCGTCCAGCGTTGGCAGCGGCTGATGCAAGCGCGCGAGGTCCACACGCGCGACAGCTTCATCGAAGCGCAACTCGATACTGTAAGCTTCACGGCACGCTCGCTTCTGCCGCTGATCGGCGCAGAGCTGTGGTTCACCGGCGAAGCCGCGCCGGAAGGGACGCCCGCCCGACAGCGGCAGCGCGCGCTGAGCCTTTTGGCGGGTTGGTCAGGGGAAATGAACGAACATCTGCCTGAACCGCTGATCTATGCTGCCTGGTTGCGCAGCCTCCAAACCCGACTGATCCAAGATGAACTCGGAACGCTCGCAGATGCCTTTCACCACGTGAACCCGATCTTTATCGAACGGGTTTTTCGGGACGTTGAGGGGGCTGCCGTTTGGTGCGACGTGGTGCAATCTGCACCCGTTGAGAGCTGCATCGACATGGCGGAATTGGCCTTGGACGATGCGCTCATTTGGATTGGCGAAACCTGGGGCGATCAACTCGAATCGCTTCGTTGGGGAGACGCCCATCAAGCTGTTCACGACCACCCCACTTTGGGAAGCGTCCCGTTTTTGCGGTACTTCGTGAACATCAGACAATCCACCTCGGGGGGGGACAACACATTACAACGTGGGCTGACGCGCGGCAGCGGGGATAACCCGTTCTACAATGTGCACGGTGCCGGGTATCGCGGCGTGTATGACTTTGCCGATCCCGATTCATCCGTTTTTGTGGCGGCAACAGGACAGTCGGGGCATTTCCTGTCGCGTCACTATGACGATCTGGCACAGCTTTGGCGGCGCGGGGAATACATCCCGATGTCCCTTGACGCCGACCTTGCCAGGGCGGCGGCGGTGGGGATCACCGTATTGACGCCTGCCGCACCATGAAACGGGTCATTCTGTTTCACAAACCCTTCGGTGTGTTGTCGCAATTCACTGATCGCAGCAACGAAAGCACCAATCGCCCAACCTTGTCGTCTTTCATCAATGAGCCGGAATTTTACCCGGCGGGTCGTTTGGATAAAGATAGCGAGGGGCTGCTTGTCTTGACCGACGACGGTGCGCTGCAGGCCCGTATTGCGCATCCGAAATACAAGCGCACCAAAACATACCTGGTTCAGGTGGAAGGCACACCAGAGGCGGCGATGCTTTCAGCTTTGCGTGCGGGCGTTATGCTGAAGGATGGTCTGACGAAACCTGCTGACGTCATTCAGATCGATGCGCCAAAACCGCTTTGGCGGCGCGATCCACCAATCCGATTTCGCAAAACCGTTCCCGACACTTGGTTGAAGATCACGCTGCGCGAAGGGCGCAATCGACAGATCCGACGCATGACAGCGCATGTCGGACTGCCGACCTTGCGTCTTATCCGGATCCAGATCGGCGATTGGCACCTCAATCAGCTTGCGCCAGGGGCGTGGCGGTGGGCCTCCGCCACGGGCGCGTGATGGCATCCGTTTAACCGCGTCACGCCAGTGCGCGCATCAGCCAGACGCCTGCCGTGGCCGAGGTGCCGGTCAAGATCGTCCCCCAAATGCCGTCGATGATCACCATGCGCCATGTCCAGTCTTTGAGGATGGCGAGATTTGTGAACTCATACGTGCCGTAGGCCACCGCCCCCAACAAAGCTGCGTTGCCAAACACCCACCAGAGGCTCCGCTCAAGCGTCAATGCCGGCCAAGAGACGAACCAGAGCAGAACCGTCACGAAAAACGCGTAGAAAGCGAAAGCCGGGAGAACCCGAAAATTGTCCAACATGAGATGACCGATATCACGGGCAAACATCGGCTTGATCACGTAGCTCAAAGCAAAATAGTCGATGATCAAGAAAACCGAGAACGTAACGAGATAAAGGATCATAAGACCCATAGGCGCCTCCACTTGCTGAGCGATACATGTAGCGGCGCGGCGAAAAATCGAGGGTGTGGGCTATACCCGTTGAAATTGCGCCTGTTGCTTTTCGGTCCAGCGCACGCGCATGCGAAACCCCGTCTCGGTCTGCTTTTCGTTGACCACCACGTCTTGCGCGAAAAGCCAGGCGCGGCGACGCCCATCCGCGAAGCTGAGCGTGAGGTGGGCCTCTTTCACGGCGCCCCGCAAGGCTTGGGTGATTGCGGTCTGCAGATCTGCAAGACCCGCACCACTGAGCGCTGAGGTAATCAGAATGTCAGGATCTTTGTCTGCCCGCGCCTCGCGTGCTGCAGCACCTTGGGGGGAAAGCTGGTCAACCTTGTTCCACACTTCAAATTGCCGGATGTTCGGGTCCACGCCAAGCGTCGCCAGAATCTCGCGCACGTCAGCTGCCTGCGCCTCGGTTTCAGCGTGGCTGATGTCGCGGACATGGCAAATGATATCCGCCGCCAACACCTCTTCCAAGGTTGCGCGAAACGCGGCTACCAGTTCCGTGGGCAGGTTCGAGATAAAGCCAACCGTGTCGCTCAAGATAATTTGCGGCCCGTCAGGCAACGCCAAAGAGCGCATTGTCGGATCTAAGGTGGCGAACAGCATGTCTTTGGCCATCACATCGGCACCGGTCAGCTGATTGAACAACGTCGACTTGCCCGCATTCGTATATCCCACCAAAGCAACGATGGGGAAAGGAACCTTGGCCCGCGCTGCACGATGCAGGGCACGGGTTTTTACCACCTTTTCCAGCTGACGGCGCAAACGCACGAGCTGTTCATCAATCGCACGGCGGTCTGCCTCGATCTGGGTTTCGCCAGGACCGCCGACAAACCCTAGCCCCCCACGCTGGCGCTCTAGATGGGTCCAAGCGCGCACAAGCCGCGTGCGTTGATAGTTCAAGGCCGCCATCTCGACCTGCAGCACGCCCTCCCGCGTGGCGGCGCGATCGCTAAAGATCTCTAGGATGAGCCCGGTTCTATCGAGCAGCTTTACACCCCAGGTCTTTTCCAGGTTTCGTTGTTGAACAGGGGTAACAGGCCCATCGATCAGCAAAAGCTCAATCGCGTGTTGCACAACCAAATCTTCAATCTCTTTGATTTTACCTTTACCAAAGAGCCGCCCCGCATCCACCGCGCGCAATGGCACGATGTCGCCGCCGCAGAGCTCTAACGCGGGTAATGCCCGGGCCAACGCCATCGCCTCAGCCAGGGCAGCGTCAGGATCGCGACGGTCGGGATCACTGCGGATGTCGGGATGCAATACCCAGGCGCGCGTGAGACGCGGCTTGTCGGTTTCGTCAATCTGAAAGCTTGGCTTGCTCAAGAAGCCTCTTCACCCTCATACAAGCTGATCGGCTGGCCGGGCATAATCGTTGAGATCGCGTGTTTATACACAAGCTGAGACTGCCCATCGCGGCGCAGGAGCACGCAAAAATTGTCAAACCAGGTGATCACCCCTTGCAACTTCACGCCGTTGATCAGGAAAATGGTCACTGGCACCTTTGTCTTGCGGACATGGTTTAAAAAAGCGTCTTGCAGATTCTGTCTGTCGGATGCCATGGTGTTCTCGCTTTGTTTCTTGCCGGGCCCCATGTGTCTGGACCTTTTTCTTGAGTATGAATGCGGCAGCGGAGAGTTTCCAGCCCCAAAGTTCGTCAGCCAAGCTGATTTCCACTTTGAGCGTCGCAGAGGTGTCACACCAGGCTGACAGCCAAACTGTCATGCACGCCATAAATCGGGCGTGAGCAGCGCGATAATCGCGAGCGTTTCCAAACGTCCGAGGACCATCGCCCCACAAAGGATTGCTTTTGCCCCAACGCTCAAGTCAATCAACCTCACCGGGTCGTCGGTGGCGTATTCGACCAATGGGCCCGTTGTTGACAGGCTCGCGACGGCGAGTACGAGAGCATCATCAAGCGTGGTTCCCGTCAGTGACAGAAGCAGTGTCACGCCCGCGAGTGACAAGGCAAAAAGCATGAAAAAGACCCAGGCGATGAATGCGCCGTTGCTTTGCAAGCGACGTCCTACCATCCCTGCGCCGCTGACAGAGTTTGGATGCACGAGCCTTTCCATCTCGCGTTGCCCATTACGGTAGAGCGCGAAAATCCGCAAAAGCTTCACTCCGCCTGCCGTTGTCGCTACGCCGCCACCGATCAACGAGAGCCCCATCAAGATAAGTCCGGGAGTTGTCAGACCGGACCATGCCTGCGCCTCTCCCCAAAAGTGAGACACAAAGCCGGTGGTTGTCAGAAACGAGAGTACCGTGAATGCCGCGCCCCAGAATGCCAGAAATGCCTCGCGCAGACTTTCTGTCGCATCCACGTCATAAGCGCCCGAGAAATGCCGCAAGAAAAGCAAAAGCGGGACGGCGATCACCACGGCGATCCCGATGCGAAATTCAGGGTCTGTGGTTAAACCACCCTCCATCACGGTCATCGTGTCCTTCGAGAATGTCAGACGAGAGATTGCAAAAAGCATGAAGAACATCATCACTGCCTCCCCCGCCAAACCGATTTGCGCATATTCGACCCCCCCGATGGGAGAGATCCCAGAGGTGGCCAGCACCGACATGGCGTGGCACAGCGCAACGAAAGGGGGCTCGCCGCTCGCCAACAAAAGGACCCACAGCAGCAGGGTGAGACCGCTGTAGATGGGCAGCAATGTCCAGGTCACGCGCAACAACCGTTCTCTTGGCGCGATATTCGCCATCAGATTGCTGTTGATGCTCTCGGATCGCCCGGGTTCTGCCTGGGTGGTGACTTCGAATCCGCCAAGGCGCAGTGGCGCCAGAATGGCCGATGCGGCCACCCACATCAGCAAGCCGCCCATCCAACCGACCTGTGCGCGCCACAGATGAAGCGTGTCTGACAGCCGCGCGGTATCTTGAAACATCGGGGCACCCGTCGTGGTGATCGCGCTGACCATTTCAAAATAGGCGTTGATAAACCGTGTCGTCGGGAGCGCATCGAGAAAGGGGATCGCAAAAAACACCGGCAGAAACACCAAGGCGGAGAACAAAGAAATGAGCGGGCCAAGGCTGCCAAACTCAGGCGCCCGACCCGCATGCGCAATTGCGATCAAACAAAAGGCGAATAGACCCAGCAAGCTGACGTAAAAAAACGCGCGTGATACATCGTGATCGCCCAGAGCCAGCGCATGGGCTGCCGGCACCATCATTGATGCAGCCGATATGCCAAAAAGCAGCAAAAACAGCGGCGTATCGGCGAAATCTTCCCAGAGATAACGTCTGCGAGCCATATCTATCCTTCAGAAGAAATCGATTGATACCTGCAGCAACTGCTCAACCTGGGGAACATCTTCTGAAAGCGCAAAAACGGCGATCACATCGCCAACGTCTATGCGCGTCATCCCCAAGGGTCGGATGACATCAGTGCCCTTTCTGATCATGCCGACCAGCGTGCCATCGGGAAAGTCGATCTCAGAAATCAGCTTACCCGCCACGGGAGAGGTTGACAGGACCTCGGCTTCGATCACTTCCGCCTCTGCATCCCCGATGGAGTACACGGCGCGGACCCGGCCATGTCGGATGTGTCTGAGGATAGAGCTCACCGTGGTCGCGCGCGGGCTGATATAGGCGTCAATGCCCAAAGGCGTCATAAGCGGGACCAGAGTGGGATCATTGATCAACGCGATCACGTATTCGCATCCCGTCGCCTTTGCGCGCACACAGGCCAGCATGTTTGTTTTGTCATCGTCGGTCACCGCCATCATTGCATCAGCACGCGCAATCCCTGCCTCTGACAAAATCTCGGCATCCAGACCATCGCCATTTAAAACAATGGTGCGCTCCAACGCCTCCGCCGCCCGCTCAGCGCACGCACGGTTCTTTTCGATCACTTTGGTGCGGATACGCCGGCTGTCTGATTCCAGATGCTGGGCGACAGCCAGGCCAACATTTCCGCCACCGACAAGAACAACACGCTCTTGTATGCTGTTTTTCTTGCCAAAAACTTCCATCGTGCGCGAAAGATCATCACGATGTGTGAAGACATAGATGTCATCATCGGCGAACAATTGATCTTTGGAGCTTGGGGCAAAGAGCACCCCATCGCGTCGCACGCCAACGACCACCGCTCGCAAGGTCGAAAACAGATCGGTCATTTGGCGCAAAGGTGTCTCAAGGATGGGGCATTCGGCATCAAGGTGGATGCCCAATAGGTGCGCTTGCCCATCCATGAACACCTCGGTGTCAAAAACCGCCGATGCGGCAAGCCGCTGAAGCGCAGCCGAGGCAACTTCTTTCTCGGGGCTAATCACCACGTCAATCGGCATGTGGTCCCGCCGGTAGAGATCAGAATAGATCGCATCAAGATATGACTGACTGCGCAGCCGCGCGATTTTCCGGTTGATGCCGAAAACCGAATGCGCAACCTGGCAGGTCACCATATTGACCTCATCAGAATAGGTGGCGGCGATGATCATTTCTGCATCTCTCGCCCCAGCGCGATCGAGAATGTTGGGGTAGCTGGCAAAACCGGCTACGCCCTGGACATCCAAGGTCTCTGTCGCGCGACGTACGAGATCTGGGTTGCTATCAACGATTGTTACATCGTTGCGCTCCCCGCTCAGATGCCGAGCGATTTGCCAGCCCACCTGCCCTGCGCCGCAAATGATGACCTTCATCGCCGCCTCTTCCCGCCGCTTGTGGACCTGTGTCGCGTGCTACACTTCAGCCTTCATGTTAGAAGCGATGCGGGCGCGACTGGCAAGGGTCAATGACGATCTGTTTTTCAGGTGGGTGTTGCAGATAAGGTAATTTGCGCACAAATTTCCGCTGGTGCACGCCTGTGCAACTGGCTACCGTACGATCAGAGAGCAGTACGAGTTTTACGATGACGAACTTTCAAGACGCCAAATCTGTTGTCCGACACCACTATGCTGATTTGGCGAAAGCGACCCCACAAACGGTCGAGGCGATACTGGCCAAAAGGATGCCGCAAAACGGCCTTTGGCGCGGGGTGCATCCTTTCAACGCGCAGAGCGGGCCAGAAGGCGCTGCGGCTGTGTTTTGGCGGCCTTTTCTCTCTGCTTTCGGCGCGGTGCAGCGTCGGGAAGACATCTTTTTCGCGGGGCAATCAGTTACCGGCGACACATCGGCGATTTGGGTGATGTCGATGGGGCATCTCATGGGGTTGTTTGACGCCGATTTTCTGAACATTCCCGCAACGCGGAAAATCGCGATGCTCCGCTATGCTGAGTTTCACCGCATAGAAGATGGCCAAATCGTGGAGACCGCATTCTTTTGCGATATCCTCCATCTCATGTCGCAGGCGGGGATCAAACGGTTCCCAAATCAAACGGCAGTTCATCTGGTTCAGCCAGGCCCGCAGACCCATGATGGCATCCTTTTGGACCCGCATGCGCCCGCTGAGGGACAGAAGACGATCCACGTGATCGAGCGCATGGCCCAAGCGATCAACGATGCAAATAGGCAGCTGGACACCTGGGATCCGCATGTTGAGTTGGCGGCAAATTGGACCGAAGACATGCTGTGGTGGGGGCCCGAGGGTATCGGATCGACATACACCATCGACCGCTACATCGAGCAGCACCAGGGCCCATTTCGCCGCTTGCTCACCGACCGAGTTTTCAACGGTCATCTGTGCCGGATCGGCGAAGGGAATTACGGTGCTTTCTTCGGTTGGCCAAATCTGAGTTTGACAAACACGAACGGATACATGGAAGTCCCACCGAGTGAGACACGCGCAGATATGCGGGTCGTCGATGTCTATCGTCGGTCGGGCGATAAGCTGGCGGAAAATTGGGTCTTTATCGACATGCTTCATTTTCTGAACATGCAGGGCATTGACGTCTTGGCCGAGTTGGCTTTTGGCGCCGCGCCTCAGATTAACCAGCGGCCGCCTCATCCTCTACATGCGCAACGCGAACGCCCGATTTAGCCGAGGTTACAACGCTCAAGGATTTGAGCTTGCGGTGCAGGGCAGAACGTTCCATCCCGACAAAATTGGCGGTGCGAGAGATGTTTCCGCCGAAGCGGTTGATCTGCGTCAGCAGATATTCCCGTTCAAAGGCTTCACGCGCCTCTCGCAATGGCAGCGTGGCGAGCGCACCCGAGAGCGCAACGCGCCCGTCCTCTTGCGCTTTTTCCTCCTTACCCGGTAGCTCGCGCACGTGTATCGGACCGGTATCGTCACCCAGGATCAGCACCCGCTCCACGAGGTTTTTAAGCTGCCGCACATTCCCGGGCCAGACCATCGTTTGCATCAACGCAATGGCATCCTCTGAAAGCTTGCGCTGTGGTAGGCCCTGAGTGCGGTTGAACTCCGCGATAAAATGTTCCGCCAGCAACGGGATGTCTTCCCGCCTATCCTCCAAAGAGGGCACGTTGATCGGCACAACATTCAATCGGTGATATAGCTCTTGGCGAAAACTCCCGCTTGTGATTGCTGCGTCCAAATCGCGATTGGTGGAAGAGATCACGCGCAGGTCAACCCGAACCATGTCTGAGCCCCCGACCCGCTGGAACTGTTGGTCAACCAATACGCGCAGAATTTTTGACTGCGTTCCCAGGGGCATATCCGCCACTTCGTCAAAATAGATCACTCCGCCGTGGGCTTGCTCAAGAAGCCCAGGCTCGATCCCGCGTTCAGATCCTTCGCGGCCGAAAAGCACTTCCTCCATGCGATCAGGTTCAACGCCGGCGCAGTTCACCGTTACGAAAGGGGCAGAAGCGCGATGCGATTTCGCGTGAATATAGCGCGCGGCAACCTCTTTGCCCGACCCTGCGGGCCCGCGCAGCATCACCCGACCGTTAGATTTCGTCACTTTGTCGAGCTGATTGACCAACACGCGATGTGCCGCAGATCCGCCCAGCAATCGCGCGTTCGTGGCGTCCCGGCGCCGCAGACTTTGGTTTTCGCGACGCAAACGCGATGTCTCCATCGCGCGTCGGATCACCACCAGCAACTGGTCGATATTGAAAGGCTTTTCAATGAAATCATAAGCCCCCTGTTTGATCGCGGCGACCGCAATCTCGATGTTCCCATGGCCCGAGATGATGACGACTGGCACATCAGGATTGTCACGTTTCGTGGCTTTGAGGATATCGATGCCGTCCATGCGGCTGTCTTTGAGCCAAATGTCCAAGATCATCAGCGCAGGCGCTTCTGCATTGAGCGCCGCGATGGCCTGGTCAGAGTTTCCCGCCAGCCGCGTGGCAAACCCCTCGTCTTTGAGAATGTCTGAGATCAACTCGCGAATGTCGCGCTCATCGTCAACGATTAGGATGTCACTCATCTATCGGGGTCTCCTTTTTCAGGGGCAGTGGGCGAAATGACCGGCAATGCAATCGTCGCCATCGCGCCAAAGTGGTTTTGTCCTTCGAAAATCGGGGCACGATCGAGCGTGAGCGTCCCGCCATGCTCTTCAATGATCTTTTTCACAATGGGCAGGCCCAGCCCCGTCCCTTCACTGCGGGTGGTCACATAGGGTTCAAACAGCCGCGCCCGATCCTCGGGCAGACCAATGCCATTGTCCGCGATGGTGATCGTTGCGACTGCATCATCGCATGTTAGACCCACGATGATCGTTGGGTTTAAATCTGCGGGCGCACCTTTTTCTATCAATGTATCAATGGCTTCGCCCGCGTTCTTGATCAGATTTGTCAGGGCTTGAGATATCATCGTCGGATCAAGCTGCGCTTTGATCGGACCGTTTGGCGCCTCCACCTGCATGTGGACGCCAGGCTGGCCGTTTTGTTGCAGGAGGACAGCCTCGTGCACCAGCTGCACCAAGTCTTGCTCAGATGTCTCAGGTTCAGGCATGCGCGCGAATTTGGCAAACTCATCGACAATCCGGCGCAGATCGCCCGTCTGTCGGATGATGACGCCGGTCATTTGATCCAGGGCATCGCTGTCTGTTTCGCCCGTGATCTTGGGGCCAAATTTTCGCTTGATCCGCTCTGCGCTCAATTGGATGGGCGTCAATGGATTTTTGATCTCATGCGCGATGCGCCGGGCGATATCCCCCCAGGCGGCCATGCGCTGTGCGCTGACCAGATCGGTGACATCGTCGAAGGCCACCACGAAACCTTCCAACCGTCCCTGATCATTGCGGCGCGTGGCCATGCGCACCAGCAAATTCTCCATCGCGCCGTGGCGTGATACCTTCACTTCCCCTTGCGTCACCTCGGCTGGTCCTTGCCTTAGCGCATCAAATAGCGCCCCGAACTCTGGGATAGCAACGGGGAGCGACACCGCTTGCCGATCTTCAGACCAATCCAACAGCCGTTTCGCGGATCTGTTCACGAAGGTGACATGCCCTTTTGCATCCAGGCCCACGACGCCGGACGTGACCGAACTCAGAACGGAGTCGAACAAACGTCGACGGCGTTCGATTTGCCGAGTGTTATCCAGCAACGTCTCGCGCTGCAGGCCCAATTGCTTTGTCATCTGGTTAAAATACCGGCCCAGCATCGCAATCTCATCGTCACCGCTCTCTTCGCGTACTCTGACGCTCAGGTCGCCTGTCCCCACCTTTTGCGCGGCACCAGTCAGACGACCCACGGGACCAGAAAGGCGTTCGGCGAACCACAGGCCCAACCACACCGCCGCCAAGATCAGAATGACGGCGAAACCGATGTAGAGAAGACCAAACTGAAACAACAACCGTCCCCGATCTGCTTCAAGCTGCTGGTAAAGGCGTACCGTTTCCTTTGTCTCATCCAGCAGCGCGAGAATGTCACCGTCCACGTCGCGGCTGACATAGAGGTAGCGATCAACGAAAGACTGCATCGCCACCAGCGCGCGGAACTCGTTGTTCGCCCAGTCTTGGATCACCACAGCATCCTGCGTCCGGGCACGCGCGAGGTGCTCGGGTGATGGCGGCTCATAGTCGAAAAGGTAGGATCTGTTCCCGCGGGCCTGGATATCTGCTGTGCCATCAATCAGGTAAGCCTCTCGCAGGCCGCGCTGAATTTGCGGCTGTGCTTCGCTCAGCAATTCGCTGTCGCTGCGATTAATGCCTGCGCGGCGCGCTGTGTCGATGCTGCGCGCCATGGTAAGGGCATCCGCAACAAGGTCTTCGCGCTGCTCTGCCTCATATGCCTCTGCTGCGGCGAGCGAGGAACCAACGACGCCGCGCACACGATCTGAGAACCACCCTTCAAAACCAAAGTTTATCGTTAGAACCGCAAAGACGGCTACGCTGACCGTCGGGATCAATGCCATCACGGCAAAAAAACCGGTAAGGCGCAGATGCAAGCGAGACCCTGCAGATTTCGCGCGTCGGGCCGCAATCAATCTGGCGATTTGGCTGAATACCAGTGCTGCGACCAAAAGGACATATATGAGATCAGCGAGGAGGATCAGCCTGAGGCTCGGGGCGTTTGCGTCCTGCCCCAACGGCCCCAAGATCAGATAGGTCGAAAGGGCAAGCGCCGGCCCCAAAATCACTAGGCCGATGGTGGCCCAATTGCGCACCCTGCGCAGGCGCGCCCAACGTGCCAGCCGCTCAAGTGTGAAACTTCGTGACAGAGCTGCCACTACCGCCCTCATCGATGATGTGATGCCGTTGGCATCAACCGCCATATTTTGTGGTCCTGATCACGTGTGATACGCGATGGCCACGGTTATGTGGCGGTTTTACATCATTTTACGACCGCGTGTCACCTCAATATCAAGCTCGGTGATCTTTTTGCGTAAGGTATTGCGGTTTATTCCCAAAAGGTCGGCGCATTTCGCCTGATTGCCCGAGGTCGCCGCGAGCGCAATTTCAATCAAAGGGAGTTCCACCTCGCGCAGGATGCGCGCGTAAAGACCGGGCGGCGGCAGCATCCCGCGGTGCTGATCAAAATAGCGACGTAGATGCCGTTCCACGCTCGCCCCCAGCCGTTCGGTGCTGGAATGCGCATGAACGGGCTCTGGCGTTGGATGCGTGCCCAGAACATCTTCGGCTTCTGCCTGCGTGATCTCAGTTGCGCGACCGGTCAATGCCAATTGGCGTGTGGCGTGTTCAAGCTGCCGTACGTTGCCCGGCCAGGAATAATTCGCAAAGACTTGCTCGGCGCCTGTTGACAATTGCCGCACGGCACCCGCGTCCACGCGTTCCAAAAAGTGTTTCGAAAGCAGTTGGATATCTTCGACACGATCCCTTAGCGCGGGCACGTGCAATGTTGCACCGGACAGCCGATAGTAAAGATCGCTCCGCAGGCGATCTTGCTTAAGGGCCGCGGCGAGGTCGGATTGACTGGTGGCAAGAAATCGCGGCGTGTATTCGCCAGGCACATCCATCATCCGAACGATCCTGGACTGCACATTCAGCGGTATATCGGCAATCTCATCAATCAGCAGCGTGCCCCCACGCACCCTTGCCAATATGCGGGCCGGTCCTTCCAGATCTTGCAAATCAGCCCCCGTGACCGTGACGAAAGGCAGCGTGCGGCGATCAGAAAAATCGTGAATGGCTTGCCCGATCAACGATTTGCCCGTTCCACTTTCGCCCCAGATCAAAACGGGCAAATCGGTATTCATGACCCGGGCGACCAATCGGTAAAGCGCCTGCATCACCGGGGTGCGACCGACCAGCGGAAGATCATCACGCTCCCCGTCCATCTCGGGCTGGCGGGTGCCAGAGGGCTGGCTGCCTTTGCGCTCTAATGCGCGGGCGGTCCGCTTCATCAGATCGGGCAGATCAAAAGGCTTGGGCAGATAGTCAAACGCATCCGCCTCAGCAGCTTTGATGGCGGTCATGATGGTGTTTTGTGCCGAGATCACGATGACGGGCAATCCAGGGCGGTCTTGAGAGATCTTTGGCAGCATTTCAAGCCCATTGCCGTCGGGCATTGCCACATCGGTGATTACCGCATCCCCCCGTCCTTCGCCAACCCACCGCATTAGCGTGGTCAAGCTGGAGGTTGCATGCACTTTGCACCCTGCCCGCGTCAAAGCTTGCGTCAGCACGGTACGGATCGTGCGATCATCATCAGCTACAAGAACGGTGCCGTCCATTGTTAACTCTCCTCTGGCTTGGCGCTATTTTTTGGCGCGCGCGGCAATGAAATGCGAAATAATGTGCGGCCCGGCACGGAATCGACGGATATCCAGCCATCATGCTCTGAAATGATTTTACTGACGAGCGCCAGGCCAAGCCCGGTGCCATTTTCGCGTCCCGACACAAAGGGGTCAAAAATATCCCCTTTGATCTGTTCAGGCAGACCTGGGCCATCGTCAATCACTTCAATCTGCAGGGGCAAGGAAGTACCGGAGCCATCTGCACGCCGCATGCGAAATGAATGTTCGAAATAGCTGCGCAACCGGATGGTACCACCTGCCTTGCCCGCCGCCTCAGAGGCGTTCTTGAGCAGGTTCAGCACGACCTGCAGCAGTTGGTCTTTATCCCCCAGGGCGGGCGGTAAAGATGGATCATAATCTTCAATGATCTTCATTTGCGCGCCAAACCCCAACAAGGCAGAGCGGCGTGCCCGGTCAAGCACATCGTGCAGGTTGACCGCGCTGCGCACCGGCTGCGTCAGATTGCCAAACTGTTCCACCTGCTCCAACAATTTGACGATGCGCCTGCTTTCAGCGACGATCAAGTCGGTGAGCTCTAATTCATCAGCGTTCAGGTTCATCGACAAAAGCTGCGCTGCCCCCGTGATCCCCGCCAAGGGGTTCTTGATTTCATGCGCCAGCATCTCGGCCATGCCGATGGCTGATTTCGCAGCAGATTTGACGGAATGGTTTTGTGTCATCCGGCCCGATAGCTCGCGCGGTGAAATCATCATCAACATGTAGCCCGGTCGACCGGAAAGCGGTGCGATCTCCAACGCTGATTTCTGCGGGGCGCGTTGACCAGAACCGACATCGACATCGTTCACAAAAAGCGCCGTCTCACTTTGACGCGCGCGTTCAAACGCTGCCTCAAGCGGGTAATCCACGGCAACCGTGTCCCAAATGGGGGCGCCGACGAGCGCTTTGAGAGAGGCATTGAAAAAGCCTTCGGCGGCGGGGTTAACATCGTCTATCAAGTCGTCGGATGAGATTAGCAGCGTGGGGACCGGAAGAGACGTCCAGATCAGTCGGTCAAAACTCACGCAGCAGCCCTTTGCGCAAAAGGGGCGAAAGCATCGGGGAAAAGGCTCAGAGCATCCTTGGGCGTTGGGGCGGTCAGCACGCGCCGGCGCAAGGACGGCGGGGTGCCGCATACGTCCATGTACCAACCCAGGTGTTTGCGTGCCGCCCGACCGCCAAGATCACGACCGTAAAAACCCAGCATCGCCTCATAGTGACGCGCCACCATATCGACCAGTGCGTTTCCTTTTGGCACGCGCGGTTTGGGCGTTGCGTAAAGCGCATGCGCAACCTGCGCGAGCAACCAAGGCTGGCCTTGCGCCGCGCGGCCGATCATCACGCCATCAGCGCCCGAGGCACGAAGCGCCTGACGCGCCGTGTCGGCGCATCGGATGTCACCATTGGCGATCACGGGGATGTTAACCGCAGATTTCACCCGCGCGATGGCGTGCCAATCGGCGTTTCCGCGGTAGAATTGGCATCTGGTGCGCCCGTGGATCGTGATCATCTGAATGCCCGCCGCCGCTGCGCGTTTAGCAATCACGGGCGCGTTCAGCATCTCATCATTCCATCCCAAACGCGTCTTCAGTGTCACAGGCACGTCGACCGCGTTCACCACGGCTTCGATCAACCGCAAAGCATGATCGGGCGTTTTCATCAGCGCAGAGCCAGATGCGCCCTGGGTCACTTTTTTCGCTGGACATCCCATGTTGATATCGATCAGCCGCGCACCCTGATCTGAGACCCAACGCGCCGCCTCGGCCATGGGCCCGGCTTCGCGCCCCGCGATCTGAACGGCGGTGCCAGCGAGGCCCAGGCCCAGTTCGGCTTTCTCACGCGTGCCTGGGCGTCGCGCCAACAGGTCTTGGCTGGCAATCATCTCTGACACGACCAACCCAGCGCCGAATGAGGCCACAAGATGTCGGTACGGCAGATCCGTGATGCCCGCCATCGGCGCCAAAAAGACGGGAGGCGCAATGTTGAGGGGGAAGGCCGCCGGGCTCACGTGCTTAATCCTTGTGCATGTGCTTGTGGTTTACTCATGCGAGCAAGGGGACTCAATGTTTCATCCCGATCGAGCCGATGCTCGGCGATGTGCTGCTTAATATTTACGCAGGACCGCATTTCGGTGGCGCGTTTCAGACGGGTGACATATGCGTGAAGCAACAGAGTTTGCTTTAGAGGGTCTGACGTGGGCGTTGTCCGTGCTGATTTCATGCGATTTATCGCGCTCTCGCTCGCGACCGTGTTCGGTGTCGGCTACTTGCGGCCTGCGCCGGGGACATGGGGCGCGCTGGTTGCGCTGCCCTACGCATGGTTGTTGCACGTGTTGGGCGGTTTCCCTTTGCTGATCCTGGGCATTTGTCTGGCATTTGTAACAGGCTGGTGGGCGACAGCAGCGCTTGGCAAAGGAATGACGCAGGAACATGACCCGGCAGAGATTGTTATCGACGAACTTGTCGGTCAATGGATCGCGCTTTTGCCGCTTTCCTATGCAGCTTGGTCCATGGGCGTTTCCATCTTGGCGCTTTGGCCCGGTTGGATCACCGCTTTCATCCTGTTTCGTCTTTTCGACATCTGGAAACCCTTGATTATCGGTTGGGCGGACCGCCGCCAAAATGCCCTTGGCGTGATGCTGGATGACGTTTTTGCGGGCTTTTTCGCAGCGTTTGGCGTTCTCGCACTCGCCGCTCTTTATCACGGTGTACGCCTGTGACACAGGACGCGGCGGCCCTTGTCGCGCTCGCGCGGGAGCATGCTCATATCCTAAGTACGGCAGAAAGCTGTACGGGGGGCATGATCGCAGCGGCGCTCACCGATGTACCCGGCGCTTCGCAGGTATTGGACCGTGGGTTTGTCACCTATTCGAACATCGCCAAGAAAGAGCTTTTGGGCGTGCAGCAATCCACTTTAGATGCTTTTGGCGCCGTGTCGGAAGATGTCGCGCAGGAGATGGTTGCTGGTGCTTTCACCAACTCATATTGCAGCATTGCGGTATCTGTCACCGGTGTCGCTGGCCCCGGTGGCTCCGCATATAAGCCCGAAGGGATGGTCTGCTTCGGCCTGATGTGGGAGAACGGCCTTGTCACGGAAACGGTGCAGTTTGGCCCACTTGGGCGCGCAGAGATACGGCAAAGAACCGTCTCGCATGCGCTGGGTCTGATCCGCACGTGCATTGAAACGGAAACGCACGAGTCCTTCGCAAAGCGTTCAGGCGCTGTTCGGTTCGTTGCAGAGAATTAAAGCATCCAGCCCAGACCTATTGCACCCCGGTCCCTTTTACCGCCCTGCCCACCGGCACTGTTGGGCCGCGCGCCGTTCCGCCCCCACGGGCCAGCGCGATTGCGCCAACCCTCGGACCGGCGCTAAGCCGGTTTGAGCAAGGTGCGTATCTGATCTAAGGCCGGAGGCTTTAGGCGTTTTGCGCTGTCAAAGATGACGCATCCGGAGCGCCGTCTTCGACGGCTTTCGCCATGAGTGCCGCCAGATCGACCAAGCTGGCGCCTTGCGTCACCCGCCAAAGCGCATCCGCTCGGGCTGCACCAACCAATGCAGAGGCTTTGCGCATCAGTTTTTCACTGCGCATCTCGTCGCTCAGGGCGCCTAACAGATCATGCCGCAATCGCTGCACAGCACCCGTCAGCAATTTGACCGAGATTTCCACCTGGGTTTCAGATAGAAACGGTGCTTCCCTCACGATCACTTTCTCACGCAAAGCTAGAATTTCGGCGTCGTGCACGATCGCGTCATCAAAACTGGCCACATCGCCGGTGTCATGCCCCAAAAGCAACATCGCCGCTGTTTGGGCATAGCTAAACTTCGCTTCGAGCCCCGTCTGAGGACTTTCGATGTTGCACACCGACATCCAGCGCGGATGCGTGCGGATCAACAGAGTGTCGATCTGTGCCAAGTCTATCTCAGCGCCGGACAAAGCCTCTAACGTGGCGTGTAGGCCGTGGCAGCAGGCGTGAAACTTATGGGTCATGCTTTCAATGCGCCAGGCACCTTTAGGCAATTGCACCGCTGCCGCTTCGGCATGGTGGGTTGCCCCAAAGCCCAACGGCCCTGCGAGACCATCTGGTGCCGCCGTCAGCCCTGCTTGCGCCCAAAGTGCCGCCTCCAACCCGCTGCGCGCGGCTATGCCAGCGTTCAACGGTTTCGACATCGTGCCAAACTGCGCTTTTAGGCCCGAGGCCATGCTGGCACATATCCCCAGTGCATGCCGAGATTGGTCTGAGCCTAGATTAAGCAATGTGCAGGCGCCGAGCGTCGCACCGAAGGCTCCTGCAGTTGCAGTCTGATGGAACCCGATCTGGTAGTGCTGACGCCCTAACCAAAGACCGACGAGGATCGACGCCTCAACCCCGATGGTCGCCGCCGCCACGACCGTCTCCAAATCGACACGCAGGTCCTGCCCCAAGGCGATGATTGCTGGCAAGATCGCGACCGATGGATGGCCGATATGAGCGAAATGCGTATCGTCATAGTCCAACGCATGTGACAATGTCCCGTTGATCAACGCCGCCACCGGTGCTGTCACGCTGCCGCCGCCGAAAAACTGACATTCGCCCTGCCCCAAAGCGCGCTGAGCGTTGACGAACTCTTCGAACTCTGCAGTAGCGGCACCTGCGATGCCGCAGGCCATCCAATCAAAAAGCGACAAGCGCATCATGCGCTGCGCCTGATTGGGCGCTGTCTTTTGCGCGAGCGCGAGTAGCTGATCGGTGATCGTCTCTGACATCAGGTCGACACGCCGTAAAGCACTGCCGCGCGCGCCTCGAATGCGCGCACGACACGCTGCATCGCTTCGTTAAAGACAACACCGATGATGCGCTGCAAGAGGGCGTTCTTGAACTCAAAATCAACGTGAAATTTGATCTGGCATCCCCGATCAGTGTCTTCGAAATACCAATTGGAGCGCATGTATTTGAAGGGTCCATCCAGATATTCGGTGTCGATCTTTTGCTGAGCAGGCCAAAGCAACACGCGGCTCGTAAACCTTTCACGAAATACTTTAAAGCTGATAACCAAATCAGCGTCCATCACCCGATGATCCTCTTTTTGCTCATCTTTCCGGATACGTGCCGCAGCTGTCCAAGGCAAAAACTCAGGATATTTGCCCACATCTGCGACCAGATCATACATCTGTTTTGCGCTGTAGGGCAGCTCTTTTATCTCGGTATGGGTGGGCATCGCTTCTTCGCTCATTGAATTGGCGCTATTTCGGGGCGCAAGCAGCCAAGATCAAGAGCTTTCCTCATGACAGATCGTCGCTTTAACCTTGACCAGATCTGTTTAGGTGGCGTTGAAGTTCGATGCACGTGATGTGCCAATGACACCTCGAAAGTTCAAATGGCGGGTGATGCGCTCTCCTGGTTCGCCATTGACTATGCAGATGGCCCGCATCATCTAATTTGCAGAAAAGGGGCAAACGATATGAACGTTTCTTGGCTTTTGCGCATGTCACTTTGGGCTCGCAACCCCCCCAGTGCCGCGCGCGTGAAATTCGTATTTGGCATTGTTGCGATTTGTCTTGTGCTTTTTGGTATTGAAAAGCTGTTCGGCTGGCCGGATTGGATGACCCCAAACCGGTTAAGGCCATAAGTCAGAAAACCACCGTAACATGCTGCTAAGCTTCGCGAATTATCGCCACCATCGCGCGCCATATTTTCGGTTCAACACTGCGCCGACGCTCAAATGATCCCGCGCGATCAGCAAAAGCAGCGCGAGGCAAGCGGCCATGACCACCAGGTCGACCACCTGATTGCGGTGGATCGGAAAACCGCGCGCATTCAGAGCGAAGGGATCCAAAAACCCCTCCCATCGACGGGTGAGCGTATAAAGATGCATCGCGGCGATGGCGCCGTAGCTGGCCCCACGAAAAATGCCGAGCGCTGCTAGAGCGCAGATGGCAATCTGTATCGCACCGATGAGGTAGATCTGGGTCACGGAAAGGTCCAGACCGTCAAAGTTCTTTGCCAAGGATTGATATTGAGTTGGCGTGATAAGCTTATGCGACGCCCAGAGAAATATGAACCAACACAAGCTCAATCGCAGCAATAATACAGCGACAGCATCGCGTCTATCTTGCGTCGTCATTTCAACGTCCTCACCGGGTGGCCCATCGGGGCGTAGGCCCTTCACCTGCTACCGTCAACACGGGTTACGCGATGCTGACGGCCCCGTGATCTTAGCCAATCAGCGGCCCGCCAGGTCCAACGGTTTCATCATAATGGCGCTTCAACCGCATCAGCGCGATGCGCAGCACGATTTTGGCCGATCTCGCGGACCACCCAAGACGTTTTTCGACCGTTTCCAACCCCTCAAGGTAGCAGCAGCATCGCAATACGACATCGGACAGCCCCGGTCCGAGATCCGTCAACGCAGAAGCCACGCGCGCGCGTGCAGCACTAGGCCCCACTTTTCCGCAGCGCCCTGCCGTGGGCGTGTTTTTGGCACTATGATTAATATAATCGGCCGAATTCTGCGTGACACCCTCGTCCATTTGACCAAGTTCAAAATCTTCTCTGAGCCGTTCCCCCGCGCGGACCAAAGCGTCATCCAGAAAAGGTGTGCCTGCGCTGTCACGACGGCGCGACAACGTGAGAAGTGGGCTCTCCCCCAGTGAATAGCGAATGCGGGACCGACCTGTCTCCTCATCCGATGTCGCGGGGCCCATGGCCGGCGCCAGCGCTTTTTTCTCATCATCAGCACCGTCATTAAGGGCAGCAGTCAGCGCATGACGACCCGTCTGCGTAATGTGGTATCGCACGATGCGTCCAGAACCGGATGCCGCAATCCAATTCTTCAACGCCATCGCCTGTGCTATTTCAGCGTCGACAATGGCGGTTCGCGTGCTGCCCCCGCCTGGCATTTCTCGAACCACCACTGCTTTCTCCATTTCCGCAGCGACGGCGAGCACGGCACCCGTCTCGCACAGGCGACGCAGAACACGCACTGCTTCCTGAGAAAGCCTCTCCTGATCTGGCAAATCGCAAAGGGGTTTTTCGATGTCAGAGGGACGGTTTGGCGGCGCAGGTGTGTCCTGCGATTTCTGTTGACGCAGCGTGCTGAGGTGACGCAACGCGGCATCAACCAAAGGGTCGTCGCGCTGCATTTCAATCTTGCGTATTTGACGCAGGATGGTGGACGCATGACACCCCGCCGCGCGCGCAAGCGCTCTGATGGTTGCGCCATCTTCGGTATGCGCAAGATAGTGTTGCGCGCCTGGCGGCACCCAGTCAGGCAGATGTGTCGCGGGCGATGAGGCGGAAAGAACCTGCTGTGCAGACATCATTTGTCTCCCATGATCTACTCGTGTTGATCAAGCGCACTCTGGACAGTGTACTCAACTTAAAGATGTGTTTATTACCCGTTCGTTAATATTAACCAGCAGCCTGATCATTGAATCTAAACGATAATCACTTCTAAAGCAGCCGCACGCAAAAACGGTTTGAAACGCAACACCCCTATAAGTTGTTTACAGTATTGCAGGACAAATCAAGAACAAAATTATTTTGTTGCCACAAAGGACATCGCTATGAATGATATTTTTTGCATGTTGGCGGAGCGTCGCCGTCCCAGATTGATGATGCGCGCCGCGCGTATTGGTGCGCAAGACTATCGCCGCAAAACGCAGCTCGCCCGCATATTGGGAGAAGACTCTCTACCGCGACACGGCGCTGCGATCATTCAACTGATGGAGATTGAAAACATGCTGGAAGAGCAGCGTGTTACGGATGACCCCAGTTACCGGTTGACGCAACACCTTGACGTTCTGATCGCCCTCGTCGGGGAGGCGCTGGAACTGCGTGCGATAGGTGACGCGCACGCGGGTGGAAGCACCCGGCCTGAAACCTGGTGCACTTGACCTAAACCGATCTAGCGCCGGTCCGAGGGGTGGCGCAATCGCGCCGCCCCGTGGGGGCGGAACGGCGCGGATAAACAGAAGCTGTTGAGCGACACAGTGATAAGCATTGGTTGTACCAATTTTAAGATGGGGCGCTTTAAGCCATGCCTTCACGCCGGGATTGACGCATCCTAACTTGGATAAGAGGGTTAGCATAAAATGCAAAACCCGCGCCGAGAATGCCGCACACAGCCTGCAAAGCACCATCTCAGATAACGCTAAGTGAAACTGTCAGGCTCCGACTGTTTCTTTTGGGCCAGAAAAGCGTCCAGTGCTTCGCGAGTGCCCGCGTCCATCGCCGGTTGTTGGTAATCGGCCAACATTTTTTCAACCCGAGCTGCTGCAAGCGCCTGGGTATCACGCGCGCCTTCGTCTTCCCAAGTTTCAAAAGGTTTATAGTCAAGCAGGTCTGACTTCCAAAAAGCAGATTTGAAATTCGCCTGTGTATGCGCGCACCCCAGATAATGCCCACCGGGTCCAACTTCTCGGATCGCATCCAGAGCCTGGGCATTTTCATCCACCACCACACCCCGCGCGAGATGGTGCAACGTGCCGAGTTGATCCGCGTCCATCACGAACTTCTCAAAAGAGCTGACAAGACCGCCTTCCAGCCAGCCGCATGCATGCAGCATAAAGTTCACGCCTGAGAGCAGGCCCATGTTCAAACTGTTCGACGTCTCGTACGCCGCTTGCGCATCTGGCAGTTTTGATCCGCAAAAGGAGCCCGCTGATCTGTAGGGAAGCTTGAGCCTGCGCGCCAATTGACCCGTGCCATAGGTGATATGTGCGGCCTCAGGCGTTCCGAATGTTGGCGCGCCGGAGTTCATATCGATTGAGGTGACGAAAGCGCCCATGACGACGGGCGCCCCTGGCCGGACAAGCTGGGCATAGGCGATCCCGGCAAGCGCTTCCGCCAGCACCTGGGTCAAGGTTCCCGCAACAGACACAGGCGCCATCGCACCGCCCACGATAAACGGCGAGATGATGCAGGCCTGATTGTTGCGCGCATATATCTCAAGCGCCCCCATCATGACATCGTCAAAAGTCATGGGTGAATTGATGTTGATGAGCGACGTCATCACCGTGTTCTTTTGCACAAAGTCGTCGCCAAACAACAAGTTGCACATGTCGACGGAATCTTGCGCGCGGCTTGGGTCCGTGACAGAGCCCATGAACGGTTTGTCGCTTAACGTCATATGCGCGTAGAGCATGTCAAGGTGACGCTTATTCACCGGCAGGTCGGTGGGTTCGCAAACAGTGCCACCGGAATGGTGCAGCCATTTTGACATGTATCCCAATTTCACAAACTTGTTGAAATCAGCCATCGTGGCATAGCGCCGCCCACCAGCGATATCACGCACGAAAGGCGGTCCATACACCGGCGCGAGCACCAGATTGCGCCCACCGACGACGACATTGCGTTCTGGGTTGCGCGCGTGCTGGGTATAGACGGAAGGTGCCGTGGCGCAGAGCTGACGGGCCAAACCGCGCGGGATGCGCACCCGTTCGCCCGTGATCTCGGCGCCTGCATCGCGCCAGCGCTGAAGAGCCGATGGGTTATCGGGAAAATTCACGCCCACCTCGGCCAAGATCGTGTCTGCATTGGCCTCAATGATCTCAAGCGCTTCGGTGTTTAAGACCTCGAAGTTGGGGATGTTTCGCTCGATGAATTTTGCGGTTTCGAAAGAAACAGCACGCCGCTCCGCCCGGCGCGCCGCACCACCTCCGCCACGCCCTCGTCGTGCTCGCTCTGCCATGTTGATATCCCCTCGACTGCTTGCGCTCTGCTAGCGCATCGCGGCCCCCTGGCGGAACCCAGATAACGCCCCGTCAGAGAAAAAAGCGACATTGCCCACCGCCGCAATTACCGGGGGCGCGAGATCAGCTTGCGACCTGTCAAGTCTTGCCATGCGTGTCGCGCGCGCCTAATCAAGCGATATGACAGACACCGCCAACCGCGCCGCGCATGATCGCCTGTTGGTGATCGACTTTGGAAGCCAAGTCACACAACTGATCGCGCGGCGTCTAAGAGAGTTGCGGGTCTATTGTGAGATTCACCCATTTCAGCGTGTCGATGCAGCTTTCCTCGCGGACTTTGATCCCAAAGCAGTGATTTTCTCAGGCGGGCCAGCCTCTGTCTTGGATCCCGAGCCGCCACGACCGCCCATGGCTGTGTTCGATCTTGGCGTGCCAATTTTGGGGATCTGCTACGGCCAGCAAGTCATGATGGACATGCTCGGCGGAGGGGTTGAGCGTGGCCGTGGTACCGCTGAATTTGGTCGCGCCTATGTCAGCGCCGCAGCGGATGGGCTCGACCTTCTTGAGGGATGGTTTGCCAACGAGGTTGAGCAGGTCTGGATGAGCCACGGCGATCACGTCAGCCACATCGCCCCGGGTTTCGCGGTCTTCGGCACCTCGCCAAACGCACCCTTTGCCATCACAGCCGATACCCGTCGCCAATTTTATGCCGTGCAATTTCACCCCGAGGTGCATCATACCCCGAATGGCGCAAGGCTCTATGAGAACTTTATCCGTCTGGCCGGATTTAAGAATGACTGGACAATGGGTGCGTATCGCCAAAATGCGATTGCCGCCATTCGCGCGAAAGTTGGGACGGATAAGGTGATTTGCGGCCTCTCAGGCGGGGTCGATTCCTCTGTCGCGGCGGTGTTGATCCACGAGGCTATCGGCGATCAATTGACCTGCGTTTTCGTTGATCACGGGCTGCTTAGGAAGGATGAGGCGGATGAGGTCGTGACAATGTTTCGCGACCACTACAACATGCCGCTAATCCATGCCGATGAGCAAGAGTTGTTCCTCACCGCTTTGGAGGGAGAGAGCGACCCCGAGACGAAGCGCAAAATAATCGGCAAGATCTTCATCGACGTCTTTCAAAAATATGCCACCGATGTCGGAGATGCTGCATTTCTTGCGCAAGGTACGCTCTACCCCGACGTGATCGAAAGTGTTTCTTTCTCTGGCGGTCCCTCTGTCACCATAAAAAGCCACCACAACGTCGGCGGGCTGCCCGAAAAAATGGGTCTGAAATTGGTGGAGCCCCTTCGCGAGCTCTTTAAAGACGAGGTGCGCGCTTTGGGTCGGGAACTGGGTTTGCCAGAGCGTTTCATTGGGCGCCATCCCTTCCCCGGTCCAGGCTTGGCGATCCGTTGCCCCGGGGAAATCACCCGCGATAAGCTCGATATCCTGCGTGAAGCAGATGCCGTTTACATTGATCAAATTCGCAAGCACGGTCTTTACGATGAGATCTGGCAAGCTTTCGCCGCGATCTTACCCGTGCGTACCGTTGGCGTGATGGGGGACGGCCGCACATATGATTTTGCCTGCGCGTTAAGGGCGGTGACATCCGTCGATGGCATGACGGCAGACTACTACCCGTTCAGTCATGAATTTCTGAGCGAGACGGCAACGCGGATCATCAACGAAGTGCCAGGCATCAACCGGGTCACATACGACATTACCTCTAAGCCACCTGGCACAATCGAGTGGGAATAAACATGTCCCCTTGCAGCCAGAGGCCACGCCACACCGCACAAAGCGGTAAAAGAATCCGGCCTGCTTGCGCGACCCCACCGGAGAACGCATGACATCGACCCTGCGCGCAACACTTTGGATGCTGGGGGCCATCTTTAGCTTCACCGCCATGGCGGTGGCTGGTCGAGAGCTGGGGGCCAGCTTTGATACGTTTGAGATCATGATGTATCGCTCGGCTTTTGGTCTGGTGATCGTGCTGATGGTGGGTGCCGCCGCTTCTAAACTACACGAGATCAAGGGCGATGCGCTCGGTTTGCATACGCTCCGCAACCTCGTGCATTTCACCGGACAAAACCTTTGGTTTTACGCTGTGACGGCGATCCCTTTGGCCCAGGTTTTTGCGCTGGAGTTCACCACACCATTGTGGGTGATCGTTCTCTCGCCATTGCTGTTGGGGGAGCGCCTCACGGTGATCCGCAGCATTGCTGCCTGCATGGGCTTTATCGGCATCTTGATTGTTGCGCGCCCCGATGTCGGCGGGTTCAATGCGGGTATGATCGCCGCCGCGAGTTGCGCGATCTTTTTCGCTTTGACCTTCATCACGACAAAAAGACTGACACAGACGCAGACGATCACTGCGATCATGTTCTATCTCACCGCGATGCAATTGGTATTTGGGCTGATCACCGCAGGATATGATGGCGACATCCAAATGCCCGGCATGGTTGACCTGCCGCTTTTGGGACTTGTCGGCGCCTGCGGGTTGCTAGCGCATTTCTGCATCGCCAATGCCTTGAGCATTGCGCCTGCAACCATCGTGGCTCCGGTTGATTTCGCACGCTTGCCTATCATCGCCATCATTGGTTGGCTGGCCTACGCCGAGGTGCTGGATATCTGGGTCTTCGTCGGCGCGGCGATTATCTTTGCTGGCAACTACCTCAACATCTGGACCGAAACGCGTAAAAGCGCATGAAGCGGGTCGCCGCTGCAAAAACAGTCGTTTAGCGGTTGGTCACGAAGATGCAGAAAACTCCGTCGCTGCGGGCCTGGGGCGAAATGATGTTACTGTCATCGATCTGGGGTGGCCCATTCGTTTCGATATGCATTGCCTTGAACGAGGTGGGACCGCTTACATGGATCGCGCTCGCTAGATGGCGGTCTCTGGTGTCTGTCACGTCGCTCGGCTAGGTAGGGGCAATGGCAATCAGCGGGGCCTCAGCATGCTCTATCCAACGGCGGCGGCTTGGCGCACCGCTCGCAATCGCAACGTTCTGCTGTTCGGCATGTCCGGCCTCGGCAAAACCCACCTTTCTAGCATGCTGCGCGCATCGGGCAGTTGGTTCCACTACTCCATCGATTACCGGATCGGGACCCGCTACCTAGGAGAGTTGATTGCAGACAATGCCAAGGCCGAAGCGATGAAGGTCCCTTTCCTAAGGGACTTGCTGATGACAGACAGTATCTACATCGCGTCCAACATTACCTTCAACAACCTTACCCCCGTAGCGACATGGTTGGGCAAACCTGGAGATATGGCGCGAGGCGGATTGCCGATGGCGGAATATGCGGTCCGCCAGGATGCGTTTCGCAAGGCAGAGATTGCCGCGCTGCAGGACACCGGGGCATTCATTACGCGCGCACAGCGGCTTTACGGCTATGATCACTTCATCTGCGACACGGGCGGATCCATCTGCGAATGGGCCGATGCGGATAACCCAGATGATCCGTTGTTGAACGCCTTGTCGCAAGAGTGTCTTTTGGTGTGGATCAAAGGCGACGCTGATCACACGCAGGAACTTATTCGCCGGTTTGATGAAGCGCCCAAGCCGATGGCCTATCAGCCCGCGTTTCTAGCGAAAGTCTGGCAAGAGTATGTGGCGGCCACGAACACCTCAGAAGCTGCGGTAGACCCGGATGATTTCATCCGCTGGGCGTATTCTAAGGCGCTGGCACATCGTCAGCCAAGATACGAGGCAATGGCCCGTTGGGGTGTCACGATTACCCCCGAGCAGATTGGCGGCATTAGAAATGAAGAAGATTTCGTATCACTCATTGCTGAGTGTCTGCCCTGACCCTCTTGGTTTGCAAAGGATATTGACTATTTCGCAGCCGCAGTCATCAGGAAAAAACCATGCCGATTAAGATACCCGCCAATCTGCCCGCCTTCGACGTGCTCAGGCGCGAAGGGGTCATGGTGATGGACAAGGATGCGGCGGACCGTCAGGACATCAGACCATTAAAGATTGCCCTGCTGAACCTGATGCCAAAGAAGATACAGACCGAAAATCAGTTTTCGCGTCTGATCGGCGCAACCCCCTTGCAGATCGAACTGAGCCTGTTGCGCATGTCTAACCATCAGACACGCAACACCGCCGCCGCCCACATGGAGAGTTTTTATAAACCCTTCAGTGATTTGGCACCGGATCAGAAGTTTGACGGTCTCATTATCACCGGTGCCCCCATCGAACACTTGCCATTTGACCAAGTCGATTACTGGGCGGAACTGCGTCAGATCATGAATTGGACCCAAACCAATGTGCATTCGACCTTTGCCGTTTGTTGGGGTGGCATGGCGATGATCAATCATTTTCACGGTGTGCCAAAACACATGTTGGCTGAAAAAGCCTTTGGCTGCTTTCGGCACCGGAACCTCGCCCCTTCTTCCCCATACCTGCGCGGTTTCTCGGACGAATGCGTTATGCCCGTCTCGCGTTGGACTGAAATCCGGCAGTCTGACGTAGATGCCTGCAGCGATCTGGTGACGCTGTTGGGAAGCGATGAGGTCGGCCCCTGTCTGATCGAGGATGCAGCGCATCGTGCGCTCTATGTGTTTAATCACTTTGAATACGACAGTGACACTTTGAAACAGGAATATGATCGCGACATTGCCGCTGGGACGCCGATAAATGTCCCGTGCAACTACTACCCTGACGATGATCCCAGTCGTCCACCCACCAATCGCTGGCGCAGTCACGCTCACCTGCTTTACGGCAACTGGATCAATGAAATCTATCAGTCCACGCCATATGATATGGCGCGCATCGGGCACAGCTAGGCGGGGCAGATGATCTGGGGGCTGCTCGCTGTTACTTTGGGTTTCTGTGCCCTCGTTCATCTTCGCGCGACCCGGCGAGAGCGGCGCATTGCCCAAACACACCCGCCCGAGGGCGAGATTGTCAGCATTGATGGCGTTCCCATTCACTATCGCGTTCTCGGCAGCGGCCCGGATTTGGTTCTGCTGCACGGCGCCAATGGGAATATGAAGGACTTCACCTTGCATTTCGCGCAGCGGCTGACCGATCGCTACCGCGTGATCTTATTTGATCGCCCGGGTCTTGGCTGGACGGGCAGACCAACAGGATACGGTGGCGCATGGAACACAGCCGAGGAAAGCCCCGCGTCTCAGGCAAAACTTCTCCAGCGCGCGGCGGACCAGATTGGCGCGCATAAACCGATCATTCTGGGGCATTCTTTTGGCGGGATCGTCGCTTTGGCCTGGGCGCAGAGCAGGCCCGAAACAACGCGCGGGCTTGTTCTGGTATCAGGTGTCGCGGAGCCTTGGCCGGGGAAGCTGGGGTGGACCTACCGGGTCATGGGATCCACTTTGGGCACTGCATTCTTCGTGCCCTTGATAACCGCTTTCTTGCCCAAAAGGTACCTTGTGAAAAGCGTGGCCGATGTTTTCGCACCGCAAAAGCCGCCCAAAGGATACAAAGCCCATGTGGGCCCCGCGCTCAGCATCCGTCGCAGTACATTGCGCGCGAACGCCCAGCAGGTAAATGCCCTTCGGCCCCATGTGGTGGAGATGCAAAAGGACTATGCCGCGCTTCGGCTGCCCATCGAAATGATCCACGGCGACGTGGATACAATCGTGCCGTTAGAGATCCACGCGCGGGTGCTGATGCAAGATGTCCCGAATGGCGCGCTGACCATCCTGCCCGGCGTTGGCCACATGCCGCATCACGTGGCGCCTGAGGCGGTTGAAGCCGCGATCGATCGCGCGGCAGCGCGGGCGGGTTTGCGTTAAACGGCTTAACATCCCATATTTGCATCACGACGAACTGACAGGAAATCGCATGTCCCTGCCCTTTGACGGCGCGATTAGCGCATTTTTCGAAAACGACGCGCCGGAAGACATCCGTCAGGCGATCAGACAGGGCGGTAACAAAGACATACTGAGCGAAAGCTATCCGTATCGCAGCCGCATGAAGCGCAAGCGCTATGCGGCCGAGATGGCGGCACTTCAGATCGAACTGGTCAAGCTGCAAACATGGGTGCGCGCCACGGGTGCGCGCATCGCCTGCGTTTTTGAAGGCCGAGACGCGGCAGGCAAGGGCGGAACCATCCGGCGATTGCGCGAGAATTTGAACCCCCGATCCGCGCGTGTGGTCGCGCTTTCAAAACCCACCGAGACAGAGCAGACCCAGTGGTATTTTCAGCGCTATGTCACGCATTTACCGGCAGCCGGTGAAATTGTTCTATTTGATCGATCCTGGTATAATCGGGGCGTCGTGGAGCCGGTTTTTGGATTTTGCACAGCCGCCCAGAAGAATCATTTCTTCGCGCAGGTCACACCGTTTGAAACCCAGTTGGTCGAGGACGGTATTTATTTGTTTAAATTCTGGCTCAACGTGGGTCGCGCCGAACAACTGCGCCGCATGTTGGCGCGCGAGCGGGACCCCCTTAAACAATGGAAGCTCAGCAGCATTGACGTGATGGGGCTTTCACTTTGGGAACATTACTCGACCGCGATACAAAACACGCTGACCCTTTCGCACCATCCGCAAGTGCCTTGGACGGTGATACGCGCGGATGACAAGCGGCGCGCCCGCTTGAACGTGATGCGATGCCTGTTATCGGCCATCGAATATGACCGCAAAGATCTCTCTGCGCCCGGCACGATTGATACCGAGATCTGCGGTGGCCCGGACATCTGGGATGCCTAAACGGGGCTATCATCACGGCAATCTGCGCCAGGCGCTGGTACAAGCAGCGCTCGAATTGATTGAAGCCCGCGGGCCGACTGGGTTTACTCTGTCTGAAGCGGCAAAGCAGGCGGGTGTTACGCCTGCTGCGGTCTATCGGCACTTCGACGGGCGCGAGGCGCTGATCGCGGAAGCCGCGCAACAGGGCTATGCGATTTTTGCAGAATTGATGGAATACGCCTATCAATCAGGGCAGCCATCCGCACTTGCCGCATTTGAAGCGACGGGTCGCGCATATTTGGCCTTCGCACGCAAATATCCGGGCCACTACATCGCAATGTTCGAAAGCGGTATTTCAGTCAATCGCACGCCGGATCTGGCTGCGGTAGCACAGCGTGCAAACGGCGTATTAGAAAAAGCGGCGACTGATTTGAGCCAGCGCATCCCGGAGGATAAGCGCCCTCCTGCGTCAATGTTCAGCGCACATGTCTGGGCGATGAGCCACGGGGTGGTTGAACTGTTTGCGCGCAATTCACCCGGGCGGGCGTCACCCTTTCCGCCAGAGGATTTACTTGAGACAGGTATCGGCATCTACCTGCGTGGCCTCGGTCTGGTTGAGGGGGATCAATAGCTTTCGATCTGAGCGATGAAGGTGGCCTTCTTCCCCGCCCAACTCGCCTTATAGCAACCAGCCTTTGACTTGACACACCGCGCTCAAACCGACGCAGCCCCACCCCGTGGGGGCGGAACGCTGCCTGTTGCGCAGGACGGTGACCAGGAGCCGATTGTATCAGGTTAAAGACCGCAAGCTGTAATGCGTTCACCTCATGAAAATGACGCTCTGCTGTCGCCCAAATATTCCGCGGCCGCGGCGGAATAAAAAAGGCCCGCAGATTGCGGGCCATTCGTTGATGTGTAATGTGAGGAGCCTAGCGCTTGGAAAACTGGAAGCTCTTTCGCGCCTTGGCTTTTCCGTACTTCTTACGCTCCACCACCCGGCTGTCACGTGTCAGGAAACCGGCCGTTTTCAACGCGCTGCGCAAGGAGGGATCATAAAGCTGTAAGGCTTTGGATATCCCATGTTTTACAGCACCGGCTTGCCCGGACAGCCCGCCCCCCTTCACCGTCGCTTGAACGTCAAACTGACCTTCCGTATTGGTGATCGAGAATGGCTGCGCCAGGATCATCTGCAGAACGGGACGCGCAAAATAGCTGTTCTGCTCTTTCCCATTCACAACAACTCTGCCTGATCCAGGCTTGATCCAAACCCGTGCGACCGCGTCTTTGCGTTTGCCAGTCGCGTAGGCACGACCCAGTTCATCGCGCACAGGCTCGCGCGGTGCTGCAGCGGGTTCTGCGACCGCATCAACCCCGGCCACTTGTGCCAAATCTTCGAGTGTGTTGATCTCATCCGCCATTTTATGCGCTCCGCGTGTTTTTCTTGTTCATGGCTTTCACATCCAAAATCTCGGGTGTTTGCGCCTCATGAGGATGCACGTCGCCTGCGTAAACGCGCAAATTCGTCATGATTTTCCGGCTCAACCGATTGCCAGGCAACATGCGCTTTACAGCCGATGTCACAACGCGCTCGGGATGAGCCCCTTCCAGTATCTGCGCTTTTGTGCGGGATTTGATGCCGCCGGGGTAGCCAGTATGCCAATAGAAATGTTCTTCACGCTTTTTGCCGGTCATCTGAACCTTCTCAGCGTTGATGACGATGACATTGTCACCGCAATCCATGTGCGGGGTGAAAGACGGCTTATGTTTGCCGCGAAGACGCATAGCGACAATCGATGCAAGACGCCCCAATACGACGCCTTCAGCGTCGATCAGGATCCACCTTTTCTCGATATCTGCTGGCGTGGCAGAAAAAGTTTTCATCGGACGATCTCTTCGTTGATACCTCAGGCTATCTTGCAGCCTCATATGAGCAGCGGGTTATACCGCAGCGAGTTTTGCGGTCAAGTCACCTTTGTCGAAATATCATCATGTAAAACAGTATGTTACAATTAAGGTATTATAATACCTTATCAAACTGAGATTTGCTCAGGCGGGTTGCTGAGCAAATCCCGAAGCTGCTCCATGGCGGTTTCAAATCGCTGAAGGCTGATGCCACCGTTGATCGCCATGCGCACGGCGTGAGGTGTCTGCGCATCGCGACAGGCGAAGTCTTCGGCCGGGCGGATCTGAACGCCCCGCTGCTCTGCCGCCAGACAAAATGCGCTCGCACGCCAGCCAGGCGGCAACACCAACCACAGAAATGGAACGTCTTTGCGCCATCGCAGGTCAAATGCCCCGAGCGTATTCACTGCAACTTTGACATATTGCTCAACCGACAATCGCGTGCGCGCCATGATGTCCGGAAGATCGGGATGCCGCAACACGGCGGCGGCCAGATCCGAAAGCGGCGTTGCCAGCCCGAAAAATCCGTGCTCCGCAGCCCGGTGCAACGCCGCCGACATGCCTCTAGGGCCAATCGCGCATCCCAAACGCAACGCAGGCGTGATCGATTTGGAAATCGAACTGATGTACCACCCTCTCTCTGGGGCCAACTGCCGATACCCAGGCCCTTCGGCGTGGCCCATGCGATAACAATCATCTTCCATCAAATGCAAATCGTGCTGACGCGCGACCGCGACGATTGATCGGCGTCGCTCTGTCGGGGTCAACACGCATGTCGGGCTGTGCACCTCCGGCGACGTGCACAAGATCTGCCCCTCTGGATGTCGCACGGCAGCGTCGGCTAACGCCTCGGGAATGACACCGTTTTGATCCATCGCAACCGGTACAATGTCGGCGCGTAGCAGCTCAGCCGCGCGACGAAAGCCCGGATATGCAAGTTCTTCGACGAAAATTGCAGGCTTTCGACCCCGTAGAACCGTCTGCAACACCAACAGCGTCGCGTTCTGACCGCCATGTGTCAGTACAATTTCATCCGCCTCCACAGCACCGGTGGGTGATCCTTGCAACCAATGCAGCATCGCCTCTCGCGCTGCCCGAGAGCCCCGCCGGGACGGATAATGCATGACCCCCGAGGGAGGCTCTTGCGCTATCTCAGCCAACAGCCGACGGATGAGAGCAACTTGCCCCCCGTTCGGCAGATGCGGCGAATATAGATTTACCGGACCGGGTTGATGAGACGTGTCATGTGCAATGGCATCTACCTCAATCAGCAAGGGTTTTTTAGTGACGTCAGACTGAACTTCGCCTTGGCCCGGCGCGACATAGGTACCGCGCCCCACCTCTGCTTTCAGAACACCGCTATCGATCAAGACCGTGTACGCCCGCGCGACAGTGCCCGGCGTGATCTTCAGTTGCCACGCCAGTTCACGCACGGGGGGCAATTTATCCCCAACGCGCAAGCGTTCACGCGCAATCTGATCACGGATCAACGCGACCACGCCTTTGTACTTGGGGCCCTTGTCTGTCAGATCATCGGGTGAATAGATTGTATCCATTACAATGTTTCTCTAGCGCGATTGTATCTACTGGTATAAACCCTTTTGTATCGATTACTAAAATTGTGTCAATACATTATGGAAGGAGTTCCCATGGCACACGCAAGAAACCTCTCACCTGACGTGCTCAATGTCCTGTTGAAACCCGGCACGCCTGTTCTGGCGGTGATCGCGGTGAGATTTGCGTTTGTGCTCACAACATGGGCCACACGTCGGCGCACCCGCCTCGCGCTTAGGCAGTTGGAAGGGTGGCAGCTTGACGATGTGGGGCTAACACCGGGTCAAGCTATGACAGAGGCTTCCCGCGTGTTCTGGCGGTCGTAGTGTCCCCGTGAAAACCGCCAGACCTCTTGACTGGGCCGGGATCTCCCGGCCCTTTTTTGACGGCACTGTGCCGCGCTCAAGACAGTTCCTTGGCGGGCGGGATCGCATAAGTCAGGCTGGCCCGCGCCACCGGGGCTTCCTTGCCTTCGGAAAACAACAAAACGTCGCTGACGGATAATTGCTTGCCCAGCTTGAGGAGCCGTGCGGTCGCGATCAACGGCACGCCAGCCTCGGGTTTACGCATGAAGTCAATCGAGCAATTGGTAGTGACGGCAAGTGCGACGGGTCCGATTTGAGACAGGGTGACGACATAAGCCGCCACGTCAGCGAGGCCAAACATGGATGGGCCAGAAATCGTTCCCCCTGGGCGCAAGTGTTTGTCCGAGGTCAGCAAACGCATCGTCACCTCGCCATCACCAACATGATCCACGTGAAAATCGTCGGCGACCTGCTGAAAAACCTGGCTGAGAAACGCGTTCAAAGCATCGGCGTCCATGGCGATTGGCATATGTTCTTCCTTCAACAATTGTCTTATCTTAGGCGTAGTTTCGTGAAGGGGCGCAAGATGACAATTCTAGAAGTGACGCAACGTGGCGCGGTTGCTGAGCTGCGGATGAACGCGCCGGAACGGCTCAATGCGCTGTCGGATGAGATGCTGGCGGCCTTGCATCAGTCGCTCGATACCCTTGCGGATGATCCGTCGACCCGTGTGATCACGCTTTCTGGCGGCGGCAAGGCATTTTGCGCGGGCCACGACCTGCGGCAGATGACAGCGATGCGCCAGGCGGAGGATGGTGGTGCCGCCGCGCTGAAAGACCTTTTTGATCGGTGCGCTCATCTGATGGCGCGCATCCGGTCGATGCCCCAGCCGGTGATCGCTCAGGTCCACGGCATCGCAACCGCCGCTGGATGCCAATTGGTCGCGACTTGTGACATGGCGGTGGCCGCAGAAGGCACGAAATTCGGCGTGAACGGGGTCAACATCGGGCTTTTCTGCTCGACACCGATGGTAGCGTTGACCCGGAATATACCGCGCAAGCAAGCGTTTGAGATGCTTACGACGGGCACCTTTATCGATGCCTCACGCGCGCAAGAGCTTGGATTGATCAACCGTGTGGTGGCCCCGGAAAGTCTAGCCTTAGAAACCGCAAAACTCGCGGATGTGGTGGCTTCAAAGCTGGACGCTGCGGTAAAAATTGGCAAGGCCGCGTTTTACACTCAAATTGAGATGCTGGTTGACGCGGCATATGCTTGCACGGGCGATGTGATGGTGGAAAACATGCTGCGCGATGACACCCAGGAGGGCATCGACGCTTTCCTTGAAAAGCGATCCCCGGCCTGGGATCAGTGACCAAACAGGCTTGCAGAGCCAAATCAATCTGAGAGAGCGGTTATGACGCAAACACTTCACATCGTCGGCGGCGGCATGGCGGGATCAGAGGCCGCATGGCAAGCCGCGCAAACCGGCGTGTCGGTTGTCATCCATGAAATGCGTCCCAACGTGAAAACATTCGCGCATCAGACCGGGTTGTTGGGCGAAATGGTGTGCTCTAACTCCTTTCGATCTGACGATTCAGAGCAGAATGCAGTGGGCCTTCTCCATTGGGAGATGCGCGAGGCGGGAAGCTTGGTCATGTCAATGGCGGACAAACACAGACTTCCAGCGGGGGGTGCCCTCGCGGTGGATCGCGACGGCTTTGCGCAATCTGTCACGGATGCGCTGCGCTCGCATCCGAATGTGACGATCACCACAGCAGAAATAACCCAATTGCCGCGCGAGGGCGCGTGGATCATCGCGACCGGCCCCCTCACGTCAGATGCTTTGTCAAACGCGATTGCGACGGAAACGGGAACACAAGCACTGGCATTCTACGACGCCATCGCGCCCATCGTTTATTTCGACAGCGTCGACATGGGAAAAGCCTGGATGCAGTCGCGCTATGACAAAGGCGAAACAGAAGAAGAGCGCACCGCCTATCTGAACTGCCCCATGTCAAAAGCAGAGTATGACGGGTTTATTGACGCCCTTCTTGCCGCCGAAAAAACCGAGTTTCACGAAGGCGAAACAGCAGGGTATTTTGACGGCTGTTTACCGATCGAAGTCATGGCGGAGCGCGGGCGCGATACGCTGCGCTTTGGCCCAATGAAACCCGTTGGCCTTACAAATCCGCACGCGCCAGATGTGAAACCCTACGCAGTTGTGCAGCTGCGCCGTGACAACAGACTGGGCACGCTTTACAACATTGTTGGGTTTCAGACTAAAATGAAGTACGGTGCGCAAACATCTGTTTTTAAATTGATTCCAGGATTGCAGAACGCATCATTCGCGCGTTTGGGTGGGATCCATCGCAATACTTTTATGAATGCGCCCACGCTGTTGGATCATCAACTGCGCTTACGGTCGCGCCCGAACATCCGGTTTGCGGGGCAAATCACCGGGGTCGAAGGCTATGTTGAAAGTGCTGCGATGGGTATGCTCGCTGGTCGCCTCGCCGCGGCCGATATCCTGAACAAACCGCTATCGGTACCGCCTGATGTGACGGCAACAGGTGCGCTGATCACGCATATCACAGGCGGGGCAGAGGCGAAGACCTTTCAACCAATGAATGTGAACTTTGGCTTGTTCCCAACTGTCGACGGGCTGAGATCCGGCAGACGTGGTCGCAAGGATCGGTACAAAGCCTACACGGACCGCGCAAAAGCCGCTTGGACCAGTTGGCTGGGAGATCCGCAAACATCTTTGGCGGCGGAATAGACCCGTTGAAGAGCACACCGTAAAGCTTTGATTAAAATGCCGATGTGACCTTTACCACGCGATTTGCACCCTCTCCAACAGGTCCTTTGCATTTGGGTCATGCGTATTCCGCAGTATTGGCGCATGACATGGCGCGGCGAAACAACGGTACATTTCTTTTGCGCATTGAAAATATCGACCAAGGCAGGTCGCGCCCCGACTGGGAGGCTCAGATTTACGAGGATCTTGCGTGGCTTGGCGTCTCTTGGCCCTTGCCGGTGATGCGGCAATCTGAGCGTGGGGCCAATTACCAGTCAGCGCTCATGAAGCTTTGGCACATGGGGCTTCTCTATCCCTGCTCCTGTGGTCGCAGGGATATCATCAACGCGCTGCAAGCACCTCAGGAAGGGGAAGAACCCGTGCAAGGGCCTGACGGGCCGGTCTATCCTGGAACCTGCCGCAACCGCCCCAGAGATCTTTCCGCGCCTCCGCCAACTGGGCACGCGTTGCGGCTCGACATGAGGCGGGCCGTCCAAAACCTCACGTTCGAGTTCTTCGAAACCGGAGCGGGACTTAACGGAGAGACGGGCCGGATCTCTTTTGAGGGGGCGCAGGCGATCGACGAAATTGGCGATGTCGTCTTGGCGCGTCGCGACATCGGCACCTCATATCACCTGTCTGTTGTCTTGGACGACGCCGCCCAAGACGTTACCCATGTGGTGCGTGGAGCGGATCTCTTTGAGGCAACGAAGATACATGTGATTTTGCAGCATTTGCTGAGCCTGCCGACGCCCGAATACCATCACCACAAGCTGATCAGAGATGACGCCGGCAAGCGGCTGGCAAAACGCGACAACGCGCGCGCAATCCGCGCTTTCCATGACCAGGGCATGTCTGCAGAAGACCTCAAAAAACTGATTGGTTTGTCGACCGAATGAGGGCAGCGCCGGTTGATCCCGGATCGATGCAAAGTTCTTACAGCTTTTCGAGTTTAACTTGAGCCATCATTTATCACTTTTCGCGTTCGACCGCAGGGAGAGGCAGTGAACAAGTGATGCAGGTTTAACTCGAAATGCTTTAGTTTGGACGCGGCCGCGTTGTGTATTGGTCCCGCCTGGAAAGCGTCAAAGCATCCGCTGATCGATCCAGGCGCTCCCCCGCAGATGCGCGCCTCGCGGCTCATGTTCTTGCTGGCGCGGCATTATCGCTTGGTGCATTCTGAAATGCTGCGCCACACTGTGGCCCGATCAAACGGGTTTCATCAATTCAACCGGTTCCCCCGCGCGAACGGCGGTGAAAAAACAACTGCGTCGGCCCGTGTGACACGCGGGACCTGTCTGATCTACCAACATCAGAAGGCAATCCTGATCGCAGTCATAGCGCAGATCGATCAACCGTTGAATATGGCCGCTGGTCTCTCCTTTCACCCAAAAAGCCTGACGCGACCGGCTCCAATATGTCACACGGCCTGTTTCCATCGTTTTGGCAAGGCTCTGTGCGTTCATCCAAGCGAGCATCAGCACCTCCAGGGTGGTCGCGTCTTGCGCAATGGCGGGAATTAACCCAGCCGCGTTGAACGTCAGCGATGTCGGGTCAAAAGGCATTTATCGCCCCCTTGAATTAGTTTTTGCATCTGCGTCGATACAGGTTATTTACCGAGGTGTGATCCAAGGAAACAAGCATGTCGACAGAAACAGATCTGATCAAGCTCTATTCTGCGCGCATTTTGGCGCTGGCGTCTGATATCCCACGTTTGGGTCGGCTGGATCACCCCGATGCCAGCATTAAGCGTCGCTCACCGCTGTGCGGGTCTGCGGTGACGGTTGACGTTCAAGTTGCAAATGGGCAGCTCAAGGATATGGCGCAGGATGTAAAGGCCTGCGCTTTGGGTCAGGCCGCCGCCGCCATTACAGGCGCGGCAGCACCTGGTGCCACATTAGCCGAGATAGAGGCGGCACGCGACCAACTGCGCGTGATGCTTAAGGAGGATGGGCCCGTGCCAGCCGCACCCTTTGACGGTTTTGAGGTGCTCACACCCGCAGTGGGCTACAAGAACCGCCACGCGTCGATCCTGCTGAGTATCGAGGCGGTCGCAGAGGCGATGCGCGCCGCAGAAGAAAGCGCAAAGATTAGCGAATTGTAAGTGAATTCGTGAAAAGCCGACGATGCCATGGGTCAACATCGGAGGCGGCATGAAAGCGCGATCCCCCCTCAGTGACAATGCTGCTCGGCCTGGACGATTTTCTAGAGCCGCTCATGAGCTTGGATATGAAGGCACCGACATAGAGGGATGTTTGAAACTTCTGGCTGAGCGGGCGAAAAACCAAACGGACGCGCTGATAGAATTGGACCAAAACGCGGACGTTATAGGCAGGGCCACCACAGATATCTCCGCCATTGTCGATGATTTGAGCGTGAGCTCCGAGCATGCGCAGGCGGCGGTGAATACCTCCACCCATTTGATCAGGGATGTGAACGAGAGCACCCGTAATTTGGCTGCCTGGGTGAAATCCGTGCATGACCGCACCGGCGCGCTAGGACAAATACTCAAAGCTGTTAAATCCAATAACGCGCAGATTGCCGCCATCGCAGCGCAGGTCAACACCTTAGCCATCAATGCAAAGATCGAAGCTGCGCGTGCTGGCGAGGCCGGGCGCGGCTTTGCCGTTGTTGCTGATGCGATCAACGATCTTTCACAAAAAACCAGCGGTGCCGCTGATCAGATTTCACAGAACATCGAAAGCGTGAAGGATTGGGTCACCGAGCTGGAGGATCAGGCAGAAAGTGTTGCAGGCGATGCTGATGTGCTTCTTGTTAAGAACGCCGAAACGGATGACGCACTGCACCTGATGGAGCAAAGCGTGAAAGCTCAGTATGAGCAGGTCAGTCAGCTTGTCACGTGCAAGACAATGGTGCAGGACGCGAGCGCAGCCCTCCACGCTGAAATAGACCGGGTAAATGCGGTGCTGACAGATACCGTCGAAAATATCTCAAAGGCCCGTGATCGCATTCAGACCCTAGCGTCACATTAGCGCATCAGGGCTGAAACCTGATATACCAGTTCTTGCCATCAACCCACCCAATAGATCTTGTTGGGCCGCACCATTCCGCCCCCACGGGACGGCTCGATTGCGCCACCCCTCAGGCCGGCGCTAAATCGGTGGCGGCAAGATGCCTCAAGTTTAAGGCCGGATGGTGCAAAGCATCGGTGGATTTCGACGGCTTTTGAAAAAAAGCGCCGCACATCTGGAAAGATGGCGGCGCAGGCGAGCAGTTCTCACGTGGGACCCGGGCGCCGTTGCGGAGCAACGCTCCTCCACAGAACAGGCAGAAATCTTTGGCACCAGTCAGCAAGCCTGGCACAACAGCAACCGGCATGAGAGCGCAGGAAAACGTTAAACGAAACCAGGCAAGTGAAGCGCCACGACCAACATCACAACCAAGGCAGCAGCCCCAATCGCGTCCTGCACCAGCGTCGCATGAGAGCGTTTTGCGATGGCTTGTATGAAACGAATGGTTGTCATGGCGTTCCCCTAAAGTGTTTCTTATTTGTTCTCATTTCTTGAGGGCGATGTAAAGAACTTTTTAAGAACATTTGAGAACAAAAGGCGTTTCAGCCAACTGACATCAGGCGAATGGCTTCGTCTTGGCGCATGAGCCACAGCAATAGCCGAACGGCGCGTCCGCGTTCACTTTCCAAAGTCGGATCTTCCACGAGCAGCTTGCGGGCGTCACTTTGCGCAATCGCCATCAAGCTCGCTTGCTTTTCCAGGTCGGCGATGCGGAACCGTGGCACACCAGATTGCGCGGTCCCAATTAGATCTCCTGTGCCGCGGATCTTCAAATCGGTTTCTGCAATCACAAACCCGTCTTGGCTCTCACGCAGCACCGAAAGCCGCTGACGCGCGGTTTCAGGTAGGGGGGCCTGATACAGCAACAAGCAGGTGGACGCCGCCGAACCACGTCCGACACGGCCGCGCAATTGGTGCAATTGTGCCAAGCCAAACATCTCTGCTCGTTCAATGACCATGATGGTCGCATTTGGCACATCGACGCCGACTTCAATGACAGTGGTTGCCGCCAAAACCCGCGTGTCCCCGCGCGCGAAGGATAGCATTGCAGCGTCTTTTTGAGCAGGGGGCATTTGTCCATGTACCAGGCCCACGACGCCCTCACCAAGCGCAGCCCGCAAGTGTTTGAAACGTTCTTCAGCGGCGATCAAATCGCTGACTTCGCTTTCCTCCACCAAAGGGCACACCCAATAGCATTGCCGCCCTTCCGCCACCGCCGCGCGCAGGCGGTCAATGACCTCATTCATACGATCCGTGCTGATCAGCGCCGTGGTGATCGGTTGGCGCCCCGGTGGCTTTTCATTCAAAATGGAGACATCCATGTCACCGTATTGCGTGAGGGCCAGTGACCGCGGGATCGGCGTTGCCGTCATGACCAACACGTCGGCGCGATCGCCCTTCTGCCCAAGCTCCAGCCGCTGGCGCACACCAAATCGGTGCTGCTCATCCACCACAGCAAGCCGTAAATTGGCGAAATGCACGTCTGGCTGAAACACCGCGTGGGTGCCCACAAGGATGTGGATGTGGCCGTTTGCCAATGCCTTTGACTTCGCTTGCCGTTCCAACCCTTTGTCGCGCCCGGTGAGTATCTCAAGCACGACACCCGCCTCCTCTGCCATCGGTCGAAGCGCTTGTAGGTGTTGACGGGCCAAGATCTCGGTCGGGGCCATCAGAACGCCCTGCCCCCCAGCTTCAACCGCATGGAGCAGCGCCAGAAAGGCAACAAGCGTCTTGCCCGCACCAACATCGCCCTGGAGCAGCCGGTTCATCCGATGCGGGCTGCGCATGTCGTCGATGATCTCGGCAACGGCCCGCTGCTGTGCGCCTGTGGGCGCATAGGGTAAGCTCGCCAGCACTTTCGCGCCCAAGTGGTTGTCCCCCTCGGTCCGACGCCCTTTCTTGCGCCGTTCTTGCAGACGTGCCAGGGCAAGCGTGATCTGATGCGCAAAGAATTCATCGTAGGCCAATCGCGCACGTGCAGGGGCTGTCGCCACCACATCCGCAGCGACCGACGGATCATGCGCCTGCTCTACCGCCGTCAAAAAGTCCGGCCAACCCGCCTGCCGTTTTTGCGCAGGATCGATCCATTCGGGCATCTGGGGCACACGTGCCAAGGCACCACGGGTGGCTTTATACATCAGCTTCTGGGTGATCCCGCTCGTCAGCGGATAGATCGGCTCAAATGCCGGGATCGTCGCGGCCTCTTTTTCCGGAACCGCGAAATCGGGATGTACCATTTGCGCGATCCCGTCGAAAACCTCGACACGACCGGAGACGACACGCCGCGCGCCTGTCGGCAACTGGCGCTGCAGATAGTCGCCCCGCGCGTGGAAATAAACCAATTGAAAGCTTGTCGCCGCATCCTCAGCGTGAATTCGGTAGGCGCCGCCACGGTTTTTGGGGGCACGATGGGGCCCGATCGTCACGGCAACAGTCAGCACGCTGGGTAAGGCAACGTCTTCTATGCTAGAGCGCAAGCTGCGATCGACCCCCGTATAAGGTAAGGTGAAAACAAGATCGCGCGGCGTCTCGATCCCCAGTTGACGAAAATGTTGCGCGGTTTTTGGACCAACACCCTCAAGTGTCTCCAACCCCGCAAAAAGCGGAAACAAGATCTCGGGCCGACGGCTCATGCGCCATTGATTAGGGACAACCAGCCCTCTTCATCCAGCGTCTCGATCCCCAATTCCGCAGCTTTCTTGGCCTTTGATCCCGCACCCGGACCGGCGATGAGTAAGTCTGTCTTGCTGCTGACCGAACCTGAGACTTTGGCCCCCATCATTTCTGCCCGCGCTTTTGCCTCGGCGCGGGTCATTTGCACCAGAGTACCGGTGAAAACGAGCGTTTTGCCCGCAACGGGGCTGTCATCTGTTTCCGGTCTTGCGACGCTTAGCACCTCAATTTGCGCGACCAGACGATCAATGGATGCGCGCTCTTGTTCGGACGCGAACGTACTTACCAGGGACGCGGCCATCACAGTGCCAACACCGTCGATATCGATCAGATCGTCCCAGGATGCCCCCTCTTTCGCCGCGGCCGCCTGCATCGCAACGTCAAAGGCAGGCCAATCCCCATAGTGTTGTGCCAGAAGCTTTGAGGCGGATTCGCCGACATGCCGGATGCCCAAGGCAAAGATCAACCGATCTAAGGCTATGCGCCGTTTGTCCTCAATCGCGTCAAACAGGTTGCGGGCTGATTTATCGCCCCAGCCCTCACGATTCTTGAGCTGTTGGAGCCCTTCGCCATAACGCTCTTGCAGCCGAAAGATATCTGCCGGTTCTTTGACCCAACCGTCAGCATAGAATTGCTCGACCTGCTTTGTGCCAAGGCCGTCAATGTCAAAAGCCGCGCGCGATACGAAGTGTTTTAGCTTTTCAACCGCCTGGGCCGGGCAAATTATCCCTCCGACACAGCGACGCACAGCGTCGCCCGGTTCTCGCACCGCGTTGCTGCCGCAATCTGGACAGCGCTCTGGAAACCTGTAGCGGATTGCACCGCTCGGCCGTTTGCTGAGGTCAACATCAGCGACTTTCGGGATGACATCGCCAGCGCGATAGACCTGAACCCAGTCACCGACACGAATGTCTTTCCCACCGCGGATCTGCGATCCTTTGCTATCGACACCGGTGATGTAATCCTCATTGTGGAGTGTCGCGTTTGAGACAACGACGCCGCCCACTGTCACCGGCTGCAAGCGCGCGACGGGCGATAGAGCACCGGTGCGACCGACCTGAATGTCGATGTCCGTCAACCACGTCCACGCAAGTTCGGCCGCGAATTTGTGGGCCACTGCCCAGCGTGGTGTGGTCGAGCGGTAGCCCAAGCGCTTCTGCAGGGTCAGATCATTGACCTTGTAGACAACCCCATCAATGTCATAGCCCAGCGTGGCGCGCTGTGCCTCAATCTGAGCGTAGTGATCGATAAGCGCGTCGGGTCCCGCGCATAACGCGGTCAGCGGGTTGGTCACGAACCCCAGGTCCCCCAGGCGGCTAATCGCCTCCCATTGCGTGTTTGCCAGAGGGGTGGATAACGCCCCCCAGGCATAGGCGAAAAACATCAGGGGCCGCGACTGCGTGATGCGGCTGTCGAGCTGGCGCAAAGATCCTGCTGCGGCGTTGCGCGGGTTGGCGAAAGGTCGTTCACCGGCCTGGGTTTGCCGTGCGTTCAACGCAGCGAAATCGTCGTGGCTCATGTAGACTTCGCCGCGCACCTCCAACACCTCGGGTGCCTCGCGCAATTGCTTTGGAATGTCACTGATGGTGCGTGCGTTGGCGGTGACATTTTCGCCAATCTCGCCGTCGCCGCGGGTCGCTGCTTGGACAAGCCTGCCCTTCTCATACCGCAAAGAAAGCGACAGGCCGTCGATCTTAGGTTCTGCGGTATACGCGAGCGGCGGCGCCTCTTCTAGGCCCAGGTATCGCCTGACGCGTCCATCGAACTCGCGCACCTCGTCTGCATCGAATGCGTTCGAGAGAGAGAGCATCGCCACTTCATGCGTGACTTTGGCAAAACCCTCTGCCGGAGGGGCGCCCACCTGATCACTCGGGCTGTCAGAGCGTTTGAGGTCGGGAAATCGCGCCTCGATCTGGGCGTTGCGCCGTTTTAACGCGTCATAGCGCGCGTCGTCGATTTCAGGTGCGTCTGCGGCATGATAGGCAATGTTGGCCTGCCCCAACAGCACCGCCAAACGCTCTAACTCAATAGCGGCGTCCCTCTCGGACAGATCACTCACCGCCACCTCTGCCGTCATTCCCTGATCCTTACGCCTTATCACGCCCCCGTAGATAAGTTGCATCAAGCAGCAGGTCTAGTTTGAAAGCGGCCTCTCTAACTGGCGGCAGCCATATCCATCTGGGCTGGCTCTGGATCGCGCAGAACATAGCCCCGCCCCCAAACCGTCTCGATATAATTCTCGCCACCTGTGGCGATGCTCAGCTTTTTGCGCAGCTTGCAAATGAACACGTCGATAATTTTCAACTCAGGCTCATCCATGCCACCATAGAGATGGTTCAAAAACATCTCCTTCGTCAGCGTCGTGCCTTTGCGCAGCGACAAGAGCTCAAGCATCTGATATTCCTTGCCCGTCAAATGCACAGTTTGATTGTTCACGCTTACCGTCTTTGCATCCAGATTAACGGCGATCTGACCGGTTTCGATCACCGATTGAGAGTGCCCTTTGGACCGCCTGATAATGGCGTGAATGCGCGCGACCAATTCTTCTCGGTGGAAGGGTTTTGTTAGATAGTCATCAGCGCCAAAGCCAAAGCCCTTGATTTTGCTTTCCGTGTCATCAGCACCCGAAAGAATAAGGATGGGTGTCTCCACCCGCGCAAGCCGAAGCTGACGGAGCACTTCGTGCCCGTTCATGTCAGGCAAATCGAGATCAAGCAAAATCAGATCGTAGTCATAAAGCTTGGCAAGATCGATCCCCTCCTCCCCAAGATCTGTCGCATAGACGTTCAGATTGGCATGGGTCAGCATCAGTTCGACGCTGCGCGACGTTGTTGGATCGTCTTCGACTAAAAGGACACGCATTCACATTCTCCAGGATCGACGTTGCAAAGTTGGACTGGATCGTGAACAAAAAAGGTTAACCGCTCGTTACCAGCTAAAGTAGAATATTAAAACAACCTAAAGTTGTCTATACTTTTGTAGTGCTGTCGCGCGCAAACCGGCTTCCCCATGTTCAGTGACCGCACGCACCCATTGCAGAAACTCTTCCTCACTGATCGCATAGCGTTTCAGCGCCTGCTCTTGAGAGATCAAACCGTAGACCACGCCGCGCACCACTGCTGACTTGCGCGAAGCAACCCAGCGCTTCGTATCTGCAGGCGGCAGATCTGCCTGAGACATCACGCTTCCATCAGCCAGCGTCACCGAACGCGGGCGGTCCAACTTTTTGAGGTACATCGACAGATCCTCCAGCTACGGCGCGCACCGTTTCATGAGGGCACTTAACAGCGCATGAAGCTGCCTCTTGTGAGTATTTCGGATTTTCCTATATTGCGCGGGAGTTTGCTGGATAAACGCCATGGCCTTTGATCACTCTCAACCGCTCAATTCATTGGGCTTTGCCAAGCCGCCGTCCGAGACGCGCGTCGTGGTCGCGATGTCGGGCGGTGTGGACAGTTCTGTCGTCGCTGCGATGCTGGCGGAGGAAGGATATGACGTGGTTGGCGTCACCCTGCAGCTATATGATCACGGGGCAGCTTTGGCCAAGAAAGGTGCTTGCTGTGCGGGGCTTGATATCCATGATGCACGCAGAGTTGCTGAAACCATGGGCTTTCCTCACTACGTCTTGGATTACGAGAACATTTTCAAAGGCTCCGTGATTGATGAGTTCGCGGATAGCTACCTGGCTGGCGCGACCCCGGTGCCCTGCATTCGGTGCAATGAACGCGTAAAGTTCAAAGACCTGCTGGAAACCGCGAAAGACCTCGACGCTGACTGCATGGCAACCGGGCATTACATCCAACGCAAAATGGGACGACGGGGCGCGGAGTTGCATGCCGCGGCAGATCAAGCGCGAGATCAGAGTTATTTTCTCTTTTCAACGACGGCAGAGCAGTTGAATTTCTTACGCTTTCCGCTTGGGCATTTGCCGTCGAAGGATGACACCCGCGCGCTGGCCGAGAAATACGGTCTGAGCGTGGCGATGAAGCCCGACAGCCAAGACATTTGCTTTGTCCCGAATGGCAATTACGCAGACGTCATTCGCAAACTGCGCCCGGAAGCGGCAGATCCTGGCGATATTGTAGATATGCACGGCAACGTTCTGGCCCAGCATGCCGGGGTGGTGAACTACACCATCGGGCAGCGACGCGGGCTGGGCATCGGTGGACTGACGGATCCGCTCTACGTGATAAAGCTGGATGCAGCGCGCAAGCAGGTAGTCGTGGGGCCAAAATCAATGCTTGCGACGCGCAGGATCCCGGTGAATGAGATCAATTGGCTGGGGGATGAGCCACTGCCTGCGCAGGCAGAGCGCCATATTGCTGTGAAAGTCCGTTCTACCCGACCGCCACGTGACGCGATCCTGCGCCCTCTGTCCGACACAACGGCCGAGGTGGAGTTACTGACACCCGAAGCAGGTGTCTCACCCGGACAGGCTTGCGTCTTTTATGACCCCAACAGCACCCGCATTTTCGGGGGCGGCTGGATCCACAAGGGATAAGTTTGCTCCGGGCACGCCGCCGCTCATAAGTGATGCCAGGCACCTTAGTTGTTTCGGTTAAACTTATGAAAATAAACAGATAATTCTGTTCATTTTGGGGGGCAGTAAAGCTGACGGGCGCCCTGCGGTAGCCCGTTTGGCGAGGGAGGAGAGCGTGTCGGCCTGCGCTCTATCATAAAATATGCGAGGAGCATCTGGCCTTAACCCTAAGGCACCTTGCCCAAACCGACTGAGCGACGCCCCACGGGAGCGGAACAGCGCGGCCCAACAGTGCCTGTTGAGCGGTATGTGATTAGGGATGGTGTGTATCAGGTGTAAGGTCGCAAGCTTTAATTTGACATGCGCGCAAGCACTGCCTCGGCGGCGCGCTGCCCGGGTGGCTCGCCCCCCTCGCCCAGGCGTTGCATTGTCAATGCCATCGCCTCTAGCTGCGCTTCAGGCGCATCGAGCGCTTTCAGCACTGCGGTAGCGATTGGTCCCGGTCGGCAGTTTGCCCCGATAAACTCGGGCACGGCACGGGTTTCAGAGACCAGGTTTACCAATGTCACCGTATCCACCTTGACCATACGGCCAATGATCTTGCGACTGAGCCAATTCATATCATAGGCGATGACCATCGGCGTTTTTGCCGCGGCAAGCTCTAACGAGACGGTGCCAGAGGCGGCCAAAGCAACGTCAGCTGCGTGAAAGGCGGCGCGCTTTTGAGCTGCTGCAACCTCTGGATTTGGCACGCTGGGATCCATCACAAGTGTATTTTCCCAATTTTGGGTGAGTTTGCGCACCAAGCCGTAAACCGGCGCTGCTGCTGGCACCACGACTTTGACATCAGGCCGCTGCTGTTGAACGCGTGCAACAACCTGTTGAAAAACGGGACCGAGGCGGGAGACTTCGCTTTGCCGCGAGCCTGGCAAAACAATGGCAAGAGGCGCATCATGGATGCCCCGCATCGCGCGAAAAGCGGCAACATCCTGTGCTTGCGCACGTGGTTCGGCAACCACGGGATGTCCAACAAAATCGCAGACCATTCCCGCCGCCTCCATGTAGGGGGGCTCAAAAGGCAGCAACGCCAGCACGTGGTCGATAGAGCGGGCCATCTTTTCCGCGCGGCCGGGGCGCCATGCCCAAACCGTGGGTGCCACGTAATGCACCGTTCTGATGGTGGAACGGGCCCGTACCCGCCGGGCCACGCGCAGCGAAAAATCAGGGCTGTCTATGGTGATCAACACATCTGGTTGTGTTTCCAGCACCGCAGCCGCCGTTTCTTTCATGCGCGCCATTAAGGCACGGTATCGCGGCAAAACCTCCGCCAAGCCCATGACGCTAAGCTCGGCCATGTCGAAACGGCTTTTCAGACCCTGGGCGATCATTGCTGCGCCGCCCACACCTTCGAACGCGATGTCTGGCACGCGTGCTTTCAGCCCCGCCATCAAGGTACCGCCCAAAAGATCACCTGAGGGTTCCCCTGCGATCACAAACACTTTCATTCAACGCCCCCATCACGTGCCCACAGCACGAGGCGATATCGATCGGCAAGCGCTTGGCAACGATCTGCGTCGAGCAGTATCACGCCACCCGCCGCGATCACGATCCCGCCGAGCCCTGCTTGATGCGCAGCCTCCACGGTAGCTACGCCAATTGTCGGGCGATCAATTTGTGTGATCTGCCCCAACTTTGGCGCTTTGAACAAAATCGCCTCCTGATCGCTGACACCCGCTGGCAAGCTACGCAGCAGATGATCTGTACCGCCCATCGCTTCTACGCCTAAAACCTGTTCTCGGCCCACCACACAGGCTTGTCCAATATCAAGCGTGGAAAGTTTGGCCATCACCTCCGCCGCGCGTGCCGCATCTCGCCGCATCTGCGCGTTTGGTTGTTTCGACGATAAAACACCGGCGCGCGGTATCAGGTCCGACAGCAATTGCTCTGCCCCGACCACCTCAAAACCCGCTTGCTGAAAAATATCTCTGACAATTTCCAGCGCGCCGTTATCCCCGGCAGACATTGCCTTTTGGAACATCGGCAGGAGGCCCACGGTCTCTTCATCGAGTTTTGAGGCATCCAGCTGCGGCCTTGCCACCGACCCGCAAAAGCAAACGTGGGTAATCTTGCGGCTTTTCAGTGTTTTGAGCAGCGTGCCGAGCGTCTCAAGCCGAAACGTAAGTTGCACCTGCAGCCGTTCAGGCAGCGCATCTAAAAGCCCGCAAATCAGCGGCGGCGTGGGTTGCGCAGCGGCGATGTACTCGGGCAAGAAACCGCGCCCAGCGATCAAGGCAAGCGTCATTTCGGCGTCAGAAAGTGACGACCAGATCCCGCAGTGACGAAGGCCACGATATCGCGGACATAGTCGCTTTCTGTCTCTTCACCCAGACGCTGGGCGCGGTCATTAAAGGTGCCCTCGCCCTGGGCGAGCATCTGAAAGGCCGCGCGCAAAGCCGTGATGTCAGCACGTGGCACGCCACGGCGCTTGAGCCCGACGAGGTTAAGACCGTCGAGATCACCGCGTGGCGCCTGGACCAAGCCGTAGGGGATGACATCATTTGTGACCATCGTGACCGCGCCGATGATTGCGCCACGGCCAACGCGAACAAATTGGTGGATACCCGACAGACCGCCGATGATCACGTCATCCTCGACAACGCAATGCCCCGCAACTGCAGCTGAATTCACGACAATCACCCTGTCGCCCAAAGTAGCGTCATGGGCGATATGACACCCGGCCATATAAAGACCTTCGTCGCCGATCTGGGTCACACCGCCCCCGGCTTCTGTGCCGCAATTCATCGTGACGTGCTCGCGAATGCGATTTCGCTTGCCGATAACCAACCGGCTCGCCTCACCTTTGAACTTCAGATCTTGGGGGATTTCCCCGATAACCGCGAAGGGAAAGATCACGCTGCCCTCGCCGATCTGGGTGTTGCCCGTCACCACGCAGTGCGATTTCAGCACCACGTCAGCATGTAACACAACTTCCCCGCCCACCAGACAGAATGGACCGACATGGGCGCTGGGGTGGATTTGCGCGCCAGGCTCGATCACCGCCGTGGGGTGAACAGCACTCATTTTGGCAAGTCCAGCATCGCCATGAACTCTGCCTCTGCCGCCATTTCCCCCTCTACCGTGGCGACACCCGCGAAACGCCAGATCTTACCGCCCGCTTTCCCGCGCAAGGTGGTGACATCCATCCGCAACACATCGCCCGGGATCACTTTGCGTCGGAATTTGCATTTATCGATCGACATGAAATAAATCAGCATGTCTTGATCAAGCTGGTCCAAAGCGACGCCGATCATGACCCCTGCGGTCTGTGCCATCGCCTCTACCATAGTCACACCTGGCATGATGGGCGTACCAGGAAAGTGCCCCTGAAAGTGAGGCTCGTTCATGGTGACATTCTTGTAACCGACAGCTGACGAGGTGCCGTCAATCTCTTCCACACGATCCACCAACAAGAAGGGATAGCGATGCGGCAAAATGCGCTGGATAACCTGTATATCCGCGCGCTGTCTTTCGTCACTCATCAAGATGTCTTTCGTTGTCGCTGATGCGCATTCACTCTGGCGGACGCTATCAAGAGAGAATTTCAGGAGCAAGCAATTGGCGATTTCACCAGCAGTGAATGGCCGGGGTCAATCGCGCGCTTCCCCGCTTCCCAAGGTTTGGTTCAAAAGCGCAATCGCATTGTCTGTGATATCGACGGCTGTCGCGCTGACAATCACGGAACGTCGCTCTAGGATCACCACCGCACCAGCGTCACGCATGAGTTGGCCAAGCACAGGCGCCGCGGCGTTCAAAAAAACCTCGCGTTCTTGGTCTAGCGTGTCATTCAGCGCCTCGCCCTTTTCCGCCTGATCACGCCTGATCTGCTGAACTTTTTCGTCGAAAGCATTTGCTAAGGTCCGAAATTCATCAGCGGGCAGATTTGCCCGCTTTTCCGTGATGTCTCGCTCTTCAGCTTCGAGAGCCAACTCTATGCGTCGGTTTTCTGCGGTGAGTTGCTCACTTTTGGCTTCGATGTCCTGGATCACGCGTTGACCGAAATCGCTTTCCAGAAAAACACGGTCGGAATCAATCGTGAGGATGGGGCTGACGACGGTGCCGCGCGGCAAAGCCACCCCGCGCCTTTCTTGAGAGAGAATGTCGTGCGGATATACGATGGCCAGCAAGGCAGCGCAGGCAACGGGCAGCCACCTGCTCACGTCAGAATTGCGTGCGCAGTGTCACTTCAAAAGTCTGCTCAACGTCGAAATCCTCGCTTTGCAGGGCTTTTGATATGTTGAACTGCAACGGGCCAACGGGTGTCTCCCAAAACAACGACACGCCGATGACATGGCGCAGCGAACCAGATTCACCTAAGACGTTCCCGCCACTGAAATTGACATCACTCAGATCCCAAAGGTTCCCAACGTCGTAAAACACACCCCCCGAAATTCCATACTCCTCGGGCAGCCCAAGCGGAAATTCAGCTTCAAAGCGCGCCGCAAAGTAGAGATTTCCGCCAAGTGGATCGCTGTCGATGCCACTTGTATCGCGCGGGCCAATGCCGCCGGGTTCAAATCCACGAATGATTGAGGGGCTTAGCAAGAACCGATCCACCACGCGATTTGTGCCACTGCTCCAGGCGATCGCGCCCCCCTCGAGGGTCGCTCGCAGCGTGACCTCTTCATTGAAAACCCGTCTTTCGCCAACGATTTTCGCCACCGTTTTGATGTAGGTGCTATCGCCACCCAGCCCCGCGAAATCCTGACTGAACTGCAGCAATACGCCCGCGTTCGGGTCAAGACCGCTGCGCCGTGTGTCATAGGAATACTCGTACCCAAGAGCGGAAGAAAACTGCGCACCTGCCGCGATATCAGCGGCGACAACGGCGCCGTTCGTCATCTCTTCCCGCTCCACCATTTCAAGCTGCTCTGCCGTGTAGCGCAAAGATAAGCGGCCATTTTCACTGACCGGAAAGCTCAATGAAGGCTGAAAGATGAAGCGGTTGGTGTCATAGCTAGCGAAGGATGAATTGGTTTCAGCGTAATCGAGATTGAGCCCAAAGGCGACATCCCGGCCCAGCAAGCTCGGCTCAACGAAGTTGATCCCGTAGCGCGTCGCCTCTGTCGCGCTGGATATGGACAGCGTCAAACGTTGGCCACGGCCTAAAAAGTTCTCCTCAGCGAAACTGATGGCGAGCCCGAACCCGCCGTTGTTCGAGAAAGTACCGCCGAAATTCAATGAACCGGTCGGTTTCTCGACCACGTCCACGTCAACGACGACTTGTTCCGCGCTGCTGCCCTCGCGCGCGTTTACTTCCGCCGTCTCAAAGTAGTTGAGCGCCCGGATGCGTTCTGCGGCCTGGCGGATCTCACGCGGGTTGAACGGATCACCCTCGATGCTGTCAAACTGACGGCGGATAACCCGGTCCAGCGTCGTTGTGTTGCCCTCGATGTCGATGCGTTCCACAAACACCCGTGGCCCGCGGCTAATGACATATGTGACATTCAGCGTGAGCGCCCGTTCGTTCCGTTCGATGCGCGGTTCGACGCGCATAAAATCAACGCCGTCGCGCGTCGCCTGCCGCTCAAGCCGGTTGATATCGTTTTCGACAAGCGTCGGTGAGTAGATGGTGCCAGGTCGTATCCTGATGATCTGTCGATACACGTCAGCATCCACATTCGCAATTTCAGAGACGAGATTGATCTCGCCAAAACGGAACTGCTGACCTTCAAAAATGTTGTAAGAGACGAAGAAGCCGTCTCGTTCCTCTGTCAGCTCACCGTTGACCGCCGTTGTGCGCATATCCACGTAGCCGCGTGATAGATAAAAATCGCGCAGCAATTGCTTATCCACGTCAATCTGCGCTTCGACAAATGTGTCGCGGCGCACAAGCCTGCGGAAAAGACCCGCCTGTTTGGTTCCCAGCACGCGTCTGAGCCGCCGGTCCGAGAACTGGCGATTGCCGACAAAGCTCAGTCGTTCCACTTCAACGTTGTCGCCCTCAAAAATCTCAAAGATGAGGTCAACGCGATTTTGATTGCGTCGAATGATGCGGGGCGTCACGCGGGCTGCGATGCGCCCCTCGGTGGCATCGGCTTGCG
>JBCCQX010000011.1:0-96573 GCA_039208585.1 Pseudomonadota bacterium | reverse complement strand
GTCATCGCCCTCACCACCACAGCATTCGCAGACATCGACGGCGGCACCGGAAACGATACCCTCCGCTTCGACGCCAACGGCCTCACCCTCGACCTCACAACGCTCAACAATACCGCGCTCAGCGGCATCGAACGAATTGACATGCGCCCCAGTACGGGGGGCAGCGTAACGCTTGACCGGGTCGAGCTGCAGCGGTTGACTGAGGCGGCGTCGAGCACCGCAGGCACCTCAAACTATCTGCGGGTGCTCGGCGATGCGACGGATACGCTCAACCTGCAAGGCGGCGATTGGACGCTTACCGGCGCTGTGACGGATGCCGAGGGGACATTTGATATTTACCGCAATATCAACGGAGACGCGGTGTTAGAGGTGTCTCAGACGATCGCCATCACTGGCGGCCCGATCGCGCCGATTGAACTGTCGCAGGTTACGCAAAACACGAATGTCGATGGTTATGTGATCAATGGATCCATCGCGGGCGATAAGTCTGGCTATTCCGTTAGCGGCGCGGGAGACGTGAATGGCGACGGCTACGAAGACCTCATCATAGGCGCACCCGAAGCGCTCCCGATTGCGACGGCGTCTGCTGGGCTCAGCTATGTTATTTTCGGCAAAAGCGACGGCACGATTGTTGAGCTTTCCGCGTTGACCGCAGCGGATGGGTTTATCATCGACGGGTCGGGATCACCGCGTCTATCTGGCTATGACGTCAGTGCGGCGGGTGACGTAAATGGCGATGGTCTGGCCGATCTGATTGTCGGGGCGCCCAGCGACAGCGTGAACAATCTTATTGCCGGAGGGGCCTATGTTGTCTTCGGCAAGGCGACCGGAACGACGATCACGCTTTCCAATCTGGCGGCGAATGAAGGCTTTGCTATCAATGGCATTGACCAGTTTGATGGCGCCGGTTCTGCTGTGAGTACCGCAGGAGATGTGAACGGCGACGGGCTAGACGACCTTTTTATTGGCGCATACGGAGATGATCCAAACGGCCCGTCGTCTGGCGCGGGATTTGTTGTTTTCGGCAAAACCAGCGGCACGACTGTTGAACTGTCGAATGTTGAGGTCGGCTCGAACAACACGGGCTTTGTTATCAATGGGTTTACCGATGCGTCTGGCAATGGTGATCGCGCAGGCTATGACGTCAGCGGCGGTGGCGACGTCAATGGCGATGGGCTGGATGATCTGCTGATCAATGCGCGGGATGCGGACCCGAATGCCAGCACCTCAGGCGCGAGCTATGTCATCTTTGGCAAAACAAGCGGCACTGTGTTGGAGCTTACCAACATACAGCTTGGCACGAACACCGACGGATTTGTTCTGAACGGGTTTAGTCTGAACGATCAGACTGGCAAATCGCTGAGCCTGGCTGGCGACGTCAATGGTGACGGGCTAGAAGATATCATCATCGGTGCGCCACGTGATGACAACAACGGGAGCAACAGTGGTGTGAGCCATGTTGTGTTTGGCAAAGCCAGCGGAACCGTCGTTGAGCTGTCGGATATTGAGGCGGGGATCGGCGGCTTTAGCATCTTTGGCATCACAAACTATGATGAAGCTGGGCGCGCGGTCAGCGGCGCGGGCGATATCAACGGCGATGGTTTGGATGATCTGCTGATCGGTGCCTACGGGAATGATGTGAACGGTTCGTCGTCTGGCCAGAGCTACGTTGTTTTTGGCAAGACGGACACGACCAATGTGGAGCTTTCCGACGTCGCCGGGGGCGCGCTGGGGTTCGGTATCAACGGTGCTGTCGCCGGTGATTTTTCTGGGCGCGCGATCAGCGTCGCTGGGGATGTGAATGGGGATGGGTTTGACGACCTGCTAATCGGCGCACGTGAGGCGGATCCGAACGGCGCGACAGCTGCCGGCGCAAGCTATGTCGTGTTTGGCGGTGATTTTAACGGCGTCACAACCGCTGTTGGCAACCCCGGGAACAACACATTGACCGGATCAACCGCTGTGGATGTCATCGTTGCGGGCCTGGGCAGCGATACGCTGATCGGCAACGGCGGGGCGGATGTGCTGCGCGGCGGTGGCGGGGATGACATCCTCGCTATCTCGGACCTCGCCTTTGCAGACATCAACGGCGGCACTGGGACGGATACGCTGCGTTTGGATGGGTCAAACCAGACGCTCGATCTGACCACGCTCGACAATACCTCGCTCACTGAGGTGGAGCGGATTGATCTGTCCGGTAATGCCAACACATTGGTCCTGAATGATCTGGAACTGCTGCGCCTGTCTGACACATCTAACACCTTGCGTGTTTTGGGGACAGCGGCAGATACGGTGACCGTGAATGGTCCTGGATGGGCGTCTGCTGGGACGATCTCGACCTTTGATGTCTACACCAATGGTGAGGCCCGTCTTGAGGTTGCTCAGGTGGCGACACTGAATATCAGCTTGCCCCCGCCGACCGTGACACCGGTGGAATTGTCCGCTGTACAACAGAACGCCAACCCAGCCGGTTTCGTGATCAATGGCGCGGCGGCGAACGACCGTTCTGGCGCATCTGTTCGAAATGCGGGCGATGTGAACGGTGACGGGTTTGACGATGTGATCGTCGGATCCTATCAGGCTGGCAACAACGCTGGTGCCGCGTATGTTGTGTTCGGCAAGGCCGACGGGACGGAGATTAACCTGGCGACCCTTCAGCTGACCACAAATAACACCGGGTTTGCAATCACGGGAGGCACCGGCGGTGGCTTCCTTGGTGACTACGCTGGTATCTCGGTAAGCAGCGCCGGAGATGTGAACAATGACGGGTTGGACGACCTCCTTGTGGGTGCTTATTTTGATGACGCGCCTGGGCTTGATACGGGGGCAGCGTATGTGGTGTTCGGTAAAAACAACGGTACTGCGGTAAACCTTGCCACGGTTGAGACGAATGCCGCCAACAGTGGTGGTTTTATCCTGCGGGGTGCGGCAGGATTTTCATCAACGGGTATCTCAGTTGAAGCGGCGGGTGACGTGAATGGCGACGGTGTGGACGATGTCATCGTTGGTGCTTCAGGTTTAAACGGGGGCAGCGGCGCAGCTTACGTTGTCTTTGGTACCGCCAACACCGCGGCGATTGACCTTTCCCAGATCGCACTCGGCACAAACAACGATGGTTTCGTAATAAATGGTATCGGTCCAACGTTTGATGCCGCCGGCACATCCGTAAGTGGCGCCGGCGATGTGAACGGCGATGGGTTGGACGACATTATCGTTGGCGCACCTAACGACAGCCCGAACGCCGGGAACGGAAACTATGCCGGTGCGAGCTTTGTCGTTTATGGCAAGGCAAATGGTGCCGTCGTCAACCTTTCGACAGTTGAGCAAAATACGCCAACCTCTGGCGGATTTGTCGTCAATGGATTCTTTGGAAGTGACAGCTCTGGCGCTTTTGTTGGCGGCGGCGGTGACGTCAATGGCGATGGCTTTGACGACATTATCATCGGTGCGCGCCTAGACGATACGGTGAACGGCAGCGGTGCTAACGAAGGGGCGGCGTACGTGGTATTTGGCCAGTCGACGAATGCGCCATTTGAACTTTCTGCGGTGGAGCAAGGTACAAACAACAGCGGGTTTATCATCCGCGGCATCACCGGCGGAGAATACGCAGGAAAAAGCGTGAGCATAGCCGGTGACGTGAATGGAGATGGCCTAGACGACGTGATCGTGGGCGCCTACTTTGCCGATGGCCAGGCTGGAGATGCCTACGTTATCTTCGGAAAAACAGATGGTGGCGTCGTCGATCTGTCGACAATCGAAACGGGCGTCGGTGGTTTTGTGCTAAACCAAACTGGCGCCGGTGATCGGGCTGGTGTTGCCGTCAGCGGTGCAGGTGACGTCAACGGTGATGGGTTTGACGATCTTATCGTTGGCGCGAACTTTGACGATCCGGCGTCTGGCGCGAATGCCGGAACCAGCATTGTGGTATTCGGTGGCAACTTCACCGGGGCAGCCACGCAGGTTGGTGGGGTCGGAAACGACACCCTCACGGGGACGGGCGGGAACGACAATATCTTTGCGGGCACGGGCGATGACACGTTGCAGACCAGCGCGGGTCAAGACCGACTGTCGGGCGGGAACGGCGCCGACGAGTTCGATTTCCTCAACGTCACGGGGCAGACGGAGGTGATTGATTTCGTGTCGTCCGAGGGCGACCAACTGGATGTGAGCGTGTTCACCGCGACCTATGCTAATTACCTCGCCCTGCAGGCAGTGATTTCAGCCAATGGACCGGGCGGGCATGATACGCTGATCCAATTCGATGCTAACACGAGCGCGATTTTGATCGGGGTGGAGCCAAGTGATTTGAGTGCCGCTGACTTTATCTTCTAGTGCGTGTCGAACTGCCCCCTTTGCAGGCGGTCGCCATTCCCCTCTAAGAGGAACACAAGGCACAATGAACGCGACTGCCAAGGAAACTCGAAACGCCAGCGGCGGTCTACAAAAAGGTCCCGGATTTAATCCGGGACCTCTCGCATCACCCGGGTCGTCCCTTACTGCTTGTTGGGAAGCGCGGCGGTGTTCAGCCAAAATTGCGAGACTGATTCAGCCACCAATTGCAGTCCGCGAATGGAATTGGGTTTGACCAAATGGGCGTTCGCGCCGCTTAAGTAGGATTTTTTTATTTCTTGCGCTGAATCCGAGGTGGAGAACATGAGCACCGGAATATGCGCTGTTATGTCTGAAGCACGGATTGCGGCCAATGTTTCATATCCGTCGACGCCCGGCATGTTGATGTCAAGAATGACGAGGTCCGGCAGCTCTCTCACCTCTGTCATGGACAATAGAAAATCAAGCGCGTCGGCCCCGTCATCGATGTGAACGGCATCCATCTGAGCAAGAGACCGATCAAGCGCCCATTTTAACGCGAACACGTCCTCTTCATCGTCATCGACAATCAAAACATAGTTGGTGCTGGGTTTTTCTGTCACGCAGACCTCTCAGGTATTTTAATTGTGAAAGAGGCGTATTTCCCTTTGCTACCGACCGCGCTGAGCGACCAGCCGTGGCGTTCACAAATCGTGCGGCAAATGGCCAAGCCGATCCCGCTGCCTGGCACCTTTGATTTGGGGATCAACCGCGCGAATGGCTCAAATATGCGGTCCGCGTCACCGTCATCGAAGCCCAAGCCATTGTCCTGGAAGGTGATGAGATGATGCTTTGCTGGCTCGGTGTTGACGGTGCTCTCGATCTTTAAAACTGGGCTTCGCTTGGGCGCGCGGTATTTCAACGCGTTGCCGATGACATTCGTCATGACGATTTGCACCATATCAGGATCACAAATCACCTTCGGCAGCGCGCCGATCTCGATCTGAGCACCCGTTTGGTTGATCAGGTCTTTGTATTCCTCAACCGCCTTGTCCACCAAAGGGCGCAGGTCCACCGGTGTTTGATCCAAAGCCCCCTGCGCCGCGCTGGAAAACTCCAAAAGGTTCTTGATCAGGCCGCTCATCCGTTGGGCAGAGGACGTCATCACATCCACGAAATATTGACCATCCTGGCCCAGTTCCTCGCGATGCTCTTCCTGCAGCAGGTCGCCGTACTGGCTTATCTTGCGCAACGGCTCTTGCAGGTCGTGCGACGCAGCGTAAGCGAACTGCGCCAGCCCATCGTTCAGCTTTGCAAGCTCTGCGTTTTGCTTTGTCATGGATTTCAGCGCCGTGTTGCGCATGCTCACATCCTGCACAACCCACAGTTTTTGGGTAGCCGTGTCATCTGGCTGATGATCAATGCCAGAAAGCTCCACCTCCAAGGTCGCACCGGATTTGCTCTGGAACAGATATTGGCGGTCAAGCGCGTCTTTCATGTCCGGGTGATCCTTGCCAAAGCGGTCAAGCACTTCCTGGGCCAAAGGCGTAAAGAAGGCATTGAGCGGCTTGCCAATCATCTCGGCCCGCGCGTAGCCACCTGTCGCGATCAATGATGTGTTCACATTCTCAATGCGCCCCGAGCTATCGGTCGAAAACATCATGGCGGGCGTATTGAGATAGAGCGCCTGGTGGCGCGCACGCTCTCGTTCAAGCGTTTTGTTGAGCGCGTTCAGTTCATCCTCGCGATCTTTGAGGTCTGTCACATCGTTTGCAACGACAAGCAGTTTTGGTTGTCCGCTTTCAGGTTCAAGATAGGGGATTTTATCCGTGCTGGCCCACCCGTGTTTACCCTCTTTGGGCGTGTATCGTTCCAGGATGTTGAAAAGGGGCTTGCCAGATCGGATCACCTTTAGGTCATCCTCGTGGTACTTCTCAGCCATGTCTGGAAACAGCGCATAGGTATCGGCACCTGTGCCTTCTTCAACCGTGATCGACATTGATTCAGCGGCCGCCTTATTGAGGCGCAGGATCTTGTTCTTGTCGTCCTTGTACCAGATCTTCGCAGAGACGCTGTCAAAGATCAGTTGAAGCTCGTCAGAGGTACGCTCGAGCTGCTGAATGCGGCGCCGGCGCTCCCAGATGTATCCGATCAACCGAATGACCACCCGTACCAGAGACAGTTCAAACGGCGTGAAGTTCTGGCTGCGATGCCTGTCTGCGCCAACGATGAAAGCGGCGCTGCCGATGGCGACGTTCTTTGACACGATGGAGCCGACCACGGCACGACCCCCGTTCATATTCCGAAGCAGCGCTTGATCCGGTGTTTTCCCTTTGCTTTTCAGGGTAAAGCTGCGCACATCCCCGGCTTCGTCGTTCTGTTCGGGGAGAAGCGATTTAAGCGTTTCATATGTCCCTTCGGGCACTGCGGTCCTTTGGGTAATCTCGTCAAGCACAAGCGGATGATCTTCTTCACCCGCCACGCCTATTGTCAGCAGCGCTGAGGTGGCGCCCAGGTAGCCTTTGACGATCTTGATCAACTCATTCATCCGGGCGTCTTCCAGTTCGGGATGGGGTTGATCGCGCGCATCTGTGACATCCGAAATGATCCGGTCGACGTCGAGGACATGTTCAAGCGCTGTGTTGTAGTCAAGCTCGGCCGTGCGGTCCCGTCCGCTGAACTGATAAGATGTGACTTCAGTTCCCTCGGGCCCTATCGCGCGCACCAAACCGTCAAGATGCAGAACCCTCCCATCCGCATCTACATGGTCAAATCGCAAGGGAGAGAAAGCGCCAGGCGCGATCCCGTTAAACGACTTTTGCGCGTTTTTCCAAGAGGCACCTTTGAGCAGATGCGACACCGATTTCCCAGCGATCTTTGATCGATCACGCCCAACAAAGTCAGCAAAAGCCGCGTTGCAGTAGGTAATCTTGCCGTCTTTCTTACCCCAGCGGAAAATCAGTTGAGCAACGTCTTGCAGCACTTCGCTGTGAAACTGTCTGATGTTGATGATCTTGGATTGCGCGCGTTTCAGATCGTCAATGTCGATGGTGGTGATCACAACGCCCGCTGCATGGTCGGGTTGCGCCGCATAGGGTAGGATACGCATGAGATATGCGCGCCCGTCGGCGTAAATTTCGCTGTCGACCGGTTCAAAAGTGTCCTGCACCTGAGTGGCCAATGCAAAAATATCGATGCCTTGGAAGCGCGCCGTCACATGCGCGAAAGGTCTGCCGATGTCCTGGGCGATTAAGTTGAACGTCTTCGAAGCCGCCGGTGTAAAGCGCCGAACGTGAAAGTCCGCATCTAGAAAGATGGTGCCGATCTCCGTGCTTTTCAGCAGGTGGTCCATGTCAGAGGTGATTTCGGTCAGTTCCTCGATTTTGCGCTGATGCTCTGCGCTGACCGTGTAGAGCTCCTCGTTGACCGAATGAAGTTCTTCGTTTGTCGATTGCAGCTCTTCATTGGCCGACATCAGCTCTTCATTTGTCGCTTGCAGTTCCTCGTTCGATGTCTCCATCTCCTCCAGGGTCGATTGCAGCGCTTCTTCATTCGTTTTGAGCGCCTGCTCAAGCTCTGTAATCCGTCCTGAAAATGAGTTGATCAGGTCATCGTCGGTCGAAGTTGGCGCGGCCGCCGTCGTGACAGCGCGCATTTTGCCAGCGCTCACATCCTCGATCGAGAAGATGCCGTAACCGCTGGGAGAGCCCGCAGCGTCATGCAGTTTGCGCAAGGAAAGTCGAAAATCCCGCGTCTCTCCTTCATGCTCGATGCGGATTGCCCGCACGTTTTCCGCGATAACCCCATGTCTGAAACGCTCCAACATCGGGGAGAGATGCGGTTTGAACGCGGGTTCGATCAGATCTTCCAGGCTGTTGCGAAAACTGCCGCTGCTGAACGTAAGATATTGTTTGCCCTCCCCAAAGATATGCGCAAGCTGACCATCTTGGGTAAGCAGAAATCCAGCGGGCGCGTATTTTCTGAGCAGGTCTTGCAAGGCTTCATTGATGGCCGAGGCATGCTCCCCTCGTGCTGGGCTGTCACGATCCGATCTGATACTCGGACTGTAGAGTTGAGCGGCGTTTTGCATTGTGCGCGGGCTTGTGAGCACTTTCGAGGAATCGAAGATCCGCACCTCGCGCTTTTTCTCAAAGATCCGCCAACGTTGCGAGATTGACGTGAATTCATGCGCGAGTTTGCCCGTCGTCTCGCTGGGCCCAAGAAACAAAACCCCGTGCTTTCGCAAGGAAAAATGAAAGAGTGTCAGAAGCTTGCGCTGTGCTTCCTCTGTCAGATAAATCATGACATTGCGGCAACTGACCAAGTCCATGCGCGTAAACGGGGGATCGCTCATGAGATCATGAGGGCTGAAGACAACGGCGCGTCTCAACGTGGGCCGCACCTGATAATATTCGCCGATCTTCTCAAAATACTCTTCGCGGCGTGCATCCGAGACTTTGGCGAGCGCTTCAAGACTGTAGGTGCCCGCCGAAGCCGCACTCAAAGACCGTTGATGCACATCTGTTGCAAGTATTTTCAGGTTAAAGGGCTTTTCATTTATCCGCGCGTATTCCGCCACCAGCATGGCGAGTGAATAGGCTTCCTCGCCGCTCGCGCATCCGGGCACCCACATCCTCACTTGAGTATCCTTGGACATGTTCGCGCAGATCGCGGGGATGACATCGTGTTCTATTGCGTGAAACGCTTCTTCGTCTCTGAAGAAGGCTGTAACCTCGATCAGCAGATCGCTGTAGACTGCTTCAAGCTCGCTCTGATCGTCCACCAACGCAAGGAAGTAGTCCGACAGCGTGGCGTAGTCCGCTAAATCGCGACGCCGTTCCAGCCGTCTTTTAATGGTCTCTGGTTTGTAGTTTTGAAAATTGGTGCCAAAACGATCCTGCAAAAGATTGAGAATATCCGCATGGGGATCATCTGTCGGCTGTCGTTTCTGTTTGAGCGATGTTGGCTCTCTCCCTTCGATCTGGTTAAGCATGAGCTGCGGCAAATCCTCTGGCAGTCCCGTGCCGTCTGCAGTGTCGTTGCTGATGACTGCGTTTGGCATGCTTTCGAATTTCGCGCTGTTGGGCGATTGAACGAAGATGCGTCCGCCGGCCAGTTTAATCTCACGTGCGCCGCGCGCACCGTCGCTCCCCGACCCAGAGAGTACGACGCCCACGGCCCGTTCCTTGAAATCTCGAGCGAGTGATTCAAAAAAGGAATCAATGGGTAAGCGCAGAACATCGTCCCCCTCATCAGGGGAAATAGAAAACCGTCCGTTAGTCACGGTTAAGATTTGCCGCGGGCGATTGAGGTAAATCGTATTCGCCTCAACCTCCATCCCATCTTCGACGCGGTGAATAGGCATGGACGAGTGACGCGCCAGAAGCTCATCCATTAAGCTGCGGAAATCAGGCGATAAATGTTGAATCACGACATAGGCAAAGTTTTTGTCGACGGGCGCCTCGTTAAAGAAACGTTCGCATGGATCAAGTCCACCTGCGCTGGCGCCGATTGCCACCAAATAATCGCATTTTGCCATATTTTGCCTTTGCCTTGCTTGGTCACAACAAAACGGCGTCGCTGTGCTGTACCCTACGTTACCCCTCAAAGTAGAACTATTAAAGGTTGTTTTATTATCGCAAGCGCAACCTGAAGATGTCTTTGGTGCCTGATGGAACAAATCGAGCGCTTCACTGCGATGATCTTGTTTCAAATTGGCTTTATTTCCTTGCCGCCTGCGTAAGGGATCTGAAAGGCGCGCGCGCGACGCTCAGCCACGCTTTGACACAGGTTCAGGAGCAGCGGGCGCATGGCATTCAGCATCACCTTTGACTATCGCTTTGACACCGAGGGTTTTTTTGACGATCCCGCCCGCCGCGCGGTTTTGGAGGCAGCAGCAGCAGCCTGGGAGGCGGTTATCGAAGATGATTTCGCACCCTTACCCGCAGGTCTTGAGTTTGTCGTGCGCAATCCCACGACCGGTGCGGACAGTTTGATTGTCCTGTCGGACGCGGTTGACGATATCATCGTTTTTGTTGGGGCCAGCGCGCTGTCTGGAGCAATCTTGGCACAAGCAGGTCCTACAGGTCTTGCCGCGGCGGGGGATATTTTTAACAGCCGCGTCAGTTCAGATTTTCGCGGGCAAGGCCCTATCACTGATTTTGAGCCCTGGGCGGGGACGATGGTCTTTGACCTGGATCGCCCCTGGCACACCGGGCTGGGTTTGCCCCCGCCTGCCTCTATTGATCTGTTGTCAGTTGCCATTCATGAATTGGGACATGTCTTGGGCATCGGCACCTCGGGTGCATTCAGCGCCCTGACCTCTGATCTTGGCTTTATAGGCGCTAACACCATGGCCTTGAACGCTGGCGTGCCGATCCCCTTGCATGATGATCTGAGCCACGTGGCGGAAGGATTCGCGGGCAATACGGTCTCGCTTGACCCGTTTCTGCTTGCAGGCAGCCGGATATTGCTCAGCGATTTCGACAAAGCAATGCTCGCTGACATTGGATACGATGTGTCCGGTTTCGTGGCTCAGGGCAGTCAGCCCGCGATTGAGACCGAGGACGGCGAACTGATCTTTGGCTCAATGTTTGACGATGTGATCGACGGGCTCGGTGGTGCGGACCAAATCCAGGGGTATCGCGGTGACGATCTGCTGCGCGGCGGTTTGGGGCAAGACACGCTCTTCGGGCAGGCTGGCGCGGACACGCTTGAGGGGGGCGATCAGGATGATCAGTTGCAGGGCGGCTCGGGCAATGATCTGCTGCGCGGCGGGCCGGGTGACGATCAGCTTTTCGGCCAGGCTGGGATCGACACATTTGTCGTGGCGCGCGGGGAAGGGCGCAGCACAATCAACGATTTTGACCTCAAAACAGAGGTGATCCACCTGATCGATAGCGGTTTTTCTTCGCTTACGGCCGTCCTTGACGGTATCACAAAACCCTTCAGCAATGTCTCACGTCTCAGTTTCGCTGACGGCACCTTGGTGGAGGTGTTTCATGAGGTGCAGCCTGGTACGCCTTTGACCGCCAATCATTTCAAGCTTTTCAATGCTGAGGGACATGCCGTGCCAGAAGCGACCGTGGCAATCACGGGCACGCCCGCCCAGGGCGCTATGCTTACGGTCCAGATCTCGGATCTTGCGGTTGCTGCTGGAAAGGATGCGGTGGCCTATAGCTGGTGGCGCGATGACGTGATCATCCCTGCTGCGACGGACACGACCTATGCCCTGACCCAGGTCGATGTCGGCACACGCATATCGGCAGCTGTAAGCTATGTCGATCAATCAGGGTCTGCGCAAACTCTGACAAGCATGCCGACCCAGGTGGTAGAAAACAAGAATGACGCGCCCACTGGGGCTGTGCTGCTTTCAGGGAACCCAATGTTGGGCACGACCTTGACGGCGGATATCACCAGCATTGCCGATGCCGATGGCATTGATCGCTCCACCACGCGGACCGAATGGTTGCGTGACGGGGTTCTCATCCAGGGTGTCTTTGGCAAGAGCTATACGCTGACACCGGCCGATCTCGATGCACGGATCACCGCCCGATACGTCTTTGAAGACTTCTTTAATCAGCAAGAGGCGGTGGAAAGCGCGCCAACCGCCTCTGTCTACGCACAAGATACGGTGCAGACAGGGGACAATTCGAACAATGTGCTTTTCGGTGCCTGGGGCGACGATCGTCTTACCGGGATGGGTGGGGACGATACGTTGATCGGCGGGGCGGGGGATGACAAGATGCACGGCGGCGCCGGGACCGATACTGCCCTTTATGACAGCGATATGCGCCACTACACGCTCACCCTGTCGTTCAAGGAACTCACGCTGCAAGATCGCCGCCCCGTCGGAGACGGCAGCGATCAACTGATATCCCTTGAGTTTTTGCGTTTCGACAGTGGCGGCGTTCCCGGAGATGATGCGCTGCTTGACCTGAGAACGCTCAGCGGCGCCACGGCCGTTTCAGCAGAAGACATGATCGCGATTGTTGAGCTTTACATCGCTTACTTTAATCGCGCGCCGGATGCCCTTGGGCTGTCGTTCTGGGCAAGTTCTTTTGCAAATGGCTTGACGTTTGAGGATATGGCGGCCGGTTTTGCACAACAGCCAGAGACGCAGGCGCTCTATGTCGAACAGTCAAACCCAGCTGGCTTTGTGCGTGAGGTATACACTAACGTCCTTGGCAGAACCCCTGATCGAGACGGGTATGGCTTTTGGGTGGAAGCACTCAGCAACGCCAGTATCTCGCGTGACATGTTCATTGTAGAACTGCTGCGCGGGGTCAAAGCACCGCCTGGCGCGGACGCCGATGCAGACTTTATCGCGCAGCAGCAGGCAGATTTGACCTATCTTCAGACAAAGGTGGATATTGGTGCTTATTTTGCCGTCCACAAGGGCATGTCTAATGTCCAGAATGCAGCGGATGTCATGGCGCTTTACACCGGTTCGGCCGAGAGTGTAGCGGCGGCAGTAGATGCCACGGACGGCTTCTATGCAAAGGCGGTTGATGCTGAGAATGGTGACTTTCTGTTACCCTTAGTGGGTGTGCTGACCGATCCCTTTGATTTATGACACCCGTGAATATCCGGCATTCAACCCATTGAATGTGTCAAAAAGATGGGCCAATCGCCGAACCAATGGCCGTGCCCTTGCCGCCATGACCAGCATGCCGCCAGTGTGTTGCAGCATGTCACCGCATTCCATCTTCAGCGCATCAAAGCAGGGGCCCAGCATCTTTTCCTGGGCAGGTGTCAAGGCCAGCTCATCAAGATCAATAGCGAAATCACACATCAGCATTTCAATGATCCGGCTGCGCAGCCGGTCTTCATCGGTTAACGCATAGCCGCGAACACCAGGTAGATGTCCTGCACGAATAGCCTTGGTATAGGCGCCTGTTTGCGGTGTATTTTGCACGAACCCCTCAGTGAAGCGAGAGATGGAAGAGGCGCCCAGGCCCAGCAAGCTCGGCGCGCTGTCAACGGTGTAACCTTGGAAATTCCGGCGCAGCAGACCGTTGGCGGCAGCACGCGCCATGCTGTCTGACGGGCGGGCAAAATGATCGATCCCGATGCTGATCATACCGTCTTTCTCAAATGCCTCGGTCGCTTTGCGAAACAAAGAGAAGCGCCCCCTGTCATCTGGTAGTGCCGCCTCGGGGATGAGAAGTTGGCGCTTGGCCATGTGCGGGACATGGGCATATCCGAACAACGCGACCCTGTCGGGTTTCAAGGCATTCACCTGCTGCAACGTGCGCTCAAATCCCGCCAGGGTTTGATGCGGCAGACCGTAGACCAGATCGATGTTCAGTGATCCGATCCCGGCGACGCGCAACATCTCCACCGCCTGGGATGTTTGGTCAAAGCTTTGCTGGCGTCCAATGCAGTCTTGCACCTTTGGCTCAAAGTCCTGCACGCCGATGCTCGCGCGGGTCATGCCCGCCGCGCTCAACGCGGTGACTTTGTCAGTGTCAATCAACGTCGGGTCAATCTCGACCGAGAACTCTGTGTCCTCTGACATGTAAAAGACCTGCTGAAGGGCATCTGTCAGCCTTTTGACCAAACCGCCCGGCAAGATCGTCGGGGTCCCGCCGCCCCAGTGCATTTGCCCCAGCGGCAGTCTCCCTGGCAGCAGATGCGACACAATTTGCAACTCAGCCTCTAACGTGTCGATGTAGGCATCAACCGGGGAAAGGCTGCGAACGCCCTGCGTGCGGCAGGCGCAAAACCAGCATAACCGTTGGCAAAACGGAATGTGAAGATACACAGACACCGGTTGATCGCGCGGTAGTTTCTGCAGCGCATGCGCTTGAAAATCGGCGCCTACGCCGGTGTGGAACGCCGGTGCGGGGGGATAACTAGTGTACCGAGGAAGGCGTTCCTCGAAAAGACCGCGCGCCTTTAGGGTGTCATAATCCATCATGCCGCTGTTGTGCCCCAGCGCTGTCTGAGCCGCCTTGATCTTGATCAACTTTTTGCGGTGTATCTTCGACCAAAATGCGCCAGGCCGCGCCGTCCATGTCGTCATATTGGTCGGCTCTGAGGCTCCAGAGAAAGGCAAGCAGCCCCAAGCCACCAAGGCCAAGCGATACCGGGATGAGGATGGCAAGAACGTTCATCAGCGTGCCTTTCGTGACAGCCGCAAGGCATTCAATAAAACAGTGATCGAAGACGTTGACATTGCCACTGCCGCCCAAAGTGGGGTGACAAAGCCAGCCACGGCGAACGGGATAACCGTCGCATTGTACCCTGCGGCGATGCAGAAGTTTTCCAGAATGCGGCGTTTTGCGCTGTGTGCGGTGCGCAGCAGGTCTGGCAAAGCCGCCAAACTTCCGCCCAGGATCACAACGTCAGAAGCCGCCCGCGCAGCATCCGCAGCACACGCAGGCGCGACAGAGGCATAGGCGGCCGCCAACGCGCCCGTGTCGTTCAAACCGTCGCCCACCATCAACACCTTCTGGCCTGCCGCCGCCATCTTTTGTAGGGCATGAATTTTCTGTTCCGGCGTCTGCTCTGCATAGACATTGGGGATCCCAAGATCCTGCGCCACAGCGCGTGTCGCCGCATCTGTGTCGCCTGACATCAGATGCAGTGTTTTGCCGTCGGCAGTCAGTGCAGCGATCATGTCTGCTGCGCCTTCGCGGTAGCTGGCGGTAAGCGCGATGAACTGCGCCGGTTTGTCGCCGTGCCGCAGCCAGGCGCCATGGGCATCGGTAAGTTCTGCATCAGTGAAGGGGGCAGAGCCTAGGCGGACGCGCTGGCCCTTACACATCGCCTCGATCCCGCTGCCGGGTGTTTCGACCACCTCCTGCAGCTTGGCAGGAGTGACCCCACGGGCTTGCAGCCCAATCGCCACAGCGCGCGCAACCGGATGCGTTGAATTGACGGCCAGCGCCAAGGCGATCGCTTGATCCGCCGGACAGAGTGTTTCGGCGGTTGCGATGTCCAGTTGGCTTTCTGTCAGCGTGCCCGTCTTATCAAAGACCACGACATCTGTTTCAGCGATGCGTTCAAGCGCGGTGCCGTTCTTTACCAATAGACCCTGACGAAACAACCGCCCTGCGGCGGCGGTCGAGACGGCTGGCACAGCCAAGCCCAACGCGCAGGGGCAGGTAATGATGAGCGTGGCAATCGCGATATTGATGGCAAGCCGCGCATCACCTGAAAAACTGTACCAAGCAATGAACGCCCCCAAGGCCAGCAGATGAACCACCGGCGCATAGATCGATGCAGCGCGATCGGCCAAGGCGGTATAGCGATTGCGCGCAGATTCCGCTTCATCGATCATTGTGACGAGTTTGCGTAGGCTGGTGTTTTCTCCTACCGCGGTCGTGCGCAGCGTCAGCCGACCTGTCAGATTGATCTCACCTGCGCTCAGCATGCTGCCCGATGCCACCGCAACGGGGAGGCTTTCCCCCGTCAAGAGCGCCCGGTCGATGTCGCTTTTGCCGTCAAGGACGATGCCATCGACAGGGACATGCCCGCCCGGCAGAACCACCACCTCGTCCCCTGGCATGATATCGGCGAGATTGACCGTCTCGGATCCTGTGGTGGTGTTTCGGATCACGCGCGGCACTTCGAGAGCGGCGAGCTCACCCGCCGCTGAGTGTGCCGTCGCGCGACAGTGATGATCCAGATAGCGCCCGATCAGGAGAAAGAACGTCAAAGAAAGCGCTGCATCGAAATACGCTTCATGCCCGCTTGCGGCGGTCTCATAAAGCGACATCCCACATGCAAGAAGCAGGGCGAGTGAAATGGGGACATCCATGTTCAGCCGTCCCACCCGCAACGCTTGCCAGCCATGGATAAAGAATGGTTGGCCAGCATAGGCAACCGTCGGCAGGCTGATCGCGGCAGAGAGCCAATGAAAGAGCGTCCGGGTTGCCTCGGTCGCGCCGGACCAAATTGCCACCGACATGAGCATCACATTCATCATGGCAAAGCCCGCAACAGCCAGCTTCAACAGCAAGGCGCGACCCGTTGCGTCGTCATGCCGGCCGAGTACATCCGGGTCGAGCAATCGGCCCGCCACGCCTAGGTCAGCCAGGTGATCGATCAGCTGTTCTGGTGCGGTATCGGCGGCGGCAGTGATGGTGACTTGCTTACGGTTCAGATTGACGCGCGCTTTTTGCACGTCCACGCGGGACAGCAACCCGTTTTCCACCGTCGAGATACAGGCGGCGCAATGGATGTCGGGCAGGGACAGGTAAATTGTCTGGCCGGTCTCCTCCCCCCGCGCGGTCTGTGTGGGCGGGCTGACAGGCGCGGCAGCGCATCCGGGACAGGCCAGCAGGCGAGGGTGCTCAACAAGTGTCATGCATCACCCAAGCCTTGGACATTCATGGGGATGCGGCGGCGAAAAGCAGTGCCATCAAGCGCCGTCATCTCAAGCCAAAGCGTCCAATAGCCCGGCGCGATATCAACATCCGCCTGATAGCTGCCGGCCCGCCAAGCAAAAGTTGGGGTGACATCGTCAGCGACATGGGTTGCCCGGCCCAACACCGCGGCGATCATGCGTGGGCGGATCGGGCTTCCTGCATCATCGGTGACAGCGACAGAAAGGGTGCCCGCTGAGACGTCTGCCTTTACAGTCCAGCCAAGTGCATCTTGCGCCTGACGATCCGCCTCAAAGCGTTGACTGGCGACATATGAGTTTTTTGTAACGATACCGGGAAAGGTCGCGACAGCTTGAAACGCCAGGGTCAGGTTCACGGTGAGGATGACCGCAAAGCAACCGCCAAAGATCGCGAGGATGTGCCATCCGGTGAGGGGTTTATTCATCGTCGTTTTCCTTCCCATTGAAAATGGTCTGTGCGCTGGCCCGCACCTGCGTCGCCAAATCCTCTACCCAGAAGGTCAGCGCCGTTGCGCTCTGCCCTGCCGCTACATCCTGGGGTCGTGCGGTGACATAGACACGCTGCAGAAATGTCGTGTCTGCCGGTACGGTAACGCTCAACATCGATGTGCCTTGCAAGGCGATGCGCAACGTTTCTTCAGACCGCAGCGAAATGTGGAAAAGCCTGTCTTCGCCAGATTTGTTCCGCAAGCGCACATCATAGATGTTGCGGATCGATCCGTCGCTTTGCATCACGTAGGTGGGATTGCGCACCGGCGATACTGTCAGCTCCACCTCAGAGCGGATGAATAGGGCAAAAATCAGCCCCGCACCCACCGCCGACCAGAGAAAACTGTATAAAACGGTGCGGGGGCGCAGGACATGCTGCAAAAGCCCCTTGGGCTTCCAGGTTTCATACTCTGGGCTGTTCGCAGGAGGTGGCACATCTTCGAGCGACAGATAGTCGATCAGGCCGCGTGGTTTGCCCAATTTGCGCATCATGTCGTCGCAGGCATCGATGCAAAGCGCGCAAGTGATGCATTCCATCTGTTGCCCGTCGCGAATGTCGATACCCATCGGGCAGACATTCACGCAGGCTTTGCAATCAATGCAGTCGCCCTTCAGGCGGATCGGTTGCTGCGCCTCAAGCTGAAGCGGTTGATACGCTGCTTCGGGCGTCGCGCCGGTGCCTGCGGGGTCAGCGGGCGCGCGCCTTTGCTTTTTGCCGCGGGGCTCTCCACGCCAGTCGCGATACCCCACGGTCAGCGTGCCTTCATCCATCATCGCGCCCTGAATGCGTGGCCAGGGACACATGTAGATGCAGACCTGCTCACGCATGAAGCCGCCGAATAAAAACGTGGTGCCGGTTAAGATTGCGATAGATGCATAGGCAACATGAGGCGCTTGAAACAAGACGAGATCGCGCGCAAGTTCCGGCGCGTCCGTGAAATAGAAAACCCAGGCGCCGCCCGTGGCCACCGCGATCAGCAACCAGATGGTCCATTTTGTCAGCCGCAACCGCACCTTTTTGAGATCCCAATCCGCCCGCAAAAGCCGGATCTGCGCATTTCGATCCCCCTCTACCCACCGCTCAACCAGCAGGAAGAGATCCGTCCACACGGTCTGTGGACAGGCATAGCCGCACCACACGCGGCCCAGTGCCGAGGTGAAAAGAAACAGACCGAGCCCCGCCATGATCAAGAGCCCTGCTACGAAGTAGAATTCATGGGGCCAAATCTCGATCCACAGAAAGAAAAACCGGCGGCCCGCAAGATCGGCCAAAACAGCTTGATCGGGCAGATTGGGCCCACGATCCCAGCGCAACCACGGCAACAGGTAGTAAATCCCCAGGGTCACGCCCATGATCCACCATTTGAGCGTGCGAAAAAAGCCGCTTACCCGGCGGGGGAAGATCGGTTCACGTGCGGCGTAAAGTGGCGCTGTGCTGTCGGCCATGCACTGTCCCTAACTCTGTTCGCTCCTCATGTGTCGCAAATCATGCAGAGTCGCGCTTTGATCTGAATCAAGATCAGGCTTGATCGCGCAAAAAGCCGCGCGAGACCCCGTCGGAGATCTGCCTTGAGTTTGTGCCTGCGGATGTTTTGTCCAGAAACGCTGGCCGTTGACTTGCGCGCGGATGCAAAAAGGGGGGCCTCGCCATTGCCCCCCTTGCCTTGCGCCGGTTTGGTGCGAACAGAACCTGAGCGCAAAGATCTCTTGGCTATTGCGCCGGCGGTGCCTCACCCCCGCCTAGCTGATGCAGGTAAAGCGACACAGCAGCGATTTCTGCGTCATCAAGCCGGTTGCCGAACGCGGGCATGACACCGAAACGGGCGTTGGTGATGGTGTAGGTAAGCGCACTGCGGCTGTCGCCGTAAAGCGTGACTGCGTCGTTAAGGCGGGGGGCGCCAAAGTCGCGGATACCTTCGCCCGCGTCCCCGTGACAGGCGGCGCATTGTTCAGCAAAATGCACGGAACCTGCGGTTGCCATAGCCTCGTCATGCGATTTCCCGCTGAGCGAGAGGACATACTCAACAGTTTCTGCGATTGCCGCCTCTTCTAAGATGTCACCAAAGGCGGGCATTTCTGACCATCTTGCGTCAAAGTCGGTGTCATTTCTGATGCCGTGACGCACCGTGTAAGAGATCTCTTCCAAGGTGCCTCCCCACAGCCAATCATTGTCCAAAAGGTTGGGGTAGCCCACATTGCCTTGCGCACCGGAGCCGTGACACTGAGAGCAAGCAGATCTGAAAATCGCCGCGCCACCCGCCACCCCGAACTGATGGACAGGGTCGCTTGGCGAAAGCGTATTTAAATCGACGCTGGCAAGCTCCACGGCAAGATGCGCATTTTGGTTTTTTACCCGCTCGATGTCTTTTGCCACCTCGGCGCGTGTGGAATATCCCAGCACCCCGGCTGTGGCACCGCTGATCATGGGCCAAGCAGGGTAAGCAATGGTGTATCCGATGCCCCAGACAATCGTCAGATAAAAGCACCACAACCACCACCGCGGGAGCGGGTTATTCAGTTCTTCGATGCCGTCCCAGCTGTGCCCGGTGGTTTCGGTCCCTGTAAGATCATCGACTTTCTTGTTCTTTGGGTCGGTCATTGCTTGCCCCCAATCTCAAAGAAGCTCTGCGTCGTGGCGCGACAGTCTGAGCAGTCTTGTTTGCAGATGGTATCATTGCGAAAGGGGATATCGGCGGTTTCGCGATGCGTCTCCCGGCTGCCAGGTCGGAAAGCCCAAACGATCACGCCAAGATAAAAGAGCGTCAGCGCAAGCAGCGCCCAGCTATCTGCAAATTCACGCATCCATGAATAGGTGTCCATGATAGATCTCCTTAGCGGCTGGCGTCTGGGGTGAAGGTCGAGAAATCGACCAACGTGCCGAGCATTTGCAGATACGCAACCAACGCATCCATCTCTGTGAGTTCGGGTTGACCGTCGAAATTGCGCACCTGCGTTTTGGCATAGCGTTCCTGCAGCCCATCAAAATCGCTCTCTGGGTCGGCCTGCGCGTTGAAATCTGCGAACGCATTGGCGATCATGTCATCGGTGTAGGGTACGCCCACGGCCCGATGCGTGCGCACCAGATCTTGAATGTGCTCGCCATCCAAGGTTGCCCGAGACAAGAACGCATATTTTGGCATGATCGATTCAGGAACAACTGATTGCGGGTCCTCCAGGTGATCCACGTGCCATTCATCCGAATAGCGCCCGCCGACGCGGGCAAGGTCGGGCCCGGTGCGCTTTGATCCCCACTGAAACGGGTGATCATACATGCTTTCCGCGGCGAGTGAGTAGTGACCATATCGATCCACCTCATCCCGCATTGGGCGGATCATTTGGCTGTGACACACATAACAGCCTTCGCGGATGTAGATCTCTCGTCCCGCCAACTCTAACGGCGTGTAGGGGCGCATCCCGTCCACTTCCTCTATCGTATTTTCAAGGTAGAAGAGCGGCGCAATTTCAACGATCCCGCCGATCGTGACCACAAAAAGTGACAGGGCAAGCAGCAGCGATGCCGACCGCTCGATGATGGCGTGGCGTGCCAGGAAGGTCTTCTTTGGTGCTGTGTTTTCAATGTCAGACATGGCTTTGATCCTCACTCTGCCGGCACGCCGACGGGTGCAGTGACCCGCTGCCCGCCTCGGATAGTCATCCACATGTTCCAGACCATGATCAGCGAGCCGGTCAGATACAGGATCCCGCCCAACCCGCGCACGATATACATCGGGAACTTCGCGGCCACGGTGTCGGCGAAGGAATTCACCAAAAAGCCCTGCGCGTCGACCTCACGCCACATCAGGCCTTCCATAATGCCGGTCACCCACATGGATGCGGCGTAAAGAACGATGCCGATGGTCGCCAACCAGAAGTGCCAGTTGATCGCCGCTATGGAATACATCTGCGCGCGCCCCCAAAGTTTCGGCGTCAGGAAGTAGAGGGCGGCAAAAGTGATCATGCCGTTCCACCCCAAGGCGCCGGAATGCACGTGGCCGATGGTCCAATCGGTGTAGTGGCTCAGCGAATTCACCGCGCGAATGGACATCATGGGGCCTTCGAATGTGGACATGCCGTAGAAGGCCAGGCTGATGACAAACATGCGAATGATCGGATCGGTGCGCAGCTTGTCCCAAGCGCCGTTCAACGTCATCAGACCGTTGATCATACCGCCCCAGCTGGGCATCCACAGGATGATGGAGAACACCATGCCCAGGGTGGATGCCCAGTCGGGGAGAGCCGTGTAATGCAGGTGGTGCGGACCCGCCCAGATGTAGAGAAAGATCAGCGCCCAGAAGTGAATGATCGACAGCTTGTAGCTAAAGACCGGACGACCCGCCTGCTTGGGGACGAAATAATACATCATCCCGAGAAATCCGGCCGTTAGGAAAAAGCCCACTGCGTTGTGGCCATACCACCATTGCGTCATCGCATCTTGTACGCCTGCGAAAAGCTGCACGGAACGAGACCCCAGAATGCTGACCGGCAGAGACAGGTTATTGACCACATGCAGCATCGCCACCGTGATGATAAAACTCAGGAGGAACCAATTGGCCACATAGATGTGTTTTTCTTTCCTTTGGATCAGCGTGCCCATGTAGATGAGCAAGAATGCGACCCAAACGACCGTAAGCCAAAGATCGACATACCACTCAGGCTCCGCATATTCTTTGGATTGCGTTGAGCCCAGCAGATAGCCTGTGGCGGCTAGCACGATAAAAAGCTGGTAGCCCCAAAAGACGAACCACCGCAAGTTGCCACCCCAAAGTCGAACGCCGCAGGTGCGTTGCACGATGTAGAGCGATGACATCAACAAGGCGTTGCCACCGAAGGCAAAGATCACCGCTGACGTGTGCAGGGGGCGGAGACGGCCAAAGTTGGCATAGGGTTGCGCCCAGTCAAAGTTCAATGCGGGAAACGCGAGCTGAAAGGCGATGAACGTCCCGGCAAGAAATCCAACGACGCCCCAAAAGCCCGTCGCGATGACGCCTGCGCGCACCACATCATCCATGTACCCGTTGTCGTCAATGCCCGCGCGCGCGGGTTCGTCCATTCTGCGCAAGGTTCTGATGAATAACCCCGCCGCGACCGCCATGATGATCAGCGCATGCACTTGATAGGCTAAATCGCGACCCCAATCTGCCGCGATGGCGGCCAGGATGGCGATAAAGCCCAAAAGGATCAGCTTGAGATAGTCTAACGTCATGTCCTTTGTCCCTCGATGCCGCACCCTCGCGCGGGGCGAGGGAGACGGTTTGTCCCCACTCAAAAGTCGCACTGAGAGGCGAGAGGGTCTTTGATCTGCATCAAACTGCAGCGTCTTTTTTGTTGCCAGAGGTCAAGGAATTCGCTGCAACGCAGCGATAGAGCATGATCGGCAATACAAGGAGAAGCGACATGCCCATTCACACCGTCACGACTATTCTTACGGGGTCGGCAGGTCTAGAAACGCAGCTGCACAAAGCGATTGCATTCGCCCGTGCCTATGATGCTCATTTACAGGTTTTCACGTTGGCCGTGGGATATGATCAGCCCGCGGGGCTGGCGGGCGCCCTGGGCGCTGTGCCGGTGGCATCGGAATTGGCCGATGGCCGGCTACAGGCCCAGGCGTTGGCTGAAAAAGCGACCACCATTCTGAAGCCTGACGATATTCGCTGGGACATTTTATCGATCGCGGTGGCGCGTGCCAATCTGGCGCAGTGTTTAGCACAACATACCCGCTTCAGCGATTTGGTCATTCTTCATCGGGCCAAGGGGGAGGCCACAGAAGAGGCGCACGTCAGCTTGGTTCAGGCGTTGCTTTTCGACGCCGATACGCCGCTCTTTGTCCTGCCCCAGGCATCCGAGATGAAGGTTCCCGCGCGCGCCATCATGCTCGCCTGGGATGAAAGCAGCACCGCGCTGCGCGCCGCTAAACTGGCAATGCCGCTCTTGCAGGCGGCAAATACGGTGCACATCGCCTTGGTAGAGCCGGCAAAGGACGCGTCCGACAGGTCCGACCCGGGTGGAGCATTCGCGCACTTCATTGCGCGGCACGGCGTGCGAAACGAGGTTTCAGTGTTAAACAAAACCGACGACACGGTCGCGCAGACATTGGAACGCCGGGCGAAAGAGATTGGCTGCGACCTGATTGTGATGGGGGCTTATGGCCATTCCAGACTGCGCCAAGCGCTTTTTGGCGGGACAACCCGGTCGATGCTGGAAAAATCAACGCTGCCGATCTTGTTGGCGCATTAGAGGCGGCTTTAGTTCAGCAGCCCGCCGTCGGTATCATCCCCGGTTTCAGCCATCAGATTGGCGAGATCGGGGATCTTCATCGTGCGTTTGCCGCGCAGTTCAATCACCCCGTCTTTGCGCAAGGCTGTGATCTGTCGGCTGACAGTCTCTATCGTCAGCCCCAGGTAGTCGCCCATGGCTTCCCGCGACATTGGCATGTCAAAAGACAATCCATCCGCCAAGGGGGTAAGATGCAATGAAGCTGTTCGCCGTGCAATCAGCGCCAACAGGCAACTGATTTTCTCTCTCGCCGTTTTGCGCCCCAGCAAGAGCATCCATTCCCGCGCGACATCGAGTTCATCCAACGTCATCGCCAAAAGGCGTTGACCAATGTGCGGCGTATTCTCGACCAGGGCTTCGAAAGGTTTTCTGCGAAAACAGCACAATGTGACCTTTCCGATGGCCACGGCGTCAAAGGCCACGGTCGCACGGCCGGGGCGCCCGATAAAGTCTGAGGGCAGCAACAGCCCTACCATTTGCATCCTGCCATCCGGCATGGTGCGCGACAATGTTGCCGCCCCCGTGACCACCGAGGCGACGAAGTGCATGTCGTCCCCCTCGTACATGATGTGCTGGCCAGCATCGAAGCTTCGATAATACTTTATCTCTTCCAAGCGCGAAAGCTCATCGCCATCACAGGTGGCGCAGACCGCGCGATACCTGATGTTGCAATCAGCGCAGGCGGTGAACCCACGCTCAGAGTGGACCATTGACATGGCGTATTCTCGTTAACCTGTTGGCTGGCTTCAGCTTACCAACGCCACGGAACATTTCAAGCATTTGCTGTTGCCGATGAATGCGGGACGCTGCAAGGAAACAAGTTGCAATGCAGGGTGAGATGGCTTTTCATCTGCTCAACCAAAACAAACCGATGGGGAGACATCGCATGAACCGTTTTTTTGCCACGACCGCCCTGGCAATGACATTGGGCACCTCGGTGGCCGCAGCAGGCTGCGACACCGTTACATTCTCTGACGTGGGCTGGACGGACATCACCGCAACCACTGCTGCGACGAGCGTCCTGCTGGAAGCGCTGGGGTATGAGACGGAAATTAAAATCCTATCAGTCCCGGTGACATATACCTCTTTGGCCGCAGGTGACATTGACGTCTTTCTGGGCAACTGGATGCCGACCATGGAGGCGGACATCGCCCCCTATCGGGATGCGGGCACCGTGGACACTGTGCGCGCAAACCTGGAGGGGGCAAAATATACGCTTGCCGCAAACAAAGCGGCTGCCGATCTTGGGGTGACATCATTTGCCGCGATCTCAACCCAGTCCGACGCGCTTGACGCGAAAATCTATGGGATCGAGCCGGGTAACGATGGCAATCGTTTGATCCAGTCGATGATTGACGACAACGCCTTTGGTCTGGCTGAGTTTGAGGTGGTGGAATCATCCGAGCAAGGAATGCTGGCCCAGGTCGCACGCGCCGACCGTCGAGGAGACCCCATTGTCTTTCTCGGGTGGGAACCGCATCCGATGAATGCAAATTTCGATTTAACCTATCTTGAGGGCGGGGATGATTTCTTTGGCCCAAATCTCGGCGGCGCGACAGTGTTTACCAATACCCGCGCCGGATATGTGGATGCGTGTCCCAATGTCGGGGTGCTGCTGAGCAATTTGGAGTTCTCACTGGCGATGGAAAATGAGATCATGGGCGCGATCTTGGATGACGGGGAAGATCCAGCGGACGCCGCAACCGCTTGGCTGAAAGCCAACTCAGATGTTTTGGTTGGATGGCTTGATGGGGTAACGACGAAAGAAGGTGGTGACGCCTTGGCGGCTGCACAGGCTGCGCTTCAGTAACCCCCGGTTTCCCTTACCAAACGGGCCCGCCCCCAACGAGGGCGGGCTTTTCTTTACACGGCACGAGCGAAACAAAAATGGACTGGCTGACACAGAATAAACTGCCCATCGACGACATTGCCGAGGGTGCCTTTGAGTGGTTGCAGATCAACGGCGCCTGGTTTTTTGACGGTCTTGCGCTCGTGATGGAGCAGTTGATCGACGCCATTCTTTGGCTGCTGCAGACCCCGCATCCCTTGATCATCGTGGCTTTGTTTGCCGCCTTAACATGGGGCATCCAGAGAAGTTGGAAAACAGTGGCTTTCGTCGTGATCGGGTTTCTTTTCATTCTGAACCAGGATTACTGGGAGGAAACGACAGAAAGTCTGACCCTGGTTCTCTCTGCTTGCGTCGTCTGCATGGGGGTCGGTGTACCCATCGGCATCGCCGCGGCGCATCGTCCCGGTTTGTACCGTGTGCTGCGGCCGATATTGGATCTGATGCAGACGTTGCCGACCTTCGTGTATCTTATCCCAGCCATTGTTTTTTTCGGGATCGGGATGGTCCCTGGCCTGATTGCGACAGTCATTTTCGTATTGCCTGCCCCGATCCGCTTGACCCAACTGGGTATCGCCTCCACCCCCAAAGCGCTGTTGGAGGCGGCGCAGGCCTTCGGGGCAACACCGCGTCAGACGCTTTGGAAAATTGAGTTGCCCTATGCGCTACCTCAGATCATGACGGGGTTGAACCAGACGATTATGCTGTCGCTTTCAATGGTGGTTATTGCCGCTTTGGTTGGTGCGGATGGTTTAGGGGTCCCCGTGGTGCGCGCCTTGAACCAAGTCAACACTGGCTTGGGGTTTGAAAGTGGTCTCATCATCGTTGTGGTGGCAATCATGCTCGATCGGATGCTGCGGGTGGGCCAGAAATGACGGCGGCCGTGTCTTTCGAAAACGTCTCCATCGTTTTTGGAGATCAGCCAGACAAGGCATTGCCTTTGATGGATACCGGTCAATCTCGATCTGAGGTTGAGGCAGCGACGGGCCAGGTTTTGGGTGTGCATGATTGTACGCTGGAAGTGGCTGAGGGCGAAATTTTGGTATTGATGGGGCTCTCAGGGTCGGGAAAGTCGACCCTCCTGCGCGCTGTCAACGGGCTAAACCCCGTGGTCAGAGGCCACGTGACCGTCCGTGATGGGGATTGGTCGGCGAATGTTCAGCATTGCTCAGACCAAGATCTGCGGCGCGTGCGGCGCGCCTGTGTTTCGATGGTGTTTCAACAGTTCGGTCTGCTGCCCTGGCGCAGCGTGCGCGACAACGTCGCGCTGGCGCTTGAACTGTCAAATGTCGCCAAGGCCGAAAGGCTTGCCCGTGCCGACGCTCAACTGGCATTGGTCGGACTGTCGGACTGGGCCAATCGCAAGGTGGGGGAGCTCTCCGGCGGGATGCAGCAACGCGTCGGGCTCGCCCGTGCATTCGTCACCGAAGCACCCATTCTACTGATGGATGAGCCGTTTTCAGCGCTTGACCCCCTGATCCGCACGCGATTGCAAGACGAAATGCTGGGGCTTCAGCGCAGTTTAAAGCGCACGATTGTGTTTGTCAGCCACGATCTGGACGAAGCATTCAAGCTGGGCGGCCGCATCGCGATTATGGAAGGCGGGCGGATTGTGCAGCTAGGCACGCCGCGAGAGATTTTTTCAAACCCTGCGTCGGCTTATGTGGCGGATTTTGTTGCCAATATGAACCCTTTGGGCGTTTTGACGGCGCGCGACGTAATGGGGCCGATTGTGCCTGAAAGCGGTGAAGCCGTCAGTGCGGAGACACCCGTCAAAGACCTGATGCACCGATTGCGTGACACAGCGGATGCGCTTTGCGTCACAGAAGGGGAGACCAGGATCGGAGGCGTTACCGCAGCAACCATCGTATCGCGGTTGAGTACTTCTGCACTCCACGAAGACGGATAGAACGCCATAGAGCAAGTGCTCTAGCGGATCAGCGGTCTGCGCTCTTCCAGATATTCAGGAAAGCTGCGCGCGGTTTGGGTTGCTTCACGGATGAGCGTATCAAAGTCGTGGGTGAAGATTTCGATGCGGTGCCGATCACGAAATGCCATGTAATGACCACCTGCATAGAACACGGCGAGTAACGGTCCAAAAATGGTGACAGGGGCCGAAAATAAGCGGCGGGCATCGAACTGATACAGGCGCAGGCGCGGATAAAGCTGACGCGACAGGGTGATGAGATGATCGGTTTGGTCGCGTCGGACCACCGCGGGAAGCCCTGCGTAGTATCCCGTCCCTCGGATAAAGCTGTCGATTTCAAAAAGGGGTAGGGCGATTTCATATTCGGAACCTGCCTGGCGCATCCAGTCCAGTCGGTCGTGTGACGCGTTGATTGCCTGTTCCGTCGTGCGACCCAGATGCGGGCGATATTCCCACTCAAGCATTGCTTGGGTTTTCAGCATGTCCGGCAAGGTCGCGGGAACATGACGAATTTTGTACCCCGCCGCTTCTCTGTGCCACGCAAAGATCTGTTCATCGACCAGCGCGCGGGGAGCTTGAGACATTTCTAAACTGTTGGCAACAAGATCCGCTGCTGCCTCTGGTCGGTCTGAAAGGCCAAGCAGCCAGTCGGTTGATACACCCAGCACGCTGGCACAGGCGCCGATCACATGTCCGCTGGGCAGTCGCGCGCCTTCGTCAATCAGTGCTTGCGACAGGGTCGAACGATCCGCACCGATGCTGCGCGCCAAGGCACTTCGGCTTATACCTGCGATCTTGATGGCCTGGGAAAGCCGCTGGCGAAAACGGCTTGCCCGGGCATGTTTGTTGGTGATGTCATCCACGTGTAGATAATAATCACATATTGTCGGTTTTGTCCGCAATTATCTAACTGGCGCCCAGGCCGGCTTGCTGCTTTCGTGCACCGCATGACCTACCAAACGCCATCGGATCCCTCACGCACACCGGCACCGCTTGCGCGGTATTCGGTCTCTCAGTTGCACAGTTGGGCGGCCCATATAGAATGGCCCAGCATCCTTCTTTTCATAGCCTGCAGCGTCTGTTGGGTTGGCGCGCTGATGCTGCCCTTTGATTGGTGGGCGGCAAGTTTTTGTCTTATTGTGCTTTCTTTGACGCTTCACTCGTCTTTAACGCATGAGATTCTGCATGGCCGCCCGCGAGGAGCGCCTTGGTTGGGGACATTGATCGGTCTGTTTCAGCCGGGGCTGTTCGTGCCATATCTGCGCTTTCGGGCGCAGCACTTGGCCCACCATCAAGATGCGCGTTTAACGGACCCTTACGATGACCCGGAAAGCAACTATTTGGATCCCGGCAGGTGGGAGCGTTTGCCCAGATGGTTCCAGCTGGTCTTGCACGCGAATAACACGCTCCTTGGACGAATGAGTATTGGACCTTTGCTTGGCACGATCAGCTTTGTTCAAGGCGATGTGCGCAGCATCCTTTCGGGCGATGGTCGAGTAGCCGCACATTGGCTGGCGCATGTGCCGGGTGTCCTCGCCACATTTTGGCTGGTCTCGGTTTCCGCAATGCCCGTGTGGCTTTACTTGCTGGCCTGCTACGCAGCGCTGTCTGTTTTGCGCATTCGCACCTTTCTGGAACATCAAGCACATGAACGCGCGTCCGGTCGCAGCGTGATTATTGAGGATCGCGGTCTGCTGGCGTGGCTGTTTTTGAATAACAATCTGCATCTTGTGCACCACATGCATCCGCATCTGCCTTGGTACAAGCTCCCCAGTTTTTATGCAGCGCATAAAGATCGGTTTTTGCGTGCCAACCAAGGCTACGTCTATCGGTCTTACAGGCAGATATTTCAGCAGTTTCTGCTTCACCGTAAAGACCCGGTTGCGCATCCCCTCTGGCGTCGTGACGCAGAGTAGGCTTAACACCCCTCATGGGGATGTTCGTTCTTGAGCCTTGGGTGTTGGCCACCTGCGCGGCGGCCGCCTTTCAGACAGTGCGCTTCATGCTGCAAAAGCAGGTGTCTACTGGCACACTCTCGGCGTCAGGTGCCACATTTGCCCGCTTTGTCTATGCGCTGCCTTTCGTAGCTGCGGGGCTGATCGCCCATCTGAATCTGACGGGGCAATCGCTACCGACCGTGCAACAGGGATTTTGGCGCTTTGGCTTCTTAGGCGCTGTCACCCAGATTTTGGCGACGGTCTGTGTGATCTTGTTGTTCAAAGAACGTAACTTTGCCGTCGGCATCACGTTCAAGAAAACGGAAATGATCCAGACAGTCTTGGTGGGTTGGATCCTGCTGGGAGAAAGCGTTTCGGCGGGCGGTTTTGGCGCCATTTCAGTCGGTATCATCGGCCTTTTGCTGCTGTCACGCGCGCCTGATGCCCGGCAATGGCGTTTGCGCGATCTGGGAAACAAAGCGGCGGGTCTCGGCCTTGCCTCTGGCATATTGTTTGCTTTTTCGGCGGTGAGCTACCGAGGTGCGTCCCTGGCGGTGCCAGCAGAAGACGCTATCCTCCGGGCTGCAGTGACATTGGCGGCGGTCGTTTCATTGCAAACACTCATCATGATCGTCTGGCTCGCGCTGTTCGAGCGGGGAGAAATCACCGCAGTGTGGCGCGCACGTCGCGTAGCGATCTGGATTGGCATCACGTCAATGGCCGGATCGCTTTGCTGGTTCATTGCCTTCACCTTGCAAAACGCTGCCTACGTCAAGGCGCTGGGCCAAATCGAATTGGTGCTGAGCATTGCCGCCGCCACGCTGTTTTTTCGTGAGAAGATCACCGGTCGAGAGGTTCTGGGTATGGCGGTGCTGATGGCCTCCATCCTCATCTTGGTATTGACGATTTAAAGCATCTGGCCTGTAATCTGAAACACTTTGCCCGAACTGACGTAGCGCCCGTCCGAGGGGTGATGCAATCGCGCCGCACCGTTGGGGGCGGGACGGCGCGGCCCAATATTTCCTGTGGGGCGGGAAGGCGATAGGGAAACGGGGTGTATCAGGTTTAAGGTGGGATGCTTTAGGCATCCTCGTCCGTAGACTGCCTTTGATCGCGCTTAGGCGTCTCGCGGAGGATGACCGCGCAAGCGCAGAAACAGGCTTTCCTCTGCTCCGTTGTGAAAGAACGGTACAGATTGCGGCGGCGCTTTGTTAGAGCTTCGGGCTTCCACCTCGGCCAACACGACCTCGGTGATAAATGGCATATCATATCCGCGAGCGTCTGAAAGGCTGACCCACTGCAAATGGGAAAGTTCGTCAGAGGCGGAAGAGAAATCATCGAGGTCGCTGGCGATATCGGTGGCGTCTAAGAGGAAGAAACGCGCGTCAAAGCGGCGGGGTCTTCCAGGTGGTGTAATCGCGCGGAAAACGAATTGCAGCGGTGCGGCGGTCGGTAAATGACCGGTCATTGCAAAATCATGCCAGTCTGATTGAGGTTGCGTTGCCCAAACCCCTGACTTGCCCAGGATCAGCCCGGTCTCTTCCCAAAGCTCGCGCACCGCAGCGACGCATATTGCATGGGCGAGCTCGGGGTCCGTGTCTTGCGTTAAACGGCTTTGACAGGGTTCTGGGAGCGGTTCAGCCAGCTCGACATCTTTGTCGGCCTCATCTACAGCGCCGCCGGGAAAAACGAACTTATTCGGCATGAAGGCGGCTTTCGCGCCGCGCTGGCCCATGAGAATTTTCGGGGTTTCAAAACGGTCGCGAAGCACGATGATCGTCGCCGCATCGCGGATTTTGGTTTTATCAACGCTCATGCTTTGCCCGCTGCTTTATGAGGTGCAGCATATCAAGGCGATCGCGCAAAGCCACCCATCTCTTTAGCCCATTGAAACCCAATCATCGCCCCTTTCAATCTTGGCAGTAGATAGAGCGACAGTGCAACGCAGCCAACCGAAAAAACAGTGAACAGGGTGAGAGGTTCCGGCCGCCAAAGCACGAACACAACGTGCAAAAGCGGGGCCATAAGATGACCAACAACCAGGATGGTGAGGTATGCAGGGCCATCATCGGCGCGGTGATGATAGAATGCTTCACCGCACACGGGGCAGTGACGGTTCACCGATAGGTAACCATGAAGCAACGGGCCTTTTCCGCATTGCGGGCATTTTCTGCGCCATCCACGCTTGAGCGCGGGCCATAGCGCTCTGCTGGTAAAGGGTGTTTGTGCCCCTTCGAAAGTTGACTGCGCTTTCGCCATGCTTGGCACTCCTACTGCGCAATACCCTTGCGCTTTCAGGCGGAAAATTGAAAGCGCTCTTTCGTCTTTAAGTGGGGATATCCGACAAAAATCGCCAATTATTGCCACAGCGTCGACGGAACGCGCTGCGTGAGCCGTTTGAGGAGTACGAAGGCAAACAAAAGCTGTGCGAAGGAGATGACATGACTTTTAGTGAGACAGCAAAAATAACCACGCTGGCCGTAGCGATGATGGTGGCCGCGAGCGCGGGGTGGGCCAATCAGGATCGTCAGCAAGCGGTTTTTGAGCGGATCGATACGAACGGAGACGGTGAGTTGAACACCGCAGAGCTGCAAGCGCATGCGCAAGCCCGCTTTGAACGGCTGGACGATGATCGCGACGGATTCTTGAGCCGGCATGAGATTGTTAAATCGCGCGGCGGCAATCACGCCCAGCGCTTGCTTCGGCGGTTCGATGCCAACCAAGACGGGGTCCTGGACGCTGAAGAGCTGGCGGCGGCTGGCGAAACACGGCGCGGGCAGCGCGCCCAACGCATGTTTGAGCGCGTCGATACCGATGAAGATGGCCAAATAAGCTTGACCGAAATGATGGCTTCACGCACTCCGACCGACACACTGGCGCGGCTGGATACAGACGGAAACGGCACCTTGAACGCCGAGGAGTTTGCACAGCGCCGCATCGCAGGCAAAGCAGGTCGGGCTGCCTTTGCCGATTGAAACCAATGATCAGGCGGAGTTGCCTTGCCGCAGCACCCGCTTTAGCCAAAAGCGGGATGACTGCAGTGAAGGGTTCAGAAGATGCCGAGGCAGCGCTGCTCGCCCGCTATGCAGCGGGTGAGGCGGCAGCCGCTCGTATCTTGGCGCATCAGATGACGCCGCGCATCTATGCCCACGCCATGCGCGTGTTGAACGATACAGCGGAGGCGGAGGATGTCGTGCAAGACGCACTAATGCGTTTGTGGCGGATCGCGCCGAAGTGGCGCAGCAGTGAGGCAAAGGTAACGACCTGGCTTTACCGCGTGGTGAGCAATCTGTGCACCGACAGGCTGCGCAAGCGTCGTGAACTGGCACTTGATGACGTCCATGAGCCTGCTGATGACGCTGCCTCTGCCGATGCGCTGCTGCAGCAGGGGCAAAGAGTGGAGGCGCTGCAAGCTGCGCTTCTCCAACTGCCGGATCGGCAGCGCCAGGCGGTGGTCTTGCGCCACATCGAAGGGCTAAGCAATCCTGAGATTGCACAGATCCTGGACGTGGGCGTTGAGGCGGTAGAGAGTTTAACCGCCCGTGGCAAGCGCGCATTAAAGCAAGCGCTGCGAGCGCGACAAGAGGCACTGGGGTACCACGATGACACAGGATAAAGAAGCGTTGGAGCTCGAAGCGTTGTTTGAAAAGGCCCGCCGCGATCCGCCGGAAGTGCCGGCCGCCTTGATGAGGCGCATTCTTGAGGATGCGGCAACCTTGCAGTCTGGCGGTGCACAACCTGTTTGGCGCGGTTGGCTTGCGGCTGTGGGCGGTCTCCCGGGGGTGAGTGGCTTGGCTACGGCGACCTGCGTGGGGTTTTGGATTGGGCTTGCGCCACCCGCAGGCGTGCCAGACCTGGCGGGGCAGCTTTTTGAAAGCGCGTTGCGCGAAGAAGCAGAGGTAAGCATTGACATGCTCACCAGCTTTGGCTGGGACATGGAGGAAGGGTAGCGGATGGTGACGCAAGCGACAGGCCGCAGGGGTCGGGCAGTGAAATGGGCGCTAGGGATCTCGCTGGCGCTTAACCTATTGATCCTGGGCGCCGTGGGTGGTGCTTTGCTGCGCTCGGCTGGGGTTGGACCTGACATGCGACCAGCGCGTGGTGGGCCCCTGCTGCACGGCTACGGTGCGCCATACATGCGCGCGCTGCCCGCAGAGGCGCGGCAGGCGGTACGCGCCGATGTGCCTGGCTTACCCTCTCGTCGGGAGCGGCGGGCCCATTTCGGTGAGATGCTGGATGCGCTGCGCGCTGATCAATTCGATCCAACCACGGTAAGTGTGCTTTTCGAACGGCAGCGCGAGACGGCATTGCTGGTGCAATCCGTACTGCAGGACCGTTGGCTGACCGTGGTGTCTGAGATGTCCGATGCAGAACGCGCGGATTTGGCGGATCGATTGGAAGAAATGATGAACAGAAATTCCGACCGCATGCCCGCGCCGCTTCGCTAGCGCTTGTCCTCACTTCAGCAGCAGGCTACCCAGATCACCTAGGGGGGCTCATGCGGTTTGAGAACGAAAACGAGGTGCTCGCGACAGTCCGGGCGTCTGCGGGGCGGCGCATCCTGGGGCTTGGGGCTTTGGGCCTGCTGGGTGTGCTCCTCATCTACATTTCCTTATTTCATCCCCCTGCCTTGGGCTGGCGGGTCTTCTTGCTGCTGATGGGGATTGGCGCGCTTTGGGGTGCGGATTTGATGCGGCGTGCCACAGCGAGCGCGGTTGAACTGACCCCCCTGGGCCTGCGTGACGCTGATGGCACGGTGATCGCACCCGTAGAAGAGATCGAAGCGATCGATCGCGGTTTTTTCGCCTTTAAACCTTCGAATGGTTTTTTGCTGAAGACGAAAGCGGCGCAGCCTGGCATTTGGCGGCCTGGACTGTGGTGGCGTACCGGGCGCCGCATCGGTGTCGGCGGCATGACCCCAGGATACCAAAGCAAGGTGATGGCTGAGATCATCGCGGCAATGCTGTTGGAACGCGGATCGGATGGTTAACTGCGGCATCATTGCCGCATTCCGCATCTCGGCTCGATATCACGCCCGGCGTGTTTAAAGCATCCGGCCTTAAATTTGGTCCACCTTGACCAAACCGACTTGGCACCGCCCCGTGGGCGCGGAACGGCGCGGCCCAACAGAAGCTGTCGGGCAAGACGATGATAGGGAGATGTTGTATCCGGGTTAAGGCCGAACGCTTTCATGCGCGAGCGGTGTGAAAGCACATTCAAATGCACGGTTTGCGTCGGCGCATGACCAGCAAAACCAGCGCTGCGCGTGCGGACCAAATTTGGCGTTTGACCAAAGCAACCCCGCAATTTCCATACGCTGACGTAGGTAAAGGGGGGCAGATTTTCGATGTTTTTGCGAATTTAGTCGCTGCTTTAGCATCTCGCGGTTAGGGTGTTTTACAGGGCTGACTCGCCAGAAGCCCTGGAGACACCCAAGGGATAGGAGCCGGTATGAGCCCTTCGACTGAACCCAGCTTTCGCGACAGCGTAGACATGATGTTTAACCGGGCTGTTGCCTTGATGGATTTGCCACCCGGGCTGGAAGAAAAGATCCGGGTGTGCAACGCGACCTACACGGTGCGTTTCGGCGTCAGATTGAGAGGAGACATTCATACCTTTACCGGCTATCGCTCGGTACACTCTGAACACATGGAACCGGTCAAAGGGGGGATCCGGTTTAGCCTTGATGTCAATCAGAACGAGGTTGAGGCGCTTGCCGCCTTGATGACCTATAAATGCGCCGTGGTTGAAGTGCCCTTTGGCGGCTCAAAAGGCGGCTTATGCATTGATCCGAGAGCCTATGATGCGCATGAGATGGAAGCGATCACGCGCCGATTTGCCTATGAGCTGATCAAGCGTGACATGATCAACCCGGCGCAAAATGTCCCTGCGCCAGACATGGGCACCGGCGAGCGCGAGATGGCCTGGATCGCCGATCAATACAAACGCATGAATACGACTGACATCAATGGTATCGCCTGTGTCACCGGCAAGCCGACCAACGCGGGAGGCATTCAAGGGCGCACCGAGGCAACGGGTCGCGGCGTACAATTCGCGCTGCGGGCGTTTTTCCGTGATCCTGAAGCCCTGCAAAAGGCAGGTTTATCCGGCACGATGGAGGGCAAGCGCGTGATCGTTCAGGGGCTTGGCAACGTGGGCTATCACGCGGCGAAGTTTCTGAGTGAGGAAGATGGATGTCGCGTGATCGGAATTATCGAGCGTGACGGTGCACTCTACGACGACAAGGGCCTGGACGTAGAGGCGATCCGCCAATGGATTATCAAACACGGCGGCATTTCCGATTATCCCGACCCAAAGGTGATTGAGGACGGCGCCAGCCTGCTGGAGGCGGACTGCGACATCTTGGTCCCCGCTGCGTTGGAAGGGGTGATTAACCTTGAGAACGCCTCGCGCATTCAAGCGCCCCTGATCATCGAAGCAGCCAATGGGCCTGTGACCGCTGGCGCGGATGAGATACTGCGCAAGAAAGGCACGGTCATCATTCCCGACATGTACGCGAACGCGGGCGGCGTGACGGTATCCTATTTCGAGTGGGTGAAGAACTTGAGCCACATTCGCTTTGGTCGCATGCAGCGTCGGCAAGAAGAGATGCGCCATCAGTTGTTGGTGGACGAGCTGGAACGCTTGAGCGCGGATACCGGTATCGGTTGGCAGTTGAGCCCCAACTTTAAAGAGCGTTATCTACGCGGTGCGGGGGAGTTAGAACTTGTACGTTCTGGCTTGGATGACACGATGTCCTCAGCCTATGAGGCGATGGCGGCTGTTTGGCATGCCCGTGACGATGTCGATGATTTGCGAACCGCAGCCTATTTGGTGTCGATTGACAAAGTGGCTGGAAGCTACCGCGCGAAAGGTCTTTGAGGCACCGTATCGCGGCGACCCTTGGCCGGCGGAATGACCAGTTTTTAGGCGCACTTTTTGATCTGCCTTCGGCGGGCGTCGCATCCATGACCCTCATGCCGCAACAGGGCTGTTCGTCGCCGATGGGTGTTGATACGCATGGGGTAGGGAACAAGGTGGGGTGCGGCATGCGGTTTTCGGGCCTGCGGATACTCAAAGAAGGTCTGACGGGAAACCGTGCCTGGACCGCGCATTGGCGCGACCCAGAACCAAAGTCATCCTATGACGCCGTGATCATTGGGGGAGGGGGTCACGGCCTTGCCACCGCCTACTATCTGGCGAAAAATCACGCGATGACCAACATCGCGGTGCTTGAAAAGGGGTATCTGGGCAGCGGCAACATCGGACGCAACACGACGATTGTGCGCGCCAATTACGGCCTAGAAGGCAATTCGCAGTTTTACTCTCACGCGCTTAAGCTTTGGGAAGGGTTAGAGCAGGACTTGAACTACAATGTCATGCATTCTCAGCGCGGCGTGCTGAACCTGTTCCACTCAGACGGACAACGCGACGCTTTTGCCAGGCGCGGCAATATGATGCTGAGCCAAGGTGACGATGCAGAGCTCTTGGATGCCGACGGTGTGCGCCGGTTGGTGCCCTACCTTGATTTTGAAAATCAACGTTTCCCAATCTATGGCGGGTTGTTTCACGGTCGTGGCGGCTCTGCCCGACATGATGCTGTGGCTTGGGGCTATGCGCGCGGCGCGGATCAGCGCGGCGTGGACTTGATCCAGCAATGTGAAGTGACCGGCATCGACATCGAAAATGGACAGGTGCGCGGGGTACAGACCACGCGTGGCGCCATCAAAGCCAAGAAAGTGGGGATCGTCGTCGCTGGACGGTCCAGCCAGGTGGCGGCTTTGGCGGGCATGCGGCTTCCCATCGAAAGCCATGTGTTGCAAGCCTTTGTGACCGAGGGTCTGAAGCCGGTGATTGATCACGTCATCACCTTCGGCATGGGCCATTTCTACATCAGTCAGTCTGACAAAGGCGGTTTGGTGTTCGGCGGAGACCTGGATTTCTATGCGTCCTATGCCAGCCGTGGGAACCTTCCGATGAAAGAACATGTGATGGAAGCGGGAATGACGCTCATGCCGATGATCGGCAAAGCCCGCGTGCTGCGGTCTTGGGGCGGGATCATGGATATGTCCCCAGACGGCTCGCCCATCATCGATAAGACAGACATTGGCGGGCTCTTTTTGAACTGCGGATGGTGTTACGGTGGCTTTAAGGCGGTGCCGGGCTCTGGCTACAGTTTCGCGCATCTGATGGCGACGGGTGAACCTCACATGCCAGCGGCGAAGTACCGATTGGACCGTTTTCGCACCGGGTATGGCTTGATGGATGAGGAGGGCACCGGTGCTCAACACAATCTACACTGAAAAAGGCAGACTGCGGTGAACAAGTGTTTTTGGCATACACCGGCAAACCGCCGCATGTTCTCGGACCAAGCCCATGCGGATTAACTGCCCAATCTGTGGAGAGCGCGATATCCGCGAGTTCTACTATCTGGGCGCTGCGACTGCTTTGCTGCGGCCCGCCCCAGATGCAGGAGAGGCGGCATGGGAGGACTACATGCATCTCAGAGATAATCCGGCTGGCGTGACGCAAGAGCTTTGGCAGCACGAGGCGGGTTGCGGCGCATGGTTGGTGGTCACGCGGGATACCGTGAGCCATCAGATTTTGGCAACCGAGCTTGCTGAGACGTTTATGAGAGCAACGGCATGAGGATCGACGGCAAGGGCCACATCGACCGAAACGCGCCGGTCCGCTTCTTTTTTGACGGTGCGCCTGTTCAGGGGTTCAAGGGGGATACCGTCGCATCCGCGCTGTTGGCGAATGAGATACGGCTGGTCGCGCGCTCCTTCAAATACCACCGCCCGCGCGGCATCATGAGCGCTGGGAGTGAAGAACCAAACGCTTTGGTGACGGTGGGGCGTGGCGCGGCGCAAGACCCCAACGTGCGCGCCACCGTGCAGGAAATATACGAAGGGCTTGACGTGCGCAGTCAAAACGCCTGGCCGACGCTGCGCTACGATCTGATGTCGATGAACGATCTGGCGTCGCCCTTCATTGGTGCGGGTTTTTACTACAAAACCTTCATGTGGCCCCGCCGATTTTGGGAGGCCGTGTATGAGCCCATCATTCGCCGCGCGGCTGGGCTTGGTGCGCTTGATGGCACGGATAACGAAGATCGCTATGAAAAAGCCTATGCATTCTGCGATGTTCTGGTGATCGGGGCCGGGCCGGCGGGATTGATGGCGGCGCTGACCGCGGCTTTGGGCGGCGCGGATGTGATCCTTGCAGATGAGGATGCACGCATGGGCGGTCGGTTGAACGCGGACGCTCATGAGATTGACGGAAAGCCTGCGGCAGATTGGGCGGCTGAAAAGATCGCGATCCTGCAAGATATGGACAACGTGCGCCTGATGACTCGGACGACGGTGACAGGCGCCTATGATGGTGGCACCTTTGGCGCGTTGGAGCGTGTTAATCACCATACAGGCATGCGCACAGGCGGGGCGGCTTTGGAAACGTTTTGGCGGATCGTGGCCAAACGCAGCATACTGGCGGCGGGCGCGTTAGAGCGGCACATCGCCTTTCAAAACAATGACCGGCCCGGCATCATGACTGCGGGTGCCGTGCGGGCCTATCTTAACCGCTGGGGGGTGATAGCAGGGCGCCGCGTGACCCTGTTCACCAACAATGACGATGCCTATAAAACCGCAGACGACCTTTTGGCATCCGGCGTCCATGTCGCCGCCCTTGTCGACAGTCGGCCCGATGTAGAGATCAAACATGGCGATTATCCGGTCTATACCGGAGCACAGGTGTGTAACAGCACCGGACGCCACGCGCTCGAAAGTGTCACGATCCGCAGCGCGATGGGGGAGGAGGCGATACAGACCGATTGCCTAGCGGTTTCGGGCGGCTGGAACCCAACGGTCCATCTGACGTGTCACATGAACGGAAGACCGACTTGGCGCGGTGATATACAGGCCTTTGTGCCAACACCTGGGAGCATCCCGGGAATGGAGGCTGCCGGGGCCTGCAACGGGGCTTTCTCCACGCAGGCTTGTCTGTCTGAGGGAAGGGCTGCGGGGCAATCGGCCCTGTCTGCTTTGGGCAGAAAAGCCGCTGAGACAGCAGTGCCACAGGCCGAAGATGCGCCCTATACCATCGTGCCCTTTTGGGCAGTGGGCGGCAAAGGGCGTGCTTGGCTTGATTTTCAAAATGACGTTACGGTCAAGGACGTGGAACAGGCCGCGACCGAGAATTTTCGATCCGTTGAGCATATGAAGCGCTATACCACGCAGGGCATGGCGCCCGATCAAGGTAAAAATTCCAACGTGGCGGCGCTTGCGCTGTTGGCGGATGCAACCGGGCGCGGCATCTCAGAGACGGGCACCACCACGTTTCGGCCGCCCTATGTGCCCGTCGCGATCGCAGCGATGGGGTCGGTTGGGCAGGGCAAGGGTTTTGCCCCGCAACGCTTTACCACGTCGCATATTCAGTCGCTGAGCATGGGCGCCCCGATGATTGAGGCGGGCCTTTGGTATCGCCCCAGCTATTTTCCGCAAGCGGGTGAGAAAACATGGCGAGCCTCCTGCGACCGGGAGGTTGGCTGGGTCCGCAATGCGGTTGGCATCTGCGATGTCTCTACCCTGGGAAAGATAGACATACAGGGGCCCGATGCCGCCAAGCTGCTTGACTTTGTGTACACCAACCTTTTCTCGACGCTCAAAGAGCATCGCGTGCGCTACGGGCTGATGCTGCGTGAGGACGGACATGTGATGGATGACGGAACCTGCGCGCGCTTGGGTCCGCAGCATTATCTGATGACAACCACGACGGCTGCCGCTGGCCAGGTGATGCGACATCTGGAGTTTGTTTCGCAGTGCTTGCATCCTGAATGGCGGGTCGCCTGTAGTTCGGTCACTGAACAATGGGCGCAGTTTTCCGTTGCGGGCCCCAAAGCTCAGACTGTTTTGAATGACCTGTTGAACGCGCCAATCGACGGCGAAAGCTGGCCCTTTATGGCATGCGGTTCGGTTCACATCGGTGAGGTTGCAGGCAGGCTTTTCCGCATCTCATTCTCGGGTGAGCATGCCTACGAACTGGCGGTACCCAGCCGGTATGGCGAGGCGCTTTTTGACAGGTTATTAAGGGCAGCCGAAGCGCAGGGAGGCGGCGCTTATGGCATGGAAGCGTTGAATGTGCTGCGGATCGAAAAGGGCTTTATCACCCATGCCGAGATTGACGGGCGCGTGACCGCTTTCGACCTTGGCATGGCGCGGATGATCTCGGACAAGAAAGACTGCATTGGAAAGACGATGGCGGCGCGCCTTGGTTTGACGGATGAGGCGCGTCCTAAGCTTGTCGGCCTCAAACCGGTCGAGGTCAGCCAGAAGCTCACGGCTGGTGCCCATCTCTATGATCAAGGCGCATCCCCGGTCAGAGAGAACAACCAAGGGCATGTCACTTCTGCCTGTTATTCGCCAACCCTGGGCACGGATATCGGGCTGGGGTTTGTTCGGCGGGGATCCAGCCGATGGGGGGAGGTTGTGCGCATGGCGGATCATCTTCGCGGTGCAGCACTAGAGGTTGAGATCTGCGCACCGGTGTTTTTCGATCCAACGGGGGAGCGCGCGCGTGGGTGAGTTGAAGGCAAAAACCCCCTGCGACGGGATGCTGCCGCTGGCGATTGGGGAGGCGCGCGCCACCGAGACCGAACTGGGGCCATTGACGCTGATCACGTCTTTTGGCGATACGGGTGACCTGTCCCAGCGTCTTGAGCAGACCCATGGCATCGGCTGGCCAAATCCAAACCGTTCTTTGGGCAAAGAGGACGCGCGTTGCGTCTGGTTTGGGCGGCGCGCGGCCTTGTTGATCGGCACCCCGCTCACTGCATCGCTGAGCGAATATGCAGCGATTGTTGATCAAACGGACGCCTGGGCCGCTGTCACATTGGAAGGTGAGGATGCAGAGGCGGTTCTTGCGCGCCTCACTCCAGTTGAGATACGCGCAGCACACTTTAAGCGCGGGCATACGATGCGGACGCAAATTATGCACATGAACGCATCCATCACGCGGGTCGGATCCACGCGCTTTCTGATACTGGTCTTCCGGTCGATGGCGCAGACGTTACTACACGATCTCAAACAGGCTATGGCGGCAGTGGCGATGCGGCGATAGCCTCGCCTGCGATTCTAACGCAATGACAAGAAGCGGGGCAAAAAGATGTTTAGGATGCTTTTCCTGGCCGTCGCGGCAGGGTTCATTTTCGGTGGCGTGACACCAAGCGCCGCTCAATCAGCGAAAGAGACCGATTGTCGCTATCAGGCGCGTGTTGTGGCGGCTGTGCAGGAAGCCCGACTTGACCGGGTGAGGGAACGCAGCGTCGCAGCGCATGTGGCAAAGAACGCCAGTTGGCCTGAAAAATACAATGCTGTGATCCCGCTAATTACGCCATGGGTATATGAAACCAGAATGCGTGACATTCGGAACAAAGATCTCGCCGATGCCTGGTTGGAGCTTTGCCTACAAAACTAGAATTGAATCGAATTTCTAAGGCTGTTTTGCGACCGCGATCAGCTCTGACATGCGTCATTGCGCTTGCCAAAGCCTTCATGGACTTCCTTTCCCGAACGCCGATATAATATTGTATGAGCTTCCCGCCCGCCTTTTTGGACGAACTGCGTAACCGATTGAGCATCGCGCAAGTTGTTGGGCGAAAAGTGACATGGGACGCGCGAAAGTCGAACCAAGGCAAGGGCGATATGTGGGCACCTTGCCCCTTTCACCATGAAAAGACCGCCAGCTTTCATGTCGATGATAAGAAAGGGTATTACTACTGCTTTGGCTGTCACGCGAAAGGCGATGCTATTTCTTTTGTTCGCGAGACGGAAAATGTCGGTTTCAGCGAGGCGGTAGAGATTTTGGCCCGCGAGGTTGGTTTGACCATACCCGCGCGGGATCCGAAAGCCGCCGAAAAGCAAGACCGGCACGCGCGGTTGGTCGAAGTGGTCGAGCTTGCCGTTCGGTGGTTTCGCCTGCAGTTGCAGACAGCGGCAGGCGCACAGGCGCGAGAGTATCTGAAAGGGCGTGGTTTGGATGATGCAGCCCTTGCGCATTGGGAAATTGGCTTCGCGCCAGACCGCTGGCAAGGGTTGTGGGACGCGCTCAAAGGCAAAGACATCGCAGATGAGTTGATCTTGGAAGCGGGATTGGCAAAACCCTCTGCTAAAGGTGGCAAGCCTTACGATACGTTTCGCGGGCGCATCATGTTCCCCATTCGGGATGCGCGTGGTCGCGCAATTGCCTTTGGCGGGCGGGCGATGGACCCGAATGATGCGGCTAAATATCTCAATTCGCCTGAGACCCCGTTATTTGATAAAGGCCGGACGCTGTTCAATGTGCAGGGCGCTCGTGCCGCCGCGGGCAAGGGCCAGCCGCTCATCGTGGCGGAGGGATACATGGATGTGATCGCCTTGCACAACGCCGGTTTTGAAGCCGCGGTCGCGCCGCTGGGCACCGCCGTGACGGAGGATCAGCTGCGCCTTTTGTGGCGGATCAGTAGTGAGCCGATCATCACGATGGATGGCGATACAGCCGGCCAGCGCGCGGCGCTGCGGTTGGTCGACCTCGCGCTGCCTTTGATTGAAGCGGGTCAGAGTCTGCGTTTTGCGGCGATGCCGGAAGGCCAAGACCCTGACGATCTGATTAAGTTGCAGGGCGCACCAGCGCTGCAAGAACGCTTGGATAGCGCGCTGCCGATCGTTCAACTGCTCTGGCGTCGCGAGACGGAGGGGAAGGTATTTGACAGCCCCGAACGCAAGGCTGCACTGGACAAAGACCTGCGCGGGCAGATCCAAAAAATCAAAGACGCCTCATTGCGCACGCATTACGCACAAGAGATCAAAGATCTGCGCTGGGAGCTATTCCGCGCGAAACCAAGCGCGCACTCGCGGCGTCAAGGCAGCGGTTCACGGTCTGCGTCTGCGGCACCTTTGCAAGGCACCAAAAGCTCTGTTCTGGCCGCAACGACCAATGACCGAGCAGCGGATCATCTGCGTGAGGCGGTCATTCTCGCGGTTTTTATCACCTATCCCGATCTGATCGTGGAATTTGAAAATGCGTTGGATACGATGCCTTGCGAGGATCCGGATCATGCCGCTTTACGTGCGCTTTTATTGCAGCATGGCGGCGCAGCTGATTCCGTGTTGCGTGAAAACATTTCTACCGCACTGGGGCAGGATAAACTTGAAAAGTTCCTGTCACAGCGCCATGTCTCGATCACACCGTGCATTCGTGCAAAACGTGATTTTGAAATGGCGCGCATGACGGTGGCAGGTGAATTAGCGAAACTATCCGCAGCGCATGGCTTGAGCGCCGAGATATCAGAGGCGGGCGAGGATTTGGCGGGTATGGCTGACGAAGGCATCACATGGCGGCTTTCCGAGGCGGCGCGGGCAGCAGCAGAGGCGCAGCGGCTGGGCCACGAAGACAAGACTGAGTACGACATCGGCGACAATGGGGCGCGCATCAACAAAGAGGAGCGCAGCACATTTGATCAACTCTTGCAGTCGATCCACTTTAGAAAACCTAAAGGACGCCCGTGATAGACGTGGCGTTTTCGCAGGTGTTTCGGGAAAAACGAACCGATGGGTTTAAGAATCAATTTAAACCACGCATGATTCGCGCGGAGAATCGGTGACAAGCGATTCGCGCGACCGCGTTGGAGGGACAAGACATGGCCGCTAAGGATACAAACGAAGACACGAAAAAAGACGACGCAGACGGCGGTCATTCTTTGGACATGAGCCAAGCCGCCGTCAAAAAGATGATCTCTGAGGCGCGTGAAAAAGGGTATATCACCTACGACCAGCTCAATACGGTTCTGCCCCCCGATCAGGTAAGCTCTGAACAAATCGAAGATGTGATGTCGATGTTGAGCGAGATGGGCATCAACATCATCGAGGATGAGGAGGCTGAAGAGGAAGAGGCAAAAGGCTCCACCGAGTTAACCACCACCGAAAATAACAAAGAGGTCGCGCTTTCTACCGGCACCACTGAAAAGTTAGACCGCACTGATGACCCGGTGCGCATGTACTTGCGCGAGATGGGCAGCGTCGAACTTCTCAGCCGTGAAGGCGAGATTGCGATTGCCAAACGCATTGAGGCGGGTCGCAACACGATGATCGCAGGGCTGTGCGAAAGCCCGCTGACCTTTCAGGCGATCACGATATGGCGCGAGGAATTGCTGTCCGAAGAGATCTTGTTGCGCGATGTGATCGATCTTGAGGCGACTTTTGGGAACCAGATGGGAGAGGATGAGGCGACCACACCGGTCGTGCCGCACACCGGGGCGGCGCCAGCCGCCAGGACTGAGCAAACCGCTCAAGAGCTTGACGCGGATGGCAACCCGATCTCCAATGATGATGACGACGATGACGATGATCAGGCCAATATGTCACTCGCCGCGATGGAAGCTGCGCTGAAGCCTCAGGTGTTGGAAGCGCTCGACATTATTGCGGATGATTATGCCAAGTTGAGTGAAATGCAAGACAGCCGCATTTCGGCGACCTTGAATGAGGATGGGTCCTTCAGCGAGAGGCAAGAGACGAAATATCAGAAGTTACGCTCTGAAATCGTACTGCTGGTGAACGAGCTGCATCTGCACAACAACCGGATTGAGGCGCTGATAGACCAGCTTTATGGCATCAACCGGCGGATCATGCAGATCGACAGCTCCATGGTGAAGCTTGCCGACCAAGCGCGGATCAATCGCAAAGAATTTATCGAAGCCTACCGCGGCTACGAGTTGGATCCAAATTGGATGGAACGGATGGCCGAGAAGCCCGGGCGCGGATGGCAGATGTTCATCGATCGGTCGACCACGAAGGTAGAGGAGTTGCGTGCCGACATGGCACAGGTTGGGCAGTACGTAGGGCTCGACATCTCTGAATTCCGTCGCATCGTGCAGCAGGTTCAAAAAGGCGAGAAAGAGGCGCGGCAGGCCAAGAAAGAGATGGTAGAGGCGAACCTGCGCCTCGTGATCTCCATCGCCAAGAAATACACGAACCGAGGTTTGCAGTTCCTTGATCTGATCCAAGAGGGCAACATTGGCCTCATGAAAGCAGTCGATAAATTTGAATACCGTCGCGGCTATAAATTTTCCACATATGCCACATGGTGGATCCGTCAGGCCATCACGCGCAGCATCGCAGATCAGGCGCGCACGATCCGCATCCCGGTGCATATGATTGAAACCATCAACAAGCTGGTGCGCACCGGCCGTCAGATGCTGCACGAGATTGGCCGCGAGCCCACACCGGAGGAACTGGCCGAAAAGCTGCAGATGCCGTTGGAAAAGGTCCGCAAGGTGATGAAGATCGCCAAGGAACCGATTTCACTGGAGACCCCGATTGGGGACGAGGAAGACAGCCAACTTGGTGACTTTATCGAAGACAAGAATGCTGTGCTGCCGCTCGACAGTGCCATTCAGGAAAACCTCAAAGAGACCACCACGCGGGTTCTCGCCTCATTGACCCCGCGTGAGGAGCGCGTCTTGCGGATGCGCTTTGGCATTGGGATGAACACCGATCACACGTTGGAAGAGGTCGGCCAGCAGTTCAGCGTTACCCGCGAGCGGATCCGCCAGATCGAAGCAAAGGCGCTGCGCAAGCTGAAACACCCCAGCCGCAGCCGCAAGTTGAGAAGCTTCTTGGACCAGTAGAGCAATCATGCGACGTTCCCGCCAACCGAGTTGGTGGCTTCATGCGTTCGGTTTGAGATCCTTATCGCTAGAGTAAATGACGCAAAAGCTGAGGGTGTTGCGGCCCTTGTACTTGTAACATTCGGTTTAATTCTCGCCCCCTTTACATCGGGCCTTCAGATATGACCGCTGTCTGTTCCCCGATTTTTCAGACGGCGCGGGGTCCAGCAAAAGCCGTTGAACGAACTGGTGATAGAGAAGGGGTTGTGTCAGGGTTAAAGCCGAAGGTTTTACGTCGCGCGCTTTCAAACCTATCAAGACATCCCTCACACACACCTGTGATTTTGACGTGTAGCGTGCGTCGCCTACCTTTCCCCGCAAGGGGGAAACATGGGTTTGATCAAACGAAATCTGATGGGGATCGCGCTGGCCGTCTTGTTCCCGCTATCCACTGCCGCCGCGCCTTATGAAGCGCCCAACAGCCTCAAGGTGTTTCCACTGACAAGCGGCGGATTTGAGGTCGTTGAAGCGCGTGGTCAAGGTGCGATGGGCATTTGGTGCGCCGCTTCAAGCTATGTGATTGATCGATTGTCCCCACCTGGGCGAACACGTTTGTATGTGAAAACAGCGCGGGGTCCTTCTGTCAGTGTTGCAGGGCGCAAGGGGGTCGCTTTTACCATTGATCCGGCTGATTTGTCTGTCACGCCAAGCACTTCACATTCTGTCAGCGTCAGGCAGGTTGGTCGGTCTTTACCCATCTATCACGCGGTTCAATTCTGCCGCGAAGACGTCATCAAACTCGAAGAAATTCTATTCCGACATTAGGAGGGATCTATGGTTCGTTTAACTGTACTCATCGCGTTAATTTCGTGCCTTGCCGTACCTTTGGCGGCGCAAGAGTTTAGAGCCTCAAATCGTGTTCCTGTGACGGGCACGTCTGACACCATCAACGTTTTGGGCGACGGCGGCTTTGGTGCGCGCGGCATCTGGTGCGCGGCAGCCGATTACGCGCTGCGGGTGCTGCGCGTGCCGGGGAACACCCGCCTCTACGTGCGTGAAGCGCGCAGAACGCCGCCTTTTGTCTTCACCTTGGATGCGGCTGGCGCGGCGTCTTCCTCCGTCCTGGTGCTCAGCAGTTCTTTGCGGCAGCCTGGATCGAACCTATCGGTAAATCACGCGCTGGGCTTTTGTGCCGACGCAAAGTTGATCAACCGATGACACGCGCCTTTGGCATCGCCGGCGCCTTGGCGGTCCTTGCCGCTGGGCTGTGTGCCGAAACCACCGCGGAACAAGATCGCATGGTGATCAATCCTTTATCTGGGCGCGATTTTGAGGTGGTTGAAGACATTACCTATGGCGCGGCAGAATTTTGGTGCGGGGCCGCGACATATGTTGAGCGCCGCAACGGTTTGCCAGGCAACACTGCGATCTATGTGAAAAAGCCGCGCGGTGCGAGCGTGACTGCGCCGGGTCGCAAGGCGGTTGTCTTCACGCTCGATCCGCGCGGGCTTCCCCAGGATGACGGGCAGCGCTTTTCGTTAACGGTTGATACAGCGGGCGTGATGCTGAGTGCTGTGCGCGCGCGCAGCTACTGTCGCGACGCATTCACGCGATCGACGAAATAAACGCTGGCATCATGCGGGATCTCCGCGCAACATTCGGGCATGCAAACGACGTTTGATGTGCAGACCCACGGCCCCGGGTGTTACGAGATCACAGCGCAGATCGCATCTTGGATCGCGCCGCAGGGCGATGGTCTGTTGAGCCTGATGGTGCGTCACACATCGGCGTCTTTGCTCATTCAGGAAAACGCAGATCCCGACGTGCAACGCGATCTTTTGGCGTATCTCACGCGTCTTGTGCCGCCGAGTTCTGACCCCCGCATGGGCTATCTCCGGCACACGTCAGAGGGGCCGGATGACATGCCCGCGCATATCAAAGCGGCCTTGCTTCCTATCAGCCTCTCCATCCCAGTGTTGCAGGGTCGGATGCGCTTGGGTACCTGGCAAGGTATCTACCTCATTGAACATCGGGACTCGCCGCATCGTCGAGAGATTGCCGCACATTTTGCCGCGTCAATCGGCACGGGTGGCTGACCGATTAGCCACACAAGATGTTGCGCTCGTTTTGCGGTCTACCCAAAACTTATGTCCTATCCTATACCGCTAGGTAAGTGGGCGAAACGTTCCACAATGAGGTTTGGAGAGAAGAGGATGAGCGCATGCGCTGCCCATTTTGCGGAAGTATCGATACCCAGGTAAAAGACAGCCGTCCAGCAGAAGACCACGTATCGATCAGGCGGCGGCGGTTCTGCCCCGCCTGTGGCGGCCGCTTTACCACCTATGAGAGGGTGCAATTGCGCGATCTGGTGGTGATCAAATCGTCCGGGAAACGGGAAGATTTTGACCGCGACAAACTGGAACGCTCCATCCGAATTTCCATGCAGAAGCGCCCGATCGAGCCAGATCGCATTGATCAGATGATCAGCGGGCTTGTCCGGCGTCTAGAAAGCATGGGCGAGACAGACATTCACTCTCATCTCATCGGGGAGATTGTGATGGAAGCGCTGGCGCGGATCGATACCGTCGCCTATGTCCGCTTCGCCAGCGTTTACAAGAACTTTCAAGCTGCGGATGATTTTGACAAATTCGTCCAAGAACTGCGGCCAGAGCGACCGCGCGAGGAGTGAACGACGCGCGCTTTATGAACCTCGCTTTGTCGTTGGGCCGTCGCGGGCAGGGAAACACGTGGCCAAATCCATCGGTCGGCTGCGTCCTTGTGAAATCGGGGCGCATCATCGGAAGAGGTTGGACACAACCCGGCGGTCGACCGCATGCGGAAACCCAGGCTTTGGGCCAAGCGGCAGCGCGCGCTCACGGCGCTACCGCTTATGTGACGTTAGAGCCTTGCGCCCATCACGGAAAGACGCCCCCATGCGCTCAGGCATTGATTGACGCGGGTATCGCCCGCGTGGTCATCGCGTTGGAAGACAGTGATCCGCGCGTGAATGGCAAGGGCATCGCAATGTTACAGGCCGCCGGGGTAGACGTCGTTGTTGGCCCAGGGGCAGAGCAAGCCAAGCAGGATCATGCGGGCTTTCTTTTGCGGACAGAGCAGGGGCGCCCTTTGGTTACGCTGAAGCTTGCCAATTCCTTTGACGGTCGGATTGCCACAGCGACGGGGGAGAGCCGGTGGATAACCGGCTCTGCTGCGCGCCGCCTCGTCCATGCGCTGCGTGCGCGCCACGACGGGGTGATGGTAGGCGGCGGCACTGCGCGCAAAGATGATCCATCTCTGACGGTGCGCGATCTGGGCGTCGACCACCAGCCTACGCGCGTGGTGGTATCGCGCCGCCTTGATCTTCCGTTGATGGGTCAACTTGCGCAGACAGCTTCAAAGACACCGCTGATCATTTGTCATGGGCAGGATGCAGATGCGGTGTTGCAGGACACCTGGCGCGGCCTAGGTGCAACGCTGCTAAACTGTCGTGTGAGCGGTGGTCAGTTGGACCCAGCGGACGTGCTCAGGCAGTTGGCACGGCACGGTTTGACGCGTCTCTTCTGCGAAGGAGGCGGTGCGCTTGCCGCATCGCTGATCGAAGCTGATCTGGTAGATCATCTGATCGGTTTCACCGCCGGATTGGCCATCGGTGCAGAAGGGTTGCCAGCGACCGGTGCTTTGGGCTTATCGAGCCTGTCTGAGGCGCGTCGATACGCGCTGAGCAACACTGAATGCGTCGGGGAAGATACGGTAACGTTCTGGCATCGGCGTCCGCGCTGCGAAAGCCTTCAACCTTAAACCTGATACAATCGGTCACTATCACCTCCCCGCTCAACAGGCCCTGTTGGGCCGCGCCGGTACACGGCCGTAGGGCGGTGCTAAGTCTGTTTGGGCAAGGTGTTGTAGCTTTAAGGCCGAAGGCGCTAGCCCGGGGCTTTGTCCACAACAGGCGGTACACCGATCAGTGCAGCCGTGCCTCGGTGGGATGTCACGAACGTTCAACCACGCCACAGATGCGCTTGGCTGGCGAGCACACCTTGAAGTTTGGAAAGCAGGCGGTTGCCCAGCCCGGGCCATGTCACATGCCCTTCCGCCAGTCGATGCACAATTACCTCTACCGGGCAGGGAAGTCCCGTCACGGGATCACGGTAGCGCGGGTAGTCAATGAGGGTCGCATGCACCAGGCCGGCGAGACTTGGTCGCGCGGTGCGCCGGGCCGGGACACTGCCCAGATCTGTGGTCAATCCCCAACCTGCGTAAAAGGGGGTGCCTAGGGTCACAACGCGCACGCCTCTCAGCAATGCTTCAAACCCCATCAGGGACGTCATGGTCCAAACTTCGTCAACCTGCTCAAGCACCTCAGCGGGGTTCGCTTTGTGAAGGATCTGATCAGCGATATCAAAGGCTTCGCAGTGCCCGTTTCTCAATCCAGCCTCCACATCGGGGTGCGGTTTGTAGAAAATAACAGCCTCAGGGTTCTCTGCGCGCACGTGGCGCAACAAAGCCTCATTGGTCGCCACGGTGCCTGTGCCCAAACGAATGGATGCGTCATCTTCAACTTGTCCCGGCACCAGAATGCGCTTGCCCGCATCAGAGGTTGTGAGCGGTGTGCCCCTGCTGGGCAGGTTGTACTTGCTGATCGCGCCGACGCGAAGCGCCATGATCAGCGCATTGGCGCGTTCCTCTTGATCCGGTCGCATCTCGGCGCGGTGTGCGATCCAAGCCTCAAGACGGCTTGGCGTTGTCGGGTCATAGTAGATGCCCAAGTCGTCGCACACCAAAGATAATGCAGGCACCAAGGTTGCGCCCAATCCGCGAGAGCGCAGAAATCCGTCCTCAACTCGAACGGCGCCGCGATGCCTGGTCGTGGCTTTACCTGCCCACACCATCCATTTGCGCTGGCTCTTCTGAGCCGACGCCGGGTCGTCGTCCTGAAACGTGACCGCTTTGAAGGCGCCAAAGAACTGTTGCAGCGGCTTGCGCTTCCAAAGTCGCATGCCGGAGGCTACCCAGCCTTGGTGGTCTTCGCGCCAAGCGCGGGTCTGCGCGGCAAGCGCCTCGACCGCCTCTTCGAAGCGGCACAATCGATCCTGATAGGGATCGTACCAAGTCGGATAGAGGATCATCGCCGCAGCGAACAGTTGCTCTTTGGTTAAAAGGCGCTGCCGTCTGGCGAGGGCATCGGCATCCTTGCTCAAACCCCAGCCTGCATAGAAGGGTTGACCAAAGACATGTGGACGCAAGCCAGCCAGTATCGCCTCGAAACCCAGTTGCGAAGACACCGTGTAGATCGCGGCTGATCGCGGAAAGAGGGCGTGAGGGCTTACCGCGGTTTTCAGAAAGATCACGCGCGCGTCGGCGTCTGAAGCATCAAAGTGCCCGGGCCGATATCCTCGCGCGGTCTCGGGATGACCTTTGATCACTATTGGCAGGTCGGGGAAGGCGCGTTTCGCTGCGGTCAACATGTCACGAAAGCTCTGCCGGTTCGCACCGCTTGCGCGAATGGAGGCGTCGTTCTGGGTTTGGTCCACCACGAGCACGAAGCGATCGGGCAACTCTGGCGGGGGGGCCACGGCAAAGGCCGTGTATTTGCTTAGCTGAGCTTCCGCGATCCGCGCGATGCCACCGGCCGCTCGGCGCAAGAGAACCGGATCATCCAGCGGATTGTCCAAAAGCAATCGTTCCAAATCAGAGACTGTGCTGGGATCGAAATGCAGGCCGCTGTGGTCGATCAACAGACCCAGAGGGGGACCACCGGCCCGACCCGGAAAAAGAGAGCGTAGAAAAGCGTCTTCGATACGTACCAAAGGGACGTTGCGTTGGCGCGCCACGTATTTGCCACGATGCGCGGTGTTTGCATCCCCCCAAACGGCAACAGCGCTGTGTTGCGATGGCAATCCCACATTGATGGAGTATCCGGCGAGCTGCAAAATGCGCCGCAGGCGTCGCTGCGTCAGAAACCCACTGTTATAGATAAAAAGCCGCCGCCGAACCCGTTGGGGCACGGCAGCCGCATCTGGCATCAGTTCTCTGCGAGCGATGTCAATCCGCTGACAGATCCCGCTGTGCCTGTGATTGCCGACAAAACTTTGCTCCACTGTCTGAATGGCGCTTCAGTCACGTAAACCGTATCTCCATCGCGGATAAGAAAATCGCGTGCCATGAACATGCCATTTGGCTCCGTCAAGTCCAGCACATAGATCAGACGCTGAGCCCCGCGCAGGTCACGGCGCCCCAGAACTTCTGTCACCACCTCTTCCGGTTCGTTGCGGAAAACGAAAATACCCGTGGGATCAGCGTTCAACGAGTTCAGCCCGCCGACGCGCGCGATCCCCTCCAAAAGCGACAGCGCCTGAGAATCGAAGCGCACCTGCGCTTGCCCACCCGTCGCACCGAGCGCCGTGAAGGTGCGTTGATCTTCTTCCACCAAGATCCGATCACCGGCGCGCAAAGCGATGTCCAGGCGCGGATGATCATAGAGATCTTGCAGCCAGATTTTCCCGCGCCGGTTTCCGCGGGTCACCGTGATCTGCGCAATTTCAGGATCAATCGTCACCCCGCCTGCCTGCGCCAACATCGCGCCCAGCGTGCGCGTTGGGCGCTCAATCGGGTAGATGCCCTGGCCACTCACAGCGCCAACGATGGAAACGGTTGAGCCATCTCCGGCAGCACGGCGCACCTCCACCTGTGGATCGGGCGTTTGTTCGCCGAGGCGATTGGTGATGATGCGCCGGATTGCATTGGGCGAATTACCGGAAGCTTTGATCCGGCCCGCATAAGGGATAAAAATGAAGCCAGACCCGTCAACTTGAACCTCGTTGAGCTGGGTTGAGGGCGAACCTTGCACACCGAGCAACGGGTCATCGACATTCTCGTACACCGTAATCCCCAGAACGTCACCGGGACTAATGATATCCGATCCAATCTCGGCCGCGTTGATGAATTGACTTGAAAAGCCCAGCGCCGGTGCGACAGCGATAGCGCGCGTCACCCGATCATTCACTGCGACCACAAAGGCATCGCCCTGCTTTTGTACAGATCCTGCAAATATTTCACGTTTGTTTGGCCCGACCTGCGGTAATCCACAGGCAGAGATGAGAGAAAGCGCAAACAGCGCTAAAATGGGCTTCGCCCATCGCTTTCGTTGAACTGCCACTGCCCGGTCTCCTTGACCTACCTCGTGCCTACGGTCTGCGCCGTGTATTATGACACACTTTTAACGATAGTTATATACAGTCTAGAACAACGGTATTGCTGTGTTAAGAGGCTTGGTTAATTTACGGCACGCAACTGTTGCCGAGGGGCCGCGGTTCCTTTTTCAAAAGCGACGTAGGGATCATCTGTAGCCAGCATCAAATCAACCAGATGCCGCAGCAACTGCCGCCGCGATGCCGCTGAATAGAAACCACCAGGAACTTGTGATGTTTCAAGGAGATAGCGACGAAAATCCAAGTAAGATTTGCTGTTTGGCCGCCGCGGTGTCGAGAAGAATTCCGAGAGCGACTGATCCGATACCAGCTCTGGTTTCGCATAGATGGCTTTGCCAAATGTTTTGATCGGAATGCCGCGCCAAAGGACCTGATGACCGGCGGTTGAATTCACTGTCACCGCCGTGCGCGCATCATTCAAGAGTTGGGCCAGCTTGCCGCCGCGCACAAAATGAACCCGCTTTACAATCCCAAGTTGATTCGCGATCTTGGCGACATCCCGCCGGAGCGGCGATCGCCCGTCTTCAAGAGGGTGCGTTTTGATGACCAGGTGATGGTGCTTGGGCGCCCCTTTTGCGAAACCTGTCATGACCAGATCCAAAAAGGCCCTGGTGGTTTTGAACGGGCTATGCATCTGAAACGCGCTGTCGTGCTCAAGCTGTAGCAACACCATGTGGTACGGAAAGCCGCCGCGACGCACACGCCACGTCGCTTGAAGGCGATCACACCACAGGAGTGGCATCAGCAACAATCGTTTCAAGTACAATCGAAACTCGTGCGACACCGGCACCGCGCGATGCGGTTGAAACTCTCGATACCGGAAATTCACAAACATTACGAACCAATGGTACAGCGCGCCGTAAAAGATATGCTCGCGCATGTCTCCCCAGTGGCCGGGCGGCAACGGCGCGTCGATGTCGCTTTGCGCGAGCGCCTTTTGCATGTGCTCAACACCGGTGTGCATGAGACGCGAATTGCCATTTGACCCGTCGCGCTCGTACGTCACCCAGTAGGGGCGCATGTATCCTTCTTCGAATACGTGAACGGTGATCCCGCGCTTTTTGGCAAGCTTTACAGCCTGCGCATGGATCGGTCTTGTGTCGCCATAGATAACAAGATCGGTCACGCCTTTGTCGAGCATGATCTCTTGCAGTCTGTCAGGCCAGGCTTGCGGCGTGCCGCGATAGGGGATGTATCTTTCGCGTGGCGACCAGAAAAATTGATCGCCTGCGTTAAATCCCACACGCCACACGGCGGCACCCGCTTGGGTTAACAGCTTCCCCAGGCGGCTGAAGAACGGACCATGCGGTCCTTGCAGGAAGAGAAATACGCGATCGTCCAGTGAATTTGCCGCCATGCTTCGTTTTTGCGCGATATATTGTGAAGGGCAACATAAAAACGCGGCGAAATTAGGGCATCTCAACCTCTTGAACCCGCGCAATCGGCCCGCTACCTGCGGTGCCAGCAAAGGGGGGCACGCATGTTTACCGGAATTATCACTGACATCGGTACGATCGTGGAGCTGCGTCAAGAAGGCGATCTTCGCGCGCGCATCCAAACGGGCTATGACACCGCGCGCATTGACATGGGCGCCTCCATCGCCAGTGACGGCGTGTGTCTGACCGTCGTAGAGTTGGGTCCGGATTGGTACGAGGTGCAGGTGAGTGCTGAGACGCTGGATAAGACGAATTTGGGGGACGGCGGTTGGTATCCCGGCAAACGCGTCAATTTGGAGCGCGCGTTGAAGGTGGGGGACGAGCTTGGCGGTCACATTGTATCGGGGCACATCGACGGTGTTGCCGAGGTGATCTCGGTCGGTGAAGAGGGTGACAGCACACGCGTCACGCTGCGTGCCCCCAAGAGCCTTGCCCGATTCATTGCGCCGAAAGGATCTGTCGCTTTAAACGGCACCTCCCTGACCGTGAACGATGTTGAGGCGGAGACCTTTGGCATCAATTTTATTCCCCACACCAAAGAGGTGACAACCTGGGGGGACGTAACCCAAGGGGATCGTGTGAACCTTGAGATTGATACTCTCGCTCGCTATGTGGCGCGTCTTGCAGAGATGTCCTAAGGCGATGCCTCCGGAACGCTGACACCCCCCTCGGTGCTGATAGGAAAGCGCCACTGGTCAAGCCTGCGCCGCTCCGCTATGTGAGCCACAGCCTAGGACGAGAAACAGCATGACTTTCGAGAAACCAGGGCCGGTGGAGGCCGAGCTTTCCGGCGCTATTGCACCGATTGAGGACATCATCGAAGAGGCGCGGAACGGGCGCATGTTCATCCTTGTCGATCACGAAGATCGCGAGAACGAAGGTGATTTGGTGATCGCCGCTGAATTTGCGGATGCTGACGCGATCAACTTTATGGCCAAACATGGGCGTGGACTGATCTGTCTGCCCATGACAACGGCGCGCATTGAGGCGTTGGAATTGCCGATGATGGCGCTGAACAATTCTTCCCGACATGAGACAGCGTTCACCGTGAGCATAGAGGCGCGCGAAGGCGTGAGCACGGGGATATCTGCAAAAGATCGTGCCCTGACAGTCGCCGTTGCGATAAATCCGCAGGCCGGAGCGGCGGATATCGCGACGCCTGGGCACATCTTTCCGCTCAAAGCCCGCGATGGCGGCGTGTTGATGCGCGCAGGCCATACGGAGGCGGCAGTCGACATTGCCCGCCTTGCCGGGTTGAACCCAGCGGGTGTGATCTGCGAGATCATGAAAGATGACGGAACAATGGCGCGGTTGCCAGACCTGGTTGCCTTCGCTGCGGAGCACGGTCTCAAAATCGGCACCATAAGCGATTTGATTGCGTATCGTTACCGTCATGACAATCTTCTGGTGGAGCGCCAGCAGCGTGCTGTGACCTCGGCCTACGGTGGCGAATGGATGATGCGGATTTTTCACGATGAAATCACCGGGACCGACCATGTCGCTCTGAGCAAAGGCGATCTGACAGGGGACACGCCGGTGCTCGTGCGTACCCATGCGATCAACGCGTTGGAAGACATTCTTGGCCTCGGTCCAAGCCCGGCAGACGAGCTGCCCCACGCGATGAATATCATTGCTGAGGCGGGTCGCGGTGTCGTGGTGCTTTTCCGCGACCCATACCCGCGGCTGCGCCTTGATGAGGATGATGACGAAAGACCACGCACAGTGAAAAACACCGGTTTGGGCGCTCAGATCCTTTCTGCATTGGGGTTGCGCAAGTTGGTCTTGCTGACCGACAACCCAGAGACGCGGTATCTGGGGCTTGACGCCTATAACATTGAAATCGTGGGCACGCAGCCCATCACAACGGAGGAGCGAGAGGGTGTCCGCTGACGCAGAAAAGGTGCTGGCGAGGCCGACCTTCGACAAGCCTGTCAAAGTGCTGCTGGTCGTCTCGCCCTATTACAACGATGTTGCTCAGGCGCTTGTCTCTGGTGCCATCGCCGAATTGGAGGAAGCCGGGGCCACCCATGAAGTTGTCGAAATGCCCGGCGCCTTAGAGATCCCGACTGCCATCGGCATTGCAGACCGGCGCAGCAGTTTCGATGGCTACGTCGCGCTTGGCTGCGTGATCCGTGGAGAAACCACGCATTACGAAACGGTCTGCAATGACAGCAGCAGGGCATTGCAGCTTTTGGGTTTGCAGGGACTTTGCATTGGCAATGGCATCCTAACGGTCGAGACGAAGGAACAAGCCATTGTGCGCGCAGATCTAGCCGGCCAGAATAAAGGCGGCGGTGCGGCGGCAGCAGCGCTGCACCTGATCGCGCTGTCGCGCAAATGGGGGCAATCGCAGCGTGGCATCGGCTTTCGTCCGATTGGTCAAGACACGCTGCTTGCGGGCGATCCTGAAAGCGAAAATATCGCATGAGCGGCACTGCCCCGGCACTATCGGGTAATCAAAAGCGTAAAATGAAATCGGCTGCGCGTCTTTACGCGGTGCAGGCGTTGTTCCAAATGGAGCACTCTGCCCAAAGCGTTGACACGGTCCGGCGCGAGTTCTTCGATCATCGCTTCGGTGCGCGCTACGACGGGACTGAAATGGTCGATGGCGACACCGTGCTTTTTGCGCGGCTCCTTGAGGATGCCGTAAACTATCAAGCGCCGATTGATCAATTGACAGATCGGGCGCTGGTGGCGAAATGGCCGATCTCGCGGATTGATCCGACATTGCGCGCGCTTTTTCGTGCGGCAGGGGCAGAACTGCGCGATAGGGGCACGCCGCCCAAGGTCGTGATCGCCGAATTCGTGGATATCGCGCGCGCGTTTTTTCCTGAGGGCAAGGAAGCCCGGTTTGTGAATGCCGTGCTTGACCACATGGCCAAAGAAGCGCGCCCAGAGGCGTTTTGATCTTCTTTACTGCGAGCGCGTATGCGCTAGCTCCCGCAGACGGATAGAGGAACGCCATGCCAATCATCATTCGCTTCTACATTCGAAATTGCATTTGGGGCTTCGTGCTCGCAGGGGTTTTTGTCGCGCTTTTGCTGTATTTTAATGTTGCCAATTTGTGGCATTTGATCAGCACCTCCGATGTCGGCAGCATGGCGCTTTTCGTTTTTTGGATGCTCAACGGTATCGTCTTTTCGGGCGTGCAAACCGGCGTGGCGCTAGCGTTGATGGCGGATCACGAGGATGACGGCGAAAACCATCCGGGCGGGGGCGCGGTCGCTATGGTGTCGGTCCCCGTCAAAACACATGCTGAGAAAACGCAGCGATGACGTGAGGGTCGGGACCCTAGATTTGCGTGACGGGACCGCACCTGCCGGTCGGCATTTATTCCCGAGGACCTGTATATACAGGTGGGTGCCGGTTAATTGAACCAGGATCCAGACAGAGCCAGCCCCCTCGGATTTGCTTAAGGCCACTGGAATGTAGCGTCTCACGTACAGGGCAGAACCCGTCACACCGGGGAAGTAGCCTGGGCAGGCGCAAGCGGCAAGGCTGAGCCCGATCAACCCCCGCCAAATCTGGTAGGCGGCGGTTTGCAGCATTGCGGTCAAGCGCAGCGGCGGCAAGCTGTGTCATATGACACGTCGGCGACGACGCACCGGTTTGTCTGATCCGAACAGATGAAAGCTTGCTTCATGTTCATGGAATGTTCATAGTCTCGGCATGACACGGCTCAGTACCATTTCTCAAGCGATACCTCCGCGTGCGGGGCAAATATTGGCGCGCGGTGTGGGGCGGCATCTGCTTGGCCATGGTTTCGCGTGCGTTGAAGAGCTGGTGCCGACCCGAGGTTTGCGGGTAGACATGATGGCGCTTGGTCCAAAGGGTGAGATTTGGATCGTGGAATGCAAATCGTCACGCGCAGATTTCACATCGGACAACAAATGGCAAAACTATCTGCCCTGGGCGGATCGATTTTTCTGGGCCGTGGACGATCAATTCCCGACCGAGATGTTGCCTGACAATACGGGATTGATCATCGCTGACGGCTACGGCGCCGAGATATTGCGCATGGGACCGGAAGAGAAGATCGCGGCATCGCGACGCCGAAAGATGGTACAGACCTTTGCGGTTCATGCGGCGCGTCGGCTTCAGATATTGCGCGATCCAGAGGGTGCCACTGCGAATGCCTTCTAAGCCAGCTTGAGGCGACAGCGTTTCGAGCAATCACTGAGGCACAAAGAAGACCAACGTCCCGAGAGCGCGAAAAGTGCGTCAGGGTGTTGGTGTGTCAATCTTTTCTCGAAGCGCGTTATCGGTGTTTATCGGCGCTGCTTCACGCCGCTGGCGCGATTGGCCGCCGCAATGATCTCTTCTGCTATTTCGCGCGCTTCGTCAGGCGTGAAATCCATTGGGATTTCCACGTCGTCCCCTTCAACAAACAGCCGCACCATACCGGCATCGGTCGGCCCGATTTGCAAGCTGGCCTCGATGTCACGTTCGGTGTTGATCCCCATGTCGTCTTTCTCCAACAGCCAGCGGGTCCAAGGCGCACGTCGATGCGCGATGTAAATTGAGCCTCCATGGACGGAATGTACAGAGCCACCTCAACTGCGCAAATGGGTTAGACGGTGTTGTGGTGCCGCGCAAGTCCGAGCGCTGGGACCTGGGCCTTGTCAGCGCGCGCACTTCGGCGGTGCAGATTTAGCAGCGTCTGTTTGGTCCGATCACGCGCGCCATTTTTTCTAAGCTGGTTGCTCGGTGAATGGCGGTTGTGCGCTTTGCTTTTCGCCAAGTGTCGCTTGCCAAGACCCTTGCAATCGGCATTTTCGACGGCTAAGCCGTACAGTGTGCCGCCTTAGCTCAGTTGGTTAGAGCGCCTGATTGTGGATCAGGAGGTCCCTGGTTCGAGCCCAGGAGGTGGTACCATCTCCGCCTGCCAAAACGTGAAAATATCTGTTGCCCGATCTGACGATCTTGGGAAAAGCTGTATCACGTGGCGCGGGTGATACAGGTTGTTGATAAAGCTCTCACTTGGCCCCAGGTCGCGCAGCAGGCGGCTAGTCAAGCGTGATCGTTTGGGTCAGCGCTCCACTCAGGCGGTCAAAAATCAATATTTTTTGGTCACTGGTGACAATGGCATACCAATTGTCACCCTGCGTGAAGGACAGCACTTCAACCCCCGGGGGCAGCGATATCTGATCTGGCAGGATCGGTTGGTTTTGGGTCAGACGGGTGACAAGCAAGCCCACAACGATTACAATGCCGACGAGCATGACAGCCGTCAAAGCAGTCACCAAACGCCTGAGAAACCGAAGATTAGCCAACTCCCTTGGTTCGTGAGGGTCATTCATCTTGCACCGCCCCGTGTCTTTTGCCTTTGCTGATGCACCACCGCCGCGCCTTGATAAAGCGCTCGCGCGTGATGTGCCAGCAGCGGCAAATCTGTCTCGAACGCGGTTGGCGCGATTGATCTCTGACGGTGCCGTTCGGATTGATGGTCTCGTGATCAAAGATAGTCGTGCCAAGGTTACGGCGGGCCAGTTGGTTGAGATTGCGGTCGCTTCTGCTGAGGAGAGCCATCTGACAGCAGAGAAGCTTCCGCTCGACGTTGTTTTTGAAGACGACGACGTGATCGTGGTGAACAAAGCGCCGGGGATGGTCGTGCATCCTGCACCGGGTAGCCCCTCGGGCACGCTGGTAAATGCCTTGATGGCACATTGCGGTGCGGCACTTTCAGGTGTCGGTGGTGTGAAGCGGCCGGGGATCGTGCACCGGATCGACAAAGATACCTCTGGCCTTTTAGTGGTGGCGAAAACTGATGCGGCGCATCACGGCTTGGCTGGGCAGTTCGAAAAGCACACGGTCGAGCGCATGTATCACGCTTTGGTTTACGGCGTTCCAGATGCGAATGACCCGCGTCTACACGGGGTGAAAGGCGTCTCTTTTGAACCGGGAAACATACTCAAGCTCACCACGCAGTTGGCGCGTCATAAGACAGATCGTCAACGGCAGGCGGTGCTATTCCAAGGGGGTCGCCACGCTGTGACCCGCGCGCGCTGTGTTGCGCGATTTGGCAACCCGGCTGCGCTCGCGCTGCTGACCTGCTGGCTGGAAACGGGCCGCACCCATCAAATTCGCGTGCACCTTGCCCATGCGGGTCATGGCCTGATCGGCGATCCGGTCTATGGTCGCGCTCGAAAGCTTGCGAAAGACGCGTTTCCCTCTGACGCCGTGACCGCCGTGCGGCAGTTTCCCCGGCAAGCGCTGCATGCCGCCGTTCTTGGTTTTTCGCATCCGATCAGCGGGGCAATGATGCGATTTGAAGCGCCGCGCCCGGCCGATTTTGAAACCTTGCTGGCGCAACTTGGCATGTTGGCCCAGGCTCGGGCGTCTTGATAACGAAGTCTTCAGATTGATTGTGCCAGTGTTAACCGAGTGCTCTTGAAACACCGCATTCCACAGACCATGTATATGTTAATCAGATAAACATGACCGGTTGAAAAGGGACATATATGGCCAATTACGCAAATTTGCCGGCTCCGACACCAGAAGGCGGTCTGAACCGATATATGCAGGAAATCCGCAAGTTCCCTCTGTTGGAGCCTGAGGAAGAATACATGCTTGCCAAGCGCTGGGTCGAAGAGCAAGACACGAGTGCCGCGCACAAGATGGTAACCTCCCACCTGCGGTTGGCGGCAAAGATTGCGATGGGGTATCGCGGCTATGGCTTGCCACAGGCCGAGGTGATTTCCGAGGCGAATGTCGGCCTGATGCAAGCGGTAAAACGATTTGACCCTGAAAAAGGATTTCGGCTCGCCACCTATGCGATGTGGTGGATCCGCGCCTCTATCCAAGAGTACATTCTGAGGTCTTGGTCACTTGTGAAACTTGGTACGACCTCTGGTCAGAAAAAGCTGTTTTTCAATCTGCGCAAAGCGAAGAGCAAAATCGGGGCCTTGGAAGACGGTGATCTGCGACCCGAGAACGTAAAACGCATCGCCACAGATCTGGGCGTGACCGAAGACGAAGTCATTTCGATGAATCGCCGCATGTCGGGCGGCGATGCCTCGTTGAACGCGCAGGTCGGCTCCGAGGGTGAAGGGGCAATGCAGTGGCAAGATTGGCTTGAGGATGAGGACGCCGATCAGGCCGCTGACTATGCAGAGCGCGATGAGCTCGATACCCGCCGCGAAATGCTGGTTGAGGCTTTGGACGTGCTGAACGACAGAGAGAAGGATATTCTCACGCAGCGACGGTTGTCCGACGAAACCATCACGCTCGAAGATTTGAGCACGCAATACGATGTCAGTCGCGAGCGCATTCGTCAAATTGAAGTGCGCGCCTTTGAGAAGTTGCAAAAGCGTATGCGCGAGCTGGCGCGTGAGAAAGGCATGTCGATTAACGCCTAAAGCAGCTGGCTTTAAGATGCACCTTGCCCAAACAGCCGTAGCGCCGCCTCATGGGGGGAAAGACCGGCGCTGCCTAATAGAACCTGCTAGGCGGGACGGTGATAAGAGCCGGGTGTCTCGGGTTTCAGGTCTGAGGCGTTCAGAGGTTTGGTTGGCACAACAGCCCACCGGATGATGCTTAGAAAGCGCGAGGCAGTCTCTATCGTCGACTGCCTCCACGCGGTTTGTACGGGCGCGTTTTCGCCGTGGCGTTATCCTTCCATCGCCTCAAGCTCATCAATGAAATCGGTGATCATAGACAACCCTTTATCCCAAAACGCCGGATCGGAGGCATCCAATCCGAAGGGAGCCAAAAGCTCTTTGTGGTGCTTGGACCCGCCTGCTTTGAGCATGTCAAAGTATTTGTCCTCAAATCCCGCCTCACCTTGTTCGTAAACCGCGTAAAGCGCGTTCACCAAACCGTCTCCGAAAGCGTAGGCGTAGACGTAGAACGGCGAATGCACGAAATGCGGGATGTAGGCCCAAAACGTTTCGTAGCCGGGCATGAACTCAAACGCAGGCCCCAGACTTTCAGATTGAACGGACATCCATAACGCATTGATATCCTCTGGTGTCAGTTCGCCGGCTCGGCGCGCCGCGTGCAGTTTGCATTCGAAGTCGTAGAAGGCGATCTGTCGCACAACGGTGTTGATCATGTCCTCGACTTTGCCAGCTAACATGACCTTGCGCGCCTCCTGAGACGCAGCACCATCCAGCATCTTGCGGAATGTCAGCATTTCACCAAAGACAGACGCCGTTTCCGCGAGCGTGAGCGGGGTCGAGGACAGCATTTCGCCTTGCTCCGCCGCCAACACTTGGTGCACCCCATGACCAAGCTCATGCGCGAGCGTCATGACATCGCGCGGCTTACCCAGGTAGTTGAGCATCACGTAGGGGTGCACGTTTGTCACCGTGGGATGCGCAAAAGCACCCGGCGCTTTGCCCGGCTTCACACCCGCATCAATCCACCCTTTGTGAAAGAAAGGCTGCGCCAGCTCTCCCATGCGCGTGTCAAAGGCGGTGTAGGCATCCATGACAATCGCCTCTGCCTCCGACCAGCCGACAATCCGCGGATCCTCCATTGGAAGGGGGGCATTTCGGTCCCAAATTTGCATTTTGTCCAGGCCCAGCCACCTGCGCTTGAGCGCGTAGTATCGATGACTGAGTTTTGGATAGGCATTGACCACGGCATTTCGCAGTGCCTCAACAACCTCGGGTTCCACCTGATTGCTCAGGTGCCGTCCGGTCTGCGCCGTCTCCATCCCGCGCCATCGGTCGATAATCTCTTTCTCTTTGGCTTGCGTGTTGTGAACTCGGGCGAAGGTCTTGATATTGCTTTGAAACACCGACGCAAGCGCGTGCGATGCCGCCTCGCGTTTTGCTCGGTCTGGATCGGTGAGAAAATTGAGCGTCCCTTCAATCCCCAGCGTCTCCCCGGCCACCTCAAATTCGAGACCCGCGATGGTTTCATCGAACATCCGCTCCCAAGCGTCGCCCACCACACCAAGATCGTGAATAAACTTCTCAAGCTCGTCGCTCAGTTGATAAGGTTTCATCGCGCGGATGCGGTCGAAAACCGGTTTGTATCGCGCCAGATCGGCATTTTGTTTGAAGAGACCTGTGAGATGTTCATCGTCTAACCGGTTCAGTTCAAGCGTGAAAAACACTAAAGGCGTGGTGAAATTCGTAATCTTTTCCTGGCAATCTGACATGAACTTGGCGCGCGCGGCATCTGTTGTCAGCTGATAGTACCGCAGCCCGGCAAACGACATGATGCGCCCTGCGGTTTGATTGATTTTTTCGTTGCGCTGCACGCAGTCCAACATCTCGGCCGCAGTCAGATCAGCCAACCTATTTTCATAGTCGCTCGCAAAGCTGGCGCAGGCCCCTTCAAGCCATCCCAAATCGCGCGTCAATTCTGGTGAAGCCTCGCTTGGATACAGATCGGTCAGGTCCCATTCGGGCAGATTGCCCAGGGGATCTGTGCCACCCGTGGCATGCGCATCGCGGACCGGGAAGGGGAGAGTAAACATTCAGACCTCTTTCGTTTTAAAGAAACTACGCCTCGCTTAGGGTGCAGACAAGCATCTAACCATAGATGCGCAGCATCTCATTCAGATCATCCAGGGTATTTGCTTCGTTCAAAGGTTTGTCTTGCCGCCATCTTTTCATGCGGGGAAATCGCAACGCGACGCCCGACTTGTGCCGTTTGCTCGCCTGAATGCCCTCGAAGGCGATTTCAAAGACATGATGGGGTGTTACCTGCCGTACGGGGCCGAAACGCTGCAAAGTGTTTTTTTTCACCCAGGCGGTGATTTCGCGAAACTCTTTGTCGGTTAGGCCCGAATAGGCTTTGGTGAATGGGACCAGTTCTTCGCCATTTCGAACGGCAAAGGTGAAATCGGTGAAAAGGTTTGCCCGCCTGCCGGAGCCTGATTGGGCATAGATCATAATGGCATCAATCGTGAGCGGCGCCAGTTTCCATTTCCACCAATCGCCCTTTTTCCGACCGGACAAATAGGGGCTGTCGGCGCGTTTCAACATCAGACCCTCGGCATTTTCATCCCGCGCTGTATCTCGAATGGCGTGCAGTGCGTCCCAGTGGGCAAAGTCATGTTGCGGGGACAAACGCACTGCCCCCTCCGGCGGGAGATCGGCGCAAGCAGCTTCGAGAATGGATCGGCGTTCTGCAAAGGGTCGGTCGCGAATGTCGACACCCTCCCATTCCAACACGTCGTAGGCGTGTAGAACGACAGGTGCCTCTACCAGCAATTTCTTGGGGACTGTCTTGCGGCCGATGCGCGCTTGCAGCGCGTTGAAAGATGCGGGCGTATCAGATGCTGGGTGCCAAACCAAAATCTCTCCATCAAAGACAGTTCCCTGAGGGAGGTGGTCCAAAGCACGGGCAAGCTCGGGAAATCGCGCGGTCATGAGCTCTTCGCCCCTCGACCACACAAAGTAAGTCCCGTCTCGCAAGATCAACTGCCCCCTGATGCCATCCCATTTCCATTCTGCGCGCCACTCTTTAGGATCGCCCAAAGTCGCGAGATCGTCCTCCAAGGCATAGGCAAGGTAGAAGGGGTACGGACGCGATGCATCAGCGCTCTTATCCTGCGCCTCGATCAAACTGTGCCAGGTCACATCATCCGGATGCCAATTGCCCATCAATCGATGGGCAAGTTCGGGTTCAGGTTTGTCTGTCGCTTGCGCCAAGGCTCGCGTCATGAGTTTTTGGCTCACCCCCATGCGAAAGCCACCGGTGATCAATTTGTTAAAAACAAAGCGTTCGGTGCCGCCCAACACGTCCCACGCGTTCAATACAAAGGTCTTTCGCGCTTCCTCTTCTACTGAAGAAAGATCCCGTAGCTTATTGATCCAGATAGATAAACCTTGATTACTCTGTGACTGATTGGGGGGCAGTACAAGCGCGATCGTCTCGGCAAGATCGCCCACCACGGCATAGCTGTCCTCGAACAGCCAAAGCGGTATCTCCGCGCGTTCCGCTGCCCATTCCCGTAGTCGTGTGGTCGTAACGGCGCGCTTGGGTCTACGCCCGGAAAATAGCGCGATTGTCCAAAGCTTATCTTCTTCCTCAGCATCGCGGAAATACTCCGCCAAAGCAGCGACTTTGACCGTTGTTTTCGTGCTTTGGTCGATGGTCTGAAAAAGCGCGGCAAACCGCTTCATGCGGCTTCCTCTTCGTTCAGCGTTTCACCCTCGAACTGCGTTGGGACGACCCGCGCGTTCCAGCCGTTATCATTTAGATATCGCATGAAAACATCAGTATAACCATGAGTTACATATATATTTTCTGCTCCAGTTTCCTTAATCGCCCAAAGCAAGCTTTGCCAGTCCGCATGATCTGAGATGACAAAACCCCGATCCCCCGCGCGGCGGCGTCTGATCCCACGCAGCGCCATCCATCCTGAGGCAAAGGCGCTCTCTTGCGGTCCAAATTTTCGCGCCCATTTACTGCCAAGCGCGGATGGTGGGGCGATGACGATAGCACCTGGGTGATCTTTCGGGTCGATCTGCCCGCTTGCATATATCGTCGTCGGCAGCTTCACGCCTTGATCGCGCAGAACCGCATTTGTGCTTTCAACAGCGCCATGGGTCAGGATCGGGCCTGTGTCGGGATCAAGCATGTTCAACAGGCGCTGCGCCTTGCCAAGCGCGTAGGCACCAAGGAAGGCGGTTTTACCCGCCGATGCACAGCTACGCCACCATGCGTTCAACTCGGCGGCAACGTCATGCGGGTCCGGCCAGCGAAAAACGGGCAAACCAAACGTGCTTTCGGTGATGAAATGATGACAGGTGACTGGTTCAAAAGGTTCTGAGATCCCGTCGTCGAACACTTTGTAATCACCAGAGACGACCCAGATTTCTCCGCCAACCTCCACGCGGATCTGAGCAGAGCCTGGCACGTGACCCGCTGGATGGAACGAAACCGTTGCGTCCCCTATCTGATGCGCTTCGCCGTAAGAAACGCCCTGGGCTGAGATATCGCCCAACCGGTGGCGCATAACGGGAAGCGCCGCTTTGGTCGCGAGGTAGTTTTTCATCCCCCAACGCGCGTGATCGGCGTGGCCATGCGTGATGAGCGCGCGATCAACCGGGCGCCAAGGATCAATGTAAAAATCCCCAGCGGCGCAATAAATGCCCCTGTCGGTGAAGGTGAGTACAGGATCGCGTGACATGTCTGAGAAGGTAGGCGAAAGCAGCGCGCCGCACAGGGGCAGTGCGCTTTATCCCCTGTTCGGGTGCAAAAAATGCCTTTCAAGCCCGTCAAAAACGGCGTTGCGAAGCGCGGGGACCTCCATCAGCACCTCGTGCTCTCCCCCCGCTACGGTTTCAAGGTGACTGCCTTTCCAGCTTGCCATGCGTTCATTGATGCGTGGCACATTGACAATGCGTTCATTGCTGCCGACCCAGGTAACTGTCGGGACATTGGGTGCAGGTCGCCCCCCCAGATGATGCGTCTCAAGAAAAGCTTCGCGCAACCAGTGATAACTTGGACCGCCAAGCGCGAGTTCAGGATGCGCTGTAATTTGATCTCGCATCATCTGATACATCTCAGGGTCGGTTGTCAGCATGTTGTTTTCGAAAGGATCCGTGAGCACGTAAGGCTCTGTGCGGGCACCGGGCGGCACGCCGTGCCCCCGGCCCAGACGCGGCATCACAGAGGCGAGAAATTTGGCAACCGGCCGCAGGTGAGGCTTGATATAGATGCCCCACATCGGCCCGGTGAAAGCAGCGGCCTGAACGCTCAACCCTTCCATGATGGCCCGCAATCCGATGCATCCTCCCATGGAATGGGCAAGCATAAAGTAGGGTCGGGGCAGGCTCAGCTCGCGTGCGGCGCGCATCATCGCCGCGAGATCTTTCTGGTAGTCGGAGAATGCCTCCACATGCCCCACCAGCGGATCTTCGATCAGGCGGTCCGCCAAGCCCTGACCGCGCCAGTCGATCACAAACAGGGCAAGGCCCCGCTTGGCAAACTCTGACGCGGCAAACGCGTATTTTTCAACGTACTCCGTTCTGCCTGGAAACATCAGGACGGTGCCGCGCGCCTGCTCTACGGGCCAATGCGCGACGCGAATACGGCGATTATCGGACGTGAGCGCCCAATATGCAGCCCCGTTTTCGGGTCCCGGGTGCACATCTGTGAAAAGAGGTGCGGTGTCGAGTTCCATTATCCTAAGACGCTGGCCAGTTTCATTGCCATCCCCATATCGCCGTCGATGGACAGCTTGCCGCTCATGAAGGCCGCGGTCGGGTTTAGATCGCCGGACATCATCGACATAAACGTGTCTGTATCCGCACTTAACGTCACATCTGCATCTTCTTGTCCCGCGCGAACGCCTGTGGCATCGACAATGATCGCCCCTTCGCCTTCAATCTCAAATTTCACTGAACCATCGACGCTTGCACCGCCCAGCTTTTCCGTCAACGCCGCCACAGCTTGATCGATAATCGCGCTCATTTCACATCCTCTATCGCAATTTGGCGTAGACACCCCTGGAATTGTTGGTCGCGCCGGTTACGTTCACATGGAATATGATCCAAGCTATCGTCAACCGCAAACACTCAACCCTTCTTGCGCTGGTTATGTTGTCGCTGCCGGTCGTGTCTTTTGCGCAACCCACGCCGGATGAGTTGATGGATCGTCTGCGCAGCGCCAATGGGGATGAAGCAAAGCGCATCGCGCAAGAGGTGGAAATGGCGTGGAGCAGATCCGGCTCTCCCGCGATGGACCTTTTGCTGAAACGCGGACGCGAGGCGATACAAAAGGGGGATTTCGCCGCGGCAGTAAATCACCTGACAGCGCTTACCGACCATGCCCCAGATTTTGCCGAAGGGTTCCATGCCCGCGCCGAAGCCTATTTTCGGCTTGAACTCTACGGTCCTGCTCTCGATGATCTTGAGATTGCACTGGCTTTGAACCCTCAGCACTATGAGGCGATTTTTGGCCTTGGTGTCATGTTTCAAGAATTTGGTAGGCTTCGTGATGCGGCGGATCTTTACCGACGTGTCTTGACGCTTCATCCCAATCATGAGAACGCAGCGAATGCCCTGTCGCGGCTGAAGCGGGACGGTATAGGGCGCGAACTCTGATCGGGGGCCAACGTGTTAGACAGCAAGCGTGTCGTCGCTGTTTTGGGTCCAACAAACACTGGTAAGACAACCTACGCAATTGAGCGGATGTTGGGGTATCGCACCGGGGTGATCGGCTTGCCCCTCCGCTTGCTCGCGCGGGAAGTCTACGACCGCATCGTGAAATTGCGCGGCCCCTCTGTCGTGGCCCTGGTGACGGGGGAGGAGCGGGTGGTGCCGCCCCGTACGCAATACTGGGTCTGTACCGTGGAAGCGATGCCAGAAGGGATGGGCGCAGATTTCATCGCCGTGGATGAAATACAGCTTTGCGCCGATCCGGAGCGTGGTCATGTGTTCACAGATCGCTTGCTGCGCATGCGCGGCTTGCACGAAACGCTGTTTCTGGGCTCTGACACCATGCGCGGCGCGATCGCCGCTCTTGTGCCACACGTGAGCTTTATCCGGCGTGAGCGCATGTCTGAATTAAGCTACTCAGGTCAGAAAAAGATAAGCAGACTGAAGCCTAGAAGTGCAATAGTGGGGTTTTCAGTTGATAATGTATATGCAATCGCAGAGCTGATCCGCCGCCAGAAAGGCGGTGCTGCGGTCGTTATGGGCGCGCTGAGCCCGCGGACACGAAACGCTCAGGTCGATATGTATCAGAACGGTGAGGTGGATTATTTGGTTGCGACTGATGCGATTGGGATGGGGCTCAACCTTGATGTCGATCACGTTGCTTTCTCCGCTCTGACCAAGTTTGACGGTCGGCGGATGCGACCGCTCGCACCGAACGAGCTGGCGCAAATCGCCGGGCGCGCGGGGCGGGGTGCGAAGCACGGCACCTTTGGCGTCACCGGAGAGGCGAGGCCGCTCGACGAACCCGTCGCGCGTGCCATCATGGATCACAATTTTACGCCGCAGAACAAAATCAACTGGCGCAACCACGCCTTGCAATTTGGTTCGATCGACCGTTTGATCGCCTCGCTTGAGGTGAAGTCGGACAATCAGAACCTGGTGCGCGCGCGCGAGGCTGATGATCTCAAAGCACTCAGGACGCTCGGTCAAATTGCCGAGATTGAGGCGCGCTGCACCGATGCATCCTCCGTCCGCCTGCTGTGGGATGTCTGTCGGATCCCTGACTTTCGCGGGATAAGTCAGGCGGAACACGCCGGGCTGCTGGAGGTGATATTCTGCTATTTGCATCAATACGGCGCCATTCCGAATGACTGGCTGGCGCGACAAATTCGGCGGATCGACCGCGTAGATGGCGACATCGACGCCCTGTCGAAAAGGCTCGCCTTTATTCGCACGTGGACCTATGTGGCGCAGCGCAAAGGATGGACCAATGACGAAAGCCATTGGCGCGAGACGACGCGTGTCGTAGAAGATCGTCTGTCGGATGCGCTTCATGAGCGTCTGACCCAAAGATTCGTGGATCGTCGCACCTCTGTTTTGTTGCGGCGGCTGGGACAGAAGGAGGCCATGGTGGCCGAGGTAAGTGATGCTGGCGAAGTAACCGTAGAAGGCGAATACGTTGGCAAACTCGATGGCTTTCGCTTCCGCCCCGATAAGGGAGCAGGGGGCGCAGAGGAAAAAGCCATCAAATCAGTTGCTTTGCGGGCTTTAGCACCGCATTTTCATTTGCGATCAGATCGATTTTACAATGCGCCCGATACAGAGATCGACTTTACCGAACAGGGTGGATTGATGTGGGGCACGTCGGCGATCGGCAAATTGGTGGCCAGTCAAGACGCGCTGCGGCCTCAGGTAGAGGTGTTTGTCGATGACGTAGCGGGGCCGGAAATCGCGCAAAAGGTTCAAAGGCGGCTCCAGCATTTTATTGATCGTAAGATCGCCGCGCTTTTTGAGCCACTGCTGGGCTTGAAGAAGGATGAGAGTTTGACGGGCCTAGCGCGGGGTTTTGCCTTCCAGATGGTGGAGCATTTTGGCATTATCCCGCGTGAGAAAATCGCCGATGAGGTCAAAACGCTCGACCAGGGAGCGCGCGGTGCTTTGCGCAAACATGGCATCCGCTTTGGTCAATTCACGGTTTTTATGCCTCTCATGCTGAAACCTGCGCCAACGCGTTTAAGGCTCGTTTTATGGTCTTTAAACATAAGGTTATCTGTCTTTCCTGAAGCGCCGCCACCGGGGTTGGTGACGATCCCTGCAGGGGTTGATGCGGTGGATGGTGCGGACGCAATGTCGGGGTATCGGACCGCTGGCGCGCGTGCGATCCGCATTGACATGCTCGAAAGGTTGGCCGATCTCTTGCGCGTTCAGGACACCCGTGGGGGTTTTGAAGCCAGCGGCGACATGCTCTCAATTACGGGAATGACGCTGGAGCAATTTGCAGATCTGATGCGCGGTCTCGGCTACAAGGCTGAGCCCGGCAGCCGCAAAAAACCGACTCCAGTCGATCAACAGGCGCCATCCGCTGCGGCACATGCCCCTGCTACTGAGGGATCGCCCACGCAGGAGGCTGTGTCGGATCCGGAGCCCGCTCCCCTTGTGACAGCGGCAGAAGAGGCAGCGGAAGCACCCGCCGAACAAGAAGAGGCGTTTTACGTGTTTTCCTGGGCACCCTCAGGTCGATCTGGCCGTCAAAAACGGCGAAATGATACGGCAACGACCGGCAAGGGTAAGCGCAAGCCGCAGGGAAAGAAAGGCAGATCGGAGCCCTCGGGCAGTGGGTCACAAAAAGCGAAGAGCTTCACAGCGCGCCCACAGAAAAAGGAAAAGCCAATTGACCCCGACAATCCCTTTGCTGCCGCGCTGATGAGCTTAAAGAGCGGCGATTAATTGGCTGATAATATTGGAAAGATCCGTGTAGACAAATGGCTTTGGCACGCACGGTTTTTCAAGACGCGGTCGCTGGCGGGACGTCAAGTGAGCGACGGATCGGTGCGGGTGAACGGGACGCCGGTGAACAAGCGTGCGACCACGGTTGGGCCGGATGATGTGCTCACCTTCGCGCAAGGCAATCAGATCCGCGTGATAAAGGTGGTCGGATTGGGTACGCGCCGCGGCCCTGCGACAGAAGCACAGACGCTTTACGAAGATATCTCGCCCCCGGTTGCAAATACGCAGAACACCCATCCTGATAATCCGGGTTTCGACGGAAAAGGGCGCCCAACAAAGAAGGATCGCCGTCAGATTGATCTTTCAAAGATGCGTCACCTTGAATGATGTGATCTGCTCCTCTACCTCAGGGATACAGGCGAAGTAAGAGGTGGTGATGACCTATGTGGTGAACGACGCGTGCATCGCGTGCAAGTACACCGATTGTGTTGAAGTTTGTCCCGTAGATTGCTTTTACGAGGGCGAAAATATGCTTGTCATCCATCCTGACGAATGCATCGACTGCGGCGTTTGCGAACCTGAATGCCCGGCTGACGCAATCCGGCCTGACACCGACCCTGACATGGACAAATGGGTTGAGTTTAACCGGAAATACGCGCAGCTCTGGCCGGTTATCTTCACGCGAAAGGATCCTTTGCCCGAGGCACCCGAGCGTGACGGCGAGGATGGCAAACTCGAAAAATACTTTTCAGAGGCGCCGGGTGAGGGGGGCTGACCCGCTTCTCGCCATCGGCGCACGCCCTTTCGCCGCTCTCGATTCTATGGTATGTGGCCCCAAATGAAATTTGCCAATCCGTTGGCCCGCCCCCGGTAGATAAAGCAGTTCTGGGGCGTCCCTCAACAGATTGAAAGGTCTGCCGACGCTGAAATCGTTCAGCGCCTTCAGGCTTTTGCTTTGTGTGAAGAAGTGCCGCGCTTAACCCGCTAGAGGAGTTTTAGATGAGTAAAGCAAAGAAGCTTGATTTCTGTCCTAACGAATTCGTGGTCTATCCCGCGCATGGCGTCGGGCAGATCGTTTCAATTGAAGAGCAAGAGGTCGCGGGCATCAAGCTTGAGCTTTTTGTGATTGCCTTTGAGAAAGACAAGATGACGCTGCGGGTGCCAACCCATAAGGCAAGCGAAATTGGGATGCGCGCGCTTAGTTCACCCGATGTGATAAGTCATGCGATGAAGACTTTGAAAGGGAAGGCAAAAGTGAAAAGAGCGATGTGGTCACGTCGCGCGCAGGAATATGAACAGAAGATCAATTCGGGTGATTTAATCGCGATTGCAGAGGTGGTGCGGGATCTTCACCGCACTGATGAGCAGCGCGAGCAGAGCTATTCAGAACGTCAGCTCTATGAAGCGGCACTTGAACGACTGACAAGAGAAGTTGCTGCGGTAAGCGGCGGTGACGAACTCGCAGCAGCAAAGCAGGTGGGCGACGTTTTGGAAAGCCGCATGGCGGCATAGCGCATCAAGGCCCGGCAGCCTGGGATCATGATGACATCGACGTCACATAAAGAGAGAGTAAGACGACTTCCACCACTTGTTGGGTTGCGCCCAACACGTCGCCGGTCTGCCCGCTCACCTTCGCACGCGCCAGCGCGCCCAGGCACAGAAGTGTCAGAGCGACGGTCCCCAGGGAAACAATCACGGGGGCAGGACCGACCAACAGATGAACTGTGAAAAAGATTAGCAGCGCAGCACCGGTGACACTGCGAGCCGGTCGGCCGGTGGTCGCGGAAAGGCCGGTTTGGCGCGCGTGAGGGAGGGCGTGCATGATGCCAACCATCGCTGCCCTAGACATCATCGCCGTGGCGATCATCGCGACTGCATAGCCTTCATGCTCAATCAGCGTGGCGATCAACGAAACGCGTAATCCGATGCACAGCACCAGCGACAGAACGCCGTAGGTGCCGATCTGGCTGTCTTTCATGATGGCAAGCCGTCGTTCTTTGTCCCAGCCGCCCCAAAAACCGTCTGCACAATCGGCGAGCCCATCTTCATGCAGTGCGCCGGTGATGATGATCATGGCGCCCACCGCGCAGAGCGCGGCGACGGCGGACGGCAGTCCAATGGCCAAGACAAACGTGATGGTGAGCGCGCCAACCCCTCCAACCAAGGCACCGACAATCGGATAGGCCCAGGCGGCTTCTGCGGGGCTGCGCTTGTCGTCCCCTATCATCCAGGCTTTGGGCAACGGCAGGCGTGTCAACAAGGACAAGGCACGCCCAATGTCCATGAGGTGCGTCATAAACCAAGATTTTGAAGCTTTGCCATTCGTCACGGCTTTGCCTGTCTTCCCTTTCAAGCGCCCCGGCAGGTCGTTAGAGATACGCCAAGACACATTTGAGAGAACGATGCCCCATAGATTTGAAACCCTCAATGCATTCCGCGCAATCCTGTCAAACCAAGCGTCGCATGACGATGAAGCGGTCAGCCTGGCGCGTGCGCGGGATGCACAATTGACAAAGCCACCCGGCGCTTTGGGCAGGCTTGAGACGCTGGCGATCTGGTATCGCGGCTGGCGCGGTGGCCCGGTTGCTGAGATTGTCGCGCCACAGGTGATTGTCTTTGCCGCCAATCACGGTGTCGCGGCGCAAGGTGTGTCCGCTTTCCCGGCTGAGGTGACTGCGCAGATGGTTGCGAATTTCGAACATGGGGGCGCGGCGATCAATCAGATTGCTCGGGTCAATGGGGCCACCTTGGATGTGGTGGCCATGGACTTAGACACGCCGACGTTTGATTTCACCCAAGCTGCCGCGCTTTCGGATGAGGCGCTGGTTGCAGCACTGCGCGCCGGTTGGGACGCGGTGAACCCCCGCACGGATACTTTGGTCGTGGGCGAGATGGGTATCGCCAACACCACGTCTGCTGCCGCCTTGTCGTGCGCGCTGTTGGGCGGTGCCGCTTCAGAGTGGACGGGGCGTGGGACGGGGGTTGATGACGCGGCACTTGCAATCAAAACGGCTGTTGTGGCTGCGGGTGTGGCCCGCCACGGCGGTCACGGTGACGGGATCGAAACACTGCGTCGTCTAGGCGGGCGGGAGATTGCGGCGATGGTGGGCGCGATCGTGCGGGCGCGTGACCTGCGAATTCCCGTGATTTTGGACGGCTTCATTTGTTCAGCAGCGGCGCTGGCATTGGCAAAGACCCAGTCAGGCGCCTTGGATCACGTGGTCGCTGGACATCTGAGCGCAGAGGGCGCCCACGCAAAGCTTCTGAAGGCGTTGGGCAAAGAACCGCTATTGTCTTTGGGTCTGAGGCTGGGAGAGGGATCGGGTGCCGCGCTTGCCCTCGGAGTGCTGAAAGCCGCCCTTGCTTGCCATGTAGGCATGGCGACTTTTGCAAATGCCGGCGTGAGCGAGAAAGAGCTCTAAGCCCGTTTCGGTGTCTGTTCCTCCAACCGGTTTAGAAATTCGGTTTCCAGATCTTTCTGCAACTCCTTTGCGCGCTCCACATATGGCTTGTTATCCACCGCTGCGACATCCGGTCTCCACAGCGCGGCGAGCTCACGCACGGTGTTGCGGTCATGCGCGTAGAACATGCGCTGCGCCTCGGCCGCTTCGTATTCCGTCAGCCCCATGTTTTCCAGAACGTATCGGCCCGCGCGCAGGGAGCTGTCAAACATCTCTCGCACGATGTCATTCGCACCTGCTTGAAACTGCTTGTACACCTCGGCGCGGTCCTGGGCACGTGCGACAATGTGGAGATCTGGGCGCTGTTTGCGCGCGTAGCTGATCAGTGACAGCGCCGCTTTGGGTTCATCAAGTGCCACCATGAGGACCCGCGCTTGATCCAAGCCAGCTTTCCGCAAGATATCAGGGCGCGTGGGATCGCCCAGGAAAGCCTTTACACCAAATCGGCGCATCACACCGATGGTGTCCGGGTCATGATCCAGAACCACTGTGCGAAATCCGCTTGCCGTGACCAAGCGATTGACAATCTGCCCAAACCGCCCAACACCTGCGATGATCACGGGCCCCTGTTCGTCAATTTCGTCGGGTTCAACGATCCGGCTCTCTTCCATCTGTTTGCTGATGATGTCGTAAAGGATGAAAAGCAGCGGCGTGATCAGCATCGACAGCGCGATCACCAGCAGCAGGGTTTCGGCCACATCATTGGGCATCACATTGGTTGTGACCGAAAAGCTTACCAGCACGAAGCCAAATTCGCCCGCTTGCGCAAGGCCAAGGGAAAACAACCATTGATCGCGGCCCACCATTTTAAAGGCGCGTGCCAAGGCGAACAGGATCAGCCCTTTCACGAGTATAACCAAAATCGCCATGCCCACGATGATCACAGTATCGGCGAACAGCAACTCAAAGTTGATGCCCGCCCCCACGGTGATGAAAAAGAGCCCCAACAGCAGACCTTTGAATGGTTCAAGGTCGGTTTCCAGCTCGTGCCGAAACTCTGAACTGGCCAGCACAACGCCCGCCAGAAACGCGCCCAGGGCGGGGGACAGTCCCACAAGCATCATCAGAAAGGAGATGCCCACGACAATTAAGAGCGCCAGAGCGGTATACATCTCTCTCAAATGGGCCAAATGGATGTAGCGAAAAACCGGACGCGTGAAAAAGATCCCGACGATGATGATCGATACGACAGCACCGATCGTCACCAAGGTGACGCCCCAGCCGGGTAGATTTTGAATGAACTCAAATGCAGCCTCTGCCGCGCCGGCCCCGTGATGCTCTTCTCCGCTCCCGTGTTCCGCGGCATCGGCAGCTGCGCCGCTGTGGGCATTGCCGGTGACTAAGCTGTCAACGGTTGAGATGGCCAGCAAAGGCAGAAACGCCAAGATCGGTATCACCGCGATATCCTGCGTGAGCAAGACGGAGAAAATGGAGCGCCCGCCGCTTGTCTGCATCAGGTTTTTTTCCGAAAGCGTTTGCAAGACGATCGCCGTGGAGGACAGCGCCAGCGTGGCACCGATGGCGAGGCCGACATTCCAGCTTTGCCCATAGGCCATTGCGATGCCCATCAGCGCCAGGGTGGATAACACCACCTGCAACCCGCCAAGGCCCAACAGTTTGTTTCGCATGTCCCACAGCGCACGCGGTTCCAGTTCAAGCCCGATCAAAAACAGCATCATCACGACGCCGAATTCGGCGAAATGCTGCAGATCTTTCGTCTCTGACCCCACAAGGCCAAAGATCGGCCCGATGAGAATACCCGCCGCCAGATAGCCGAGGACAGAGCCAAGCCCCAGCCGAGAGGCGATGGGCACCGCAATCACAGCGGCGGCGAGATAGATCGTTGCTTGAAACAGGAAACCTTCCATCGGGGTCCTTTCAGGTCGGCAGCGGGCCGTCTTTTTTCAGTTGGTCCATGACAATTTGGCTGTGGACTTTGGCGACTGCTGGATGACGCAGCAAAACCTCGTGTATCAATTGATTTAAGCGCGAAAGATCTTCGCAATACACCCGCAAAAGATAATCTGCATCGCCGGTAAGCGTCCACGCGCTGACAATCTCAGCCCTCGCGGCCAAAAGATGGGCAAAGCTGCGGGCTTGCTCTGCCCCATGTGTGCCCAAATGCACTTGGACAAAGCCTTGAACGCTGAGCCCAAGTTTGCGTGGGTCAAGCTGTGCGGTGTAATTCTGAATATACCCTTGCGCTTCTAATCTTTGGCGACGACGACCCGCCTGAGACGGGGATAAGTTGAGGTGCTCCCCCAATTCTTGAGACGTCAATTGCGCATTCATCTGCAGTGCCGCAAGCAAACGGTAATCTGTTTGATCCAAGTGCATGCGCGTTTCTCGCATCTTTTCTGGCTTTCATGCGATGATGTAGGGTGATCAGCCTCTTTCGTCCAATAGAACGCGCAGAAACTGCGTATTGCCCGCGCTATATTGGTGTTCAGCAATCAAATGTAGAGGTTTGACATGGGCCCTTTTCCGCACGATGCACCGAAAGCCACCATCAACGCCGACAATCCAGCGGGCACTGATGGCTTCGAATTTGTCGAATTCGCCAGCCCCGAGCCAGAGGCGTTGCGCGCGCTGTTCACCCGCATGGGATACGCGCATGTTGCAAATCACAAGCATCAGCAGATCGAACTGTGGCAGCAGGGCGATATCACCTACGTTCTAAACGCTGATCCCGATGGCTTTGCGGCGCGCTTTGTTGACGCGCATGGGCCTTGCGCGCCTTCCATGGGTTGGCGCGTCGTGGATGCCCAGCATGCGCTCGATCATGCCGTGGCGCGCGGCGCAGAGGAATATACCGGACCTGGGAAGGTGCTAAATGTTCCCGCTATCAAGGGTATTGGGGGGTCGCTGATTTACTTTGTTGATCAGTACTACGACACATCGCCCTACAACGCGGAGTATGATTGGATCGCGATGTCAAAGCCAAAAGGCGTTGGGTTTTACTACCTCGATCACCTCACCCACAATGTCTTCAAAGGGAACATGGACATCTGGTTCAAGTTCTACGGCGACCTTTTTAACTTCCGCGAGATCCGTTTTTTCGACATTTCAGGTAAATATACCGGGCTGACATCTCGGGCGCTCACCTCCCCCTGCGGACGCATTCGCATCCCGATCAACGAGGATCGAGACGACAAAGGGCAGATCGTCGCCTATCTCAAAAAATACAAAGGGGAAGGCATCCAGCATATCGCCGTTGGCGCGCGTGACATTTATGAGGCAACCGATGCGATTGCAGAGAACGGTCTTTCCTTCATGCCAGGACCGCCCAGCGCGTATTACGACATGAGCAAAGACCGGGTCAAAGATCATCAAGAGCCGTTGGACCGCATGCGCAAGCATGGGATCTTGATAGATGGGGAAGGTGTTGTCGACGGGGGCGAAACGCGTATCTTGCTTCAGATTTTTTCGAAGACGGTGATCGGCCCCATCTTTTTTGAATTCATCCAGCGCAAAGGTGACGATGGTTTTGGCGAGGGTAATTTCAAGGCGTTGTTCGAAAGCATTGAGCAAGAGCAGATCGCGAGCGGAGATCTGGCAGGCGTCTAACGAATTATCCGCACCGTGTAGGTTGGGGCCTGCCCTGGCAGAGGGATCCTGGCGCAGGCGCGCCGTCTGACGGGGTTCTTCCTTTCTCGTGCAACACCGAAGATCACGTGCCAGTGTCAAAGCGCATCCGGCGCGTAGCGTAGGCGCAATCTCTGGCGCGCCCAGCGGTTAGCGCGGCATCCGCAAGACGACGTTGCGACCGCTCCGCACGTAGCGCAACTCGCTATTGCCGATGGCTGTGACTCGACCGCCGTCGATCCTGTCACCGACCACGACCTTGCGGTATCTGCCGCTGCTCAGCCGCACCAACGCCCGGCGCTCTGATGGTTTGCCGTAGACGCCGATCAAATTCACCTTGCGCAAGTTGATCGCATTGCGCACTGTTGCTTGGCGAGAGACGGAGGCGCTGGTTGGTATGTCAGGCACTACCGCGCGCGGTGCGACGGCAGCAGCTGCGCTGGCCACCTGCACGTTCTCAGTCTCAGGGGCGGGGCGCAAACGCTCAACTTTGCGGGCGAAGTCCTCTGGTCGTGCGCCGGGCCGCAAGGAGGCGGCCGTGGCAAACGTGCTTGCCGCTGCGATCCCTTCCGGGGTTGCCAAATTTGGTTTGGTCGCCCCTTGTGGGTTCAGCGCGGCCATCGCCTGTTCTTGTTGCGAAAGCGGGCGCAAGGCGGGACGGAAGGCGGCGAGTTCTTTGAAGGTGACCCCGCCTAACCGCGCGCGTTCACGGTTTTCGATCAAATCTTCGGGCCTGGCACGGGGGCGAAACCCGTTCAACGTGTCGCGCGGCGTGGTATCGACGGGTTCTGCGTTGAAACGCGTGGGCGTTGCAGGCGGCACCACAGCAGGCCGACCGAGAAAGACTGTAATCCCATCGGGGCTGAGTGCGCCCTCGATCGTGGGGATGACCAGGCCGCGCGCATCCATCGCAAAACGGGTGCCTGCCGCTGCGGGATTTCCAAGCGCGGCGAGGACGATGTCCGTGTCAAAACCGGCGACGGACGGCAGCGCGACGGCGTCCTTTGCCAGGCTAACGCTGTCCACTCGGGTAAGATAGAGATCGTCAATGCTGATCAAACCCGAAGGATTGACGGGCACCTCGGGTGCCAGTGGCCAAATCCCTGAAAGCGCGTAACGTTCGGCGAGCTCCGCCTCGGACATGGGTTCGATGACTTCTGGCACCGGGGTGCTGAGCGCCTCCAACACGGCGTCATCCTCGGCTGTCAAAGCCGGGTCGAGCGCGACGAGCTGTGTCTCCTCGGGCTCTGACGCTGGCAAAGCCAAACGCGGCTCCGGCGCCAGGACGAGGGGCGGCGGCGTAAGCGCAGGCGGTGGCGTGATATTCTCTTCAAGATAGGATGCGGTGGTTTCAGGTTCGCGGTCGTTGAACCACTGCGAAAGACGCGCGCCATCATCCAGAAACACCGCAGCCCACGCCGCCACGCCCGCTAAGAAAACCAACAGTGCCGCCGTCAGGATCAGGCCCAGAAAGCGCGGCTTCCCACCCACCTCGGGTGTGCGCGCGCCAAACACAGTCATCCGCTCTGCCTCGCTCGCGACATCGGGGGCGGCAGAGACGGGTGTAGCGACCTCGGTACGCGGTGCAGCCGTCAGCGATGGCGTCGGCGTTTTACCGATCCCGCGACGCGGCAGTGCTTTGGCAAGTGCAGAGACTGCGGATGTCTGACGGCTTAGAAAGCTCTTCGCGGCAAGTTCCGGTTCCGATGCAGCGAAAGGCACCGGCTTCGGGTCTTCATCCGGAAGGCTGCCCGAGGTGACAGAGGCGTCTTTCATCCGCTCGGCACGAAGCGAGGGCAGGGCTGTTGCAGGTGGCGCCACCTGATCCGGCCGCGGCGGTGTGACGGGCGGCGCAGGTGATTTCGTTTGCGGCGCGACCGTGTCTAACCTTGGGGTTTTGGCAATCGGCTCTGCGCGTCGCGACGCAAAGCTAACAGATGGCGCTTTCGCCGAACCGTCTAACGCTGCATGAGGCTTTTCTCGCTTCTTGTCTTTCTTTGCTGCTCTCTTCGGTTTCGGTGCCTCTGCCGTGTTTGATGTGGGCTCAGGGCCCTTTTCCGGCGATTTAACCGCTGCGCTAGGCTCAGCAGTAGGCGTGGGCGGCGCCGGGCTGTCAGCCGGTGGCGCTGCGGGGGCGGGTGGCTCAACTATCGCTTCAGGGGCGAGAGGGGCTGCCGGCGCGGTCGCTTGAATGATGTCATCGGTGTTGGTCTGAGCAGGGGGGCCTTTCCGGGCAGGCTCTGACGCCACGATGGGCGTTGCGTCACGTGCATCGGTCGGCTCAGCGACGGTTGTCTGAGATGCTTCTGCTTGATCAGGCTTCGGTGTCGGGCTGACCGTCCCCACCACGACAACGGCGATCCCGTCAGGCTCAACGTTCTCTCCATCCGGAAGAATATGCGCTGCGGCGCGCGTTGGGCCAAAGAAAGGCTCGCCAAGATAGGGGTTATCATCGGGTACGGCTGCAAAGCTGACGGGGTAAAACTGATGCTCTGCCGCAAAGGCCTCCGCCTCTTCCAAGGTCTCCTTCGCAACGGCAGCGATGTGGGTCAACGGGCCGTCTATGCAGGTGTCATATACCAATTCTGAGACCTGATAAGGCGTGGCGCCCGCCAGGGCAGTGCGCGCTGCGGTATCCCGCGCCTCCTCAAAAATCTCTCCCGTTTCGATGGTGATATATTTGATCTGATCATTGGGTAGCAACAGCTTGGTGCGCACACCTTCCGGCGCGATCACCTCCGCCTTGCGACGCAATGCGGTAAGCGCGTCAGACAGCTGATCAGCGTCAAGGGCCACGTCGCCTACAAGCCGCCAGCCACCTGCTGCGCGGTGCAGCAGGCGGATGCCTTCAAAAGACAGCGACAGGGCAAAGTTTGGCTTCATGCGCGTATTTTATACAAAGGGGCTCGGCAGCCCGCTGACCGCCGAAGCCAGATAATAGCGTGGCCGGGCTGCTAAGAAAAGGGCGCGCGTTTTATGCCGCGTCGAACGCGCCCAGTGCTCACCCTTTTTCAGCAGCGCTTAGCCTTGTCGCTGCCTGGATCACCGCCTTTGAATTATGCGGCGGCTTTGCTCAATGCTTGGTCAAGATCAGCGATCAGATCCTGTGCATCCTCAATCCCGATGGACAGCCTCACCACATTGGGTGCGGCCCCAGCGGCTGTCTGCTGCTCAGCAGAAAGTTGCCGATGGGTTGTGGAGGCTGAGTGAATCACCAAGGAACGCGCGTCACCCAAATTGGCGACATGGCTGAAAATCTCCAAGGCGTTCACCAGTTTCACGCAGGCGTCATAGCCCCCTTTAACCGCGACCGTAAACAGCGCACCCGCACCCCGCGGACAGACCTGAGACACCCGATCATAGTAGGGGGATGATTTAAGCCCGGCATAGGTGACGCTTTCAATACGGTCATCTTGTTCCAACCATTCCGCAATCTTCTGCGCATTCTCAACATGCCGCTCCATGCGCAAAGACAGTGTCTCGGTTCCCATCAGTGTGTAATGCGCCGCCTGTGGGTTCATCGTCATACCCAGGTCGCGCAAGCCGATAGCGATGCCGTGAAACGTGAAGGCAAGATTGCCGAATGTCTCGTGAAATTTCAGACCGTGATAGGCAGGCTCCGGCGCGCTGAGCGATGGAAATTTATCATTCGCCGACCAATCAAATTTACCGGAATCGATCACGCAGCCGCCCGTTACTGTCCCATTTCCAGTGAGGAATTTGGTGGTAGAGTGCACCACAAGCGTTGCCCCATGTTCAATCGGACGGCACAGATAAGGCGTGGCGGTTGTATTATCGATGATCAGTGGAACCTCAGCCGCATCGGCAATGTCAGCGATGGCGCGGACATCCATGATGTATCCGCCGGGGTTCGCTATCGCCTCGCCGAAAACGGCGCGCGTGTCATCGTCGATCGCTTCTTTCACAGCGTCGAGGTCGTCGAAATCAATAAACTTGCAAGACCAGCCAAAGCGTTTGATCGTATGGGTGAACTGCGTAACCGTCCCGCCGTAAAGGCGTGTGGATGCCACGATGTTTTTACCCGGGCTCATCAATGGGAAAAGCGCCATGATTTGTGCCGCATGCCCAGAAGAGCAGCAGACCGCGCCAACCCCCCCTTCAAGCATCGCCAGGCGTTCTTGCAAAACCGCGACAGTTGGATTGGTCAATCGCGAATAGATAAAGCCAACTTCCTGCAGGTTGAACAAGGCTGCAGCATGTTCGGCATCGCGAAACACATAGGCGGTGGTTTGGTGGATCGGGGTTTGACGCGCGCCAGTCGCGGGGTCTGGGCGCGCACCGGCGTGAATTTGCAGCGTGTCAAAGCCATAGGTCATGTCAGTCATGGGAGCCTCCTGTCATTCGCGCCTTGGTTACGGGATTGACCGCAAGCGCACAAGTAATCGCGTTGTTTCAAGGAAGCGCGCGTGACCTAAGCACCGGCCGGCGAACAGCATTCCACTTTTTCATTGCATTGAAGACATCTGTTTTGCGCCTAAGACCGAACCCAAAAGCCATTCGCCTTGATCCGGTTTCTGATCGCTTGCTCTTTGCGGGGAAGATTGTCGCGATCAAACAAAGCGCGCACTTTGTGGCCACGGCGTTGATAAATCATGCGTTTGGCGGCGTCCGACCCTTTCAACACCTTTTTCAGCTTGTTGGGTGCGGTGACTTTTTCAAGAAGATCGACAACCGCGTCGCTCTCCCGCGCATAGAGCAGCGGCAGCAGGCGATAGTGACAAGAGATGCGCCCGTCAATCAACCCCTCCGGCAAGGTATCGCGCCCCCCGCCCAAGGCGTGGATGACCAGGGGCAGCGCGATCTGGTCGAGCCACGGGTCAAAGCTTTGGCAGCAAAGCGCCACGGGCGGATCATCTCTGACAGCAAGCGCGTAGTTGAGAAAAAGGTCGCCAAAAACATGCGGGCATTCATAGAAAAAGAAGCCCGCGTTGAAATAGAGATAGCGGCGCCAGTATTCGTCGGGTTGGCTCAAATCCAGGCTGCTTTCAAAATCCAGGTTGAACTTGTCATAGAGCGACTTCCAAAGTCCGCCGTACCCTGGGCCATACACCTGTGGGACGGGCCACGTCCCCTCGCGTTTGAGCGATGCGGTGGGGCGCGCGAAATCAAAGGGCACCTGATCCAGCGGTCCCGTGATCAGCGTGTCTGTGTCGAAAAAAACGAAAGGCTCGCCTTTGGGCAACGCAGAGAGCATCTCGATCTTGTTGCCGTATGGGTATTTATCTCCAAAGTGCTGGTTTTCAAAGGGGACAATCTCTGCCCCCATGTCAGAAAGAGCCGCATAGACAGCCTCATTTTGAATGCGAGGGTCGTTCCGCCAGAACCGTGTCGGCTGCGGCTCCGCAACAAGAAGCCGCCCTGCAAAATTAGGCGCCGCATGTCGCAAAGATGCTGCAAATATCAGGGCCTCATAGGCGAGCCGCCCACGCTGGCCGACAACCACGACGTTAAAGCGTGGCGTCGGGGGTTGTTTTCCGGACATGCTCAGCCTTTTTGGTGGTTTTCCAAACAGTATAGGGTTAGTCCTGAGTGCGAAAAAGATGCGATTTGTCTTAAAGTTAGGGGTCTGATCATGTTAAGTTTATTCCTTGCGTTGTTGGCGGGCGGCCTGGGGCTTGGCGAAACACCGGATGTCGCGCAAGCGGCTGCGCCGAAATCAGAGGCTGCCGCATCTGCAGCGCCCGTAACGCCGCAGCCGCAGTCAGAGACCGCGCAAGCACCTGCGGCACCGCCGTCGCCCTCCGTCTCAATAGGGTCGGGTGTTGTCGTGGGTCAAAATACGCTGATGGCCGGTGTCCCCGCCACCCCAAGTGCACCTGTCGCTGCCCCCGCGCCGCCCACGCCTGCACCTGCGCCTGCGCCAACTGCCCCTGCAGCGTCGGCGGCGCGCGCGGTGCCGGGTATGAATATGGCCGTTGTGCCGGCCGGTTTGGTTGCAGAAGCGCAAACGCCAAGCGGTAAGTTCACCACCGCGACCGAGATTAAGCCGATTATGAGCGCGACCAAAGGAAACTGGGTTTCCGTGCGTGAGTTTGAAGGCCAGGATCTGCTGTATGTGACATCCATTTGGAGCTGGCGCTGCGGTCTGGCGGCAATGGCGATTTCTGTGAACAATGAACCGATGCAGAATTGGCCGCTGCCGCCCTGCCACATGCAGTTCGCCGCGCCCAACGCGATCCTACCCGATGATGGATCGCCGTTCCTGCGGCTGCGCTTGGGGTCTGTTCAAAGCGTCTCCATCCAAATCGTCTATGATGATTTGAGCATGGACGCGATGACCTACCAGCGGCGAGATATCTTGACCCCTTGATGGCACCGTGCGATGGGCCAGCATCGGTGTGATGGCGCGTCCGTTCTGGCCGCCTGGCGCTAATCTGGCTGATTAAGCTGCACATCGCGCCGTTGCGCTGTGGTGTCTAAGCGTTGCGAAGCGCGCGTGCCCGGCACCAAAAGCTGTGCCTTGCGGAAGTATGCGCGCAGCTCTTCCTTAACGATGCCAAGATCTTGACGGGCTTGCCGAACCGTCTTGCTTTGCCAAGGCCCTTCCTCCAGCGGGATCAGATGCAGGTCTTTGTTTCTCAGATTGTCCATCGAAAAACCGACGCCCAGTCGATAAGAGGCGATGTGCGCCTCTTCAAACCGCCAGTGTTTGGGGTATTCGGTCGTCGAGACCTTCACAAAGAAATCCACGATTTCGCCCGTGATATCCGATGCCGCGCCCATGGTCGCGCCAATCACAAATGCCTCGTCCTGCACGTGGAGCCCGCGCCCGAGCAGGACGTGAATGCAATCGTGCCGCGCCAAAGAGATGGCGCCCGGCAACGCATCCGGACTTTCAGGATTTTCGTAGCGCCGAATGATCTCTGGCACCTCGTCTGCATTGGCGGCGGGTAATGTGGCAAGAACCTCAGCGAGCGTCATGTCGTCGGTGTCAAGCCCTGGGTTCCACTCATCCCATTCAAGATCGATCCGGCGTCCCATGCGTCAGTCTCCCGTCTCTGCGAAATCAGTGATCGCGATGAAATCGTTGTTCTCAGCTACCGCAGCCTGCAAAGCTTGCCCCATCGCCTCGACATTCGAGATGTCGACAAATTGACCCAAAGCCGACCGTCTAAGAACATGGTTTCCGCCGATACCGATGCCGATTGTTGTGATCTGTATCGGCGTGCGACGGGCAATGTCTTCTACGGTTGCGCGCAATGCGTCCGGCTCATCGGCGACGCCATCTGTTGTCACGATCATGCGAAATGTTCCAAAGCCGCGCGCCATCGCCGCCTCGGCCTCAAGCAAATCTTGTGCCGCGCGCATGGCGGGTGTCAAGGGTGTGCCCCCTGAGCTTTCAATAGGACGTATGGCCAAAGGCAGCGCGGTGCGCGCTTCTGCAACGTCCACAAAGCTCAAGATCGTGCCGGAGTTAAGCCCCAAGACAGCGACCCGGTCCGTTGCGGACATCGCATTCAAAGCTTCCACGACCGACGCTTTGGCGGCTTCCATGTCGCCCCCCATGGATCCGCTGTCATCCAAGACGATCGCCGTAACACGCCGGTTGGGGTCGGGACGTGCGGATATGAAAGCGGCCTCAACAGGCGGCCAGGCCGCGATCGCCGTCCAATTCGGCGGCACTGGAACGTAGGGTTCTGTCTGCGTGGCTGTCCCTGGTGGCCCGGATGGCCCAACCAGCAGCGTGGGGACCAGCAGCGCGCCTGCAAGACACAGCACGATGGCCTGTGTCCACGTCATCTTTTCACCTGCCCGATATAGGAAATTCATGAGCCGCTTCCTTACTGCAAGGGTGAAAAGGTTGTGGCTTCGGCCTGCACCGTCAGAACGCGGAAGACGACGCGCATGTTCTCGCGCCATTGCGCCTCGGTCTTGGGCGGGTTGTGACGCGGCGTGGATATCCCCACGCCGTCGACAGTGAATTGGTCGCGGTTCATCCGAATGCCAAGCTCTTCAGCATAGCCGCCGAGCGCGTCAACCACGGCAATCGCGCGATCCATTGAGAGGTTCTGGGTGGAGGTGCGAATGGCGCGCAGCTCCGCATTGTCAGCACCGGCCTGTTCTCTGCGCAAGAAATGAAGCGGGTCTGAATGCCCCTCGACGGTGATGATTGCCCCTGAATAGGTCGATGCCAAGCGCAGTATCTCTTCAAAGTCCTGAGCGTAAAGTGTCACGGGAAAGCTCGTACTGTCGGGTTCGAAGTAGACGTCGAAGTCAATTTTTGTGTTTGCATCAAGCTGCCCTGTGCGGCGCAGTTTTTGCACCGCCGCCGCGGCTGCCTCGGGATCGAAGGCGGCAATTTGCCGGTCATCCAAATTGGTCAGCCCGGTGGCAAGCGCGGTATAATCCCAGCCGGCGGTGCTTAGCCGCGCGGGCGCATCCAAGCGGTCTGCGCCACGCAGTGCCACGTTCACCTCTTCCAGCAAAACATCAAAGCGCCGCGCCTCGTTCGGATCGCCAAAATGCTTGGCATTTCCCGCCCAGCCATCCGTAATCGCATCCTGCCATAGGAAAACACCTTCCTCTGTCGGCAAACCGCCCAAAAATCGATCGGCCATCAGCGCCGCCATCTGGGTCTGTCTTGGGTCTGTCGCATCCGCCATGAAGACGCGCATCTCTTCCTCCGCTTTGAAAAGCAGATTGACCATGCGTTCGATATCAGCGCGCTGGGCATCGAAGTAGTCTGCGCGGACTGCGATGTAATCGCCGATCACGGAGGCGGCCTCCTGCGTTGAAATGAGTATCCGCGCGCCTCTGACAGAGCCCTCTGCGCCGGTGCCGACGGTGCCTCCCGACGTCAGGAAACGCGCGTCCGGCAAAATCACCGCTGCAGCATCTGCGCGCCCCTCGCTAAGCGCTGCTGTAGGTGTGTCGCCATCCCCGGTGAGATCTGCGACCCAGATGATGTCCACATCGTCGAAGGAAACGCCCCCATCGGCCAAGATACGCCCGACAAAATCCACATGTGGTCCGTTGGCTTGGATCGCAATACGCTTGCCTGCAAGGTCTCCGATGCGGTCGATGCCCTCGCGCACCACAATGCCGTCACCTGCAGAAAACGAGTGTTTGAAAAATACGATCTGCTCGGTTCGGGGGTCAAATTCCGTCACGGGGGCCGCTGCGGCAAGCATGCCCAACGTGCCACGCAGATAGGGTGTTTCGCAGGCCAAATACGACCGCAACTGAGCCTCGAAACTGTCCACCACGCTCAGCGAAAGCGGCAAGCCGGCTTCGCCCAAAAGCCCCCCGTCGTTTTCAAGCGAGGCGCCGTTGGCATAGGCAACCACGCCATCTGCGCCCCAGGCAATCAACGGCATGGAAGGCTTCCAGCCCGCACTACAATCCCTCACGGGATCGGTCACAGTCTCCACCAGGCGATCCCCTGGATTGGCAAGCGCCGTTTGCGCAGTGACCGCAGCAATAAATGTTAGAAAACGGATGAAGCGGATCATAAAAGCTCCTTTTTCAAGAAGAGGGCGTGGTTCTATCGGTTTGATCAAGGCGGCCACGAGGCGCAAGAAGGTTTTCCGCCACGTTTGAGGCGACGGCGACATCCCGCAACAGGCCGCGCGCTGCCAGCAGATCAGTCTCATCGAAAGCAGCTTGTAACGCCTCCATCGCCGCTACCAATTTTTTGCGGGAGACGTCTTCAGTCTCTTGGTGGCCCCGTCGACGTAAGGCTGCATGCGCTCTTGCGGCATCTTCGATCAATTCAGAGCGGATCAGCACGGCCCGCAGGGCGCGGTGCCGCTCGGGTTCATAAAATATCTCTCGCGCAGAGGCGTCGAGCCGTTCCGCGATCAGCGATACCATTTTGGCAATGTCTTCGCGCATGACCGAGCTGGCTTGCCGCAACTGATGGGCGCGGGCATGTGCTGTCGTGATGGTGTGAAGCGCGAGCTTGGCGGCGGTGTCTGACAGACCGTGGCGGGCTTTAAAGGCGTGACGCAGCAGTTCTGTATCCGACCAGATCCACCGTGGTGGCATCCAAGCGATACATGTTAGCGTCGCAAGACCTGCAAAACCCCCGGCCACGACAGCTGAAAAACCCGAAAACGGCAGAGGGAGACGGACTGTGAGCGCGAAACCCACGCCGACGGCCATGCCAATCACTGCGGCGCACCAATGGCTCCAGCCTGTGCTCATTGGCGCACCTGAAGCGAGACGACAACGCGTGCCAACCGCGCCTGATAGGCGCGATCACTCTCCTCTTGCGCGCGTGCCAAAGGGGCAGCGCCACCAACGCCCAAGGCGGTAATGCGATCAGCGTCGATACCGATCTGTTGCTGGGCAAGCTCTGATACTCGTGTCGCCCGCGCGTTGCTGAGCGTGAGATTGGCTTCCGGCTCGCCCGACGTGCCGCTGTGGGCGATGATGGTCACGTGAACCCTTTCATCTGGCAGCGCGCGTGCCAAAAACGCTTTGAGACGCGTCTCTTCAGCTGCGGTGAAGGTTGTCCCGCGAGAAAACTGGAACTGCGCTTCGTCCACGTCGGTCACGCCACCCCAAAAGGCCAAAGCCACCGCCCCGGCGGACAACAAACCAGAGAGCCCCGCGGCAAGAAATGCCCGGCGCGGAAATGCGGGTAGCAGATCAGTTGCCCTATCTTCGGAAGTGTCGCGCACCGTGCTCACCGTCCTTCATCTCTCTCGATAGATATGTACGCTAGCTGAAAAACCAATGACATAGCAAAGCGCAGCGCGATGGGTTGGTCGATGTAGCGCGCTTCACAATAGGGGCCGCTGTGTCTGTCAGACGGCTGGCATCTGTTGGGTCGCACAGTGTATCCCACCGCCAATCTCGCCCAAGACATCCACGTTCAACATGATCACGTCGCGGCCCGGGTAATGCCGTTGCAGCGCGTCAAAAGCGATCTCGTCCGTTTCCTCATCGCCAAACTGCGCCGCGATCACCGCGCCGTTGCACACGTAATAATTGACGTAAGAGGCGACGAAATCGATGGATCGGACGCGCCGATAGACTGGTTCGGGGATGACCTCTACCTCCAGTCCTGCGTTGATCAAAGCGCTGTGCGTCTCAAGCGCGGCGCGATGAAATGGGTCCACCGGGTCAGGGACTTTGGGCAGGTTCATCAGGACGCGACCCGGCCCTGAAAACCGCGCCAAACTGTCGATGTGATAATCGGTGATATCCTCCCCATAGAGCCCAGGAGACCAGATCATTTCATCCGCGCCGTAGGCGGCGAGCAGCCGCTTGGTGATTTGGGCGGGTGTCAGATCTGGGTTGCGGTTGGGATTTATCCAAGAGCTTTCATGCGCCATCAATAGGCCGTGCCCGTCATGTTCGACACCGCCTGGCTCCCCAACCAAACCGCTCGGCACAAAGCGGAGCCCGAGCCTTTCTGCAACGCGCCGCGCGACCGCGCCGTCTTGCCGATGTCTCTGTTTGCCACCCCAGCCGTTAAACTGGATGTGGCTCACGACGAGCGTTTCTCCTTGGAAAGCAAAAAGTGGACACGCATCTCGCGCCCACAGATCCTCTGTTGCGATATCCCAAAGCGCGACCGACTGGCTTAGCTGGGCCCTGGTGGAGACATGATTTGCCGCATCCGCCAGCATAAAGACCGGCTCAAACTCAGCGATTGTGTTGGCGATATCCGCGACGGCGCGCTGCGCCATCTTCAAAAACGCGCGGTCCCCATAAACGCGCAAGCTTGTCGGCCACATCATGAAGGTGCCGCTGTGTGGCGCTTCCTCCGGCGGGATGTAAAGCGGCTTATCGGCCATCGCCGGGCGCGCAAACAGCGCGGCTCCCGCGGTTGCCAATACTGCGCGTCGCCCGATCAAAAGCTCTCACTCTGCGAAGACTGTTGCCAGGGTTTGACCAGATTTCCAAACCGCGTGAACCGCCCTTCAAAGCTCAGATCAACCGTGCCGATCGGTCCGTGGCGCTGCTTGCCGATGATCACCTCGGCGCGCCCGTGCAGTTTCTCCATCTCCTCTTGCCAGCGCGCCATGGCTTCAAGATCGTGATCACCGGGTTTCTCACGCTCTTTGTAATAATCCTCTCTGAAGATGAACATGACCACGTCGGCATCCTGCTCAATCGACCCCGATTCGCGCAGATCCGCCAATTGCGGGCGCTTGTCTTCTCGACTTTCAACTTGCCGAGACAGCTGCGACAGCGCGAGCACCGGAATGTTCAGCTCTTTCGCGATTGCTTTCAGGCCCATGGTGATTTCTGAGATTTCGTTCACCCGGTTTTCGGAGCGTCCTGTCCCGCGCACCAACTGAAGATAATCAACGATCAACAAATCAAGGCCTTGGGTGCGCTTCAAACGCCGCGCCCGGGCGGCAAGCTGGCTGATCGGCAAAGCGGGCGTGTCATCGATGTATAAAGGACAGGATTCGAGCGTTTTGGCCGCTTCGACGAAACGGCGAAACTCCGCCTCGGTCATGTCGCCCTCACGTATCTGCTGCGAGGGGATCTGCGAAGCTTCAGACAAGACCCGCGCCGCCAATTGTTCCGCGCTCATCTCTAGCGAGTAAAAGCCGACCACACCGCCGTCAACGGCACCCTCTTGCCCATCGGGCAGGACGCCGCGCCGATAATTGCGCGCTACGTGGAAGGCAATGTTGGTGGCAAGGGAGGTTTTGCCCATGGATGGTCGGGCTGCAAGGATCAGAAGATCGGAACGATGCAACCCCCCCAGCTTTGCGTCAATGTCGATGAGCCCCGTGGCCAACCCGGAAAGGCCCCCATCGCGCTGATAGGCGGCATTGGCCACGTTGACCGCATCTGTGACGGCTTTCAAAAAGCTTTGAAAACCGCTTTCGACCTGACCTTGTTCGGCCAACTGATATAACTTTTGTTCGGCCTCAACGATCTGCTCACGCGGTTCTGACGTCACTTCCACCCGCGCGGCTTTGTCCGAGATATCCCGCCCCAACTGAATTAAATCCCGACGGACGGCCAGATCGTAGATCATCTGCGCATAATCACGCACCGCAAAGGCGCTGATCGCCGCCCCGGCCAAACGGGCAAGATAGGCGGGGCCGCCAAGCTCTTTGAGCCCCTCATCCTCTTCCATGAACGCCTTGAGCGTAACCGGAGAGGCGAGGTTGTTTTTGGAAATGCGCGTCGCAGCGATCTCAAAAATACGCGCATGCACTGGATCGTAGAAATGCTGCGCTCCGATGATGGCCGCGATCCGGTCGTAAATGTCATTATTCGTGAGAATGGCGCCCAGAAGCTGCTGCTCGGCTTCGATGGAATGCGGCATCGTCTCAGACGCCTGCACCGCCATGGTGTTGGCATTCAGCGCAGTAATTTCGTTCATTGTGTCACCCGTCACCTGTGCAGACGTGTTTAGAACAGCGCGGCGCAGCAGCGCAAATTGTATAAATATGTGGGCGGCCTGTGGATAAGCTCACCCGGTTTTACACGCCAATATATTGAGGATGCGGCGGTGCAAAAGTCAACATGTAGATCCTTTGGATCGGCGCTTACGTCGGCGCCCAATCTTCGGGATCATTCAAAAAAGCCTCGACCTGTGTCAGCGTCCCGGCCTCGAAAGCATCACTTTTTTTGGCCGCGGCCAAGACATCCCACCAGCTACACAGGGCATGCAGGGTGACGCCATGGGCGCTGAGTGTTTTCTCCGTCTGTGGGAAAATGCCGTAGGAAAAAATCACTGCTGTATGGGCACAGGCCGCGCCGACCTCTCTGATGGCGTCAACAAAACTCAGCTTCGATCCGCCATCCGTCGTGAGATCTTCTACCAGCAGAACGCGCGCGGCTGCGGGGATATCCCCTTCGATGCGCGCATTGCGCCCGTAACCTTTGGGCTTTTTACGCACATAAGCCATCGGCAAGGCCATGCGCTCGGCGATGAGCGCGGCAAAAGGGATGCCGGCCGTCTCTCCACCTGCGATGACGTCGAATGCCTCAAGCCCGGCACGGCGCATCACGGTGATCGTCAAAAAGTCCATCAGGGTCGCGCGGATACGCGGATACGAAATCAACTTGCGACAATCGATGTATGTCGGGCTCAACCGACCAGATGCAAGCGTGAACGGCGCCTCGGTGTTGAAATGAACGGCGTTGACTTCGAGAAGCATCCGCGCCGTCAACTCGGCTATCTCATCAGCGCTCGGGTAACTTGTTGGGATCATCATCGGCTCCTGCGCAAAACTCTTTCAAAGAGTTTTGCAAATTTCTTCGAAGAAATTTTGCACATCACGCGACCGACCAGTTCAATGCCATCGCGGGGTCAAAGACAGTGACGGGTCCTTCGCCTGTTGCGATTTCGGCCGGATAGGCAGGCGGCGTCCGACGCAGCGTGATCGTCGTCGCATTTGGTTCCATGCCGTAAAAGGCCGCGCCATTCAAAGCGACAAAGCGCTCGAGCTGTTTCAGCGCGCCTTCTTGCTCAAAAACCTCAGCCAAGATGGACAGTGTATTCGGGGCAGTAAAACAGCCCGCGCAGCCGCAGGCAGAGAGTTTTGCGGCATCGCTGTGTGGGGCTGAATCCGTACCCAAAAAGAACCGGTGATCCCCGGATGTGGCGGCTGCGCGCAGCGCTTTGCGGTGCGTGTCGCGTTTCGCGATCGGCAGGCAGTAGTAATGCGGGCGAATGCCCCCGGCAAGCAGGTGGTTGCGGTTAATCACCAAGTGGTGGGTCGTGATGGTTGCCCCAAGCCCTTCTGGGGCGCTTTGAACATAGTCCACTGCCTCAGACGTTGTGACGTGTTCCATGACCACCCGCAGCTTCGGGTGCGCCCGGCGGATCGGGTCCAATACGCGGTCGATGAACACGGCCTCGCGATCAAAGATGTCAATTTCCGGATCCGTCACCTCGCCATGCACGCAGAGCGGCAAGCCGATCTGCGCCATTTTATCAAATACCGCAGCGACCTTGTCAAAATTGGACACGCCGCTGGCGGAGTTGGTCGTTGCCCCCGCCGGGTAGAGTTTCACGGCGTGAACGACTCCGGCTGCAAAGGCGCTCTCCACATCGGAGGGGTCCGTCTGCTCTGTCAGATAGAGGGTCATCAACGGGGTGAAACCCGCGCCTGGGGGCAGGGCGGCGCGAATGCGGTCGCGATAGGCTGCGGCCTGTGCGCCGGTGACGACGGGCGGCACGAGATTTGGCATGATGATGGCGCGGGCGAAATGATCACTGCTGTAGGGCAAGACGGCGCGCATCATGGCGCCATCGCGCAGATGCAGGTGCCAGTCATCGGGACGGCGCAAGGTGATCTCTTCGCTCATGATTGCGCGCTAGCACAGCAGAGCGGTGAGAGCCAGCCATCGGCGCGTCTTCGTCGCAAACGCGTAACTGGCGGACAGGTGAGGCGCGCGCAGAAAGGCGTGGAGGAAAAGCGCCCGATGCGTCGTGGATCTCTTGGCAAAACGACGTGAGGCATCAGCCGAGGGCATTTTCAAAACTGCTCCGATAGAGCGCCGACAGATCAGACAGCGCCGCGCGGCTTCCACCGAAGTTTACCTCTTCCCCGCCAAATTTGCCCACGCTTGCCAGGGGCAGACCTGCCGCCGATGCTGCGATCATGAGCGCCTCTGCTTGGTCAAAATTGCATCCGATGAGATAGCGACCTTGGTCCTCACCAAAGAGCGTGGGCGTGTCATTCGTGTCCAGTGTGACGCCAATGCCAGCAGCCTCCGCCAGTTCAAACGCCGCGAGCGCCAGGCCGCCGTCACTCAGATCGGTGCAGGCTTTGATAAGGGCGCGGTTTTCTCGAATGAACGCTCCTAAAGCTTTTTCGCGTTCAAGATCGACGGGAGGCGCGTCGCCCTCTGATTTATCAAAGACGGCCGATAAAAACGCAGATTGACCCAGATGCCCGTTTGAGGTGCCCAGCAGCAAGGCAACATGGCCGTCGCGCACATCGCAGCCGATCATATCCGCTGTCGCATGCAGGATGCCCACCGCGCCGATTGTGGGTGTCGGCAATATCGCCGACCCGTCTGTTTCGTTGTAAAGAGAGACATTGCCGGAAACGATGGGCATGTCCAGCGCGGCAACCGCCGCCCCGATCCCTTGGATCGCGCCGACGAACTGCCCCATGATCTCAGGCTTTTCGGGGTTGCCGAAGTTCAAGTTGTCTGTCGTTGCCAGGGGTGTCGCGCCAACCGCCGTGAGGTTGCGATAAGCCTCTGCAACTGCCTGTTTCCCTCCCTCAACGGGGTTTGCTTTGACATAGCGTGGTGTCACGTCCGCAGTGAACGCAAGCGCTTTATCCGTCCCGTGAACCCGCAAAATGCCCGCTCCCAAACCGGGCGTGCGCGCACTGTCGGCCATGACCATCGTGTCATATTGCTCAAACACCCAGTTCTTTGCCGCATAGTTTGGATCGCGCAGAAGAAGGCGCAACGCATCCATCGGATCCACACCTGGGACGTCGTCAAGGGCTGCAGGCGGCGGTGTCGCAACCCAGGGCCGAGTGTATTCCGGCGCCGTAGAGGCCAGTTTGGAAAGGGGGAGGTCCGCCTTAACCGTGCCGTTCAAAGTGATGATAAATCGATCCTCCGCGATGGTTTCGCCGACGACGGCAAAGTCCAGGTCCCATTTGTCAAATACCGCTTTTGCCTCCGCCTCTAGCTTGGGGCGCAGAACCATCAGCATGCGTTCTTGGCTCTCCGATAGCATCATCTCATACGCGGTCATGTGAGGCTCGCGCACGGGGACGTTTTCAAGATCGAGCCGGATGCCAAGGCCGCCTTTGTCCCCCATTTCCACGGCCGAACAGGTGAGGCCCGCCGCCCCCATGTCTTGAATGGAGATGACGGCACCCGTCTGCATCAGCTCCAGCGTGGCCTCCATCAGCCGCTTTTCGGTGAAAGGATCACCCACTTGAACCGTTGGCCGCTTGTCCTCGATCGCATCGTCAAATTCAGCAGACGCCATCGTGGCACCGCCAACACCGTCGCGTCCGGTTTTCGCGCCAAGATAGACGACCGGCATCCCGACGCCGGACGCCGCAGAGTAAAAGATCTTATCCGCATCGACGAGCCCCGCTGCAAAGGCATTCACGAGGCAATTGCCGTCGTAGGCGGTATCAAATCGAACCTCTCCGCCGACGGTCGGCACGCCAAAGCAATTGCCATATCCGCCGATGCCCGCAACCACGCCGTGCACGAGTTGCCGGGTCTTTGGGTGATCTATGCGGCCAAAGCTCAAACTGTTCATTGCGGCGATAGGACGTGCCCCCATAGTGAACACATCGCGCAAGATGCCACCCATGCCTGTCGCCGCCCCTTGATAGGGCTCAATGTAGGAGGGGTGGTTGTGGCTTTCCATTTTAAACACCAGCGCCTGCCCATCGCCGATGTCGATGACACCGGCATTTTCACCGGGGCCACAGATGACCTGAGGACCTTCCGTGGGCAGGGTGCGCAGCCATCGCTTTGAGGATTTGTAAGAACAATGTTCGTTCCACATGGCTGAGAATATGCCCAGCTCTGTGTAATTGGGCGCGCGGTCTAATATGCGCGTGACTTCGAGGTATTCCTCTGCAGTGAACCCATGCGCCGCAATAAGATCCTCTGTGATGTCCGGCTCGGTCATGTGCAGCTTCCCCTGGTGTTTGCCGCACTTCTAGAGGATGCATAAAAAATGGGGAAGGGTAGGCGGCTGTCACGCCGCGACAAAAAAAGACCGGGCACTGAGCCCGGCCAAGTCCAACAGGGAGGTATGAAGGAGACAACGCCCTGGCTGCTCTTTCATGAGCGAAAATTATGCCGCACCCCCCCACACATCAAGTTTGCAATTGTAAAATCTTGAGCATATCAGATATGCAGTTTTCGCATGACTTAGATTTATCGCTTCAAATTCAGCGTGTTAGTCGCGCCTGATTTTGCAGGTTAAGCGTGTTCCCGAGGCGCCGGCAAAGTCAAAACGTCGTAAAATGAACACGCGGGCCCAGCGATACGCCGACTTCGGCGGCTAATTCTTACCAAATTGCGGCGATTCAGCGCTCAAAAACAACATAAAACATTGATTTTAAGTGTTTTTTAAGATTTCGCGGCGGATATGTAAATCAACCATTTGGTAATCTATACCCAAACCTCATGCGTTAAATCGCTTCGATCTAAACCTAGAGCTGTTGTTCGCTGCCTCTTTCTTCGGCCCTACGTGCAAAGTGAAGCGCGATATCTGAATCAAAGTCGAAATGCTCTAGGCGGCGTCTGCATTTAACTGATCCACGCCATGGCGCATGCGAGGTCTACGAAGGCTTTAAAAGAGCTGATTGTTTTCTCGCACCGCAGGGCGATCCTGCGGAAGCGTTTGATCCTGTTGAAGAAACATTCGACG
>JBCCQX010000010.1:0-108349 GCA_039208585.1 Pseudomonadota bacterium | reverse complement strand
CAATAAACCAGAAGGATCAGGCGCACGACCAAAATACCCAATGTACAACTCACTCAAAACAACCTTGAAAGACACAAATAAACCCACCAAAAACAAACACCCTCAACCAAAATAAACACAAAAAAAACGACAACATGTCAACGCTGTTAGGGGTAACGGACCGCTCTCTTTCTGGTCAGAAGCGATTAAACCTGCATCGTGCGCTCGCCGATTTTCGTTCCTGAAAAGAACATCTGAGCAAAAACAAGAGCTCGATTTACACCCGTTGTGTCGCGCCTCAGAGGCAAAGACAGGCGAGCCCGCAAGGCACTGCTGACACCTCATTTCAGCGTTTCGGGGCTCTTGCGCGCAGACCCATCTGATATCGCGCCCCGAGCACTGAGCTTTTGTGGCAACAGCACCAACGACGAAAAATGGATGGGTCCCGACCCAGGTCGCCACGTCGCGCGAAAACCCCGCGCAGAGATGCGTCATTAACCCTGGTCTTTGCATCCGACAAAGCTTGCCGAAATGGCGAAAACGCTGCCCAAGTGCGTTGGGCACCGAGTTGTGTCATCATGCGTGGGGTCAAAACGGCGAAACTTTATCGCACCCTAAGATCGACATATGTATTAAATGATACAAATATGTCTCATGACGAAGATACGGCCTGGCACGCGAGACGCCATCATCGAAGCGGCGTTTCTTACCTTCAACGACACGCCCGGGGCGGTACTCGCCGACGTGGCCAAGCGCGCAGGCGTAGGCCGGGCGACCTTGCACCGACATTTCAAATCTCGAACAGATTTGTTGGTTGCCCTCGCACAAACGGCGATGGATGAGCTTGAGGCGGTTGTAGAGGCGGCGACATCCGAGGCACAAAGTTACCGCGAAGCGTTGCACATGTCACTTTGCGCGGTCATCCCCTTAGCGAGCCGACAGTGGTTTTTGTCTCACGAGGACTTTGGCGCAAACCCCGCACTGGTTGCACGACATCAAGCCAGCATCGACGCGCTACACGCCACCATCGAAGGTGCCCGCGCCGAGGGCCGTTTTCCCCCAGACCTCCCAACCCCTTGGATCGCGGAGGTTTATGAAAACTTGATCTACGCTGCCTGGACAATGGTGCGGGCCGAGGAAGCCACGACACGACAAGCTGCGGATATGGCGTGGCGCACGTTTGTAAAAGGAGTTTCAAAATGACGTTGGACGTTCTGGAAGATCTCGGTTCCCGCATTGACGAGGCGTTCTTTCTGATCGCAGCAGCCATTCTGTTGATTGAACTATTGGAAGCCTGGTTCAAAGGCGCCTTAAAGCAAAGAAAATTGCTGGAAATGGTTGCCAGCGCCTCAACGCAAATCCCCAGCCTCGCCTTCGAAGCCTTTGTTATGACAGGCGCCTATGCGATCTACTATATCCTGGCGGAGACACTGGTCACATGGTCGATACCGATCACTTGGTGGAGCATTCTGATCTGCTTGCTGATCGCCGATTTCATTTACTACTGGGAGCACCGGATCGCGCATCAGGTGCGGATCTTATGGACGCAACACGCGGTGCACCATTCGTCACGTGATTACAATATCATCACGGCGGTTCGGTTCGGCCCCTTCGAGGGCGTATGGGCCATGATCATTCACATCCCCATGGTCATGGTGGGATTTGCGCCCGAGATGGTGTTTTTCGGGCAAATTGTCGTTCTGGCCTATCAAACCTGGCTGCATACGGAGACCATCGGCAAGCTTGGTCCTCTGGAGGCGGTCCTGAACACGCCGTCACATCACCGCGTGCATCACGGTGCTGACGACAAATACCTCGATAAAAACTATGCGGGCATTTTGATTGTATGGGATCGCATGTTTGGCACGTTTCAGGTGGAAGAAGAAACGCCGCGCTATGGTTTGAAACGCGACTTCAACAGCCAAAATCCTTTGCACGTTTGGTTTTCAGAACTGCCACTTCTGTGGCGCGATCTGAAACGCGCCAAAAGCACCCGTGAAGTGATGATGCGGCTTTTCGCGAAACCTGGATGGGAACCAACGACAAAGCGATGACATTCACAGTGCTGAACGCAAAGCGTGGCGCTGCTCCCGCGATGCTGACCCAATATCTGTCGCTGCAAAACTTGCTGAAGACCTACCCCGGCGTCATCGGTCTTACCTGGGGGCTGACGCTGGTGGAAATGGCGGTAGCGTCGCTGACACCTCTCTACATCGGATTTGCGATAGATGGTCTGCTGGCGGGGAATATCGCGCCGCTGAAAACGCTGGGCATGCTGCTGATTGGCATGATCGGTGTGGCGGTGATCCGTCGTCTTTTTGACACGCGCGCCTATGGGACCATCCGGGTTGAGATCGGACGCGCTTTAAGCGCTCGCCATGAAGGAAGATCGCTGTCTAAAGTGAACGCGCGCTTGGAAATGGGCCGCGAGCTTGCCGATTTTTTCGAAGAACGGATTCCAGACATCATCGGAAGCTGCGTGCAGATCATCATCGCGCTTTTTGTTTTGTGGACCTTTCAGCCTGCATTGCTTTTCGCTGCACTGGCTGCGGCGACGGTGATGCTGATCATTTATTCGCTGAGCCACGGCAGGTTCTTTCGCCTCAACGGGCAATTGAACCACCAGATGGAGCGCCAGGTCGATGTCTTGAGCAAAATGCGTGCTCGGCCAATGTGGGTTCATCTAAACCGCCTGAAGCGGGCAGAAGTGCGGATTTCAGATACAGAAGCCGCGGTGTACGGTCTGCTGTTCTTGGTTGTCGTCGCGCTTTTGCTGTTTAACCTGTGGTATGCCACGCAGTCGTCGCCTGTCACAGTTGGCCAAATTTTCTCGATCGTGACCTACACCTGGGACTTTGCAGAAGCTGCAATCGTCTTTCCAGTGACGCTTCAGCACGTGTCGCGCCTATCGGAAATCACGCGCCGGATAAACGATTGAAACATCTGCACCCTCTCAGGGCCTACAGCATCCGGCCTGATACTTGATACACCCGTTTATCTTTCTCCCACCCGCTCAACAGTTTCTGTTGAGCCGCGCCGTCCCGAACCCGCGGGGCGGCGCTAAGCCGGTTGAGGAAAGTTGTCTTAGATTTAAGGTCTAGGCTTCTAAGCTTGCCAAAGACGGAGGTTGGCGCCAGCACATCTCCTCAGGTCACGGGACCCCTTGGCAAAGTCTAAGGCGATCCTGGCTTCGTGCCCCGCCGGGTTGTGCATAGCAAATTCATTGTCAATCACATCCTCAATCAGGTGAATTAATAGTCCCGACCGCAGGAAAGTTGGTCGACATTCCCCGCTGTCCACGTCAAAACCTTGATTATCGCCTAAAAAGTGCTCATTTTCTTAAAAACTCAACCATAGGTGCAGGGCATATGACACATCCGGTCGATATTCACGTGGGGCAGAGGCTAAAGGAGATAAGGCGTTTGCGAGGTCTGTCGCAAATGGAAGTTGCACGCGCGCTCAACCTCTCTTTCCAACAAGTTCAGAAATACGAAAAAGCCGCCAACCGCGTTTCTGCGAGCAAGCTGTTCACGCTCGCGCAGTTCTTTGATGTTTCACCGCTTTATTTCTTCGAAGGTCTTGATGAGACCAATGACGTCTCCGATCCTGACGCCGCCATAATGGGGGCGCTGTCATCGATCAAAGATGCTTCTGTCAAGGAGAGGTTGGTGACACTGATCAAAGACGTGTCAGGGCAGACGGTGTCGGAGGGCAAGTAATCCCCCCCAGCCCAGGGGACCAAAGGGCATAGAAATGAGGAATGTCGAATGTCCATCATCGATCTGAGCAAGCTCCCGTTTGCTGAAAACGATCTGATCCCCTACCTGGACTCGGTGTGCCGAAAACATGAGTTGGACTATGCCGCATATGCGGGGATTGATCCGATCGCGCAGACAGTTCATGGCTTTGTAAATTACCCTGATGATTGGCAGCGCCTGTATGTTGAACAAGGATTTCAGCACAAGGATCCGACCTTGCGCGTCGCCAGTCGCAGCATTGCGCCTGTAGATTGGAAGCGCCTGCGCGAGGAAAACTCATTCCAAAACATATTCCGAGCGGCGCATGATTTCGGCATTGCCGATCAAGGCGTGACCATCCCCGTTCGTGGCCCTTTCGGGGACCTGGGACTATTTAGCGTGACGCGGAAATGTTCTGACACGGAATGGACGCTTTTGAAAAAGTCCATCTTGGGTGAGTTGCAGAACGCTGCGGTGCACCTTCACGATCACCTGATGCAGACGAATGTCTTAAACAAAGCGATCAGGCAGCCCGCCCTCTCAAGCCGCGAAAAAGAAATTTTGCAGTGGATCGCCTCGGGTAAATCACAAAGGGATATCGCCGACATCCTCTATATCTCAAATCGGACGGTCGAAGTGCATCTTCGCTCCATCAGAAGCAAATTGGCCGTGCTCACGACATCGCAAGCCGTTGGGCGAGGGATCGGATTGGGCCTCATCTATCCCGACTAAACATCTTTTACGGGATTTCCACAATAGATTTCAACCTAAGACAGAATACCTTCGTTTCACATTGTTGGGAAATGGAGGGACGGATGATTATCGTCATAGATGGAACTAATCGGCACCAGTATACCAAACTTCTCGATGACATGTTTGCCCTGCGCGCACGCGTTTTCGCCGGCCGTTTGGGATGGGAAGTAACTGTTGAGAATGGCAAAGAAATTGACCAGTATGATGACCTGGATCCCGCCTATGTGATTGGCGTGAACGAAAAGAACGAAGTGGTCGCCTGTGTGAGAGCCCTGCAGACCACAGGGCCTCACATGCTGACGGATGTTTTTGCCAAGATCCTTGATGGTGAGCCGCCGACGCGCAGCCCAACGATTTGGGAATCCACGCGCTTTTGCGTCGATACAGAGAATTTGGATCGCGGCACCGCGCCAAACTCCATCAGCTATGCGACCTGCGAGTTGATGGCGGCATCCCTGGAATACGCGCAGGGCGCGGGGATCACTGACATTGTCACCGTGATTGACCCGATCATGAACAGGGTTCTCAAACGGTCTGACTGCGCCCCTTACGGATATGTCGGTAAGGTTGTGCCGATGGGCAAAGTACGGGCAATGGCCGCGCTGCTTGATTGCACCGATGAAAGGATCGAAAAGATCCGTGCGTTTGCCGGGATCGAAGGCGATATGTTCGTCGACCAGGCGCGTGCTTTCGCTCTTTCAGACCGTGGCAGGCAAGCTTTAGACGCAACAGCCTCCGTGAGAGATGCGGCACCCAAAGCAAGGGCCGAGGACATCACGCATTCGCTGCTGCTGGAATATTGCATTGATCAGGTCACGAGCGCGCAGACAGAGGAAGAGATCGCTTCCGCGCATCAGATGAGCAGCATGTTGATTGGTTCCGGGCTTCTCAAAACGCACTGAGGGCTGTTCCAAAACTTGTGGGGGTGCTCGCAGATCTATGAGCACCCCCCGAAGCCCATGTCGATCAGACGCCATTCAACCTTAAACCTAAGGCCCCTTTCCCAAACCAACTGAGCGCCGGTGGGTGGCGGAAGCTCAACAGTGCCTGTTAAGCGGCTGAGTAATAGAGCAAGGGTTCCATCAAGTTTAGGGTTGATGCTCTCGTCGCCGGGATTTCAGTCAATTGAAAGACATTGCTCGCCCACAGGTCCTGCGAGCGGGGTAACTGCCGCAGGCCGACAAGACGCACCCGCTCTCGCACGACACCACTGCTGACCCTTCTAGAGGCGGGCGGAGCCAAGGCGGTCCCGCCCCGCCCTCCTTAAAATGTCATCTTGTAGCCGATGCTGGCGACATACCCTGTGGTTCCGCTCTGCCCAAGCGAGGCGGAGGCGCTGAAGTTAATAAAGCTCCCCGCACCCAACTCTCTCACCACGGTGCCTGACAGATAGGCCCAGGTCCGATCCGGACGCGGCGCCGAAACGGCCCCCAGGGTCGCGGCATCAGGGCCGAGTGAAACCGTCAGGGGATCGCCGTTTAAATCGTGCTCGATTGATCCACGCAGATTGAACGTCCAGTCAGGCAGGTTTCGCGGTGAGATGATGGCGGACAGGCCGAGTGTAATGCGATCCGCTTCATACTCTGTATCGCCAAACGACAAACTGGCCGCTCCCGAACTTTCGGTGTAGCCGTCAATTGAGACCCGCTCGTAGGTGTAATGCGCGAAGGGGTTGAGAATCAATTGATCCGAGACGGGGAAAAAGGCACCGCCCCCAAGCCGCGCAAAAGCGTAGGTTCCATCCGTTTCGGATGAATAGTTTTCGGTTGCCGGGCCCAATGCGAAAGAGCGCGTGATATCCGTGACATCCACGCCGCCGCCGCCAAGGGCAGCATTGAGATAGAGTTGTTGGGACAGCGCCACCTGTCCGAAAAGAGCCCCAACGATCAGACGGGAATCAAAGCCGCCGCCGTCCCCGTCAAAGGTCACGTCACCCTGATCGAAACTGATGCCCGCACCGACCGAGGCATTCGGCGCGATTGGGACATCAAAACCCGCCTTGGCAACCTGGGTCGAACCGCTAAGCCCTGGCGTTACCTGCTGCGCATCGCTTTCGTAACTGCCGAATTCCAGGCTCGCAAAAACATCGACCTCGCCGATTTCGCGACGCACTCTTTCTCCGTTTTCATCGGTGTAGAACAACACCGTCGGGTTCATACGATTTTCAAGCGACAGGCTTTGCTGGCGCAGCGCCGTCATCGTGGCGACCGAAATGGCCCCATTCTGCGTGGCGGCTTGCAAACCCGCGAAGGCGGCTTGCCCGAAAAGCGCATGACCCGAGGTGGTCGGATGTACGCCATCGGCAAAAAGTCTCTGTTCGCTATCGGCGCTCGCGTTCAAGCCCTGGATACAGTTCAAGGAATTGCCCGCACAGGCAGGGACGGTTGCAGCATTATCAGCGGTAAAGCCATATCGCGCCGGGTCCGCTTGAACGGCGCCCACCAGCCTTTGCGCGTCCACAATCACCGCTTTACCATCAATCGAGGCTGCCAACTGTGCGTTGAAGGCGTTGGTCAGCGCGGTTTGCAACTGCGCGGCATCGCTACCGGATGACAGGCCAAATGGTGTCTGGCCAATGTCAGGAACGGTGACAACAATAACCGTCTCTGCCCCCGCCGCTTTGAGTCGGTCGACTTGCCCGACCAGCTCGATGGCGGCCTGCCCCATGTTGGCGGCCGCTTGCTGGGGGGTGATGGCCGCTGCCCCAACGGCGCCCGCCTGCGCAAAGACATCATTAGCCCCGCCCCAGAGAACGATCAAATCATTCGCGTCAAAACTGCTTTGATCCGCCAAAAGCTGGTCAACCTGGCTCACTAACGGCAGGGTGGTAATGCCCCCCGCCGGGTTAACGCCAATGCCAGCCGGGTCTGAAACACGCGCGCCCCCTTCGGCATAGTTGGTGCCGCCGACCTGCACCTCGGGCAGCGCAGCCAGAGGCACGCCGCTCAGGACGTTTGGTAAGAGGGTGATGCCCAATTCGTTTCCCAAAACCTCGGCGTAGGTCAAAGAAGAGCCGTCGGGCGCATTGGTCAAAAAGCGGTAGTTAATCGCGGGCAGCTGACCGCCACCTGCTGCCTGCACCGCTTGGGAATAAGTTCCCCCGTCGCTCAAACTATCGCCGATCACAAACAGATTGTCGAAGCGTAGTTCATCGGCCGACGCTGACGCAGCACCCACGCACAACGCCGCACACAACGCGGTGCCTTTGTAAAAAGCCATCTTGTATCCTCCCTGCTGGGTGCGTTTTCGCACTCCATTACGCGATACTGACGAGGATCAGAGACGCTGTAAACACCATTGAACGCGATCGCGCGGAAACGGAGCGTCACCGCAACACGCCGCCGTCGATGTGCCCTACGTTCGATAAACAATGAAAATGGATGCTGGGCGTTGGTGAACTTCATGATTGACTAACGCGGTGAAGCCTGCGCGAATTGCGAGACGACAGAGCGGTGCGCAAAAGCGCCGGACAAGGGAGGAAAATATGACAGAGTATACAACCACGCGCCGCGTGGCGATCAGCATGTTCGCTGCGGTTGCCGCGACAGTGTCCACAAACGCTTTCGCCGGCGGTCACGGCATTGATCTGAGCGGGAAAACAGTTGAGTGGGTGATCCCGTTTTCTGAGACCGGTGGGTCCGCCAAATGGGCTAATTTCTACGCGCCGCTTTTGAGTGAGGCATTGCCTGGCGAGCCCACGGTCGTCGTAAAGTTCATGCCAGGCGCAGGATCCACCAAGGGCGCGAACTGGTTTCAAGAACAGAGCTATGAAGACGGTACGCTGATCTTCGGGTCATCAGGATCCACGCAGTTTCCATATCTGCTGGGCGATCCACGGGTGCGCTACGAATACGGCGATTGGAACGTTGTGCTGGCTTCAGGCACAGGCGGCGTCGCCTATCTTCCCCCGGATCTGGCGGGCAAGATGAACGGGCTTGACGCGTCAGCCTTACAGGAAACCGACTTTATCTATGGCTCTCAGGGGGCCACCCGGCTTGACCTTGTGCCACTGCTCGCGTGGGAGATGTTGGGACTGAATGTCGAGCCTGTGTTTGGCATCAAGGGCCGGGGTGACGGGCGCCTGATGTTCGAGCGTGGCGAAGCAAACATCGACTATCAGACATCTTCTTCTTTCTTGAAGGGTGTGACACCTTTGGTCGAAGCGGGCACCGCCGTTCCAATGATGTCTTGGGGGGCGCTGGATGCCGATGGCAACATCGTGCGCGATCCAACATTCCCAGACATGCCAACCTTTAAAGAAGTGTGCGACGCGACACCGGGCTGCGAAACCTCGGGCGAGCAATGGGACGCCTGGAAAGCCTTTTTCATCGCAGGCTTTCCCGCGCAGAAAATGGTGTTCTTGCCCGCTGGTGCCTCTAACGACGCGATTGTAACCTACACCCAAGCGTTCGAGGCGGTCAAAGCCCGCGCCGATTTCGCCGATATCTCCAAAGGGCGCCTGGGCGTTTATCCTCAGATGACCGGGGCAGAGGCAACCGCAGCGCTGAACAGCGCAACGCAGGTGCCTGACGCCGCGAAGAGCTTTGTCACCAACTGGCTCAAAGATCGCTACGGCGTATCTTTGGACAGCTAAGTAGCTCGTCTTGGACCCAGCCGCGCGTGTTTAGGCGCAGCTGGGTCCATTGCGCTTCATAGGAAGAACACTCATGGACGTGCTGTCGGTCGCGCTGCCTGCGCTTTCAGATGCCATTGGGCTGATCCTTCAGCCCGTTGTGCTGGGATATTTGGTGCTGGGTGTCGTGATGGGGTTGTGCGTCGGCGTGTTCCCCGGCCTTGGCGGTATTGCGGGGCTCTCCCTGTTGCTGCCGTTTATGTTTGGCATGGATCCGGTGCTGGGTCTTGCACTGATGATCGGCATGGTGGCTGTCGTGCCGACCTCTGATACGTTTGCGTCGGTGCTGATGGGCATCCCCGGTTCTTCCGCATCTCAAGCCACCGTGCTTGACGGGTTTCCCATGGCCAAAAAGGGGGAGGCGGCGCGCGCACTCTCTGCCGCCTTTGCCTCGTCTTTGTTCGGCGGCATCGTCGGCGCAACCTTCCTGACGCTGTTCATCTTGGTCGCGCGGCCCATCGTGTTGGAGTTTCGCACCCCGGAACTGTTGATGATCACGATCTTTGGCTTGTCCATGGTGGGCATTCTCGCGGGTCGAGTGCCGCTGAAAGGCATCGTCGCTGCCGGGCTGGGCATGATGGTCGGCACCATCGGTGAAGGGGATAGCGCGGGCGAATTGCGCATGGCCACCTACGACTTGCCCTACCTCGTTGACGGCTTCAAACTGGTCATCGTCGGTTTGGGGATCTTTGCCATCCCAGAAATCGTCGCCCTTTTGCGTCAAGACAGTGCGATCTCAGATCGTTCGCCGCTGGGCGGCGGTTGGGCGAAAGGCGTCAAAGACTGGTTTGCCAACATCTGGCTGTCGGTCCGATGCTCAATCATCGGTGTGATCGTGGGCGTCATTCCGGGGCTGGGCGGATCAGTTGTCGACTGGATCGCCTACGGGCACACCGTTCAATCGTCGAAAGACAAATCCACCTTTGGAAAAGGCGAAGTGCGTGGCGTCATCGGCCCGGAAAGCTCAAACAACGCGAAAGAGGGCGGCGGACTTGTACCGACACTTCTCTTCGGGATCCCCGGCTCGGGCTCCATGGCGATCTTTATCGGGGCGATCGCGCTACTGGGTTCAGGCAATATCGAGGTTGGACCCTCGATGCTGAAAAACAACCTCGACATCACCTATGCGATTGTGTGGTTGCTCGCGCTGGCAAATGTGGTGGGCACGTTGATCTGCATCGCAGCCTCCGGCGGGATCGCACGGCTAACAACGATCCCTTTCGGTTTGCTGGCGCCCTTCTTGTTTATGATCATCAGTTTTGCTGCGTTCCAGTCGGGTCAAAACCTGATGGACCTCGTCGCTCTGTTTGGGATCGGGCTTTTGGGAATTATGATGCGGCGGTTTGACTGGTCTCGGCCCGCCTTCCTGATCGGATTTGTGCTGTCTAACCCGGCAGAGACCTATGCAAATCAGGCGGTACAGATCGCCCAATCGCGTTTTCGTCGCGGGGTCGAGGATGGGCTGGAATACATCTTTTCACCCATCGTGATCGTGCTGATCATCATTACGCTTGTTTCCGTCATTGTTGGCTTGCGTCAATCCAAGAACATCATGGCCGAGGGCGAGGTGCAGCACGGCGGCAAGCGCGCGCCCCTGATCTTTTTGTTAGTGGTTCTGGGCTACTTGCTTATCGCGTTCACAAACGCTGCGATGATCCCGGATTACGCCGCCGCAGATCGTGTTTTTCCACGTTTTGTGGCTGGCGTGTCCATCCTTGGGGCGGTTATCTTGCTTGCGCAAATGATGATCCGGCCCGAGACCAACGCGATTTTCGCGGATAGAGAAACGAGCGATGCCGATCACCCGTACGGGCTTTGGACGACACTGGCGTGGTTCGCGGGCCTTTTGGTTCTCACGGCACTCGTGGGTTTCATCTTGGCGTTGGGCGTTTTCCTTTTTGCGTTCATCTATCTGAGGGCCGGACGCAGCGCCTTGTTTGCCGGTGTTTACACGGCTGTCGGCATCGCCTTCATGTGCTTTATGGCCGGATTGCTGAACAGAGATTTTCCACCCGGCTTGCTACAGTCTTACGTCGATCTGCCTTGGCCGCTGACATGACACAAACCGCCATCCCCTACCTTCTGATGCGCGGCGGAACATCGCGCGGCCCCTATATCAGGCGCAGCGACTTGCCAGAGGACACGGAGACGCTGGCGCAGGTGCTGGTGGCGCTAATCGGTTCGGGGCACCCGCTTAACATCGATGGCATTGGCGGCGGGGCTGCGGTGACAACAAAGGTTGCCATGCTCTCCCCCTCTGAAGACGATTGGGCAGACGTTGATTATTTCTTCGCGCAGGTGAGCGTGGAAGACAGGCTGGTCGATTTCAAGCCAACATGCGGGAATATTCTGGTCGGTGTCGGGCCTGCAGCGATTGAAATGGGCCTGGTCCGCCCAACTGGAGATCTTACCGACGTCAAGATACACGCGGTAAACACAGGCGCGCGGGTCGTGTCGCAGGTCTGCACGGATGAGGGCGCCGTTTGCTACGACGGGACTGCAACGATCGACGGCGTACCGGGTTGCTCTGCGCCGGTGAACGTGATGTTTCGCGATACCGTCGGCGGCGCAACGGGTGCCATGTTTCCGACGGGCAATCGAACCGACACGATCGAGGGCATCAAGGTCAGCTGCATCGATGTGGCCATGCCCATGGTGATTGCCCGCGCGGAAGACTTTGGTTTGACCGGGCATGAGACAGCGGCTGAGCTAGACGAAAATCGCGCGTTCTTTGATCGGATGGAAACCATCCGCATCGCCGCGGGCCAACGCATGGGGATGGGCGATGTTTCGGCCTCCGTGACCCCAAAGTTTGGGCTGCTCGCCACGGCCCGCCAGGGTGGGACCGCTGCAACGCGATATTTTATGCCGTGGAAAACGCACCCCAGCCTGGCGGTCACCGGCTCACAAGCGCTCAGCGCCTGTTTGCTCTGCCCCGGCACGGTGGGCGAGGGGCTTGCCGCTGGGATAGAGGGATCGCCCGCCAAATTGTCGCTTGAACACCCGATGGGGCAGCTTGATGTCTTGGTTGAGTTTACCAAGCAAGGGGATGCGTTTGACATGATCTCTGCTGGCTTGACGCGTACAGCGCGCAAGTTGGCCGCTGGAGAGGTCTTTGTCCCTTCTGCCTGCTGGTCGGGTCGAAAATAAAGCAGGGGAACAGCGCGTCGTGAAGGTGCATATCCTCGATGATTGGTTTGACACGCTGCGTGGGTTGCCTTGTTTCCGCCTGCTGGATGAGCATGACGTCACCGTCTGGACGGATCATGAGGCCGATCCGGCAAAACTTGCCCGGCGCATCCATGCTGCGGAAGCATTGGTGCTTTTCCGTGAACGCACGCAGATCGGCGCTGAACTACTGGCCAAACTTCCCAAGCTGCGTCTGATTTCGCAACGCAGCGTGTACCCGCATGTCGACGTGCCCGCTTGCACGCAGAACGGCGTCTTGCTGTGCTCGAACATGCATTCGGACACGCCTTCGTATGCAGCCGCTGAACATACGCTCGCGCTGATCTTGGCAAGCTATCGACAGATCCCGCAGCAGGTCAGCAGCATCAAGGCTGGGGGCTGGCAGATGGGCGTCGGCCGAACGTTGCGCGGACGCACCTTGGGGCTTTATGGATATGGTCGGATTGCACGGACGGTGGCGACCTATGCTGCGGCACTCGGTCTGAAAGTGCACTGGTGGGCCTCTGAAGCTGGCCGCGCCCGTGTCGCCGCAGATGGACAGAACTTGGCGTCAAGCCGCGCAGCGTTCTTTGCGACCTCCGACATTGTCAGCCTGCACGTTCGTCTAAAACCTGAAACGCGCGACATCATCACCCGACAGGATTTCGCGATGATGCAAGACCGTGCTTTGTTCGTGAATACCTCGCGCGCGGGATTGGTCGAAAGCGGCGCTTTAGAGGCGGCGGTTCAGAATGGTCGTTTGCACGCAGCGATCGATGTTTTTGACGCAGAACCGCTGCGCGATACCGCGCATCCGCTGCTGACACATCCAAATGTGCTGCCCACGCCGCACATTGGTTATGTGACAGAGGACGAATTCGACCTTCAATTCACTGACATTTTCGAACAGATCAACGCCTTTGTCGCAGGGGCGCCCATCCACATGATCAATCCCGAGGTTTGGCGGTAAACAGCCTCGCGGCGATCGGCGCCCCCAAAATGACAGTGAACAGGCGGAGCACATGGTGCGCAACGACAAAGGCCACATCTGCACCTACGATGAGCGCGAGCACGGTGAGTTCGGCCTGACCGCCCGGCGCAAACGCCAGCAGCGTTTCTTGCCCCGGGGCAAGGCCGACAAGATAGATGATCTCGACAAAAATGACGGTCAGCAGAATCAGGATCACGCAGAAGCCAAAACCGGCGATCAAATCGCGTCGCGCCTCCTCCAAGGTTATGCCCACGTATTTGGTGCCGATGGTCACACCGATGAAAAACTGCGCCGCCCAGATGGCTTCTGCTGGCGGACGAAAATGCAGAAAGCCTGTAAGCGTCGCGCCTGCCGTTACGATTAAGGGCCCGAGAATAGTCGCCCCAAAAAGCCCGATACGTTTGGCGCCCCACCATCCCAAGGCAGCGCACCCCAGCATGATGCCAAGCTCGTGCCAGGGCACCGTGACCGCGGGCACACCAGGCGGGTTCGTCAAATCTGCGTCCCAAATTCCCTTCAAGAGGAAAGGCAATGCAACGACGATGACCAAGACCCGCGTGGCATGTATCAAGCTCAGCTTGCGCACGTTGGCCCCGGCCTGCTCTCCGAATACCAGCATATCCTGCAGACCACCGGGCATTGTGGCATAGTAAGCTGTGGGGAAATCATATCGCCAAAACCGCATGAAATAGGGCACGCCCATCGCACCGATGACCAAGACCATCAGCGGGACCAGCACCAAGGTGGGCCACATAGCGGGGAAGGTCGCGATGACAGCGGGTGTCATGGTTGCCCCCACAGCCACCCCAAGAATGGTGCGCATCGCCTCATTCACGCGCCTGGCACCGCGCATGGGCACGCCCAAAAGCGCGGCTAGCAGCGACGCGGCAATTGGCCCCAAAAGCCAGGGCAACGGCAACTGCAGCAAAAAGAAGACACCGACGCCCAAAAGCGCGACGCCGAAGCCGTTGAACAACGGTTTCACGCGCGCAGCGCCTTCAGCCGTTCGCGCAAGGACGTGTTCAAATGCGCCTCTGCCGCCAGCCCCGCGGCCTCAACATCGCGCGCACGCAGCGCTTCGATGATGGCGTGATGCTGACCAACAACAAGATCAATGCGCGCCGCATCGGTAAAGGTGGTCGGACCCAAAAGCAGCAATGAATTGTTTAGGGCGCGGGCTGCTTCCAGCAAAAAGCGATTTCGGCACGCAAGATAAAGACCGCGATGAAACTCCTGATTGATGGCCGCCGCCTTTGCCGGGCTCGCACGCTCTGCCGCGATACCCTTATTGAGCGTTTCCAACACGTCAAACTCGGCCGCGACACCGTGTTTCGCCGCCATTTCAGCCGCCGTACGTTCAAGCACGACGCGCATTTCATAGAGTTCAACCACCTCGGCATGGTCAAGCCGACGCACGACAGCACCTTGACGTGGGCGATGCTCAACAATCCCCTCTGCCTCCAAGCGGCGTAGCGCCTCTCTTACCGGTGTGCGGGACAGCGCAAAACGCTCCCCTATCTCTTCCTCGCGCAGGCGATCACCGGGTTGGAACGCCCCCTCTCGGATTGCGCAAAGCAATTCGTCGTAGGCTGTTTCACCGCTCGCTTTACTCATCCCAGCCTCGCGCCATTTCGATCTTGTGTATTTTGTATCCTAGTGTATACAAAAACTCAACACGGGGGATGTCACATGGCAAAAAAACAAATCATTGTCGTTGGATCGGGCAACGCAGCAATGTCGGCTGGCATTGCGGCATTAGAGACAGGCGCCGAGGTTCTGATGCTGGAAAAGGCATCCGAAGATTTGGCCGGGGGGAACACAAAATACACCGCGGGTGCCATGCGCTTTGCCTATGAGACATCGCAAGAGCTGCTGCCCCTGCTATCGGATCCGGATGACCCGCGCATTCCACGCACGGATTTCGGAAGCTATACGCAAGAGAAGTTCAAAGCTGACCTGCTCGGGTTCAACGAAGGGCGGCCGCTGTCTCCCGAACAGAAGATACTGGTGGCTGAATCTTATGACGCCGTCAAATGGCTAGCTGGCCATGATGTCACCTATGCGCCCATCTTTGATCGCCAGAGTTTCGAAAAGGATGGGCGGATTGTCTTTTGGGGCGGCCTGACCTTGGCTGCTGAAAACGAAGGCGTTGGCCTGTTCGACATGGAACTCGCCGCTTTTACCCGCCTCGGGGGGCATATTCGCTACGACGCTGGGGTGACAGATTTGACAGTCGACAAGGGGAAAGTCACCGGCGTAATGGTGGGGGATGAGGCCATCACCGCAGATGCGGTTATCTTGGCAAGCGGCGGTTTTGAGGCAAGTGATGCGCTGCGCGCGCGCCACATAGGTCCCGATTGGTCGGTCGCGAAGGTACGCGGAACACCGCACAACACTGGCGATGGGCTGCGCATGGCCACAGAACTGGGCGCGATGACCTATGGCAAGTTTGACGGGTGTCATGCCACCCCGATGGACCTTCACATGAAAGATTTTGGCAACCTTGCCCTGCCCCCCAAAGAGCGCAAAAACTATCGAAAAATCTGTTACTTTCTGGGTGTGATGCTGAATGCGGATGGGGCGCGTTTTGTCGACGAGGGCATCAATTTTCGCAACTATACCTATGCGCAATTCGGACGTGCCGTGCTGGAGCAGCCGGGGCACTTTGCTTGGCAGGTTTTTGACGCAAAAGTCTTTGACCTGCTTTATGGAGAGTATCACTTTCACGATGCCAATTTTATCGAGGCGGAAACGCTGGAGGAGCTGACCCGTCAGATGCACGGAGTTGACAGCGCGGCGGCGCTGCGCACCCTGCGAAATTTCAACGCTGCCGTGGATGAGAGCGTGGTCTTTGATCCCACCGCCTTGGATGGCAAAAGCACGCGTGGTTTGCCACTTGCAAAGTCAAATTGGGCGCAGCGATTTGATACACCGCCCTATCGCGCGTACCCCGTAACGGGGGGCATCACCTTTACCTATGGCGGGCTTAAGATCGATGACATGGGGCGCGTTCTAAAAGAGGGGGACGCACCGATAGACGGGCTATTCGCATGTGGCGAACTGGTGGGGGGCGTTTTTTATGGCGGGTATCCGGGCGGCTCAGGTTTGACCTCGGGCACTGTCTTTGGGCGCCGAGCGGGCCTCGGCAGTGCGAGAGGTGCGCTTGACACCGCGAAGGGGCAGTAGGGTTGAAACCCGTTGACGCTGCATCTCCAGTTCATTTTTCTTCCTGAAAAGGAAGATATGAGCAGGAACAATTCGTTTGTTCCGCCAGATGTGACGCATCGCAGGGGCAGAATAAGCGGACCGCCGGGCGCTGATATCGTGTCGGTTTAATGTCTCAGCGCGTGTGATTACAAATCCACACTGACCCGCGCGCCCAAACCACGGGACTTTCACAATATGAACACTGACGATGCGGGGTTCATGCGTCCTCAGCCCTCGTTCTTTGTATCCTGAGAGGTACCCGCCCTGTTCACCCGCGCGGGTCATCACCCAAACATTGGGTTGTTTTATCCCGTCCTAGGGCGCCGCGATCTACGCGCTATTGCGTTGATTGAAGGCGCCGCATATCGTGAAAAACGGATCGAAAGTTCGGTCAACTTAACGGTGTCAGCATCCGTGAACTTACCAAATGAGCGCCTGGAAGATCGCCGATGCGGTACCGCTACCTAATTCTGATCACCCTCGCGCTCTCAGCGCTGGCACCGGGGATCACGACCCTGCCTGTGATGGATCGGCAGGAGGCGCAGTTTGCACAAGTGAGCCGCGCGCTCGCACTCTCAGATGAAGCGATTGATCCGAGTGATCAACAAGGTGAGCAATTTCGGTCACTCAGCGGGTTTCATTGGGTGCAAGCAGCAACGCTGCGCCTAAGCCGCCAGGAAGATGCGTCAGAGATTTGGGTGTACCGCGTGCCCTCTGTCTTGGCGGCGGCACTGGCGTCGGTAGCATTGGCCTGGGCGGGTCTGCCGCTGCTGGGCCCCCGAGCAGCGACGATCGCCGGTGGCATCATCGCCACCCTGCTGATTGTCCAAACGGAAGCGAGATTGGCGAAGGCGGATGCTGCGCTTCTGCTCGCCAGCGTTTTGGCGATGGGGGGCCTTTTTCGCGCTTATCTTACCACCATACCGCTTAAGACGGTGATCCTATTCTGGACCGCGATTGCGGCAGGTCTCTTCTTGGACGGCCCCGTCATTCTGCTCCCGATCATCGGGGCCACTTTGTGGTTTTGGATCCTCGAAGGGAAACCCATTTGGCTGAACCGTTTGCGCCCCGTCCAAGGGCTTGCCCTGACAGCAGTCGTTCTGCTGCCTTGGTACGGGCCCGCCATGTTGGATGGCGAAACGACATTTGCGGCAGTGGTTTTCGCAGAAACCCAAGAGGGCCAAGGCTGGCGCCTGGGCAGCCATGCTCTGACTTTCTGGTTCACGTTCTGGCCTTGGTCCGTGCTTGCCCCACTCACCATGGTCTGGACCTGGCGGCATAGAAACAAACGCTTGGTGCACTTGGTTGCGGCCTGGTGCCTGCCCGCCTGGATCATGCTGGAATGTATGCCGACCAAGATGCCGCAAGATACCCTGCTGCTTTATCCAGGATTGATATTGCTCGTCGCGGCCACTGCACATGCTTTGCTGAAAGGTCATATTCAGCTTTCAGGTTGGCCATTGCGGCTGGGTCGTGCTGCCTTCCTCGTTGTGTTTTTCGCGCTGATCAGCTTGGCGCTTATCGGGCCCTACCGACTGGGGACGGGGCAATCACTGGCCGCCTGGCTGATCGCGGGCAGCATCACCACCACCGCGCTGATTGCCCTGGCCGCCCTGCGGCGCAACAGGGCGCGGGCCGCGCTCGCACTTATCGGGACAACAGGTGTTTCAACAGCTATCTTTTTGGCAACGCTGGGTCTGCCGCGCATGGAGACGCTTTGGCTCGCAGAGCGCATGACGCAGGCCACACGGACCGAAAACTGCCTGATAGGACCGGTTGCATTGGTGGGGTTTCAACACCCGAGCGCTGGCTTTCTTCTGGGGCGCGACACGACATCTATGGATGTAGCAGGCGCGAAAATGGCCTTGGCGGTGGGTGATGTTGCCGCGGCCTGGATGCCTGAGCCACCCGCAAACCGCCCCGTGGAGCATGGCGGCACCATGATCACCGGGGTCGACTTTGCAAATAGACGCAAGGTGCAGCTGTACCTGCATGTTTCACCTCACGCGCGCGATCAAATTTGCCCCACCGAAAAGGATTAGCCGCCGGTGGATGAAAGGGGTCTATGACAGATCCAGCTTTGGCTGGCCAATCACCCGCCGCATTTTGGCTGCTGGGACGCCAAAGGGCGCTCGCCAAAGCTTGCGGCGTTAACGCCGATGTGCCCGTTCACTCTCACCGTCCCGCTCAACAGGGTCTGTTGCGCAGCGCTGTTCCAGCCCAACGGGGCAGCGCCGAAGCGGTTTGGGCAAAGTGTCTTACAACGTTTCAACTTAAACTTGGATCCCTTGTTCGCTGTCTCTCTCTGCAATCGAACGCGAAAAGTGATGCGTGATATCTCATGTGAACGTCGAGACGCTCCAGGTGTAAGGTCGAAGGGTCTAAACAGCGCTGGCCGTCACTTTCGCAAGGAGCATCAGGAGAAGATCGCGCTCTTGCTCTGACAGAGGGCGCAGCAGATCGTCGATCACCCCGCGTAAAAGATGATCAAGCTTGTCAACATGAGCGGCACCCGCAGGGGTAAGGGTAAGAACGCTCACCCGCCTATCGCTCGACTGCGCCGATTTTGACACCAGCCCTTTGCGTTCCAATGAAGAAATCACGCGGCTCATCTGGGAGGGATCCCGCCCCATCGCATCGACCAAGACATGGAGCGGAACAGGTGTCAGACCGGCAATTCTCTTTAACGTGATACTTCCCAAAGGACCAACGCGAGCCTCATCGATGGCGGGCGCCAGCCGGTGCATTTCTGCATCCACGCCACGCATGATCCGGTCAAGATGCTCCACAATTGCGGTTGTCTTCATGAGAGGCCCATAATTTGGTGGACAAAGTCCGACTTCTTGAGAATGCTTAAGCTATCGCGCAGATTGCAGCGCGACGCAATTCAATGGGTCACACCAAAGACCTCTCAGGCGTTGGGAAGGAAGAGAAAATGCAAAAACATCGATTGGTCATCATCGGCGGAGGATACATCGGTGTGGAACTCGCCAAATCCTTGGAAGGTGAGATGGAAGTGACATTGGTCGAACCGCGCGGCGCATTTGTGCATGCGCCGGCCATGATCAGGGCGTTGGTTGACGTCAAGGTCCAAGAAAAATCCATCATCCCCTATGACAAGCTTTTGAAAAACGGTCGGTTGATCCGCAGCCGTGCAATCGACGTGAAAGAAAATGCTGTAACGCTTGAAAATGGTGAAACGCTTGACGCAGACAGCGTCGTCATAGCCACGGGCGCTTCAAACGGTGGGATCTTCAAGCCTGCAGATGAAAGCATCGATGCCTTTATCGCCGCAAAGGCCACGGCGCGCGATCAGATCGAAGCAGCACAGCGGATTATCATCGTTGGAGCTGGGGCGGTGGGTACCGAACTCGCCGGAGAAATCGCGCACGCCCATCCCGACAAGCAGCTGACGCTCATCTCTACACAAAAAACGCTGTTTCCGGAATTTCCCGCCGCGTTGGGTGGTAAGCTTTCGGCGAAACTGCGCGATATGGGCGTTGACCTTGTTCTTGGGCAGCGTGTCAGCGATCTGCAAAGCAGTGTTGCGCCCTACCCCGGCGGCGCCACGTTGACTGATGGGACGCGGTTGGAAGCGGATCTCATCATACCGGCCATCGGATCAAAACCAGCGACCGCCTTGTTGGATCATCTACCGGGCGTTCAGAAATCACCTGACGGCAGGGTGAAAGTTGACCCATTCTTGCGCCCGTCTTCTTTGCCGAATGTCTTTGCGGCAGGTGATGTTGTAGACGCTGGCGACGCGATGACGATTGTCGCAGCGAGCCGCCAACACCCATGGCTCGCTAAAATGCTCAAAAAACGCGCTTCAGGCACGCCCCTTGAAAAGCAAAAGCCTTACAGCCCATGGGGATCTCCCCCGATCTTAGTGCCGCTGGGTCCGAAACGCGGCAACTCGTACTTGATGGTAGCGACCTTTGGGGATTGGGTTACAAAGCAGATGAAAGGCTCGGACTTGTTTATCACGAAATATAGGAAGATTTTCGGATATGCTTAATTTCAGCGGTTTGCGCGCACTGTGGATGGGGTGCTGGGTGCTTTGCTTCACGGCGGCATCGGGAATTGCGGAAACCAAACTGGCCAAGATCACGACCGTCCAGGCGCGTGACACCGCGATTGACAGAGTGTTCTTCGGCCGCGTGAAAGCACGACAAACCGTCGATTTCGCGTTTCAGGTGGGCGGGCAAATCGTTGATCTGCCCATCGACGAAGGCCAACCCGTTTCCCAGGGGCAGTTGATTGCGCAGCTTGATCTAGAGCCATTCGAGCTGAACCTTGCGCGCGCTCAGGCTCAGTTCGACCAAGCCAGCGCAGACTTCGAACGCTTCAGCCGTCTTAGGGGATCGACGGTAAGCCAGGTGTCCATCGATGATGCAGCCACCGCAGCAGAGTTGAGCGAGATCGCCGTGCGGGACGCGGAACGGTCCCTGAGGGTCGCATCTTTGACTGCGCCATTCGACGGCATTATCGCGCGCCGATTGGTTCCCAACTTTTCGACAGTGAACGCGGGCACGCCCATTGTACGCATTCATGACATGTCCGATTTACGGGTCGAGATTGAAGTGCCTGAATTGCTCTTCCAGCGCGCGGGCCAAGACCCAAACATTTTGCTTGAGGCGGAATTTCCCGCCTCTGACAGGCGGTATCCCCTAGAGTTTCGAGAGGTCGCGGCAGAGACAACGCAAATTGGACAGTCTTTTCAAATCACCTTGGGGATGACCCCGCCAGAAGGATTATTCGTCCTGCCGGGCGCATCGGCGACCGTCTATGCCACCCAACTTGATGAGGCTGCCGCGTTAATCATCCCGACTGCATCGATTGTCTTTACCCCCGAGGGCGAGGCTGCAGTGATGGTTTTTGAACCAACGGGAGCGGACAGCGGAACCGTGCGTCGCACACCCGTGGAGGTGGTCCCCGACAGGTCGGGCGCTGTGCAAGTGATCACCGGTCTAACCAGCGGCATGGAGGTTGTGGCCGCTGGCGCCTCTCTCCTCTCAGACGGGGACAGCGTGACACGATTTTCTGGCTTTTCGAGGTAGATCATGGATATCGCACGCGGCGCCATCAATCGGCCGATCTACACGTGGCTTTTGATACTGGGCTGCCTTTTCGGTGGCTATTGGGGATTTGAAACGCTCGGAAGGCTCGAGGACCCGGCCTTCACCATCAAAACCGCCGTCGTTGCCACCCCCTACCCAGGTGCCTCGGCTGCGGAAGTCGCGTTAGAGGTGTCGGAGCCATTGGAATCCGAAATCCAAAAGATGGGAGAGGTTGATGAGATTGACACGCTCAACCAACCGGGCCTGTCGATCATCAATGTGACGATGAAAGACACCTACGCAGGCGATGAGCTTCCTGCGCTATGGACCAAATTACGAAACCGCGCCGCCGCTGCCCGGCTGCCCGACGGAGCCAGGGCGCCACAAGTCAACGACGCTTTCGGCGATGTCTACGGTCTCTTCTATGCGGTGTCTGCACCAGGATATTCCGACGCGGAAAAACACCTGCTCTCTTCCTTTCTTCGACGTCAGGTATTGGCGGTTGACGGCGTCAAAGACGTAACGCTTGCCGGGCTTCCCGAAGAAGCAATTTTTGTGGAGCCAAATCTGTCACTCTCCACCTCGCTTGGCATTCCGCCCGCGGCAATCGCGGGTGCGCTAGCGGGCGCCGACGAAGTGGTGGAAGGCGGATTGTTGCAGGGGTCCGACGGCCGTAGATTGATCCTGCGTCCCGATGGCGATGACACCGTGTCAGCGATAGAGACGCTTTCAATCGGCGTTGGCGGCGAAGTTCTGAGGCTGAGCGATTTTGCCGCTATCAAAAGAGAACGGGTGAGAGACCCAGAGATCATCATCCGACACAATGGCGAAGAAGCGTTCACAATGGGCGTTGCCGGCATCGCCACAGACAACATCGTAGAGATCGGCGCGCGCGTTGATGCCAGGCTTGCGGAACTTCAGACAGCTTTGCCTATCGGGATCACCATTTCACCGGTTTATCGGCAGCATGTCGTCGTCGCTGACAGCGTGAATGACTTTTTGGTCAACCTCACCATGTCGGTGGGGATTGTGATCGCTGTGTTGGCTGCCTTCATGGGTGTACGTGCCGCCTTGGTCGTGGGTGTGACCCTTTTGCTCACTGTTGTGGGCACGTTGTTTTTCATGGCGCTTGGCTCCATTGAAATGGAACGAATTTCGCTTGGTGCTTTGATTATTGCCATGGGCATGCTGGTGGACAATGCAATCGTCGTGGCCGAGGGCATGCAGAACGCGATGGCACGCGGCAAAACATCACGAGAGGCTGCCGCAGAGGCGGCGAACAAAACGCAAATCCCCCTGCTTGGCGCGACCGTGATCGGTATCATGGCCTTTTCGGGCATCGGGTTAAGCCCGGATTCCACGGGCGAATTCATGTTCTCCCTGTTTGCGGTGATCGGGATCTCTCTGCTTTTGTCCTGGGCGTTGGCAATCACTGTGACGCCACTTTTGGGCCACTACTTTTTCAAACAGGCCAGCGAGGGTGGCGCAGGTGCCTACGACGGGCTTGTCTTTCGCGCATACGGCTCTTTTCTCGGCGTGATGCTGCGGTTGCGATGGCTGGTCGTCGTCGCTTTGCTAGGCATTACCGTGGCCTGCTTTGCGCTTTTCGCTCAAGTACGCCAGCAGTTCTTTCCCTACAGCAGCACGCCACTTTACTTTGTGCACTACAAATTGCCCCAAGGTGCCGCCATCCAGCAAACGAGCGCTGACTTGCAGATCGTCGAAGATTGGCTGGCCACGCGTGAGAATGTTATTTCCGCCACGGCGTTTGCAGGCGGCGGCGCGGCCCGATTTATGCTGACCTACCAAGCAGAGGATGCAAACCCCAGCTACGGTCATTTGATCGTTCGTGTGGCGGATCTTGACCTTATCGATGCAGAGATGACAGCGCTTGAAGAATTTGCCAGCATTGCTTTGCCAGATGGGCAATTTCGGACGAAGCGTTTGGCCTTTGGCCCGGGCGGGGGTGCGCCAATCCAGGCAAGGTTTTATGGTGCCGATCCCGCCGTGCTGCGCATTTTGGCGAATGAAGCAAAACAACGGCTTGCCGACGCCACGCCGAACATCCTGACCCCGCGCATTGACTGGGCAGAGCAGGAACTGGTGTTAAAGGCGCTCTACGCCGAGGAAAGGGCGCAGGAAGCGGGTATCTCGCGCTCGGATGTCGCGCAGATACTGGCGTTTGCCACCACGGGCACACGGTCGGGAACCTATCGCGAGGATGACCGACAGCTGCCCTTGGTTTTGCGCGCACCCGCCGACGCCGGGCTGGGCTTGACCGACTATCTCATCTACTCCGATGTTGGAAATACCTTCGTACCGCTTGAGCAGGTGATCGACGGCCTCGCCTTTGAAGCGCAGAGCACGATTATCCAACGCCTTGATCGAGAGAGCGTGATTACCGTAGGTGCCGATATCCCCAGGGAAATGACCGCCGCAGAGGTAATGGCTGAGGTGCAACAAACCATCGAAGAGATGTCGCTACCACCGGGCTACCGATTTGAATGGGGAGGAGAACTGGAGAGTTCAAGCGAGGCTCAAGCCTCTCTTGGAACGCAACTGCCGATGGCGGTTTTGATCATGCTGTTGATCACGATCTTGCTCTTTAACGGAATCCGGCAAACGGTGATCATCTGGTTGCTTGTGCCGATGTCGGTGAATGGTGCTGCGCTTGGTCTTGTGGGCACCGGGCTGCCCTTCACATTCACCGCTCTGCTGGGCCTTTTGTCTCTTTCGGGGATGCTGATCAAAAACGGCATCGTGCTCGTGGAAGAAATTGATCTCAAGCGCAAGGAAGCGCCGATGCTCCCGTTGCGCGATGCCATCACAGAGGCGTCTATCTCGCGTCTGCGGCCCGTTCTGCTGGCTGCTGCAACCACGATTTTGGGCATGATCCCACTGCTCGGGGACGCGTTTTTTGAATCGATGGCCATCACCATCATGGGTGGCTTGGCGTTCGCGTCGATCCTAACGCTGGTCGCGGCCCCGGTCTTTTACATGATATTTTTCTCACGCAGCGCGCAGAAGATGGGCACCGCTCAGGCTGCCGGCTAACGGCTTTTCAGGGTCTTGCGCCTAGGCCGCACTCGCCTGAGCGATATGGCTAAAGACATCCAAATGCGACTGCATGGGAACGCCCGTTGGAAACGCCCCCTCATCATGCATGTCGCCGGGCAACGCTATGCAAGGCACCCCCGCAGTTTGCGCCGCGATCACGCCATCTGGATTGTCTTCAATCGCCAGGCTGTCCCCTGCGGGCACCCCGAGCGTTTCCAAAGCAAAGCGATACGCATCCGGCGCGGGCTTTGGGTGTTGAACCAACCCAGCATGCACAAGAACGTCAAAGACGCCCTGCTCTAACTCCAGCGCAGACAACACTTGCGCCACATTTGAAAGGCTGGTTGTTGTCACCAAGCTGATGGGCGTGTTTGCGTCACGCAGCGCCTGCAACGTGTCGAACACCCCCGGGCGGGCCTCTAACTTGGAGAGGCTCAAAAGCTCTTGAAAAATCTCGGTTTTGCGTTGGTGAAGCTGGTCCACATTCACCGCCGTCTGTTGCGACCGTGCAAAAGCGGCGATCCGAGCCCGCCCGCCCGATTTGATCAACATTCTTTTGTATGTCTCTCTCGACCAAGACCAGCCCAAACCTGCCTCAGCGAATGCAGCATTAAAGGCTGCCCGCTGCAATTCAGACGTTTCCGCCAGCGTACCGATAGAGCCAAAAAGCACTGCGCGCATGATCACCCCTCTCATTCACCGTTAGGCGGGAGGTGTGGCAACCTTTGGCAAAGTCAATGATCCCGCACCCCGGCGTGTTTTGCGCCTGAAGGCCCCGGTCAACCCTCTAAGCCTGACACATGGGACAATGATACAAGGTACGCCCGCTGAGCTTTGATTTTTCGATTTCCGTCCCGCAAATAGGGCAGCTTTCCCGCGCAAAGATATTCGTTCGTTCGGTAATCTCTTCACCCGCTTTGGGGCGGTCGCCGTTCGTGATGATCGAGTTCGTCTCTACCCCAAGCTGCAAGAGCGCGCGCATTTCGTCCCACAGGCCGCGCAGCTCTTGCTCTGAAAGATCGACACCTCGCGCCATGGGGTTGATTTTGCGCAGCCACAGTATTTCAGCGCGGTATATATTGCCGATCCCCGAGATCACTTTCTGATCCATCAGCAATCGCGCGATGGGTGCGCGGCTTTTGCGTATGGCGGCGATGGCGAGATCAGGCTCTGGATCTGCCGCCAAAAGATCGGGACCATACCTCAGACGAAAGCTCTCTAACGCAGGTGCGGGGATCAATTCGCAGGTATTTGGTCCGATGATGTCGATGGCATGCGTCGCGCTTTCCAACCGCACGCGTGTCACCTCTCTTGGTGGGTCGGCGGGCTGAGGCTGACAGACAAAGTAGCCACCCAGACCCAGATGCACGTGCAATATCTGCCGATTCGAAAAGTGATAGAGCAGATGTTTACCGATTGCCCCGGTGTCATCGCAGACTGCCCCGTCTATTTGAGCTGCCCCCTCGGCGAAGCGTCCCTGCGGGGAAAGCGCCGAAATTCTTTGCCCTTTGATCATCGCAGCATGATCTCGCGCGGCGCGGTGTATCGTGTGTCCCTCGGGCATGGGGTCGAAATGCCATAGCAACCACGTGATAGCGAGTATGAAATGTGCGACGTTTCCGCCACCAGCGTGGTGACGATTTGACCCGCCACGCTTGCCCCGACTCGGAACAGGCTAACTGACCTCGGGAAGGTATCCAATACAGGTGCAGGCCGCGTGACGACAGTTTTACTCATTTTACCGCATCAGCTTTTCGCGCGACACCCTGGTTTCGAAAGATCCGTTGACCGCGTTGTGCTGATTGAGGATCCGCTTTTCTTTGGGGATCCAACCTACCCAGCGACCTTTCACAAACAAAAGCTGTGGCTGCATCGCGCCAGCATGGCCGCCTATGCCAAACGCCTGCAAGATGACGGACGTGAGGTGGATATCGCCCCATACGAACGCGACGCCGAAATGGTGATGCGATTGCTTCAACGGCTTTCCTCGGAAGGGGTCAACGAAATCATCTTGACCGACCCTGTGGATTACACCGCGACCAAAAGGATCAAAAAGGGCGTCGCAGTTGCCGATCTTGCGCTTACGGTGCTGAACACACCGGGGTTTCTGAACACGCGCGAGGACAATGGGCAGTGGTCCGAAGGGCGCAAGCGTTGGTTCATGGCGGAATACTACAAACATCAGCGGCGACGGCTCGACGTGTTGGTGCAGGATGGTGAGCCTGTGGGCGGACAATGGAGCTTTGACGAAGACAACCGCAAGAAGGTGCCCAAAACGCTACTGGGCAAAATACCGGCGCTTCCATCGGTGAACAGAAGCCAGCTTGACCTGGATGCACGCGACAGCGTGGAGCGTGATTTCCCCCATAGCTACGGCAGTTTGGAGCACTTGATTTATCCAACACGGCATGAGGACGCAGAGGCGTGGCTTGCCGATTTTCTAGAGCAACGCTTTGAACTTTTTGGCCCCTATGAAGACGCCATCGTCGAAGGGGAAAGCTGGCTGTGGCACAGCATCTTGACCCCCGTTCTGAACATCGGCTTGCTCACGCCGCGTCAGGTACTTGACGCAACGCTCGCCCATGCCGCGGATCGAGATATCCCCCTGAATTCCTTGGAAGGGTTCGTTCGGCAGATCATTGGATGGCGCGAATTTATGCGCGCCACATATGAAGATCTCGGCGTGCGCATGCGCACCACAAATCACTGGGGGCACACCCGCAAAATTCCGTCGAGTTTTTATGAAGGCACAACCGGGATCGGACCGATTGACGACGTGATCCATCGCATCCTGGGCACGGGGTATTGCCATCATATTGAACGATTGATGGTCATGGGCGGTTTCATGTTTTTGTGCGAGTTCGACCCGGATGAGGTGTACCGGTGGTTTATGGAGATGTTCGTGGACAGCTACGATTGGGTCATGGTGCCCAATACCTATGCAATGAGCCAACATGCTGACGGCGGTTTGATCACTACCAAACCCTATTTTTCAGGATCGAACTACGTGCGAAAGATGAGCCACTGGCCCAAAGGAGAATGGGCCGATGTTTGGGACGGACTGTACTGGCGGTTCATCTTCAAGCACAGCGCCGCGCTGAGCCGCAATCCACGATGGGCGATGATGTGTCGGACGGCAGATCGGATGAACGCCGACACACGTGCGGCACATGATAAAAATGCTGAAGCATTTCTAAAGACCCTCTCATGAAAATGAGATCAGCGCAAAATGCAGTGACACCCCAGTGATCAACGCTTCAACACGGGTGTCATGCGCCGCCATTTCCGTCATGTAAACCGACAGAGTCTTCGGCAGGTCGGCGGGTGCACCTCTCCTAAGGTCAGGGCAACGACGTGCGCCGCGCGTTTTCTCACGTTCAAAATGACCCTGCCGAATCGCTTTTAAATTGAAAGTCGATCTTGTTTACTACTTCAAAGGTTTGGGGGTTACTGTATGAAACTGTCTCAGTTTGTTTGTTCTGCCGCAATTGCATTCTCATTTGTCGTTCCTGTAAAGCCTGCATTCGCAGATCTTCACGGGATTTTAATCCCGCTGATCGGGCAACAGATCATTCAGGGAAGCCGGAGCAGCAGGCCGCGCTCATCGGGCATTTCCTCCGCTCAGCGTGAGCAGAACCGACAAGTGCAGACGGCACTGAACTATTTCAACTATCCCGTAGGCCGTGTTGACGGGTCCATCGGGCCTAGAACCAGATCGGCAATCCGCAATTTTGAGGCGGACATGGGTTTCGGCATTGACGGTCAGCTCACCGATTTTGAGCGGAACTTTTTGACCGGTAGCTACTTCCGCGCGCAAAGTGCTGCGCAGGTGCCGGCCTATGCGCAAGTGCTCGCACGGCAAGGCGCAAACGGTCTTCTTAGAACGTTCCGGAATGAGCAGCGCGGCGTGCCCACACCGGGCGTTCAGCCCGCCCTCACTCCAGCGACACCTGCCGTTCCGACACCCCCGCAACCTGCGCCAGCGGGCCTGCCAAGTTTCCAGACAGCACCGACCGAGGCAAAGTCGCTTGCAAATCACTGCACGCAGATCAACGTGCTCACAACCACTAACGGCGGGTTTAGCACGCTGGCAACCATGACGGACCCAGAGCTGGTGCTGAACGAACAATTCTGTCTCGCACGTAACATCGCGGTCTCAGACAGTGCGCAGTTAATGGCGCGCATCCCAAATATGACCGACGCTCAGATGGTGCAGCAATGTCAGTCCCTCGGCGCTTTCATGATGGGCAAAGTCGCAACCATGGCCAGCACTGAACCCGCGCAGGTGATCAATACCGCCGCGACGGCGCTGCAAAGCAGCGGTCAATCTGCGCAGCAACTGCAGATGAGCGGTAGGATCTGCCTTGGACTGGGGTACCGGGAAGATGACGATGCCGTGGCACTTGGCTCCGCACTCATCATGGCTGGCATTAATCAACAAGCCTACGGTGAAATCATATCCCACCATCTGCGCGAGGGCTTTGGCGTTGAAGCGGATCGTGCGCGGGCAAAATCTTGGATGACGGCGGCGCTGGCGGCACTTGAAAGCGGTGCGGTCGCGCCCGCATTCCTGCCCAACCAAGCTGCAGATCGCCTCGCCCTGTTGAAGGCAGCATCATCGCAAGCACCAACAACGCCCCCGGTCACAGGGTTGCCCACCTTCACGCTGCCCTCAGGAAATTGACCAGACGGAAGATGACCGGTTGGGTTTCGCTTAGAATACGGTAAGTGTTGGTCATGCGCGCGGGAATATCGATTTTGTCACTCTTGTTCGTGGTGACCGTCTTGAGCGCGGCCACGCTTCTGCTCCGCTCTTGCGGCATCAGGATTCCCTTCATGGATTACGTCTTCACAAACTGCGCCTCTGACAACCTCGCGGCGCAAGAACAAGAGCTATCGCGGATCGGTGACGGGAACGAAGATCTGCTTCGCGAGATTGCTTTTCTTGAACGCGAATTGGCGACGATACAATGCGTTGCGCAATATGTGCCACCGGTGGAACCCGAACTGCCTGACGAGGTGGAGCCCAGCGTTGACCCAGTTCCACTGGAAGAGCCCCCCGACCCGCCAGAGCTTCCTTCACAGCCCGATGGCTTAGATCGAGGTGCTTTCGACAACCGCGATGTCGCCGTGCTGGAAGGCTGCTGGTACCTCGATTCAGATTACAGAACCCGCAATCTCGAAACTGGGCGCGTCCTGCGCGCCGTATCATGGCAAGCCTGTTTTGATGAAACCGGGAAAGGCACACATCAGATCCAGATGGAAGATGGCACATCTTGCACAGGTCCATTAACCGGTGGGTTCAATGACGGCGGTCGTCTTATCATGCAGGACGGTGAAGAAATGCAGTGCTCCGATGGGAGCTTCATCTACAAACGAGAAATCACATGTTCGCTTGATGCCACGGGCCGGGCGCAATGTGTCTCAGTTCAACCGACCTCACCACAGCCGGGGCAAGCGTCGGTTGGGTTGCGTCGGGCGACAGGAACACCGTAATGGCGCATCAATTCTTAGCTAAAACGCAGATTTCACTCAGTAATTGCCTGAAGGTCGGCGATGAGCTTGCGCTCGAAAAACATCAAGAGCTACAGGCGCTGCTGGCGGATCGCATTGGCGGTCAAGCGGCGGCATTATTCGCAGAACCGCTGCTGAGCCGAGGAAATGACACTGCCCCGGCCTCCGTGTCCTGGTACGCAGATATTGAGGGTAAACCGCGCGCCCTGTCGGCGCTACCCCCGTCTGCGCGTGAAGCGGTTGAGACATATTTGGCCGACACGCTTGCGCCGTTACGCCCTCTGCTGGCGGATCCCAGCACGGCAGATCTGGTTGCCGCCGCGCTTTGGCAAAATGATGCGGAAGACCTGCTCGTGGTCGGCGGACGCCCGATTTTGGTGAATTGGGGGATGCGACCGCAGCGGCTGGGCCGAAATGCCTCCATGCTGTCAAGCCACTACGCGGCGACGCTGGGTCGATACTTGCCGTTGAGCTCTCCACCAGGGGTCGGCACACCCGGACAAGTGGACCCTGTAGAGGACAAAGTCGCGTCAGAAAGCATGGCGATCCCCTCCAGCGCGATGCCATCGCCCACACCGCCGCGCGCTGCGCCCGCCGAAGAAGAACCACAGCAAAGCCTGCCACCCACGCCTCCCGCGGGCGACGGTGTGGCGGCCCATCGCGGCATACCGACCATCGCCTGGGCGCCGCTTGTGCTTTTGCTTTTCTTAGCGATTGTCACACTGATCTGGCTCCTTTGGCCCGGCAATCGCTTGTTTCCCTCTCCGCAAGCGGCGGCAGCTATCACGACAGAAGATGCCAAAGCCCTTGCAGAGCAGGTTAACCGAGACTTGCGGGACCGCAGAGACGCGTTGCGCGCAGCGCTTTCGGGGGCGCAGTGCCGGGCAGACGGCACATTGCTTCTTCCCGATGGTCGCACGCCTCAGGGCTTATTGCCGCCGCCCCTGTCGGGCGGCAACGCGCAGCCCGCCACGCCAGGCGACCGAGCTGCATTGGCGCCCGACGGTGTTTTATCGCCAACACCCGAGCGCGTGGTCGTGCCGGACCCCTTCGCAGCGCCAGGCGACGGGGCGAATGCCGCAGAACTGCCGGTGACGGGGCTCCTCAATCTTATTGAAGCGCGCACGGTCTTGGTATTGACCTCAACAGATGGGTCTTTGGGGAACGGAACAGGCTTTGTTGTCGGGCCTGGCCTGATCGTCACCAACCAGCACGTCATTGAAGATGCTGTGAACGGCGGCGAGATCTACATTGTAAATCCACAGTTGAGCACGCCACAAGCTGCGGAGGTGATCAAATCTCTTGGCCCGCTTGAGGAGACGGGCGGGGATTTCGCCTTGCTGCGCATCGGGGATACTTCTCTTCCTGCTTTTGACATCCACTTGCCTCAAGACACTCTCAAACTGACGAATGTCATTGCTGCGGGGTTTCCGGGGGACGTTTTGCAGACAGACAGTGCTTTTCGCGCGCTGATCCGAGGGGACGGAACGGCCACGCCGGATCTGACGGTGAGCGACGGGCTGGTGACGACGGAACAGGACATGTCTTCGCGCACCAGGGTGCTGGTGCATTCAGCGAGCCTTTCCAAAGGAAACTCAGGGGGTCCTTTGGTTGATCTTTGCGGTCGCGTGATCGGCGTGAATACCTTCGTCCGCCGCGGCGATCTGCGCACGTTAAACTTTGCCCTGGCACCGCCCGATCTTTTAGCTTTCTTGTCAGACACGCAGGCCACACCGCGCGTTGTCTCAGAGGTTTGCGCGCCGCAGGCGCTGCGCCCAACGCCGACACCCAATGCCGAACCTGCGCAAGCGCCAGATGGGGACGGTGCCGCGGACTAATGGATGTTTTCATCACCTCCACCTCTCTGACCGGATTGAGCCCCGCCGGCCCGCCCGCCAGCAGGAGCCACTCAATTGTCGCGGAAACCTTGCGGCGAGAGCTTGGTGCGAACCATGCGCGGTTATTCTCTGACCCGGTGCCCAATGAGTTTGGCGACGGGATCGACTGGTACACAGATGCGGGCACCCAGCCGACCCGTCTTTCAGATTTGTCAGACGAAAATGCAGCGCGCGTTAAAGCAACGTTGTCGGACTATCAAACAGAGATCAGAGCGGTGGCTGATCGGTTCACGCAGGGATCCGACAGTCAGCAAGAGATGCTGAGCATCGCGATCACGCAGGCCCTCGAAATTCCTGATGAGCGGTCAGTTTTCGCGGTGCAAGACCGCCGGGGGGATTGGCAGCCCGTCCTGGTCAATTGGGGATATGTCGGTGGCGGCGCTTCCGAGGTGCGTGGCGTGCTTACCGGATTGAGCCAAAAGACAACGGAACGCCCCGCCTCAACCACGCCCAATATGGTCATGGCAAGCGCCGTAGCCCCCATCCCACCCGAAGGTAGTGACACGATGCGGTGGCTTTGGCTTTTGCTGGGGGCAGGTTGGCTGCTCTTGGCGCTTTTGGTCGCTTGGATATTGGCGCTCACGGTTTTCCCCTGTGGCGTTTTGCCCTTTCGGTTTGCGCAGTTCTGTCCCACACCAGTTGTGGCCGAGGCAGACGTGCTGCGGGCAGAGCGTTTGGTCTTGGAAGATCAGCTATTTTCGCTGGAGGCAGAACTGGCGGTGCTTGATAGAGCCTGTCAACCGCAACAGGCCCGTGTCACCCAACCCGAGCGCGACGCCCTGAACGACCGATTGCAACAGCAAGGCGGCACTTTAGGTGATCTGAACTTTGCGCTGTTTTGGAACAGCCATGACGATCTTGATGTACATGTGACCTGCCCAGCAGGAGAGACCATTCACTTTAATCGCAAGGCCGCTTGCAGCGGCACGCTTGACCTCGACGCAAACGACCGAACGCCTTATCTGTCAGCACCCGTCGAGAACGTCTATTTCGAAAATCCCGCGCCGGGCATCTACCAGATCAGAGTGCACCTATACGCCAGCCGAACCTCAGAGCCGAAACCCTTTACGCTGAGAATTGGTCGCAAGGACGCTGAGACGCGTGACTTAACTGGACAAGTATCAACACAAAATCCAGAATGGTTTCATCAATTTACATTGGCAGATTAAAGACACACATGGATCAGAAAACCTCCGATATAGCATCTTTGGTGGAGTGGCGGGATGAGATTACTATCGTACCGTTTTCGGGCATCCAGATATTAGACTTTGGGTTTCGCCTGGACGCTGTCGATCTGCGGCGCGCGGCCTTTCTTGAATGTGAGGTGGCAAACAACGCGGCGAGTGAAACGGTCGAACGCGCTTTAAAGCCGCTGACGGGAGACGCCGAAATTGACGATCCTATTCAAGATGCGGCGGGCCCCACGGCCGATCATTACACCATCAGTCATGAGCGGGCGTTAGAACCCTTTTTGTCAAAGTGGGTGCCGGTGCCTGTCTTGCGAGAGGCAAAAGAGCGTGGGCTGGGCGGCGACATACGCTTTGACCCGGGGCCGTCGAACTGGGCGCGACTGCGCACTGTCGAACTGCCGCAGCCCGAAGAGGAGACGGGACATACGCATCGCGTGCAACTGGCGCTCGACACGAATTTGATCGCTGAGATGCAAGGGTCCGTGTATCTGGCGCCGCTGCGCAGTGACGCCGAGGGAAATCGCGCGTTCCGCTTTGTCAGCGACGCCGCAAAGATGGATTGGTTCCTGCGCCGGTTGGAAACGGATGAGAATGGCCTCGTGGTTGATCCTCAGCAATGGGTATCACTGTGGCTTGATCACCTGTTCATGCGTTTCAAAGCCGCCGAAAAAGGCCGGATAGTCGAACCCGATAGCCTTCCCCATCAGTTCGAACATTGGGCGCGGTATCTGGCATACATCAGATTGATCGGTCATTCAGTCGCCGTACCGCGCCTTCGCCTGGCAAACACGGTCAGCATGGACGACGCGGTCGCGGCGATACCGGTTGAGCTGGTTTTGGATGTTGGAAATTCCCGCACCTGCGGGATTTTGTCAGAACGCATGCCGGGCGCGACAAGTGAAGACATCGGAGACGCCTTTGAACTTGAGGTGCGCGACCTTTCGAGACCCGAGTTCGTCTACAAAGGATTGATTGAAAGCCGGGTCGAATTCTCGATCCATCAGATGGGCGAGCAGTCTTTTGCCCGCAGATCCGGTCGCGGCGCAAACTTCCTTTGGCCAAGTTTTGTGCGCGTTGGGCCAGAGGCGCAAAGGCTTGTCGCCGGCGAAGAAGGGACAGAGACAGCATCGGGTCTTTCCAGTCCGAAACGCTATTTGTGGGACAAAGAACCCGTGATGCAGGATTGGCGGTTTCACCATCACACTGGTGACATGTTGCCTTCTTCTGTGTTTGCCGCGTTGCGGCTGATGAACGAAGCGGGAGACATGCTGTCTCAGGTTGCCTCAGATTACAGCAGCGCTGAACGCAAAGCAAAACCCATGCTCACCCAGCCAAGCCAGCGCCCTCGGTGTTCGCGCTCGTCGCTTTTCGGCCTGATGCTGGCCGAACTTTTTGCGCATGCATTGGTGCAGATCAACGCGCCTGCGCATCGCGCAAAGCGCCGTGAAAGCCCGCGCCCACGCACGTTGGAGCGCATCATATTGACCTTGCCAACGGCGACAACCAGCCAGGAACAAGCGATTATCAGATCGCGCGCGCAAGGCGCGTTGCAATTGGTGTGGAAGACGTTGGGGCTTGAAGACACGCATTCAAAACTCTCCACAATGCCCGAGTTGATCGTTGAATGGGATGAAGCATCCTCAACGCAACTCGTGTATCTCTACTCGGAATTAACGCAGAAGTTCGGTGGCCAGATTGACGCGTTTCTCAAACTCAAGGGCCGCCCCCGCCCCATGCCTGAAACATTGCGCGCGCCGGGCGAGGAGACGGCGAAACCTTCGCTGCGGCTTGCCTGTGTTGACATCGGCGGCGGCACCACCGACCTCATGATCACCACCTATTGGGGAGAAGCCAATCGAATGCTGCGCCCGATGCAGGTGTTTCGAGAAGGCTTCCGCAAGGCGGGTGACGATCTTTTGGAACGGGTCATCAGTGACCTGGTGCTGCCACAGATTGAAACCGCCATCACCCAGGCGGGCGGACGGGGCGGAAGAGAGATCTTGGCATCGCTTTTCCAGACAAAGGGTGGCTTAACGCAGCAAGCGGCACAGGCACGACGACAGTTCGCTTTGCGCGCCCTCATGCCGCTGGCCATTGAGGTGCTCAACGGATGCGAGACGGCCCATGAAAATGCGCGATTGACGCTGTCGGTGGCTGAAATACTCAAATTAGAGCGCAGCGATTATGGCGAGGGGGCGGATGACCCGCATCATGCCGCCACATCCAGCGCTTCTTTAGCGCGGGGGCCAGCCACTGCAGGCACGTTAGGAGAACCCAACGCCACGCTACCGGTCGAACTGCTGGAATATCTTGAGCGTCCAGCGCAAGAGGCAGGCGCATCGGAATTTCGGCTGGCCGACGTGAACATCGTCTGCACCCGCGAGCAAGTAGATGCCATCGCCCGCGACGTGTTGTTTCAACCCCTGAGCAATATGGGCGAAGTCATACGCCATTTAGGGGTGGACGTTTTATTGCTAACCGGTCGTCCATCGCGGCTGCCGGCGGTGCGGGCCATCATCGAAAATATGATGGTTATTGCCCCCCATCGGCTGATCTCGATGCACAACTACAAAACGGGGGCGTGGTTCCCGTTCCGCGATCGGCTAAGCCAGCGGATTGGCGATCCCAAATCGACCGTCGCGGTGGGTGCCATGCTCATCGCGATGAGCCAGTCACGGATCGAGAACTTTACAGTCGATACAACCGCATTCCGAATGCGTTCAACCGTGCGATACATCGGTCGCATGGAAAGAAACGGCAAAATCCCGGAAGAAAATCTCATTTTTTCGGACGTCGATCTGGATCACAAACCGCGCGGAAAAGAGCTTCAGGCGACAGTGCAGCTTTACGGTCCGACGCGCATCGGGTCACGGCAGCTTGCGCTTGAGCGTTGGACAGCCACACCGCTTTACAAGCTGGACATTGCAACGAATGCTGCTGCAGAGAAGCGACCGCTTACCGTCGAAATCGAGCGAGAGGAACGAGACGACTTGGAAGACGATGAAGCGACCGCCGCGCAAAAGCTTGCCGCAGAGCGCGCACGTGAAGCGTTTAGCATCGGCGAAGTTACCGATCGGGATAATACCCGTCGCAAATCGGAAGAGGTGGTATTTCGGCTCCAAACACTGGGCTTTTCCGATGATTACTGGATCGATACCGGCATATTCGGGTCGTGAGCTCGAAGAGGCTTTGTAGATGAAAAACACCGAGCTTAGCGAAAATTGCGACCGCGTCGCGGAATTGTCACGGGAAGCCATTGACTGGTTGTCTCATGATGAGAATGAAAAGCTGGTCGGCAAAAATACGGCACAGAAGGTCAAAGCGCTGCGGCGGGTCACGCGCCGGGCACGCAAACTGGCCAGGTCGGCGCGCACGCGCATGTCCGTTAGCGTTTTTGGGCCAAGCCAGGCGGGAAAGTCGTTCCTGGTGTCGGTCATGGCACGGCCAGAGAATGGAGAGTTGTTTGCCGCTTATGATGCTCCAGACGGCACCTTGAACTACCTCAAAGAGGTTAATCCCGAGGGGCAAGGAGAAAGCACAGGACTGGTGACGCGGTTTACCATGGCGCGCGAGAAAACCCCCGAGGGCTATCCAATCAAGCTTACCCTGCTCAGCGAAGCTGACATCATTCGCACCATCATGAACAGTTTTTTCAGCGACGGCGATGGGTCTGAGACGCCGCCAGAGCAAGAGGATTTTGCATCCCATTTCAAACAGTTTTCAGCGAAGGCGGAGACACGAACAGAGGGTCTCACGTCGGACGATGTCCTTGAAATTGGCGAGTATGTTGAACGTGTGTTTCGCCGCAGCGCATATGCGGACCGTCTCAAAGCGTTCTGGGAGGACGCGGCCGAGATTGCGCCGCGTCTGACGGTGGCCGATCGCGCCGCTTTTTTTCAGATTGCTTGGGGCAATCATGCACCGCTTTCTGAATTGTACCTCAGGTTGAGCAGCGCCTTGGCGGATCTCAATCACGCGTCAGAGATATACGCTGGGTTGGATGCGCTCGTTCCGCGAGAAACCTCCATCATCGATGTGAAGACTTTGCGCGGATTGAGTGGTGCCGACGTTGGCCCGCCTTTACAGATCCTGACAGCAGAGGGTGCCCAGGCAACGCTGGATCGCGCTGCACTCTGCGCCCTGGCGGCAGAGATGACGTTTCCCATGAAAGAGCAGCCTTCAGAGGTTTTCAGCGATGTCGATCTGCTGGATTTTCCGGGCGCGCGAAACCGGTTTGACACGCCTTTGTCAGCACGGTTGTCCGTGGGCGATGTCGGGGACGCGCTGCGCGAGCTGCTTTTGCGCGGCAAGGTTGCTTACCTCTTCGACCGCTACGTTGAGAACCAGGAAATCACCTCGATGCTGTTGTGCATTCCGGGATCGAACATGGATACCGTGTCACTGCCGGGGTTGGTCGAAAACTGGATTGCCCTAACCCACGGCGACACGCCTGCTACCCGTGTTAACATCGACCCGGTGCTGTTTTTCGTGCTGACAAAGTTCGACGAACTCTTGATCGATTCAGGGGCAGACGGCGGGGCGCAAACGCGCTTCACGCGGCGCATGGAGGCGTCTCTGCTGGAAAAATTCACTCAAGGGAGCGACAATTGGGTAGAAGAATGGACGCCGGGGAATGCCTTTAAAAACTGCTTTTGGCTGCGTAATCCAAAATATCCGGCAGAGGCGGTGATCAATTATGAAGATGGTTTTGAAGTGTCACTGCGCACTGACAAGGCAGCGCGTTTGGCTGAACTAAAAGCCGGTTGCATCGCAGCCCCCTTCGTTGAGCGACATTTTGCAAACCCGGCCGACGCGTGGGAGGCGGCGATGTCGTTAAATGACGGGGGTGTTCATTACTTGACACAGGCGCTGACACGGGTTGCCAAGCCAGACAACAAAATCCGGCAAATCAACGCGCAGTTGCGGCGGCTGATCACGGATGTCGCAGGAGAGCTGCAGGAGTATTTCGTATCAGACGACGTTGAAAAGCGTATCTCCGAAAAACGCCAAAGCGCGGCGCGGATCATCGACGGGATCGAGATGATCTACAATCATCACCGGTTTGGCACGTTTTTGCGCGCGCTCATGGTCGATCAGGATCAGATCGAAACGCTGATCGCACGCATCCCCGGGACGGTTCGCATCGCGACCCGCGGTGCCGTCGCCCCCGCGGCGGATCAGACAAAGGCGCCATGGGGCGATGCACCCAAGGCCGTTGGCGGTCTTGCGCGCCCATCGGGTTTGGCCCGCCCACAGGGGCTGGCTCAACAGACAAGCCCTGCAAACATCGCGTCAAATGGCGTTGCCGCATCCCCGAAGACAACAGATCCGGCAGAAACCCGCGCGCTCAGCATGGCGGAATTTCAAGCCGAAACCGCCCTTTCAACCTGGAGCGAGGGGCTACGCCGGCTTAGGGACGGCGGCCAATCAACCGAAAACCTAGGCTTGGACGATGCAGCGCTCTCGGATCTCAGCCTAGAGTTGCTGCATGCTGCGCGTCGGACGGGGATGTTTTCCCGACTTGTGACGCTTCTGGAGCAAACAAATTTTGGTCTCAGCGCCGCGGATCAAGCGCCCCCAGCGGCGATTATCTGCGCTGAAGAGATAAATCACTTTGTATCTACCCTCGGGGCCGAACAGATGCCGGACAACGAACGGCCGAAAACGGAAACCCCAAACGGCGAGCTTCGCCCCGTTTTTGGCCCGAGAGTGTCAGCAGAGACCGCCGATACACTCCCCGCTGAGATCTATCCAAGCGAGAATGAATACACGACAGACTGGATTTTCGCACTCGAAGCGATGGTGGTCGCCAATGCAAAGGACGGCAGTAATGGCACGGTAAACGTCGAACAAAATCTCAAGCTTGGCCAAATTTTGACCGGTCTGACCGAGATTGAGAGCATGGCATGAGCTCCCTGCGGATAACGCCTGATCCAACACGACCGCATGGCGGTGCGGCATTGATTTATCTGCCCAGGCAGAGCGATCCACAAGCCGAAATACTGATCAGTGTTCAGAACCGCTACAGCGGTCTTTGGCTTGCGCCGACGGCTGGCGAGGATGAGATGATACAGGTCGGAGAGGCGAATTGGCAGGCGGAGCCGCATGCCTATGGACCCTACCCTGTTGAAGTGGCGAATGACCGCGCCTTCGCCAGGATAGGTCCTGAAATTGTTAACAAACTGGAAGAATTTGCGCCGCTCACCTTGTTGGTGAATGACCACGCTTTTGAAACCACTTGGCCAGAAGACGTTTTCCCACGGGTGGGTGCAGCATTAACGGGAAGCGTTCACGGCATCGCGCGCCCTGCAAAAACCGGCGAACGCGGTGATCTTGTTGGCCACGCCACCGTCTCGGATGAGAAAGAAGCCGAGCAAGATCCACAGCCGCAAGAGGTGACAGAGGATGCGCCAGAGATCGACGGTGACCCAGCAGGTCCAATCGATGAGCTCGCGCAAGAAAGACGGCCTTTTCGATATGGCCTGTTGGCGGCAGTGGTTTGCCTTTTGCTGGCCCTCTTCATCGTGACCGCTTTGATCATTCAAGATGAAGACCCTCCCGTGGCACGCCAAAGCGATGAGAATGTCGAGACCGTCGTGGAAACAACGCCAGACTGCTCTTTTCAGGCGCTCCGCAGTCGCATTGAGCTAGAAGCGATACGCGAGGCTTTGAATAACTGCGGCGCGCAGGCAACCTCCGATACCGCCCTCATGCTGCTTGAACAGGCCAGCGGCGCCAATGACGCAGCCGCCCTCATCGCCTTCGGAAAACTCTACGACGAAGCAGAGGTTGACACGCTGTTTGAAGAGCAATTTGGCTTGAACTTTCCTGACGACCCCAGCCAAGCCGCGGCCTATTACGCGCGGGCTAATGATCTAGGCGATGCCGCGGCGACCACGTTGTTGTCGCGCATTTGCACGCGCTTGACCGACAGCACCGATGTTCTCTCTCAAGGGGCTTACAATGACTATTGCAGCTAAATTTCGCAGTATTTTCGTCGTTCTATGCGCCGTGTTTACGGTCTTGAATGCGGGGAGATCCGTTTCGGCACAGGAACGGCCGCTTTTGGTTGAGGACCGTCAAACTGTTTTCCAGCGGGTGCTGACACGTCCAGGTGCGGAGCTACGCTCAAGCCCCGATGCGCCGGTCGTCGAAATCTTTCCCGCATTTCAGCCCTTGTACGTTTTTGAACGGCGTACAGGATGGGTCCGGGTGGGCCCTTCCATCTCCGCCCCTGCGCGCGGGTGGATCGCGGCGGGTCAAGTTGTTGACTGGCGGCAAAACATCGTTGCCGCTTTCACCAACCCCGCGAACCGCAAGCGCGCCATCCTCTTTGAAAGCGAAGCTGCGCTGCGCAGTCTCATGGAGAATGAAGCCAGGCAAGCTCTGCAAGACAAGATCATTTCAGATGCGGAAGCCAACACGCTCAACCCGAGAGATCAGGTGGTTGCCGTGGAACCATCAGAACATATCGACATCACGCAACGGTTCTATCTTTTGCCCATCCTGGACTATGTCCAGCACTATCACCCGGATAATTATCTGCCCAACACACATCTTCAGGTTGCCTCCATCCCGCTTCGCGATGAGGATGCGCCTTCTGCCTCGGCAGGCGATTTTGACACCGGGATCGTATTTGTTTTTGACACGACCCGCTCAATGGATCCTTTCATCGCGAGCAGTCAGATCGCGATCGAAAGCATCGTTCGGCAGATCCAAGGCACCGAAATCGGCGACCGGGTCAACTTTGGCGTGGTTGCGTTTCGCGATAACGTAGACGCTGTTCCGGGCTTAGAGTATCGAACGAAGATCCTGACGCCGCTGGCGCGACGCGCCGATCAGACAGAGGTGATCGCGACGATCCGCGCCGCGACCGAGGTGACGGGCGTCAACTCTCCGGGTTTTAATGAAGACAGTCTTGCAGGTGTTGAAGATGCGATCAATTTGATCGATTGGGACGGCGGTGGCGTGGATGCCTTCGATGCCAAAGTGATCATCTTGGTGACAGACGCTGGGCCGAAAGGCCCAGGGGATCCCAATGCGCGCTCAAATATCGGTGTTGATCAGCTTCGACAGCAGGCAGAGCTTAACAATGTCACACTCATGGCGCTGCACCTGCGCACCCCTTCTGCAAGCAGCGCGCAACATGCCTATGCCGAGGATCAGTACAAGCGCCTTACCGCCCGCAACGGGACGGATTACTATTACGGCATCCCGAATGGTTCTGCCGACGTGCTGCAAAGCGAAGTCAGCAGGATTGTGACTGTGCTCACCGATATCGTGCGCAGCGCGCGCGGTGAAGCGCCGGTGCTGAATGAGGCGGAGGCCGGTCCTGAAATGGTTCAACTGGCACGCGCCATCGAGTTAGAATATCTGGGCGATCTGGAAGGCACGCAAGCGCCTTCGATCATCGCCGGCTGGGTTTCAGAAAAAGCACCGGAAAATGAACAGCGGCTGGCGGTGCAACCTCATCTGCTTGTCACCCGCAACGAGATGGCGACGATGTACGATCTGCTTGACGAATTGCTTGCGCTTTATGGCAGCGGCACGACAACGCAAGACAGCGCCTCTTTCTTTGACCAGGTACAAAATATCGTCGCGCGCATGGCACGAAACCCCGACAGGCTTTTGGACACTGAAGTAACAAGCCTGGGCAGTGCTTTGGAGTTTCTAGAGGATCTGCCCTATGAAAGCCCGATGCTCCAGATGACCCAAGAAAGATGGGGCCAAAGCGCGATGAGCAGGCGCATCACGGTCGATACCATGCGCCAGAAACATACGCAGTATGGCAAGTGGCTGCGCGACACATCCATTTGGATCGCCCTTTTTGAGGACGCGCCAGATGGGGAATATGTCTTTGCCATGCCTTTCGACGCTCTCCCATGAAGCAGCGTTGAGATGATTGTTAAGCATCTTGCGATCCAAGACCTCAGACTGAGCCTGGATGGTTTCCGATTAGAGGTGGATGACATCTGTTTGCCGGTCGGTAAAATCGTCACGCTGACAGGGGAAAGCGGCGCTGGCAAAACGCTGCTTCTTGAAACGCTGGGGCTGTTGCGCGCACCAACCTCTTCGAGACATTTCAAATATGAGACAAATGAGGCGGGCCTGCAGGATCTTAAGGCGCTGTGGTCTTTTGGTCCAAGAAGCGCGCAACTTGCGCAAACGCGCGGGGCCTTGTTTGGCTTTGTCCCTCAAATCGGCGGGCTCTTGCCATTCTTGACGGCGAAAGAAAATATTGCGCTCCCGCCGGCCTTGCTCAATCGCGCGGATTCAGCTTGGTGTGATTACTTGATCGCGCGTCTAGACCTGAAAGATCAGGCGCACCTCATGCCAGCCCAACTGTCTGTTGGGCAAAGACAGCGCACCGCCATCGCGCGCGCACTGGCGCATCGGCCCGCCTTTGTGATCGCCGATGAACCCACTGCCGCGCTTGATCCGCATCGCTCAAAAGAGGTGCTCGCGCTGTTCTTTGAGGTGGTAAAAGACGCGGGCTGTGGCGTGCTGCTGTCAACGCATGAGGTGGATCGGATCAGGGCGCATGATCTTACCACCTGGCACCTTGTCGTGAGCAAACAGGCTGACACAGTTGTCAGCAAACTTGAGGTCGCTGCGTGATGACACGGGTCGGATCCATTTGGTTTCTTGCCTGGCGCGACTTGATGAAAGATCGCTTTTTTCTCGTGTGCAACATTGCTGTTCAAGTTGGCATCTTGGTGCCGCTGATGGTGATGTTCGGGGTCAAGAACGGTGTCACCAACGCCTTGTTTTCAGAGCTTCTGGCCAATCCAAACGTCTTGCAAGTAGACACAATCGGAAACACATCTTTTTCACCGGAAGACTTTGCCGCTTTGAATGAATGGCCAGAGGTGGCATTTTGGGCGCCGCGCGTGCGCAGCGCCTTTGATGATGTCAATGTCAAGCGCATTGGCGGGCGGTCTTTGATCAGTGTGAAACTGACACCCACGGGCCCCGGGGATCCGAATTTACCCGCGGACCTACCTGCGCCCACCGGCAAGCTTATCTTCCTAAGCGAAAGTGCGGCCGCCAGATTGGACGCAAAGCAAGGGGACCGATTGGAGGTTTTTGGCCAAATCCAGCCGGGTGATCGGCCGGGCAACTTGCTGATCGAGGTCGAGGTCTTGGGGGTTATTCCTGCAAGTCGCATTGCTGGGCACGCTCTTTTAGCCGAGTTTGAAATCGTTGACGCCTTCGAAGCGCTTTATGAAGGATACGAAGTGCCGCAGTTCGGGCTTACGCAAGGTGCGCCGTTGGACACACGCGTCGTTGCGTATGAAGGCTTGCGTGCCTACGCCAAAGACATCACTCAGGTGGTCGGGTTAGAGACGAAGCTTGGTGCGCATCTTGATGTCGGGACGCGCGGGAGCGCTGCCGAGATTGAGGCGCTGTCCCGCTTTTCTCGCAACCTTGAACTGGTTTTGGTTATCACCGCCACGCTCGCGGCATTGGGATTATTTGCAGCGCTTGTCACCGGAGCTTTCGCCAATGTGATGCGCAAAAAGATCAGCTTGGCCACCTTGTCAATGCTGGGTGTGAGCCCGCGAAAGCTGGCGTTTGTGCCGCTGTTGCAAGGGATGATCACGGCGATCTTTGGGCTCATGATCGCTTTTCCCTTGTTTTGGCTTGGCGCAACGGTGCTCAGCGCGCTTTTCCAGGATGCGCTGCCGGGGGATGGTGCGCTGGCGGTTCTCACTATCCGCGAAGGGTTGGGCATCAGTATGGCTGTGCTGGTCTTAACGACGCTGTCGATGGTGCTTGCCGCGCGGCAGGCCATGCGCCTTGATCCAGCCGCCGTTCTGCGCGAGGGCACATAGAGGGCACAGGAGTAGGTATGACAAATTGGGCACTCTGGGCATGCGCGTCCATCGGACTGGCGATCTTCCCACAAATAGGGGCGACACAGGAAAGCGGTGCGGGCGCGTCCATCACATGGCCCATCGACTTCACAGATCCGGCGGCAAAGGGCAACGCACATCCAGCAGCAGATCTGATGCTGCCGCTGCCCTGCGGTGCCGCCATGGCCTTTCAGCGCATTGAGACCCCCCTTGAAGTGTCCGATCCGCTTGCGGACCGGCGCGTGCAATTGGGTCAAAGTGAGGATGCGAGCGGCTTTTCAGACTACCTTCGCCCGGCATTTCTAAGAGGTCCCTTTCAGCAAGACGGTCAAAATACAACGCATTACTATCTTGCCCGGTATGAGCTGACGCGCGGGCAGTATCGCGCCCTCACGGGGGACTGCGCACCGCCGCAAATGCCCGTTGATCGGCTCGCGCAGACCGGTTTGTCTTGGCACGAGGCGATTGAGTTGAGCGCGCGGCTCACAACCTGGCTGTATGAAAATGCACGCGACCAAATGCCAACACGCGGCGACCGGCCGGGTTTTCTGCGCCTGCCGACCGAGGCTGAGTGGGAATATGCGGTACGCGGCGGTGCGGCGGTCGATCCAACCGTGTTCCCCGCAAGGCATTACTTCGTTGAAGGCAGCGTGGCCGATCACGCCGTGATTTTTACCACTGGTTCCGGGAATGGGCAGATTTTTCCCGTGGGCGTCAGGAACCCCAATCCCCTGGGGCTTTTCGATGTATACGGCAACGCGGAAGAGATCATGCTGGAACCCTTCAGACTGAACGCCCTCGGGCGGCTTCACGGTCAGGTCGGCGGTGTGGTGACGCGGGGCGGATCAACCTTTAGCAGCCCCGATCAAGTTTACAGCGCAGCCCGGCGGGAATATTCCCCCTTTGACCCAACAACCGGTACGCCGCGTCGGAGCGATAGTTTTGGGGTGCGTTTGGTCATATCTGCGGAAGTCGCCGACAGTGACAACCGCGTTGAAGAGATCCGACGCCGCTGGATGGATCTTGCAGGCAACAGAGCGCGCGTTGTCGATCCCGCATCGGATCGCAGCGACCCCCTGGCACGTCTGGGTTTGCTGATTGATACCGAGCTTGATCCGATCCGCAAACGCGGCCTTGCAGAGTTGCAGCTCGATCTGCGTCGCGCCAACAGCATCAGTGACGCGGCCTTTGCGCAGTCGGCAAAGTCAACGCTTTTGGCTGGCGCTGCATTTCTAGAAGCGATTGAAACAACCGCCGGCAATATTGAGTTTCAAAGACAAGGCGTTTTGACCTTGGTCGGGATGGGCGCAACGACATCTGGCAACAGCATGTTTCGACGTCAAATCGATACGTTGCAGGCCCGGCTGTCAGAGGCACGCGCGGTACAATGTACCTATCTGTCTTCTTACCGGTCCGCTTTGGAAGCGCTTACTGTCGACATTGAAACGGCGACGCGACAAAGGGCGTATGACATCTTGCGGGAAGAACTCGTTTTGTCGGAACGTATCACGCTGCTGGCAACGCTTGATGCCTTTTGGGCGGATGTATCCACGTTTGAGACATCACCCGATATTGATACCCTTGGATTGTTAGAGCTTGCGATGCGTTCAACACCCAGCGCGGGGCTGCGCAGCGCAACGAGGTGTTAGAAGAAAAAAGCCCCGCCTGTCGCGGCGGGGTGTATCTTATCAGCGTGCCGCTGTGGGCTTTCTTTGCATCCAGTGCGACGATGTCGCGCAAAGCGTGCTTTTCGTGAAGTTCTTTTCATCCAGCTGCTTTTTCGTCACGCGAGAGTTTACGTAAGCAAACAGCGCGACGAGCAACAGTGTTGTAAAGGTCAGGAGTGCTGGCAATTCCATCATCGTTTCCTTTCATTAACTATCATTAGGTGAGATGGATACGTTTTAGGAAAGCGTCGGTTCCGCGATCTATTGATGGCAGATTGTCACAGTCGTGGTTAACCGACGATAAGCATGATCAATGCAGCGAAAATCAGCAATCCAAGCACACCGAACTGTGCTGCCGTAAAGCCAGCCACCCCCACCAGTGAAAGCACCGAGCCGACGACGAAACACTGACGGGCGACGGTCATCTGCGCGATGCGGCTTTCAATCTCGGTGTGTGACAGTCGCGGGAAGGCCGGGGCGATCAGCCCCACCGCAACGCGGCGACACGCACGGGCGAAACGAAGAGACAACGAAAGGTGCCGCATGTGAAACCGCCTTTCCTGTGACCCCACGAATGAACCCGCGATGCGCGGCATAAACGCGGAATGATGTGTAAATATGCCGCTGTTGAGTGTAAAGCTTACACATCGGACATGCAGAAAGTCTTGCAGTGCAACTCTGTTTGGTATACAGCAGTATACAAACACGAAGCACTTTTGAGTTCGCCAATTAAAGTGTGCTTTATCTACCGACAAATTGACACAGCTGAGATCGCCATGAACCTTTATAAAGCCTACCTCGAAGAAATTGCCGCCCGTAAAGAACAGGGATTGCACCCAAAGCCAATTGATGACGGGCCGCTTACAAAAGAGATTATCGCGCAGATCAAAGATACGGCACACGAGCACAGAGAAGACTCTCTTCACTATTTCATCTACAACACGCTTCCCGGGACAACGCGCGCAGCGGGCGAGAAGGCCAAGTTTCTAAAGGAGATCATCCTGAAAGAAGCTTTGGTGGATGAGATTAGCCCCGCCTTTGCGTTCGAGTTGCTGTCGCACATGAAAGGGGGTCCATCGGTTGAGGTATTGCTGGATCTCGCCCTTGGCACAGATGAGGCTACCGCACGTGCCGCCGCTGACGTTTTGAAAACTCAGGTGTTTTTGTACGAAGCAGATACCAGCAGAATTAAAGAAGCCTACGAGCAGGGCAACGCGATCGCGGCAGATATCCTTGAAAGCTATTCCAAAGCCGAGTTTTTCACCAAGCTTCCCGATATCGACGAGGAAGTGAAAGTTGTCACCTATATCGCCGCAGAAGGAGACATCTCGACCGATCTGCTGTCACCAGGCAACCAGGCGCACTCCCGCTCTGACAGAGAATTGCACGGCAAGTGCATGATCTCGGAGCGGGCGCAAAAAGAGATTGAAGCGCTCAAGCTGCAGCATCCTGACAAGCGCGTTATGCTGATCGCTGAAAAAGGAACGATGGGTGTCGGCTCTTCCCGGATGTCCGGCGTGAACAACGTCGCGCTTTGGACCGGAAAACAAGCCAGCCCCTATGTGCCTTTTGTGAACATCGCGCCAGTTGTCGCGGGCACAAACGGTATCTCTCCGATTTTCTTGACCACGGTTGGCGTGACGGGCGGCATTGGGGTCGATCTGAAAAACTGGGTCAAAAAGCTGGATGAAAACGGCAAACCCATTCTCAACAACGACGGCAACCCGATCCTTGAGCAGAAATACTCGGTTGAAACTGGGACGGTCCTTACCATCAACACCAAGACCAAGAAACTTCTCTCTGCAGACGGCGGTGAAGAACTTGTCGACATGTCAAGCTCTTTCACGCCACAGAAGGTGGAGTTTATGAAAGCGGGCGGGTCTTATGCGATCGTCTTTGGCAAAAAATTGCAAAGCTTCGCGTGCGAAACGTTGGGTATCAGACTGAAGTCCGCCTTTGCGCCGTCAAAGGAAATCTCACATGAAGGGCAAGGGTTAACCGCGGTTGAAAAAATCTTTAACGCCAATGCCGTTGGCACCACGCCCGGGAAAGTTCTCCATGCTGGATCGGACGTTCGGGTGAAGGTCAACATCGTCGGGTCGCAAGACACGACTGGTCTGATGACCTCGCAAGAGTTGGAATCGATGGCGGCCACGGTTCTGTCCCCGACAGTGGATGGCGCTTATCAGTCAGGATGCCATACCGCATCGGTGTGGGATCTCAAAGCGCAGGCCAACACGCCTAAACTGATGGCTTTTATGCACAACTTTGGGCTGGTCACTGCGCGCGATCCGAAAGGCGTTTATCACTCGATGACCGATGTGATCCACAAGGTGCTTAACGACATTACGGTGGATGATTGGGCGATCATCATCGGCGGCGACAGCCACACGCGGATGTCCAAAGGTGTCGCATTTGGGGCAGATTCGGGGACTGTTGCCTTGGCGCTGGCGACCGGCGAAGCAACGATGCCCATCCCTGAATCCGTCAAAGTGACGTTCAAAGGGAAGATGGCGGATCACATGGATTTCCGCGATGTGGTCCACGCTACGCAAGCGCAAATGCTTCAGCAGTTTGGTGACAACGTGTTCCAAGGCCGCGTCATCGAAGTGCACATTGGCACGCTGCTTGCTGATCAGGCGTTTACGTTCACCGATTGGACGGCAGAAATGAAGGCCAAAGCATCAATCTGCATTTCTGAGGATGCCACATTGATCGCTTCGTTAGAGATTGCAAAGTCGCGCATTCAAATCATGATCGATAAAGGCATGGAGAATGACGCAAAAATGCTCCAAGGGTTGATCAACATCGCTGAGACACGCATCGCCCAAATCAAGTCAGGCGAAAAACCAGCGCTCAAGCCCGATGAAACCGCGAAGTATTTTGCTGAGGTCGTGGTTGACCTGGATGAAATCAATGAGCCGATGATCGCGGACCCGGACGTGACCAACTCAGATGTCTCAAAACGCTATACCCACGACACGATCCGCCCGATTTCGTACTACAGGGCAGAAAAGAAAGTCGATCTTGGGTTTGTCGGCTCGTGCATGGTGCACAAAGGTGACGTCAAGATCGTCGCTCAGATGCTTCGCAACCTGGAAAAAGCCAATGGCGATGTTGCCTTCAAGGCCCCGCTGGTTGTGGCCGCGCCGACCTATAACATCATCGATGAATTGAAAGAGGAAGGCGACTGGGCGGTCTTGCAGAAGTACTCAGGATTTGAGTTTGACGATAGCGCGCCAAAGAAAACAGCACGCACTGAATATGAGAACATTCTTTATCTTGAGCGTCCGGGCTGCAACCTCTGCATGGGCAATCAAGAGAAAGCAGCCAAGGGAGACACGGTGCTGGCCACATCCACCCGCCTATTCAAAGGCAGAGTTGTGGAAGACACGGACGAGAAAATGGGAGAATCCCTTTTGGCATCCACGCCTGTCGTCGTTCTTTCCGCAATTCTGGGTCGCACGCCAACGATGGAAGAATATAAGACAGCCGTCGAAGGCATTGATCTGACGAAATTTGCCCCGCCCCAGCAAAAGCCGCTTGATAGCCTGTCGGTCCATTTCTAGGCGCGTTTTTACTGCGCAGGCTGATGCAGGCATCAAATCCCTTTACGGATGAGATAAAAACGACGACGCTGGCGACAGGCACGATAACTCCGTGCCTGGGGTTGATCAAAGCAACCCTGGGCAAATGACACACGGGACACAGCGACATGTCGTTCAGCATCGAATTTGACTACCGGTTTGACACCGAGGGTTTTTTCACGACCGAAGCGCGCGCCGCGATGGAGAGCGCAGCAGGTATCTGGGAAAATCTGATCAAGGATGATTTTCCCACCTTTCTGGCGGGCCAGCCGTTTAGCATCCTTAACCTTGCCACCGGTCTGCGCGAGGATGTGATCCTTGATCAGGACGTGGACGATGTTTTGATCTTCGTTAACACCTCGAACATTTTAGGCGGATCACTGGCCGAGGCAGGCGCTAGTGGCTTTGACGTCGGCGGGGACATCAACCGGCTGCGGTACACGAGCGATTTTCGCGGCATGGGGCCAGCGACAGATTTCGAACCCTTTATCGGCATCATTTCCTTCGATCCAAGTTTTGATTGGGGCTTTGCAATTGATGCGCCAGAGCCCGGCAAATATGATCTCATTACAGTTGCGATACATGAGATCGGGCATGTTCTCGGCATCGGCGGTTCCGCAGCCTTCGATCAATTTCTGCAAAACGACCGCTTTGTAGGGCCGAATGCGCTGGCTCAGACGTCGGGTGCGGGCATCGAACTGGAAACAGATCTGGCGCATATCGCAGCGGATCTAGAAAGCGGACCGCACGCGATGGAGCGGGGAACATCCCGTGGTGAGCGAGATCTCCCCTCGGCCTTAGATCAAGCGATCTTGGCCGATATCGGGTATGAGATCGAAGGATTTGTCAAACAAGGAAGCCCGTTCGCTTTCACCACAGAGAGTGGAGAGCGCGTTTTCGGGTCCAGCCTAAGTGAAGCCATCGACGGGCTTGGCGGCGATGACACCATTTCGGGTCGTAATGGGGATGACACCGTTCATGGCGGCGCTGGCGACGACGAGCTTTTCGGCAACAATCAAAACGATCAGCTTTTTGGCGACGCAGGCAATGACACGCTGTCAGGGGAAACGGGTGACGACCTTGTCGTAGGCGGTGCAGGAACGGATCGATTGTTTGGCGGCGATGGACGCGACACCCTGATTGGCGGGGCAGAGGACGATGTGTTGTCCGCCGGTGCGGGCGATGACAACCTGCGCGGCCAGGAAGGGGTGAACAGTATCTTTGGCGGCGGTGGCACCGACCGCTTTTTCATCGGTGTCGGTGACGGACAAAGTCGATTGAACGATTTGGACTTCGGCACCGAGCAGATCGTCATTGATCCGTTTTTTGGATTTACGTCGGCGGAAGAGGTGCTCGCCCGCGTCACGCGGCCGGCAAGCAACATCGTTGAGATTGTCTTGCCAGGCCAAGCCAGTGCCTTTGTCTTTACCAATCAAACGGGCACGTCCCTGTCGGAACAGAATATCGTTTTTGACATCATGCCGGACCCATTGGAAACGAACGCTGGGATCCTTGTGATGGGGACGACGGCGGACAATACATTACGGGGTGGTCTGGCGAATGACCGTATCGCCGGTGCCGAGGGCAATGACATCCTGATTGGGAACGGTGGTGCCGACATCCTGCGCGGAGATGCGGGGGACGACGTGCTGATCGCAGGTGCGACGTTCACAGACGTGCAATCAATGGGCAGCGCGCTCTATTTCGATGTCTCCACCGCCTACACCATCCAAGGTGGAACAGATTATGCCGTCATCACCTCCTCCAGTGGCGAGCGCGATAAACTTTTCGGGATGGAGTTCCTCATTTTCGATGATCAAACCATCCAGCTTTCGAGCGGGTCGGCACTTGACGGTGCAGGCGCGCCAGAAGACTTTCTGATCGCTGAAAGGGTCGCATTGCTTTACGAAGCAGCGCTCAATCGCGACGGCAACATCGATTTGCCGGGGCTGAATTTCTATATCTCCGTGACCCAAAGGGACATGCTCACAGACGAATTTTTAGCCCAGGATCTGATGACCAGTCCCGAATTCACGGCCAACTTCGGCGATGCGAATACGCTGTCAAATGCAGCTTTCCTGGAACAGATCTATCTCAACGTGCTTGACCGTCCCTCTGATGCGGCGGGGCGTCAATTCTACCTTGATCTTTTGAATGCAGAGACAATCAGCAAAGCGCTCGCGCTGGCCGATATCGCAGTTAGCCCCGAGAACGCGAGCGAGTCAAAGCAGGTATTGATGGGTCTTTACGAAACATCGAATGGCGATTGGGCATTTCTTTAGGGATACGCTGGCGTAATTACGCGCCCGTATGAGCCCTTGCCCATCGAAATACGCGGCGCGTCATCTCGACGCATACCTGCGGTTGAACGACGCCTCACAGAGACTCTAGATTTGACGTGATTTTGCGATTGGGTTTGAACGGTGTACCGCTCTGTTGAACGGGTGAGGTATCTGAATGTTGCGCGCCCCTCACTTAATCCACGCATTGGATGCCACAAACGCGATCAGCATACCGCGCCAATCAAACACTCCGCTGGAATTTTACTAAGATATTGAAATATAAAATTTTTAACTCCTTGTCTGCCTTTTTCATTCGACGGCTGGACCCGATCATTTGAGTTTCATTCGCACCAAAGCGCCGATGTCATCCAAGGCTAACGCGCTAAGGCCCGAGCCCGCTGCAGCGTCGGTGCGGGCAGAGCGGCCAAGAAAGCGGCAGATTTGATCCAAGAAAGGCAAACTGAAACGCCGCACAAACACTCACGTCAGGATGTTTCGGGCGGATCGCATCCAGTCTTCTGGCTCATAAAATGGCCGCAGGTATTCTTGACACTTTTAGTCGGTAAAAATATCGGCTTACGAGAAGACGCCGTGCACAGTCGGCGATCGGAAAAGCCAGCCAATTGCGCAAGCGACAAAGCCTGACAAAAAAGGGGGACTCGTCTTGCGAGCTTTTGCTTCTACCCGTGCGCATCTCCGCGCCACAACCGCCGCTGCACTGCTGATGTGCTTTGCTCAATACGGCTTCGCGCAGGAGCAACAACTCGGTGTCTTGGTGCTGGGGGAAAGTAAGCGCGATGTCGAAACAGAAAGCGCTGTTGCGCGCACAACAATCGATGATACCGAAATTCTCGACCGTCAGGCGGGCACCATCGCGGAACTGTTCGATACGGTCCCGGGCGTAACCCTAGTGAATGGATCAACTGCGCAGGGATCTGGCATCAACATTCGCGGTTTCGGCGCCAACGAGACCTTCGGCACAGACCAAAAGGTGTTGATACAGATTGATGGCGCAACCAAAGGCAGTGAAGAACTCTACCGGATTGGTACGCAGCTTTATACCGACCCCTACCTTTACCGAGAGGTGGAAGTTCTGCGCGGCACAATCGGTTCGTTCGAATATGGCTCTGGCGTATTTGGCGGGGTTGTGCGTTTGGAAACCATCGACGCGTCGGATCTGACATTGGGGGAACCGGGTTTTGCTGGACGCCAAACCTTTGAATTCTCATCCAACGGGGAGGGCTTCATCAGTTCGACCATCCTTGCCTACCAAATGGACGACACCGCGGAGTTCTTGTTTAATTACACCCGCCGTCAGCTTGACGTTCGAACCGACGGAAGCGGCGCAGATATCAACCCTGCGGCAGGCAGCATCGATGATCCATCCTGGTTGCTGAAAGGCAAATTCTATTTCGGTCAAGACCGCGAGCATTCTGTCGCCTTGAGCTTCTCACACACTGAGCAAGAGAGCTTTGATGTGCCTTATGACACATTCGGTACAACTGATTTTGGCAACGTGGACCGGTTTGTCGAAAATGATGTTGCTTCGCTGCGGTATAACTGGAACCCTCTTGATAACGACATGATCGATCTGTCGATCGAACTGACCTATTCCGATGAAATCGTAAACAGCCAGGCGGTAAACCGTTTCGCACCGCCCTTCATCACCAACCTCTTGGACGCCGACAACCGATATGAGACCACCACTTTGCGCGTCCGCAACACATCGCTTTTCACGACGGGGATAATCGATCACGAATTGCGTGCTGGCATTGAGTTCATCCAACGTGAGCGTCAGGATGAAACGGCAGGCTCCGCGCCCGGCGGCACAAAAGATGTCATCGCGGTCTACGCAGTGGATGAGATGCAGTTCGGTGACAATCTGACGATCACACCCGCGCTACGGTATGAGACACAGACCATCCAAGAAGCGCCCGTGAACGGTGACGCGACCTTTGACAAAAGCGGTTTGATGGGGGGCCTCTCTGCTCGCTACGCGTTTGGTAACGGCTTTGCCGTTTATGGCTCGGCAGCCTACACAGAAAATCTGCCCATCATCGACGACATTCAGAACGCGACGCTCATTAATCAGTCGGAAAAGGGCGAAATCTACGAAGTAGGCGTAACATTTGATCGAGAGAGCGTCTTCCAATCCGGCGACACTTTGGCTGTACGGCTAGGGTATTATGACCAAGATCTGCGGGATCTCACAACATACCGCAGCTTTGCGCCCGGTGGTTCCATTGTTGAAGTTGAACGCCAAGGTTGGGAGCTTGAGGCGGCATATGCGATGGAAACAGGGTTTTACATCGATTTGAACGCCCATATTTCAGACGGGATCTCACGAACTGAGGCGGGCGCAGAAGGGGATTGGGATCAAAACCCACAAGACACCTTGCGACTTACCTTGGGTAAGAAGTTTGGCGAACAGTGGGATCTGAGCTTCGAAACAGAATTCGCGCGGGATTACCGGACAAATGGGGTTGTGACGGACGAGGGATATGCGGTGCATAACCTTCGGGCGACCTGGATACCGCAGAGAGGGCTCTTGGAAGGCACTCAGGTACGCTTTGGCATTGAGAATGTGACGGATGAGCTTTACACTCCGCGTCTCTCCACGCGTCCTGCAACCGGGCGGAACTTCAAAGTTTTGATCTCAACCACCTTTTAATCGTCTTAAAGGCCGTAACATCATGAAGCTCCACCGCAACTTTGTTTCGGCCCTCTTGATCTGTTTGGGCAGCGCTGTCGCAGCAGATGAAACCGACAAAACTGAAACGCTGAGGGTAGAACTGAACGCGGCTGATACCATCGGTGATGCTTGTCGCCTCACCTTTTTGATAAACAATGATCTGGCGGTGGATGTTGAGAGCCTGGTGGTGGAGACTGTCCTTTTCTCTAAGGAGCAGCAGGTCATTTTGCTCACGCTTTTTGACTTTGCCGCTTTGCCACTGGGCCGTCCACGTGTCAGACAATTTCAGGTGCCCAATGTGACCTGCGACGGGATCGGCATGGTGTTGGTGAACGGTGCGGATAATTGCGCAGGCAATGGGTTGAACGCGGCGGTGTGTGAACGATCACTCGTTGTCTCAAGCCGCACATCAATCGCGCTTGAAGGATAGCGGCGAATGGAGCGTGTGCTACAGGCCATCACCGGCTTGTTGGACCTTGGCGGGCCCGTGGTTTTGGGTCTGGGCGTCATCGGTATTCTCACCCTGGCGGTGATCCTTTTCAAGCTTTGGCAACTTGAAACAGCACATGTCGGACGCCACCACATCATTCAACAGGCCATCGAGATTTGGGATAAAGGCGATCAAAAGCGCGCCTTGGACGTACTCCAAGCGTCTCGTAGTTATCTTGCCCCTGTCGTGCGCCAAGCGATGGAAAATGATGGCATGCCGGATCTGCGCGCGCGGATCGAGGCCGAGGCGGAAACCCGCTTCAGCAAATTGGAAGGCGGCTTTCGCATCTTGGATTCCGTTGCTCAGATTGCGCCATTACTCGGTCTATTTGGCACGGTGCTTGGCATGATTGATGCCTTTCAGGCATTGCAGAAGGCGGGTTCAGCGGTTGACCCATCGCTTCTGGCGGGGGGCATATGGGTTGCGCTGCTGACAACGGCTGTTGGGCTTGCTGTTGCCATGCCAACCTCTTTGATTTTGTCGTGGTTTGATGCGCGCATGACGCGAGAGCGGGTCTTTGCGGATCTTGCGCTCAGCACGATTATCGCGCCGCAACGGCAAAAGCCCGCCCTGAGCATCAGCGATGTCGCTTAGCCGCCCAAAACGCCGCGCGAGATTGTCGATGACGTCGCTGATCGACGTGATCTTCTTGCTGCTCTTGTTCTTCATGCTCTCTTCAACCTTTTCCAAATTCGCGGAAATTGAGCTTCGTGTGGGGGGAAGCGGCAGCGGAAGCGACGCTGCGGTGCTCGCGCAGACCTTATTTCTAAGACTGTCCGAGGAAGAGATGACCCTTAACGGTCAGCCCATTGAAACCGAGAACCTGATCGCGACATTGCAGCAGAACCGCGATGCGCCATCGGCGCTGATTGTCAGCGTGACACAGACGGCCAAGGCGCAAGTGCTCGCGGATGTGCTTGTCGCGGTCCGCGCGTTTCCAGAGCTTCGCCTCTCAGTCATTGGCCCAAACTGATGCGCAAAAGACCACCACGGCCAAAGGCGGAGCCGACCATCGCGCTCATCAACATCGTCTTTCTCATGCTCATTTTCTTCATGGTTGCCGGCACCTTGGCCGCACCGCTTGATCCCGAGTTAACACTCGTCGAAACACGCGAGTTAGATCGACGCGAGCCGCCGACCGCGCTTGTCTTAATGGCGGATGGCACCATTCTTTTTCGTGGGAGCATCATCGACGGCGTGCAAGACTATGTCAGCACATTGGACGAAGAAGCGATTGCCCAGGTCGTGCCGGATAGAGCGGTTCCCGCGGCAGCGCTTCTTATGCTGGCGCGAAACTTGCAGGAAGCCGGGGCGCAAAAGGTGATGATCGTGACGGAGCAAGCGCTGCAATGATAAAGCGGTCTGCGACGATGGCTGCAGCGGCCTTTTTCCTATCCGGCGCGCTTCACGTCGGGGGGTTGACCTTTTACTGGCCCAAAACGGTTGTGGAGATGGAGGGGGGTGCTCAAGGTCAAGTTGCCCGACTGGGCGATAGTTTTCGCGATATGGCGGTTGGCACGTTGACGCCGGAAACCGCTGAAGAAACGCAGGAAAACGCGGAACCAGAAACCGTGCAAGAAACCGTGGAGGTTGATGCAGAGGCTGAGCGCGCCGAGGTCCAGAGAACGACGGAAGTCGACGTAGCAGAGATCGCGGAGGAGATGCCGACACCGACGGAGATCTTGGAAGCGGAACCCACCCAGGACGTGAAGCGCAGCCCAATCGAACCGGCAGAGACAGTGGAAGTTGACCAGCGGCAATCGTCACTCCCCGTTGAAGCAGAGGCCCCGAAAGAGACGCCGAAGGCAACCGCACAAGTGGAAAGCCCTGCCCCGCTTACGGCAATCCAGGTGTCACAAACACCGACGAGCGCCGAGGCGCCGATGGTTGTTGCCGCCGCTCCTGCTGTGCGCGCGCCCACTCTGCCGCCGCTAGACACAAGGCCCCTTTCGGTGGAACCGGTCGCCGTGCCTCCGCTTGACACATCGCCGCCCTCTGCGCAGGACGCCGCTTTGACACCGGTCACGCCAAGGCAAAGTGAAGCGATACCCGACCCCACAGCGCCGCCCGTGATTGCTGCCTTGCCCGATGCTGATGAGGCGGCGCCACAGCTCTCAAAACGACCGGTGCTGCGTCCGCGTGAGATTGTGAGAGCCACGCCTGAACCACCAAAGCCAAGTCAACGGGGGAACAGCCAAACCGCAGAGCGGCGCGGCAGCACCGATGGGGCCAGAGACGCGCAAGCGCAGACCGCCTCGGCAAATGTGAACGCGCGCGCGCAGCAGGCAGGAAATGCAGCCGTTTCGAATTACCCTGGGATGGTCATGCGGCGGATCCAAAGACGCAAGCCCAATACCAGCCTCAGGGGGACTGCGACCGTTTCTTTTCGCATCGCACCCAGCGGGGCGCTGGCCGCTTTGTCGCTGTCGAAAAGTTCTGGATCAGCCCGGTTTGATCAACTCGCATTGAGTACGATCCGCCGTGCCGCCCCCTTCCCCGAACCTCCGCCTGGCGCGAAACGCGCCTTTACGATCCCAATCCGGGGAAGATAGGGGGAGATCACTGGCGGCACTTATCCTCGTTCATCTATTCTGGTAACCTTTGAACTGTGCACGCAGATGTCTGCACGCCAATAAACGAAGAGGCGCGTGATGCTGAAACCAGGAATTGCCATTTTCCGGAGCTTTGACAAAGAACTCGCGAGAGCATTCTACGTGGATTACCTCGGGTTTTCTTGGGATAGCGAACATCAGTTCGGCCCCAATGCCCCCATCTACGCGATGCTGTCGAGAGATGGATGCACGCTTCATTTGTCAGAACACTACGGCGATGCTACACCTGGGTCGAGCATGGTGGTCGAGATCGGCGATGCAGACGCCTTTCTCGCCGATCTACGCAGCCGCGGCCACCCAAATGCCAACCCCGACATTCAAGAGCTCCCTTGGGGAAGACAGGTCAAAGTCGCCGACCCTTTTGGCAACACACTGTCATTTGTCGAGCCAAAGGCCACGACATAGGGCCCCGACCATCGGCAGCTTACCGATCTAAGCAGACAGGTAGCTTTCCAACTTTGCCCGCACCGGAACAACGGCATTCAGGCGGCTGCCCAGCAAAAACATGCCCCCGAACTTGCGTTGCAGATAGAGAACGTCCATCGGCAACGGCGGCGGAACGTATCCCCCTTCTGAAAGCGCCATGCCTTGCCTATGCAGATCGCGTGACAGTGTGGGATCGGCAAAATCAAACATCTGTCCTTGAACAGCGCTGAAGACCGTCATGATCATGCGCAAAATCTGCGCATCGAAAGGACCATCACCGTCGATGAAGCGCATTTCAAGCGCCGCCGTCTTGAGCGCAGTTTGGTCTGACGTCAGGCCCGCGTGCATCAAACGACGATACCCGTCGATAAGATCGGCGTCCAAATGCCGTGTCGCACCGAAATCCAGCAAGATCAGCTTCCCGGTTTCAGGATTGTATCGATAGTTAGCAAAGTTCGGATCGCTCTGCGTCAAATGAAACTCAAAAACCTCTCGCAATGTGAGATCCAGCAGCGCAGACATGATGCCATTGCGCACCGCAGCGGGTCTTTCCGCTGCAGCCTCTATCGGTTGGCCTGGCAGATAGGACATCGTCAAGACTTCAGCCGTGCTCCAATCCGCATGATATGTCGGCACTTCAAAGGCTTCATTGCCGCGCAGCAGGTCACCAAATTCGCGCAAATATGCCCCCTCGCGCTGGTAATCTGTTTCTTCGTGCAACTGCTTGCGCACCTCGCTTAAGTAGGGCGCAAGATCAAAGCCAGTTGGCAAAAGCCCTGACATTTTCACCAATGCCCCAACGTTCGAGACATCGCTGTCAATGCTGCGCGCAACGCCTGGGTATTGCACCTTGATCGCTACCTGACGACCATCTTTCAACTCTGCCCGATGCACCTGACCGATGCTCGCCGCCGCGATTGGCCGCACGTCAAAATGTTTAAACGACGTCAGCCAGTGATGTCCCCAGTTATGGTCCAGCACCTTTCGCAATTGTTTCGGCGGCATAAAGTCCGCTTGATCCCGCAGTCGGGCCATAATGTCCGCAACTTCAGGCGGCAAAACGTCCCCGGTATCCATCGATATCAACTGGCCGAGCTTCATCGCCGCGCCGCGCATCTGCGCGAGTTGGTCGGCCATGCGGCGCATATTACCAGGCGTTACAAGCAACTGGCGCATATCCGGGCGGGTGCCGCGCGCCACCTCGCCCAAAGCACGCAGAGCGACATTGCCAGCGATCCCAGCCGTCATGCCGCCAAGCCGCGCGAAACGGTTCAATCTGCCTGCAGGGACGTTTAATGGGCGGGCTGGGTTCGCTGGTTCAGTCACTCAAATGTCTCCTACAGTGTCGCCAAAACGGCCTTGGCCATCGCCAGCCCGCTTTGCCAAGCCCCCTCTGCCCTCGCGGAAAGCGCCCAATCACCGCCAACAAAGAGCCCATCATTCGACGTCAGGAACGGCCGGCCCAACGGATGCGATGCCATAGCGTAGCGCCAACGGTGCGCCGAGACATACAGCGCGTCTTTGGGATCTGCCCGCAGAATGTCACAGACCATCGGCAGCATGAGCGCGGCGATCTCTTCCTTATCGAGCTCTAAATGCGCCTGGGACCAATCAAGCGACGCCTGCGCGACCCAGCAGTGCGGCCCCACGCGCCCGTGTTTCTCGCTGTCACAAGCCAGCCAAGCGATTGGATCCTCAGGCAAGCGCCGGGTTACAAAGGGAACGTCAGCGGTTTCTGGCAACGCGAGCATCAAGGTGAGGTTCGGCACCATCTGCACATCATTCACGTCCTTTGCGATCGGATGGGTATCGCGAAGCAATTGAAAAGCCTGCGGCGCTGGAACGGTGCTCATCACCCTGTCATAAGTGCCATCCGCCACACGCCAGCCCCCTGCCCCGCGTGTGATATCGGCGATCTCTACTGATTGATGTATCTTCAATCCCCGCGCGAGGTACTTGGCCACAGCGGTCATGCCCGGGATGCCGATTGTACCCGACCGACCATCAGGCAATTCCCATGAACGCGCCACGTCAATCGCAGCAAGTTCCGCCAGAAAGGTCGAAAATTCGGGTGTTTTGGCTGAAAGATACTGCGCGCCGTGATCGAACTGCAGGCCATTGTTCGCGCGGCGCGTCGAAAGCCGCCCCCCAACACCGCGCCCCTTATCGTAGAGTACAGGCGACAAGCCAGCTTGGCTTAACGCATGTCCCGTTGTCAGACCCGTCAACCCCGCGCCGATGATGGCCACGCGCATTACCAATGTTCCGTCCCGGGCGCACCTTTGATCTGCCCGCGGAGGTTCTCGGTGACCCACCCACCGTAGAAGTTGCCGGGCTGCGGAATGACACGGCTATCCCCGACAAAACACGCATCCATCGAGGTGGCGTAGATGGCCAGATACCCCTCAATCTCGCGAAATGCAGGTGTGGGGCGCGCGTAGCTCCATGCGGCGCGCGGTGCCGTAGCGCCGTTTACATCGACGTTCCAATAGCTTGCGACGCCCTTCCATTCGCAGAAAGATCGACCATCCGCGGCAGTGAGGGTGGCAAAGACATCCTCCGGCGGGAAGTAATATGTTGGTGCGTGATGTGTCTCAAGCACGCGATAAGACCGCTCTGTCTCAGCAACAACAGTGTCTTGGAGCACGGCTTTCAGCCGCAGTGACACCCGCTCAAGAGCGGGTGGGCGCGGATAGTCTTGAACATTTTCAATGGGCAGTTCTGTCATAGCTTTCGATACACGTTCACGTTCAGCTTCTCTATCTGAGTGCTCAGAAGCATTTGGCAATGCGTCAAGTCTCATCATCATGACAAAACACGCGCGAGGAGCACCCAACTGCGGTTCAAAAGGCTGTTGCGCTGTCCGAGATCCAAACCTGCCCGTCATCTTTAACGCAGATCTCAATAGAGCCCAGACAGGTGACAAACGGTGACCGGGTCGGAAACGAAGGGCATATGAGATATCACGACAGAAGCGTGTCGCGCCCACCCTGCACCGCGCGCCGCTGTCCTTGCACTGTCTCGAACGCGAAAAGTGATGCTAGAAGCCGCAGCTTAACCCCCCAAATCTGCGCGCTCACCCAAACGATAATCTGCTGCGCACAATGGACCTTTGCGCCAAGGCGCAAACCGCAGCCGAGTTGCGCTCAGCACGGTTTCAAATGATGCGGGTGCAGTATATCCAGCCTGTCGCGCGGCATCCAAAAACGTTTCTGGCGCAACGTGATCCGTGAAAGCGCCTTCCGGCGGCGCCGCTAAACCCTGCCGCGCGAGGCGGGCCCAGTCGAAGTGCGGGCCCGGATCCCACTTACGGCCCGGTGCCATGTCAGAATGGCCGATCACGCCGCGCGCCGAAATATTCCAACGTTTCATCAGGCGTGCCAGTAAAACCTCTAGCGCGGACATCTGTGCAGCAGCAAACGGATGGTTTCCAGCGTTATCAAGCTCGATCCCGATGGACCGAGAATTCACGTCTGTTTGCCCCGCCCAGGCGCCAACCCCCGCGTGCCACGCCCGCATCTCTTCAGCGACAAGCTGTGTTACCACGCCATCGCAAGCGACCAGGTAGTGCGCTGAGACTTCTGAAGAGGGATCGCAAAGTCGACATAAAGCGGCTTCTGCCGTGGGCATGTCCGTGTAGTGCAGCACAATCAAAGTGGGCTGAGCCCCAGACCGTCTTGGCCCGAAATTAGGGGACGGGCGCTGAACGATCCCGTCTTTCACATCGTCAGCCTTGATCGGCGGCCAAGCGGAAGGGGCGCGGATCCCAATTGCAGGCGAACCCATCGCCATCCGGATCAACACCGCGCCGATCACGCTCTGGTCCGCCGCGCGCGAGGAAATCGATCTGAGCCTGATCCGCCGATGGATAGGCCGCGCAGGCGCGACGAAAGCGTGCCTCTCTGTTCAATGTGATCCGATTGTACAGCTTCGTACCGGGCGCATGCGTTGTGCTGAGCGCGTAAGAGACAATATTCGGGCCAGACGGCACACGCTCTGGCAAAGCCTCTGGCGGAATAACCTGATATTGCGCCCGATTGGCGGCGCGCAAAGCCGCATCATCGTCGATAGACCGACTGCTTGAGACAGCATCGAAGTTGTTTTCAGAGGATATGCCCGCGCTATTGACCAGCGGTGTGGTCGCATTGGCCAGCTGTGACCCCTCGCTGGGATCTGTCACCGTCTCATTGCCCAATGCATCCGTGGCCGCGATGCCGGTGCCAGATCGCGTCGCGGCCAGGATACGCGTTGTTTCAGCGGCTGTTGCGGCTGAGGAGCTATCTTGTTGAACCGTGGACGGCGCCGCACTCCCCGCGGGACCGAGCGGAAGCGCTGTAACCTCGGCAGGAGCATCTATCGGGGATCCAGCCAAAGCGGCATCACGGGCGGTTTGCTCGCTCCGCTCTGCAGGGGTCAGGCCACTGCGAAACCCGGAGTCCGGTATCCCAGGTTGGCATGCCGAAAGAAGGAGGGCCGCAAGCAACGGGCAAACGCTTTGTTTGATCATCGGTCCTATTTCAGTCCATTGATGAATGAAAAGAATTTACCACCATTTTTCGGGCTTGGCTACAAATCCGGCAGCTTGTTCCAACGCGTAGGCGGAGGACAGCAGGTCAGCTTCTTGCCAAGGTCGACCAATCAACTGAAGCCCGAGAGGCAGACCGTCGCGATCCTGTCCCGCAGGCAAAGAGATTGCCGGCAAACCCGCCAAGTTCACTGTCACCGTGAAGACATCATTCAGATACATCGCCACAGGATCTGCATCCGCCATCTCTCCCAAGCCGAAGGCCGCAGACGGTGTCGCGGGGGTGAGAATGCTGTCAATCCCCTGGTCAAATGCGCGCTCGAAGTCCCTTTTGATGAGAGTGCGGACCTTGCGTGCACGGTTGTAATAGGCATCGTAAAAACCCGCCGATAACACGTAGGTGCCGATCATCACGCGGCGCTGTACTTCTGCCCCAAACCCCTCTGCTCGGGTTTTCTCGTACATCTCTGTGATGCCGTCCCCCTGCGCGAGTGAGGCGCGATGACCGTAGCGCACGCCATCGTAGCGGGCGAGATTGGACGATGCCTCTGCCGGCGCGATCACATAATATGCGGGCAGCGCGTACTTTGTATGAGGCAGGGAGATATCGACAATCTCTGCGCCGGCGTCGCGCATCATGGCGATCCCGCTCTGCCAAAGCGCCTCGATCTCATCCGGCATTCCCTCCATGCGGTATTCCTTTGGAATACCTATCTTTTTACCGCGCACATCCCCGGTCAGCGCCGCCTCAAAGTGGGGCACGGCAAATTCGGCAGAGGTGGAATCTTTCGGGTCATGACCACACATTGCCTCCAGCATGATCGCGGCGTCGCGCACGCTTTTAGTCATGGGGCCTGCCTGATCCAATGATGAAGCGAAGGCGACGATGCCCCAGCGCGAACAACGGCCGTAGGTGGGTTTGATGCCAACGATGCCGGTGAATGCGGCGGGCTGTCGAATGGAGCCACCGGTGTCCGTCCCGGTCGCCGCCAAACAGAGATCCGCCGCAACGGCCGCCGAAGACCCTCCTGAAGACCCGCCCGGCGTCAAAGCGGCCTGATCCTTGTCGCGCCGCCAAGGATTGACGACGTTCCCGTAGACAGAGGTTTCGTTTGAAGAGCCCATCGCAAATTCGTCCATGTTGAGTTTGCCCAACATGACGGCGCCAGCGTCAAATAATTTTTGGCTCACGGTGCTCTCATAAGCGGGTTTGAAGCCTTGCAGGATGCGCGACCCTGCCTGAGAAGCGACACCTTTGGTGCAAAACAAATCTTTGATCCCAATGGGTAAGCCGCACATCGCAGGCGCATCGGCTGCGGCAAGGCGGGCGTCCGCCGCCTCTGCCTGGGCGAGCGCAATCTCTGGCGTATGGTGAACAAAAGCATTCAATGCGGCTGAACCGTCTATCGCGGTCAGGCACGCCTCGGTCAGCTCTTTTGACGTAATCTTTTTCGCACGCAGTGCTGCGCGCGCCTCTGACAGGCCAAGTTTGTTGAGATCGGTCATCACTCCACCACCTTTGGAACGGCAAAAAACCCCTCGCGTGCGTCAGGCGCGTTCGCCAGCACCTTTTCTTGTTGGCCGCCATCGGTAATCGCATCCTCGCGACGCTTGAGCCTTTGCGGTGTCACAGATGTCATCGGATCAACGCCGTCGATATCCACTTCGCTGAGCTGTTCGATAAACCCCAGGATTGTATTGAACTCCTGCGCCAAAGCAGGCAACGCTTCGGGTTCAACCCGGATCCGGGCCAGCTTTGCCACACGCGCTGCGGTATTTTCATCAATCGACATGGAATTTCCTCGAATTTCCTCGGCCAAAACGTGCTGGCGGTTTAGCTTCCTCGGAGGTCCCTCGCAAGGGGAGCGAAGCATGCAATGTGCCCGTTAGGATTTGAGTTGAGCGCAGGCCAGTCTCAATCAGGGTGCGACAAGGAAAGGAGATATCGCATGAAAATCATCTGGCTGGGCCACGGGTCTTTTCGCATCGAGATTGAGGATCAAATCTTGTTGATAGATCCCTGGCTTAATGGCAATCCGATGATGCCCGAGGATCAGCACGAAGCGGCGATCACAGGGGCAACCCATATCTTGGTGACGCATGGGCATTTCGATCACATGACGGATGTCACGCAGATTTCAAAGACAACGGGCGCAGCCGTGTCAGGCATGTACGAACTCGCTCAGTTTCTCTTTTCTGAAGGCGCAACAGAAGGGCATGCCTTCAACATTGGGGGCACTGTCACGTTGGGCGAGAACGTGCAGGTGAGTATGGTGCCTGCGTCGCACTCCTCCTCCGCTGCGCTGAACGGCACCTCAAGGTACATGGGCACCGAAACCGGGTTCATTGTCCGAGGCGAGGGACGTACGCTCTATATCTCTGGCGATACCGGTATCATGGCTGACATGGCTTGGATCGGGGCATTTTACGCGCCGGATATCGGGATCCTATCGGCGGGAGGATATTTCACCATGGGCATGGCCGAGGCGGCTTATGCTGCGAAAACCTATTTTGATTTCAAAACCGTGATCCCGTGCCATTACCGCACCTTTCCACTGCTTGAACAAACTGCGTCGGTGCTCGCAGCAGAACTCACGGGCGTTCAGGTGATTGAACCTCAGGTGATGGCCAAAATCACGCTTTGATCAGGTGTCCGGGACACGCCAGTTCCAAGGGTGCCGCGGGCTCTCTCTTTCATAGAAGACGCACCCGCGGCTGCCCTCACGATGCGTCAGCCTGGAATAGGACCTTGAATGCCTGTTGCGTGTGTCGGTTTGGAACTGCGCGCAGACCGACAGCGCATTTTCATCGATACGCGTGTAAGCATAAGGCGCGTCTGTCAGCGGATCCCGCGGGGTAGGCTCACGCGTTCTGCGCGCGCAGCTATTTTGGGTGCTCACGGTCGCCACATCCTCAACCAGATTTTGACACCGGTGATATTCAGCGATGCGGATTATGTCATCAGATCGCTGTGCATCAGCCCTTTCCATTCTTGCAAAGCCCGGCCCGCCCACAGCCATCAGACCAGCCACCACACTGACACCGACAAAAACCACCAGAATGGTCAGAAGGAGGGGTTTCAACCGTCTTCCCCCCGCTGAACGTCTTTGAAGTAGTACAACATAAAAAACGCGGCGATCATGACGATCACCAACATCTTCAGCACGAACTGTACGCTAAGATCGCCTTCCAGCAATCGATATACCACATTCATCAAGCTGCCCAGCAATGCGCCGACCGCGAATAGAAGCGTGATATAAATCCACCATCTGCGAATGGCTGAGCGCAGCAACGCCGGGTCGGTGCGGATCGCACGCGTCTCGCGCACCTCTAGCAAGATGTACAGCGGCGTTAACACAAGAAGCACTGCGATGTCCCAGCGCATGTTTAGAAAGCGAAGTTGTGCATCGCCAAACTGCATGTCGATAAGATCATGCAACAGGGTGACCAAGCTGATGGCCCCCATGATCAAAGCGCCGAACATCACGAAATAAACAAAGAAATCTCGTGCTGAGAGCGTTGACTGGGGCCGTGGAATGGGCATGTCAAAAGGCTCATCCGACCAGGCAGACAGTGCCTTTTTGATCTCTCGCTCGCTCCAACCCGAGGCATTCAGCGCGGCCCTTATTTCATCGCGTGATTTTCCTGACTGCAATGCGTCGCGGGTAAACCGCGCAAGCTCTTTGGCAACCGACATTGTTATGCTCTCCTTGACAGAAAAAAACGCTGGAGCATTTCTGCGCTCTGCGCCGAATTGATCTCATCAAACACTTCCGGCACGTGATGACACTGAGGATGAGAAAAAACGCGCGCGCCCTGCGCGACACCGCCTGATTTTGGATCTGGCGCGCCATAGTATAGTCGCGACAGCCGCGCAGCAGAGATAGCCGCCGCACACATCGCGCAGGGCTCAAGGGTGACATACATCACGTGATCTGGCAGTCGCTCGCACCCCAAGCGCGCGCATGCCGCCCGAATGGCCAGAATTTCCGCGTGCGCTGTCGGATCTTTCAGCGTGCGGGTGCGATTACCTTCGGCCGCGACAACCCTACCCGAAGCGTCTGCGATAACCGCGCCGACCGGAACCTCACCAAGCCCGGCGGCGGCGCGCGCTTCTTCCAGCGCCAGACCCATGTGCGATTTAAAATTCATGTCACCACATGCAGGCAACTCAGCGACTTTCGCAAGTCCAAGAATGCGGCTAAGCCTGCAGGCATGACAGGTAATCGCCCAAAGTCCGTGCCAGATGGCAATCGCATCGCGAAAGTTATGGCCCGTGCCGGTATCGCCTCTCGACGAGAAGCAGAGCGCATGATCGCGGCGGGACGGGTTCAGGTCAACGGAAGGCAAATTTCCACTCCAGCCCTGAATATATCGGAAAATGATAAAATTGCTGTGGATGGGATCCCACTTGCCGCCAAGGAGCCAACACGCCTGTGGCTTTATCACAAGTCAGTGGGGACAATCAGCACGACGTCTGACCGCGACGGACGCCCGACAATCTACGATAACCTGCCTGAGGATCTGCCTCGGGCGATGTCAATCGGGCGGCTCGATCTCAATTCGGAGGGATTACTATTGCTCACGAATGACGGGGCGCTCAAACGCAAATTGGAGTTGCCAAGCACCGGGTGGCTGCGTCGCTACCGGGTGCGCGTTAAAGGCCGCCCGACAGAGCAAACGCTTGAGCCACTTCGACAAGGGATTTGCCTGAGTGATGAGACTTTTCAACCGATGACGGTAAGCCTAGATCGCCAGCAAGGGGCCAATGCCTGGCTGACCGTGGGACTGCGCGAAGGCAAGAACCGAGAGATCCGCCGCGCGATGGAAGCCATCAATTTGACTGTCAACCGCTTGATCCGCATCGCATATGGGCCGTTTCAATTGGGGGATCTCAAACCAGGCCAGGTGAAAGAGGTTCGCAGCAAGATCATGCGCGATCAGATAGGGCTTGCCGAGGAGATAGGAACGTCTGCGTTGCCGTCCAAACGTGGTCAGGTAAGAAAGCGGCGTCACTAACGTGCGCCACAAAAGTCGTGGGAGCGGTGGGAATTCACGCGACTTCCTGCTAAGCAGATCAGGCGGAATCGTCTGCGGTCGAGGGGTAATTCATGGGTCCAAAGAACGTTCAAAGGGTTGCATATGTTGCCTTGGTTATTGTGCTTTTCGGTACGGCCACTGGCTTAATCGGGGGCGTGTGAGCCGTGGCACAACGCTTTGGTGGAAAATATAGCCCTGAAGACACTGCGCGCACTGCAAACTCACGAAAAAGGCGCGCGAAGGTGGATGCCGCCGGGGGGCGCTCAAACGTTATGTTCCTCACGGCGATTTTGCTCCTCGCCACCTCGTTAACGGCGGGCGCGCAGGCGCTCACGTTGGCGGTGGTAGGGTCCGGCGTGTTCACCCTGGGCGCCTGGCTACTGCGAGAAGGTTTGCGCGCAGAGGCTGCCTTTCACGCCCGGAATGTGGCGCGTAAACCAGCGTTGCCACGCAAGATACTGGCCGCAGCGCTTGCCGGCATCGGTACGGTCATAGTGGTGTTTGTTCACAACGACATGGCATTAGATTTCATCGCTCCCATGCTCTATGGTCTCTGCGTCAGTGCCTTGCATCTTGTCGCTTTCGGCATCGACCCGCTGAAATCCAAAGGCATGGAAGGGGTGGACACCTTTCAACAGGACCGCGTAGCGCGGGTTGTGGATGAAGCCGAAAAGCACCTAACCGCGATGACCGATGCACTCAAACGGGCAGGCTGCAAGAAGGCGACCGCAAAGCTTGCAGAATTTCAGATGACGGTGCGGGAGTTAATACGCACCGTCGAAGAAGACCCGCGGGACCTGACGGCAACCCGAAAATACCTCGGCGTCTATCTCCAGGGCGCGCGGGAGGCGACGGTGAAATTTGCCGATATCTTTAGCCGTACCCAGGATGTCGCCGCGCGCGATGACTATCTTTCTTTGCTTGACGATCTGGAAGATAATTTCAGCGCGCGCAATCAAAAATCACTGCTGGATGATCGCAGCGATCTGACCGTCGAAATCGATGTGCTGCGCGAGCGGCTGTCGCGCGAAGGCGTGCGTATCGCCACTCAAAATACTTCATCAAACACATCAAGGGGCGCATGAAAATGTCTGAAAAAGTGAGAGAAAAAGCGAATGAAGCCTTGGCGATGGTGGAGGAGGTAACGGCCGTGATCTTGCCGGATCCCGCCGCCGCAACGGAAATTGTCCCCCTTGCGCAGGCAGACAAACCCGTTGGCGATGAAATTAGGCGTCGTATGGCCGAGATTGATGTGACCGACACGCAAAGCATCGTCTCTTTCGGGTCCGCTGCTCAGGCAGAACTTCAGCAGATCAGTCAGCAAATGCTGGCCGACGTGCGCAACAAAGACGTGGGCCCCGCAGGCGACAGTTTGCGCGACATCGTCACGACCATCCGCGGGTTTTCAGTGTCAGAATTGGATGTGCGTCGCAAGCGCAGCTTTTGGGAGCGCCTGCTGGGGCGCGCGGCACCCTTCGCAAAATTCACAGCACAGTTTGAAAAGGTGCAGGATCAGATCGACCGCATTACAGATAAACTGCTCTCGCATGAACATACGCTGCTGAAAGACATCAAGTCTCTCGACTTACTCTATGAAAAAACGCTGCAATTTTATGATGAGCTCGCGCTCTACATCGCTGCAGGAGAGGCCAAGATCGCAGAGCTTGATGACACGCTCATTCCGGAAAAAGAGGCCGAAGTGCAAGCCGCGGAGGAGAAAGACCAGGTGATGGTGGCGCAGCAATTGCGCGATTTGCGCGCCGCACGCGATGACTTGGAGCGTCGCGTGCACGATCTCAAACTGACCCGTCAGGTGACAATGCAGTCGCTGCCCTCAATCCGGTTGGTGCAAGAGAATGACAAATCGCTCGTGACAAAGATTAACTCCACGCTGGTGAACACCGTCCCCCTGTGGGAGACGCAGTTGGCGCAGGCAGTCACAATTCAACGGTCCAGCGAAGCGGCGAAGGCAGTACGAGAGGCCAACGATCTTACCAATGAGTTGCTGACGGCGAACGCCAAAAATCTCAGAGACAGCAACAAGATGATTCGCGAAGAAATGGAGCGCGGCGTTTTTGACATCGAAGCCGTCAAGCAAGCCAATTCGGATCTTATCGGGACGATTGAGGAGAGCCTTCAAATCGCTGACGAAGGCAAAGCCAAACGCGCCGCCGCGGAACAGGAACTGCAAGAGATGGAAGCAAAGCTGCGAGACACCTTGGCCGCGGCCAAGGCCACCAAAACAGGTTTGGGCGAGACAACATCTGGTGCTGTGCCGAACTGAGCGCGCGTGAGCCAACCGTTCGAAAAGGCGCGTCTCTTTCGGAAAATCCTGATGGTCATGGCCATCGGGCTGCTTGCCGGTTGTAACGTCAGCGGTTTGATCGCACTGGGGCGCGAGCAACCCGTGGAGCGTCAACTGCCGGGCGTGCCCCAGCCTACGTCTGTCGAAAGCGCAGTCCTTCGGCAGTATCTGATGCAAGTGCAAAACGCGCAGTTGAGCCAAGGTCTGCTGCGGCGTGACGGCGGTGGGGTCGACACGCCCTTCACGCCGATGCAGCTAGCCCAGAACTTTGAGCAGATCGCGTTTTATAGCGAGTATAGCAACACCTTCTCGGGCATTGGCGGGCGCAGCCCTCTACGCCGCTGGGATACGCCAGTTCGGATTGGGGTTGTGTTTGGCGCTGGGGTGTCTGCAGACCAGCGGAGCAAAGATCGCGCTCATATCGCTGCCTATGCAGAGCGGTTATCGCGCGTAACCGGCCACTCGATCCTTTTTCGGGGTCAACCGAATTTCGCCGTCGTCATCGCGTCAGAGGATGACCGATCCGATGCTTTAGCGAAAGCCGCAGCAGCGGTTGAAGGTGTCTCAACCGACAGTCTTGACGCCTTCAGGGATTTAGGTCGCGATACCTATTGTGCCGTGGCCGCGTTTCACGGTGGATCCGATCCGAACACACACACTGCGGCAGTCGCGTTGATACGATCAGAAAACCCCGATCTCTTGCGCCTTTCTTGCATTCATGAAGAGCTTGCCCAGGGCATGGGATTAGCGAATGACAGCCCACGCGCCCGCCCTTCTATTTTCAATGATGACGATGAATTTGCGCTGCTGACGTATCATGATGAGCTGCTTTTGCGGTTACTTTATGACCTGCGGCTTCGCCCAGGCATGCTCGCGGCAGAGGCGGCACCGCTCGCTCAAATCATAGCGCAAGAGCTGATGAGTAATGCGCTTTGACTAAGATCAAGCCTTGAAATACCACCCGCAAAATTGACATTATCCCCTATCGTCAAGCCGTTGGTATCCGGCATACAGCAACAGGAAAGCACTCAAACCCATGGGCATTTTTGATTTTCTCTCTGGTGAGTTCATCGACGTCATTCACTGGACGGATGACAGCCGTGACACGATGGTATGGCGTTTTGAACGGCAAGGGCATGAAATCAAATACGGTGCGAAACTTACTGTGAGAGAAGGCCAGTCGGCTGTCTTTGTGCATGAGGGGCAATTGGCGGATGTGTTTACGCCGGGTCTCTACATGCTTGAGACCAACAATATGCCCATTTTGACGAAGCTGCAGCATTGGGATCATGGATTTCGCAGCCCCTTCAAATCAGAGATTTATTTCGTTAACACCACGCGATTTGGCAATCTCAAATGGGGGACGAAGAACCCCATTATCGTGCGCGATCCTGAGTTTGGCCCGGTGCGTCTTCGTTCTTATGGCACCTACACAGTGCGCATCGCAGACGCCGCTCGGTTTTTGACTGAGATCGTGGGCACCGACGGCGAATTCACGATGGATGAGATTAGCTTTCAGATCCGAAACATTATCGTCCAAGAGCTATCGCGCACCCTTGCGAGGGCTCAGATCCCCGTCTTGGACATGGCGGCGAACACGCGTGAACTGGGCGGCTTGGTCGCAAAAGAAATAGCGCCGCAATTGGCTGAATACGGCCTGTCGATGCCGGAATTATATATCGAGAATATTTCGCTACCGCCTGCGGTGGAAAAGGTGATGGACAAACGCTCTTCAATGGGCGTGATCGGCAATCTGAGTGAATATACACAGTTTCAAGCTGCAGAAGCGCTCGGCCGTGACGGACCGGGCTCAGCCGCACTGCAAACCGGTTTGGGCGCGGGGTTGGGCATGCAGATGGGTCAGCAGCTTTCGGCAGGTCCTTGGGGCGCACGCACGGCTGAACCAAGCCCGGCAGCAGCGCCCGATGCGACGCGGTTTGCACCGCCCCCGCCCCCTCCACCGCCGGTCGAACATGTCTGGCACATCGCGTCAAACGGGCAAACTTCAGGACCGTTTTCAAAAGCCGCAATGGGCCGTAAGGTCGTTGAAGGCAGTTTGACACGTGAAAGCTATGTCTGGACAGCCGGGCAAGACGGGTGGCTGCGTGCGGAGGATGTGCCAGAGCTCGCGCAGCTTTTTACAGTCCTGCCCCCACCCCCACCCGCTGGCTAGAACATCACTGCACGCTCATGGGGTTGGGTGATCTTTCAGACTGCGCGGCGCAAACACCCAAACAGCAAGGCAATCGGAGTTCCAACATGGGGTGCATGAGAAAAGTGCTTAACTTGCGCAGAGGCTTGCGACAGCGGCAAACCAAACCGCTGTTCGAGCTTGGCGCGTTCAAAGATACGTGTTCGGCCGCATACTGAAACAAGTCTCGAAGGTGCTTTCATATCGCGCGCCGTCACGCGACGCTAGCTCTCTAAAGTCGCCCGCGCTAGTGATGTGAGCGAGGGGACGGGAAGGAACAGAAAAGTGAGTGATATTGGAACAGTAAGCGGCCCGGTGGCGGAGCATCGCTTTCCCTGCGACGCATGCGGTTCTGATCTGCGCTACAACCCGCGCGCGCAAATGATGAGTTGTGATCACTGCGGCCAGACAGCAGATGTTTTTAGCCGACGACAGCACTCACAAAGCCTCCAAGAGCTCGACTTAGAAAAAGGACTGGCAACCGATCTTCCCCTGGCTGAGATGGAAGAAACCCGTGTCACCTCCTGTCCGAACTGTGCGGCGCAAGTGGCTTTTGAAGGGGGCAAACACGCCACGGACTGCCCGTTTTGTGCCACACCTGTGGTAATCGACACGGGCACCAATCGGCACATCAAACCGCGCGCGGTGCTTCCCTTTGTCGTGGATGATGAAACGGCTCAAGACGCCATGAGCACTTGGCTTGGGAAACTCTGGTTTGCCCCCAGCGGGCTGAAGCAATATGCGCGGAAAGGTCGCCGGATGCAGGGTATCTACGTGCCCTATTGGACCTATGACGCGCAGACCCGTACCCGCTATCGTGGGGAAAGGGGAACGATTTACTATGTCACCAGGACAGTCACCCGCGACGGCAAGCAGGTGCAGGAACGCGTGCAAAAAATACGTTGGCGCCCCGCGTCAGGCCGGGTGTCACGCTTCTTCGATGACATTCTGGTGTTGGCGTCCACATCGCTGCCGAAGAAATACACCGACGCGCTTGAACCCTGGGACCTTTCAGCATTGGAACCCTATGCGCCTGAATATCTCGCCGGGTTCCGGGCGGAGGCCTATGCCGTCTCGCTCGAAGACGGGTTCAAAGAGGCCAAAGCGCACATGGACCGCGTGATTAATCGCGATGTGAAATTCGACATCGGGGGAGATCGTCAACGCGTGCACGATGTGCAGACCGAGCGGAGCGATTTGACCTTCAAACACATCCTGCTGCCGGTGTGGTTGGCGGCTTACAAATATCGCGGCACAAGCTACCGCTTTGTTGTCAACGGCCGCACAGGGCAGGTGCAGGGCGAACGCCCCTATTCCGCCGTCAAGATCACCATCGCGGTCGTCTGCGGCCTGATCATCGCTGGCGCCATCGGCTATCTGGCGGCGCAGCAATGACGCAGTATGAGACCTTCGCAGACCTGCTGAGAACCCGCAATTCTTGCCGGGCCTTCAAGTCAGACCCGGTTCCAGAGCCAATCATCACTCAGATCGTCGACGCCGCGCGTCACGTCCCTTCGTGGTGCAACGCTCAGCCCTGGCAGCTCAGCATCACCAAAGGGGCCGCTACGGAAGCGTTCCGCAAGCTGATCTCTGACACCGCCCAAACCGGCACGCCCCCCGCGCCAGATCTCGCGTGGCCAACGCGATACTCAGGCGTCTACGGCGACCGGCGGCGCGCCTGTGGCTTCCAGCTCTACGATGCTGTCGGCATCGCCAAGGAAGATCGCGCCGGGCGAGCACATCAGATGATGCGCAACTACCAGCTCTTCGATGCGCCGCATGTGGCCATTGTCCACGCCCCGGCAGAGCTCGGACCCTATGGTGCGATGGACACCGGCGGTTTCGTCACCGCTTTCATCTTGGCCGCAACGGCCCTCGGGGTGGCGACGATCCCACAGGCCGCCATCGCCGCCTATGCCCCGCAGGTACGGGCGCATTTTGGCATCAAAGAAGATCGCATCGTGCTCTGCGCGATTTCCTTTGGGTATGCCGATGCAGATCACCCGGCGAATGGGTTTCGCACCAGCCGCGCGGGCGCGGATGACATCATTGCGTGGCACGCCTGATGCGCGCGCTTTTGCAACGTGTCAGCGCAGCACAGGTCGATATCGCCGGGGAAACCGTCGGCGAAATCGCACACGGCCTGCTGATCTTCGTCTGCGCCATGCCCAGCGATACGGCAGCCACCAGCAAAACGCTCGCAGCAAAGATCGCCAAGCTCCGTCTGTTTAAAGATGATGCAGGCAAAATGAACCTCAACCTCGCGCAAGCTGTCGGAGAGGCGCTGGTGGTTAGCCAGTTTACCCTCGCCGCAGACACGTCACGCGGCACCCGGCCTGGGTTTTCCAACGCCGCCCAACCCGCTGTGGCAAAGCCGCTCTATCTCAGCTTCGTGCAGGCACTGCGCACCTCGGGCTTGAGCGTGAAAACAGGCCGTTTCGGCGCAGATATGACGGTCAGCCTATCAAACGATGGCCCTGTTACGATCTGGCTCGACACCGAAAAACCCTGAACGATGCTCTTTCATCTTGCCTGGTAAACTCCGGGGGAATCGCGCGTCAGCGCGATGGGGGCTGGCCCCCGCCCCATTGACAACATGCATCATCCCCGAAAACCTCGGGTCATGACGCTCACAGCACCCCCCCTCCGCGAGATCATTGAAAACCCCGATATCGGCATCACCCTGTCTGATGGCTGTCGTCTGTCCGCGCGCATCTGGCGCCCCAAAGACGCCGAAAAGGACCCGGTGCCGGTGATCCTTGAATATCTTCCCTATCGCAAACGCGACGGCACCTGCGCCCGCGATGCGCTGACCCACCCCTGGTTTGCCATGCGCGGCTATGCCTGCGTGCGGGTGGATATGCGCGGAAATGGCGACAGCGAAGGCACGATGGAGGACGAATACACACCGCAAGAGCTGCGCGATGCGGTAGAGATTATTCACTGGTTGGCGGCCCAATCGTGGTGCAGCGGAACGGTTGGCATGATGGGGATCAGCTGGGGTGGATTTAACAGCCTCCAGGTGGCCGCAATGGCCCCAGCACCCTTGAAGGCGATCATTACGCTGTGTTCAACCGTCGACCGTTTTGCCGATGACATCCATTATAAGGGCGGCTGCCTTTTAAACGAGAACCTGGGGTGGGGGGCGACGATGTGGTCTTATTCTTCGCGCGCACCCGATCCGGCGCTCCGCCCAGACTGGCGCGAGATGTGGTTGCAACGGCTGGCGGCAGAACCTTTCCTGCCCCTCACCTGGCTGCAGCATCAGCGGCGCGATGCGTATTGGCGGCATGGATCGGTCTGCGAGGAATACAGCGCGATCACCGCAAAGGTTCTTGCCATCGGCGGCTGGGGCGATGCCTACAAGAACGCGGTCCCGCAGCTGGTAGAGGCCCTGCCGGGCGCAAAAGGGATCATCGGGCCCTGGGTGCATAAATATCCGCATTTCGCAGCGCCAGAGCCGCGCATTGGCTTTCTGCAAGAAGCCTTGCGCTGGTGGGATCGCTGGCTCAAAGACGTGAATACCGGTGTTGAAGATGATCCAGACTACCGGGCCTATCTGATGGATGGGCTAGAACCCGCCACTTGGTATCTTGAGCGCCCAGGCCGATGGATCGCAGAACATAAAGGGGCCACCTCTCATCTACCCACGCAGATACTGCATCTGACAGAGACAGGTTTGCAAGAGGCGCCAGCGCCACTGCATCGCACGATCAGGTCCCCGGCGGATTGCGGCGGAGACACGGGCGAATACTGCGCGATCTGGCTGGGGCCAGAGATGCCCGGCGATCAACGGCGCGACGACGCGGTCTCAACAACGTTCGATGGCGCGCCGCTGGCGGAGCCACTGGATATCTGCGGTGCACCTCGGATCACGCTGACCCTGACCAGTGACAAACCGCAAGCCCAGATTGCCGTCCGGCTCAACCACGTGCACCCAGACGGTGCAACCAGCCGGATCACCTATGGTGTTTTAAACCTCAGCCATCGGCACGGCGCCGCCCGCCCACAGGTTATGCCGATCGGAAAGGCAGAAAAGATCACGCTGGATCTGGATCATATCGCTTATCGCGTGCCCAAAGGACATTGGCTGCGCATTTCGATCTCAGATGCCTATTGGCCGCTGATTTGGCCATCGCCGGAACCCACGAAACTGACGCTGACATCAGGACACTTACAGGTGCCAGAACGACCCACGCGCGGCGGTGATGAATATATCTTCGAGCCGCCCACTGCGGCACCGCCCTGGGCCACAGAAACGCGCCGCGCAGAGGCGCATATCAGGCAGCGACAGGTCGACATGACGACGGGCGAAGTCTCACTTGTCATCGAAGATGACTTTGGCGAATTACGCGATCTGCAACACGGATTGATCAGCGGCGGCATCGCACGCGAAACCTGGCGCATTCATCCCAATGATCCCACCTCGGCCAAAGGGGCGTGCCATTGGACAAAGACAATGACCCGCGACGACATTCGCCTGCGCACCGAAGCGTTTTGCGACATGTCCTGCGATGCCACACATTTCTATCTCAGCGCGAAAATGCAGGCGTATGAGAACGACGTGTTGATTTACGAAAGAGCCCTCAGCGATAAAATTCCCCGCGATCACCTGTAACTCAAACGTCACAAAACCGTCCGCATTAACCCTTGCGAGCTTCGCAGAAATGCGCAAACCTAAGGCATGAATGAATAAAACGCGCAGCCAAGCGCGATCGTTTAAAACGGGGAGAAGATCATGAATGATGAACTCAAATACCTAAGTGCCCGGGTCACTCGGGGCCTTATGACACGTCGCGACTTTATCGGTCGCGCGGCAGCATTGGGCGTGACAACCGTTGCCGCCAACGCCATGCTGGCCTCGGCGTCGCGTGCGGCTGGCCCACAAAAGGGTGGCACCATTAAAATCGGCGTTCAAGGGGGTGCCACGACAGACAGTATGGACCCGGCACTGGCGGCGAACCAGGTGCCGCTTCTTGTCGGTCGTCTCTGGGGTGAGCCACTGGTTGAGTTGACAGACGACGGTGGGCTACAGGGCAAAGTCGCGGAGAGCTTTGAAGGTTCTGCCGATGCCAAGACCTGGAGGTTTAAAATCCGCTCAGGCATCACTTTTTCAAATGGCCAAACCGTTACTGCCGAGGACGCCAGAGCCACGATAGAGCGTCATTCCGGTGAAGACACGAAGTCCGGCGCATTGGGGTTACTGCGGGACATCGACACGCTGTCGACAGAGGGCGACATGCTGGTCATAGGGCTCAAAAACCCGAACGCGGATCTGCCGTATTTCATGGCTGATTACCATCTGCTGATACAGCCAAACGGTGGCAAAGATGACCCGACGGCGGCCATCGGCACCGGGCCTTACATCATGCAGGAAATAGACATGGGCGTCCGCTTTGTCGCGTCCAAAAACCCGAATTACTGGGGCGATCTTGGCAATGCCGAACAGCTTGAGATCATCGTCATCAACGACAATACAGCGCGCGTTGCGGCACTGCAGTCCGGCCAGGTCGATATCATTGATCGGGTGCCGCCGCGGACCGCCGGGTTGGTAAGCCGCGCACCCGGTGTCTCCGTCCACTCGACAGCGGGTCCAGGTCACTACGTGTTCATCATGCACACCAACACCGCACCCTTTGACAACAAAGACTTGCGGTTGGCTCTTAAGCACGGGATCAACCGTCAAGAAATGGTGGACAAAATCCTGTTCGGCTATGGCTCTGTCGGCAATGACACACCCATCAACAGCGCATATCCCTTCTATACCGAATTTGAGCAGCGCGAGTATGATCCGGATAAAGCAAAGTTCCACTTTGAAAAATCGGGCCACTCCGGGCCGATTTTGTTGCGCACGTCGGATAATTCCTTCCCCGGGGCGCCCGATGCTTCGGCCCTGTTCCAACAATCGCTTGCGGCAGCAGGTATTGAGCTTGAGATCAAGCGCGAGCCAAACGACGGGTATTGGTCGGAAGTGTGGAACGTTCAACCCTTTTGTACATCCTATTGGGGCGGCAGACCGACCCAAGATCAAATGTTCTCAACCGCCTATCTGTCGACGGCGGATTGGAACGATACACGCTTTAACGTGCCACGGTTTGACGCGCTGCTGGTGCAGGCACGCGCAGAGCTTGACGCAGACAAACGCAAGGCGATGTATGCCGAGATGGGCACGCTTCTGCGCGATGACGGTGGGCTCATCTGCCCGATGTTCAACGACTTCATCGATGCCCACGGCGACAAAGTCGACGGTTGGGTTGAAGGCGCTGCGGGCTTTGCTCTCATGAATTCTTACGCGCCGATGCGGATGTGGGTGAAAGCCTGATCCCATGGGTCCCGTCACAAAACTCTTGGTCCAGCGAATTTCGCTGGGCCTCCTCCTTTTGTTGCTTATTTCCATCGTTATCTTTGTGGGCACGTCTATCTTGCCTGGCGACGTTGCCCAGCAGATCCTGGGCCAATCCGCAACGCCTGAAGCACTCGCCAATTTGCGTGAGGAACTCGGCGTTAATGACCCGGCTGTCACGCGCTATCTGAACTGGCTCGGCGGGTTGCTCACGGGCGATTTGGGCACAGCCCTAACTTCTGGCCAATCCATTAATGAAGCTGTGGGCCGCAGATTGGGCAACACGCTTTTCCTCGCTGTCTGTGCCGCTGTGATCGCGGTGCCTCTGGCCATTTTTCTTGGTCTCTTGGCGGTGCGGTATCAAGAACGCTGGCCGGATAAATCCATTTCTGCAACGACCTTGACCACCATCTCAATGCCAGAGTTTGTGATCGGCTACATCATGATGTTCATCTTCGGCGTACAACTGCGTTGGTTTTCCCCCACTGCCGTTGGCTATCGGCCAGACGCCGATTTTTTCACGCGGCTTGAATCCATCGCTTTACCGATCATCGTGCTGACCCTGGTGGTCTTGGCGCATATGATGCGCATGACAAGAGCTGCTATCTTGAACGTCATGCAGTCTGCCTACATCGAAACGGCAGAGCTCAAGGGCATGTCTAGCTTCCGCGTCATCAGCCGCCATGCTTTCCCAAACGCGATTTCTCCGGTGGTGAACGTGGTGATGCTGAACCTCGCCTACCTCGTGGTAGGCGTCGTCGTTGTCGAGGTTGTTTTTGTCTATCCAGGGATGGGGCAATATCTGGTCGACCATGTGACCAAGCGCGATTTGCCTGTGGTGCAAGCGTGCGGGATCATATTCGCAGCGATCTACATCGGCCTGAACCTGATTGCAGATGTCGTGTCGATCTTGACCAATCCACGCCTAAGGCATCCCAAATGATATTAGGTGCGTGCCGTAGAGCCCCGGACCTGATCCGGGGCCTCCCCGCCCTCTGGGAGGTCCCGTCTAAGGTCCGGGACACCGCGCGCCCCATCGACTTTATCGCACACAAACATGGGATAGGCTCATGACACTCCGCATCCCCTTTGCAGCCCTCTTGGGTCTTTTTTGCACGCTCGCTCTTTTCCTGATCGCCATCTTTGCCCCGCTGGTCGCGCCCTACGGCTATGACGAGGTCGTCTCTAATGGCTTTTGGGACCCAGCGACCGATGAGTTTTGGCTAGGCACCGACGGCATCGGCCGCGATCTACTGAGCCGGATCATCTACGGCCTGCGCACAACGATTTGGATTTCTACGCTTGCCACGCTTCTCAGTTTCACCACGGGCGCTGTTTTGGGGTTTTTGGCGGCGGTTGCCGGCGGGTGGGTTGATCAAACACTCTCCAGGTTTGTCGATTTAATCATGTCGATCCCGTCGCTGATCTTCGCGTTGGTGATCCTGTCGATTACGCCGATCACCATCACCGTGCTCATCCTGGTCATGGGATTTCTGGATAGCACGCGTGTCTATCGCCTGGCACGCGCCGTGGCCGTTGACATCACCGTGATGGAATATGTCGAGGCCGCTAAACTGCGGGGCGAAAAAATTGGCTGGATCATCTTCCGCGAGATCTTGCCGAATGCCCTCTCTCCCCTGGTGGCCGAGATGGGTCTGAGGTTCATCTTCATGGTGCTGTTCATTTCAACCCTGTCTTTTCTAGGCTTGGGCATTCAACCACCACAGGCGGATCTGGGTGGCATCGTGCGCGAGAACGCTGAGGGCCTTACCTACGGCATTGGCGCCGCGCTTTATCCAGCCATTGCCATCGCTGTTCTCGCCATATCGGTGAACTTGGTTGCAGACTGGGTGCTCGCCCGTACGACGTCACTGAAAGGAGGACGTGGATGAAGCCTTTATTGCGCATTCCTTTGCGGGCATCCCATCGGCCAGCTTCTTGCCGCATCCATTCAGATATCCGGCACACCGCCTGCGCCGTTCTGGGAGAGACTGCATGACCGAGGAACCACTGCTCAAAGTCCGTGGCCTCAAGATCGGGGCGACTGTCTATCCGCCGGGGGAGAAGCCCAAAGAGATTGAGATCGTGCACGGTGTTGATTTCGACCTAATGGGCGGCAAGGTTCTTGGCCTCATCGGTGAATCAGGCGCGGGTAAATCCACGATTGGGCTCGCCTCCATGGCGTATGGGCGGGGCGGCGTAGAGCTGACCGGTGGCGAAGTCTGGGTGAACGACCGCGACATTCTGAAAACGGGCCTCTCTGATATACGTCGTTTGCGCGGCGGTGAGGTGACATATGTCTCCCAGTCTGCTGCAGCGTCTTTCAACCCGGCAAAACAGATCATGGAGCAGGTCACTGAAGCCGCTATTCTGCAAAAGAAGTTCAGCAAAAAGGAAGCAGAGGCACGCGCTGTCGCCCTGTTTCGCAAGCTCGGCCTGCCCGACCCCGATAACATCGGCAACCGCTATCCGCATCAGGTGTCGGGCGGTCAACTTCAACGCTGTATGACCGCGCTGGCGCTTTGCCCAGAGCCCGACCTCGTGGTTTTTGACGAACCCACCACAGCGCTCGACGTGACCACCCAGATTGACGTGTTGGCCGCGATTAAAGAAGCGATCCGCGATACCGGCGTGGCGGCGCTTTACATCACCCATGACCTTGCCGTTGTCGCCCAGGTGAGCGATCACATCATGGTGTTGCAACACGGTTCCATGGTCGAATACGGCACCACGGATCAGATTATCAACCACCCGCGAGAAGACTACACCAAAGCGCTCGTGTCTGTCAGATCTATCCATCACGAGGAGAAACAGCCGACAAACACGCCGCTTTTGCAGGTGGATACCATCACAGCGCGATACAGGGGCACCAACTTTGATGTCTTGAGCGAGGTGAGCGTGGATCTCCATCCAGGTCAAACGCTCGCGATCGTGGGGGAATCCGGCTCCGGCAAATCCACCCTCGCGCGGGTCATCACGGGTTTGCTGCCGCCGCGCAGCGGGCACATCACATTTGACGGCCGCAAGTTAACCCCAGAGCAGACCAACCGCCCCCTGGAGGACCTCCGCGAGTTGCAGATGATTTACCAAATGGCTGACACAGCCATGAACCCCCGTCAGACCGTGGGCACCATCATTGGACGACCATTAGAGTTCTATTTCGGCCTTAAAGGTGCAGAGAAACAGAACCGGATCCAAGAGCTCCTGGATGAAATTGAGCTCGGCGACGGTTTCCAGCATCGCTACCCTGCTGAACTTTCTGGCGGGCAGAAACAACGTGTCTGCATCGCCCGTGCGCTGGCTGCAAAACCCAAGATGATCATCTGTGATGAGGTCACATCGGCGCTTGATCCACTGGTGGCTGACGGGATCCTCAAACTGCTGTTGAAGTTGCAAAAGGCCGAGGACGTCTCCTATCTTTTTATCACGCATGATCTTGCCACCGTGAAGGCGATCGCTGACAGTATCGCGGTGATGTATCAAGGCAAAGTCGTGCGCTATGGCCCGAAATCAGAGGTTTTGGCCCCGCCCTTCGACGATTACACTGACCTCTTGCTCAGTTCTGTACCCGAGATGAAGCTTGGCTGGCTGGAGGATGTGTTGGCCAATCGTAAAATGGAAAGTGCCGGAAATTAACATTTAACGGATCTGCCTATTCTCCGACATAAGGGCAAATGGCTGTATGAATGCTGAAGCATCCCACCTTACCCCCAAGACACGTTGCCCAAACCGAACGAGCAGCGGTCCGAGCGCGCGGAACGGCGCGGCCCAATAGAGACTGTTTGGCGGCACGTAGATGGAGAACGGCTTGTATCAGGTTTAAGCCCGCAAGCTTTCGCGCCTTTTTGGCGAAATCGCCGACAACGCGTGTAAACCAAACTGGCTTAAATACGTGCACCACGCAACGCACATGTGAGAGCACCCTTTGGGCAAAACGACAGCATCCTGCCTTACACCAAAAACACCCTGCATCACAAATGTCCCAAAAGCACGAAGCGCGGCGGGGTATTTGTAATTCACGTTTGAGGCGGGGTGATCTAAAGTACGGACATGACGACGCCCCGCAAAATCGTCGCGCTATTTGGCGCGACCGGCACCGCAGGACGGGCGACCGCGCTGTCTCTGCTGCGATCGGGCCACCTGGTGACAGCCTTTGGGCGGCGTGACCCACAGATTGAAGGCGTCAATTTCCGCCGCACGGATGTGTCATCTTCCTTCGATTTGAAGCGGCATGATGCGGTGATCTCTTGTCTGACCTCCCGGAGCGGTGTAGCAGCAGACGCCTGGGCGATTGATCATGCCGCCAATTTGAATGTCCTCGCCGCAGCCAAAGCCGCTGGCATCCCCCAGTTCTTGCTTTTGTCGGCAATTTGCGTGCAAAAACCCCGCCTTGCCTTTCAGCACGCCAAGTTGGCTTTTGAAGAGGCTCTGATAGGCTCTAGTCTCACCTACACGATCATACGGCCCACGGCGTTTTATAAATCGCTCTCGGGTCAATTTGATCGCCTGCGGGCGGGCAGAGCTTTTCTCATGTTCGGCAGTGGAACGCACACCGCCTGCAAACCCATCAGCGACCGCGACCTGGGCGATTTCATCGCCAGGTGTCTTACTCAAGAGGCATGCCGCGACCAAATTCTGCCCATCGGAGGCCCGGGCCCCGCGCTCACGCCGCACGCGATGGGTCTGGCTCTTTTCAAAGCGCTGGGCAAAACGCCGAAATTCAAACGCATCCCGCTTTCGATTTTTACGGTGATCGGCGGCGGGCTGCACCTGGGCAGTCTTGTGCACAGCACGCTCGCACAGAAAGCGGAACTGGCGCGCATTGGACATTACTATGCCAGCGAGTCCATGTTGCTTTGGGACCCCATAGCACAACAGTACACGGCAAGCGGCACACCGGAAACCGGAGAGGACAGGCTGTTTCAGCATTATGAGGCCCTTGCGGCAAAGGGTATGAGCGTGGATCGAGGGGAGCATGCGATCTTTTAGCGTGACGGGGCGCTGCCCCCGCCCTTGCGGGCTCCCCCGGAGTTTAACTGGCAAAGTGAAAGAGCGCTGATATGAGCCTGTGAGGGCTTAGCATATTGGAAAGGGGTGAGGTGAGACCGGATTTTGGCTCCGACCCTGATCATTCATGACAGACGCAGTGCCTCGGTGGGAGCCTTCCTCAGGTGGTTTTTCGACGTTGCCCCTTGATCATCATTTGGCATTGCGCTTTGCTGCGCCAGAAAGCACGTGTGGCACGCTTCCCAGCGATCAAACAGCGGTGAGGCCGGAAAGAGAACGCGATGCAAGGTAAACTGCTGTTGATCATCCTTGATGGTGTGCCCTACCGCAACTGGCGCCGGCTTTTTGGCAATCTGGAAGGTTGGGTCGAAAGCGGCGACGCCCGCGTGTGGAGGTGCAGATCTGTGGTGCCGTCAATTTCTGCGTCTTGCTACGCGTCCATCCACACCGGGGTCGCGCCTGCGGTCCATGGCTGCACGGGAAACGGCAATGTCTTTCGCCTGAAACAGCCCGATATCTTTGCCCAAGTGCGCGCTGCTGGTGGCGTGACAGGGGCGGTGGCGCATAGCTTTTGGTCGGAGTTCTTTAACCGTCATCCTTTCGATTACGTGCGAGACATCGAATATGATGAACCCCAGAGCTTGAGCATCAATCACGGACGGTTTCATACGATGACGGGCTACGGACGGGCAAACCAGATGACCCCATCAGACGTGGATCTTTTTGCCACGCTCACCAACCTCTGCCTGCGGTTCAATCTCAACTACGGGTTGCTGCACACCTGCACGCTCGACAGTATGGGCCATCGGTTTTTTCATGAGTGCCAAGAAATGGATCACGCCTGTTTTGTGATGGATGAAATGCTCACGCCCTTTATTCCACGGTGGCGTGCGGCGGGGTACGAGGTGATCGTCACGGCGGATCACGGTCAGGACGCGCGCGGTCATCATGGTGGGCGCGGTGCGCTGCAACAGGACGCCGCGCTTTATTATTTTGGCCCAGCAGAGGGTCCCGCACCAAAAACGATCCTTGATCAGCTACAGCTTGCGCCCACCATCTTGAGACGGCTCGGCGCGACGGTGCCCGATACCATGAAGGCGGCGCGCTTTTTGAGTTAGCTGCGTAGATGCGCGAAATCCGGTCGCGTTTATCCGACAGGTCATGATGATCATGCCGGTGGGCGGAACGGCGCGGCCCATCAGGATCTGCTGACTAGGCCGGTGAGCGGAACGGGGTATATCGGGGTTAGGGCCGCAACCTCTCGCGGGTGGATTTGTTCAGCACTTGGTTTTCACCGTAAGGCCATGCCCCTTTTCCGAGTGCCGCGATTCCGTCCACAACATGGCCAAAAAACGCTGCCGCTCGGCGCGCGCTGTGTCGCGCCCGCAAACAGGCGTGAACCATGCCGGCCACTTCGATCCATACGGCTTTGCCCCCGGCGCGTAGAAGCGCATCGCGGTAGCTTTCACCGTCGCTGGACAGCGGATCGCATTCAGCGGTGATCACGACGGTGGGGGGAAGGCGGGCAAAATCACTGTCGCGGAGTGGCGCGCACCGTGGATCATCTCGCGGGATGTCTCTGCCCCCGAAACGGACGCGCTGGTAAAATTCCAGGTCGGCCAAGGTCAACTGCGGCGCATGCGCGTGGCGCACATAGGACCCTTTGGTCATATCGCCGCCGAGCCCCGGGTAGATCAAAACTTGCCCAGCGATGCGAGTGTCGCCAAGATGCGCCCTTGAATGATGAGCGATAGCCGCAGCAAGATTGCCACCCGCGCTGTCACCGCAGAGGATAACGCGCCCGTTATGCTGGCTGCAGATGGCCGCGCATGCCGCCCAGGCATCGTTAAAGCACCCGGGAAAAACCACCTCGGGTGCTAAGGCGTACGCCACTGAAATAACACGATATCCTGTCAGATCGCAGATTTCAGCGCAGACATTATCGTGGCTATCCAAGCTACCGACGACGAAACCGCCGCCGTGATAGTAGATCACGGTCACGGCGGTTTCTGAGGCAGAATATTCGCGGCAGGCCACCCCGCCGTAAGAGACATCTTTTACGGAGACCCGGGCCGGACGCGGTCTGTGAAATATCCGACACATGGTGTCGTAAAGATCACGCTGCTGCGCGACCGTCAGTGTCACCGCGTCAGGCGGATAGGCCGCGTCGAGCTTGGCGATGTAGGCCCAGGTCTCTTGATCGATCAGTTCCGCGTAGTTTGGTCCGCTCACGCGGCCTCCCACTTGTTGACGAAACCGCCCAGCACCCCGTCCACATCGGCCTCGGATGTATTGTTCATGGCGATCTGGGCAACCAAGCCGCGCTTCTTATCTTCGATCACGCCTGAGACCCTCGCTGGCAAACCAGCACCTTCCAAGGTTGCGTCATAGACCCGCGTGATCGCATCCCTGCGAAGATCGGGCTTGAATATTTTCCCAACGGCCGTCTTGGGCAATTCATCCATGATCTTCATGTGCTTGGGATGCGCTGCCCGTTCTGCAACTTTGTCCTTGCAGAAATCCAGCAATTCTTCGGGAGTAGCGTCAGCGCCTTCCACCAATTCGACAAAGGCGCATGGAACTTCGCCAGCATGCACGTCAGGCTGACCGATGGCACCGGCAAAGGCGACGGCGGGATGGCCCAACAGCGCCTCTTCAATCTCAGCCGGGTCAATGTTGTGACCGCCGCGAATGATGATATCCTTTGATCGTCCCGTGATCCACAAGTAACCGTCCGCATCCATGCGGCCCAGATCACCGGTGCGCAGGTATTTATCCTGATAGTAAAGGTCTTTGTTCTTCTCCGCTTCTGTATAGGTGCTGCCCACAAAAACGCCTGGGTTGGACACGCAGATTTCCCCGACCTCGTCGGTGTCTGCCTCGACCAGCCCTTCCGGCGTGGATTTGATGATCTTGATGTCGCAATAGGGAAAGGCGATGCCGATCGACCCGACCTTCTTTTTGCCGTCAACGGGGTTTCCTGAGACAAGGCAAGTTGCCTCTGTCATGCCGTATCCTTCCACGATGGTCATTCCAGTGGAATCCTCAAAGCGCTTGAACAGTTCGAGCGGCAATGGGGCGGACCCAGAAAAAGCGGTTTTGACAGTTGAGATGTCCGCATTGATCGGCACCTGCATTTTTGCGGCAAGTGCGGTGGGGACTGAACAGACGAAGGTGACCTTCCAACGCTCAACAAGCTTCCAGATATTCTCAAAAACGCCGTCGCCGCGATATCCTTGCGGCGTGGGGAACACCGTGTGCGCGCCAGAACTGATCCCGCCCATGACCATCACCTGACAGGCCATCACGTGAAAGAGCGGCAAAGGCGCCAGCATGACGTCTGTTTCTTCGAGAAGAATAGTTGCCCCGACCCAACCGTTGTAAATGGAGCCGGAGTATTTGTGCTGTGCCACCTTGGGCATCCCAGTCGTGCCGCCCGTATGAAAATAGAAGGCAACCCGATCTTCTTGCACATCTTCGAACGCGAGCGTCGTTGGCTGCTTATTCATCTCTGCGTTGAAATCCAGATATTTCGCCTGGTTCTTTACGGGGTTTTTCGGACGGATGAGCGGCACGATCCAAGATTTTGGCGGCGTCATGTACCGCTTGAGATCAACCTCGAGCACCGTGTGCACGTCTGGCGCTAGCTTCACCGCGGCAGCAGTCTTTTCTGCAACGTCGGTTTTCGGGAAGGGCTTGAGCGTGACAACAACTTTCGCGCCCGTCTCTCTCAAAATAGCGCCGATTTGCTCGGGCTCTAGAAGCGGGTTAACCGGGTTTGTAATCCCCGCGACGGCACCGCCGATAAAGGTCAACAGGGCTTCGTTACAGATTGGCAGAATGTACGCCACGACGTCTTTTTCGCCCACGCCGAGCGAGCGAAACAGATTAGCCGCCTGGGTGACACGCCCATGAAATTGCGACCAACTGAAAGTTTCTGCTTTGTCATCCGCACCTGAGAAAAGCTGGAAGCTGAATGCGTTCCGCTGCGGAAATTGAGCTGCCGTGTTGCTGAGCAATTTGTAGAGCGTTTTTGGCACATCACGCTTTTCCCACGGCATTTCTGCTTCGATTTTTGTACGGTCTTCGATCCCGGCATAGGCCATGTCAGTTCCTCCCTTATGCGCCGTTTTATTCGGCATTGTCTTGCGCGTCTCATGCGCTGATTTTTACTTTTCAGCAAGAAAAGGTAATCTCAGACGCAGCGTCAAGTGCGCTTTTTTCAAGTCAACACCGGCTTTGTGAAGCTGCCTAAAAATAAGGCAAGCTATTCTGCGGCAATCCCGTCGGTAAATTGCAGTCGGGCCAGCCGCGCGTATAGACCACCTTCTTGTACCAATGCGTCGTGGCTCCCGACGGCGGCAACACGACCTGCCTCTAACACCACGATGCGGTCAGCGCGTTTCACCGTTGAAAGCCGGTGCGCGACAACCAAGGTGGTGCGACCCGCGCTCAGCTTCTCTACCGCTAGCTGCACCGCACGCTCACTTTCAGCGTCAAGGGCGCTGGTCGCTTCATCAAGCAAAAGCACAGGGGCATCGCGCAAGATCGCTCGGGCGATGGCGATCCTTTGCTTTTGTCCGCCCGACAGCATCACGCCGTTCTCTCCCAAATAACTGTCATAGCCGTCTGGCATCTGGCCGATAAACTCGTGCGCCGCAGCCGCCTTGGCGGCGGCAATGATCTCTTGCTCGGTGGCTTCAGGTCGCCCGAAACGAATGTTTTCCGCCGCGCTCGCCGCGAAAATGACGGGTTCTTGCGGTACCAGCGCCATGTACCGGCGAAAATCCACGCGATTGAGCGCGCGCAGATCATGCCCATCCAAGCTGATCTTACCGGTCTGCGGGTCGTAAAACCGCAAGAGAAGGTGAAATATCGTTGTCTTTCCGGCACCTGAGGGACCGACAAAGGCGATTGTCTCACCGGGGTTGACGGTCAGCGTCAGGTCTTTGAGCGCGAGCGTGCCTTCTCGCAACGGGTAGCCAAATGTCACATTCTCAAAATGGATCGCGCCCGAGACGGGCTTGAGGAACGCTGCAGGCGCCGCGGGATCGCTCACCTCATCTGTCATGCGCAGCAGATCAACCAAGCGCTCTGTTGCCCCTGCCGCGCGCTGAAGCTCCCCCCACACTTCGGTCAGCGCCGCGACCGTCCCCGCCACCAATACGGCGTAAATCACAAATTGGACGAGCATGCCCTGGGTCATCTCACCCATGCGCACGTCGCGTGCCCCGATCCAAAGAACTCCAACCACGCCCGTAAAAGCCAAAAAAATCACGAGCACGGTCATGATCGCACGGGTTTTAATGCGCCGTCGGGCCGCATCAAAAGACCTTTCGGTCATGTCTGCAAATTGTTCACGACTTGCCGTTTCATGCGTGAACGCCTGAACTGTCTGAACGGCACCCAGACTTTCGGAGGCATTTCCAGAAGACGCGGCGATCCAGTCTTGGTTTTCCCGGCTTAGCACACGCAACCGCCGTCCCAGCGTCAAAATCGGAAAAACCACGAGTGGCACAATCAACAACGCGAGCCCGGTGAGTTTAGGAGAGGTGAGCAGCATCATCGCGAGCCCACCTACGAAGATCAGAGTGTTACGCAAAGCAACCGAGATTGAGGAACCGATCACAGACAAAATCAGGGTCGTATCGGTGGTAATCCGGCTAAGCACTTCTCCCGTCATGATTTTCTCATAAAATGCGGGACTCATCCCGATGACGTGATCAAAGATCGCCTTGCGTATGTCGGCCACCACCCGCTCGCCCAGACGCGTGACAAGAGCATAGCGCAAGCCCGTCCCTAGGGCGAGCAGCGCTGCAATGCCGATGGCCGCCATGAAATACCGGTCTAAAAGCGCAGGATCGCTGGTTTCAAAGTTGTCAACGACACGTCGCACCGCGACGGGTAAGGCAAGTGAAATCGCAGCCGTTGTCACCAGCGCAATAATCGACGCGATCACCAAACCGCGATAGGGCCGGATGAAGGGCAAAAGGGCACCTAGCGCGCTCAATTCACGAGAGGTTTCTCGTTCTTGATCAGTCTCCTGCACATGCGGCAGCGTTGTCGCCATGTTCTGTCCCTAAGTCCCCGCTTATATGAAAGCTTGCAGCGCAATAGCAGTCAAGCACGTCACCCATTTCGCGTGCTTTGGAGCGGGCGACGGGAATCGAACCCGTATCATCAGCTTGGAAGGCTGAGGTCTTACCATTACACAACGCCCGCGGCCCCCTTTGAGTATGGCATCGCCCCGAAGGGGTCAAGAGAACGCGTTGTGTCGGTATCGCAGACTGCTGTCCCATTTCGTGAGATATTTTGGTATCACGTGTGACACCGTACGATGGAGCATCCGAAGGAACCTGCAATGTTTGACCGCTACGCTGTCTATTACACGCCGCAGGGCGCGCTGGCTAAGTTGGGTGCCGCTTGGCTAGGCTGGGATAGCATGACGGGCAACGCGGTCGCGCATCCTAAAATTGACAATCTTGAGTTGGCACATCTGACGCAGGCACCACGCAAATACGGGATGCATGGCACATTGAAAGCGCCTTTCTATCTTGCTGAAAACACGGACCAGGACGCACTGGCGCAAGCAGTTGCCACGCTTGCGTGAGAACTTCCGCCAGTCGAGATGCAAGGGCTAAATGTTACACGCTTAGGCAGTTTCCTCGCCTTGGTTCCAACCGGGGACACCAGCGCCTTGTCAACATTTGCCGCTCAGGTGGTCATGAGCCTCGACGCTTTTCGCAAACCAATGTCAGACCCAGAACTTACGCGACGCCGGAAAGCCAAGCTGACCGCTGCGCAAGAACATCACTTGCGCGCCTGGGGCTATCATACGTCTTGGATCAGTTCCGGTTTCACATCACGCTGACGGGTCCGTTGAAAAATGCAGCGACGCTCATGCCACAAGTCGCTGCGCATTTCGAGACCGCGCTGCCATCGCCTTTTGTGGTGGATGCACTGACACTGCTGGGCCAAACGCGCGACGAATGTTTCCACCAGATTGAAAGATTTCCCTGCACCGGATAGAGCAAGGCATCAATCGGTCTTAGGAAAAACATGCCAAATCCCCTGTATGATACGCTTTTTGGGCGTCACGCCGGGCAGAACACGCCCTTCTTGCATCTTCCCGATGCAAGCACGCTAACGCATGCCGCGTTTTTAGCGCGGGCAGCGCAAATGGCGCATGCGTTGACCGATGGTGGTCTCACCCCTGGCGACAGGGTCGCTTTGCAGGTTCAGAAGTCACCCGATGCTTTGGCACTTTATGCCGCCTGCGTGCAAGCAGGTCTGATCTTTCTGCCCCTAAACCCGGCCTATACCGCGTCAGAGGTCGCTTATTTCGTCGAAAACGCGGGGGCAAAGCTGCTGATTTGTGATCCCGACAAGGCTTCACACCTGCGCGACGTCGCAAGGCGCGCGGGTGCCAAGCTCGACACATTGGACACACATCAAAAGGGCAGCTTTGCAGATGAAACCGCCGCGCGCGCCCCTGAGTTCACGCCGGTAGACAGATCAGAAGACGATCTCGCTGCGTTTTTATACACATCGGGAACGACGGGTCGCTCCAAGGGCGCAATGATGACCCAGAAAAACCTGCTTAGCAACGCAGAAACACTAACAGCACTTTGGGAATTCACTGCCCAGGACGTGCTGCTGCACGCGCTCCCCATTTTCCACACCCACGGTTTATTCGTTGCCACCAATGTGATGCTGCGCGCAGGCGGCGCGATGATCTTTTTGCCCAAGTTCGACGTTGACGCTGTGATCGAAAACCTGTCGCGCGCCACAAGCATGATGGGCGTGCCAACCTTCTACACCAGGCTGCTGGCGGATCCGAGGTTTGACGCTGACAGCGCCTCGCACATGCGGCTTTTCATATCGGGCTCTGCCCCGTTGCTGGCTGAGACACATCGGACATTCGAAGCGCGAACAGGGCACCGGATCCTCGAACGCTATGGCATGACAGAAACCAACATGAACACTTCCAATCCTTGCAGGGGCGCGCGGCGGGCGGGTACGGTCGGTCTACCCTTGCCGGATGTGACGCTGAAAATCACTGACGCTAAAACGGGCGATACGGTGCCACAGGGTGAGATTGGGATGATCGAAGTCAGCGGCCCGAACGTTTTCAAAGGATACTGGCGGATGCCCGAAAAGACCGCAGCTGAGCTGCGCTCGGATGGTTTTTTCATCACCGGCGACCTGGGGATGATCGACGATGAGGGGTATGTGCACATCGTTGGCCGCGACAAGGATTTGATCATCTCGGGGGGCTACAATGTCTACCCCAAAGAAGTAGAGATGGTGTTGGACGCCGCCCCTGGCGTATTGGAATCAGCGGTGATCGGTGTCCCGCATCCAGATCTTGGAGAGGTGCCGCTGGGCATCCTGGTGACGCAGACAGATAATCCACCGGACGTCACGACACTGGCTCAGGATGTCGCGACCAAACTTGCCCGGTACAAATGTCCACGCAAGCTCATCAAGATTGATGCGCTGCCGCGCAACACGATGGGAAAGGTGCAAAAAAATCTGCTGCGGGACAGGTTTTCAAACGTGTTTCAAGACTAAACTTCAAGCGGGAACTCCCCGGTAGCGGAAAACCTGCTCACGCGCGACAATGCCTCCACTGCGGAGTGAGACCGACGCAAAGTCGCATAAGATTTGAGGCGCCCAAGACCCATCAACCTGTGTCACAGCTATCGCGGGTCGAACAGTCCTGCAGTCACACGATGCGATCCGCGCCAAAAAACCGCCTTTATGCTTCGCTCTTAGACAAGTCAGCCGGTTTTTCCCGTGTCACATCTTTCAAACAGAACATGAGGAGGGTGAGATGACCGTAACTTCCCCCATGCGCGCGGGTGGTCGTGCCGCACGGCGACATTTGCGCCAGAGACCAGACTTTCGCATGCTCCCCAGCGTGCACAGCCAAATCCCAACCTGCGAGATTATGACGGGGTCGCAAGTCGAGCGGATTGATGCCGCATCAATGGATATATTGGAAAATGTCGGTGTGGTTTTTCGCGACCCCATCGCCCTGGCGGACTGGCGCGCAGCCGGCGCCAAAGTGGATGGCGAACGGGTCTACCTTGACCGCGGTTTGATCCGCGCGCTTGTCCGCTCAATCCCCTCGCACTTCGTATATCACGCGCGCGATCCGAACAAGAACGTGGCGCTCGGCGGCAAGGATGCGATTTTTGTGCCCATGACGGGCGCGCCTTATCTGCGCGATTTGAACGATGTGCGCCGGAATCCAACGTTGGACGACCTCGCGATGTTTCACAAACTGGCGCATATGCAGCCAGCGCTCCATTCATCCGCCCACCACATCGTCGAACCCTATGATCATCCGATCAGCCAGCGACATCTCCGCATAACCTACTCCTCCATGAAATACTCGGACAAAACATTCATGGGCATGACCACGAGCCCCAAGAATGCGGAAGATGTGATCGACATGTGCAGAATTCTCTTCGGCCCCAGCTTCCTAGAAGAGCATCCCGTCGTGACGGGCAACTGCAATGGAAACTCGCCTCTGGTGTGGGATGAGACGATGCTTGGGGCGATGCGGGCCTTCTGCCGGGCAAACCAACCGGTTTTGTGCTCTCCCTTTGTTCTTGGCGGCGCAAACACGCCCGCCTCCGTTGCTGTCTCAGTGGCGCAACTGAATGCAGAGGCCCTGTCTGCACTGGCGTACACACAGGTCATCCGCAAAGGATGCCCCGCCATCTATGGTCACTACCTGTCGACTGTATCCATGAAATCAGGTGCGCCGATGGCGGGAACGCCCGAAATAAGCCTCATGAATTTCATGATCGGGCAAATGGCCCGCTTCTACGACGTGCCCTGGCGCACCTCCAACACCCTTGGCGGGGCCAAAACCTTTGACGCTCAGGCAGGATATGAAAGCGCGACAACGCTCTCGGCAGTCATGCATGCTGGCGCACACTACATTTGGCATTCCGCCGGCTGGAATGAAGCGGGCATGCATTGTTCAGTCGCCAAATTCATGGTCGATGCCGAACAATGCGCGATGGCACACCGCATGGCGCAGGGCCCCGGCTTCGATGACTTCGAGGAGGCGCTGGAGGCTGTCTCCGACATCGGTCCGGGCGGTCACTACCTCGGTCATCCTCATACACAAAAGAACTTTCAAACCGCCTATTTCATGCCAGAACTCTTCAATAACGACGCCATTGAGCAATGGCAGGCCGATGGATCGAAGGAGATAACAGCACGCGCACTTTCGCACGCGCGCACGCTGTTGGCGGCATATGAGGAACCAAAGCTTGATCCGGCGACAGATGACGCCCTGCGCGACTACATCGCCAGGCGCGAACGCGACATCCCGCCGAGCGATGAACTCAACCAAGAGTTTTAGCTCGCAGCGCTCTTTCATCTTGCCACATAAACTCCGGGGGGATCGCCGGTAGGCGATGGGGGCTGGCCCCCACACCCCATCCGAAGGTCCCACAACCGCGCTGGCGCGCGCATCGCCAAGCCGCCGCACCCCCGTCGTCCTGCGGCTTAAAGGCGCAAAGGATTTCGCGCGCCCGCCTTTTCCTTTCCGCAGCGCTGCCTTAGCTCACCAGCATGACAGAGCCCATGTTAGACGCTGAAGGGGTCAGCAAAACGTACCACACCCGCGAAGGGCCTTTGGCGGTTCTGCGCGACGTATCGGTCACAGTGGGTCCGGGCGAAAGCGTGGCTTTCACGGGCGAAAGCGGGTCTGGCAAAAGCACACTCTTGCACATTTTGGGCTGTCTTGACGCCGCAGATGCGGGTCGGATCACCCTGGCGGGGGTCGATATCTCCAGCTTGGATGAAACCGGCCGCGCGCGGATACGGCGGGATGCGGTCAGCGTGATCTTCCAGCAACTCAATTTGATCCCCTCACTGACTGTCAGCCAAAATCTGGCCTTTCAGGCCCGTCTTTCGGGCCGGTGCGATCCCGACTGGCTCGACACGTTGACAGACAGGCTCGGCCTGTCAGCCCTGCGCAAACGCTACCCTGAAGAACTCTCTGGCGGGCAGCAGCAACGCGTTGCGATCGGACGCGCGGTCGCGCATCGTCCAAAATTAGTGCTCGCAGACGAGCCCACGGGCAACCTGGATGAGGCAACGGCTCAGAGCGTCTTGTCACTGCTGGTCGCGTTAACGCGACAAACCGGTGCAGGTCTTCTCATGGTCACCCATTCGACGGCCTTAGCCCAACAACTTGATCGACGTCTTCACCTCAGCGCAGGGCGCGTGACATGAACCGAGTTGTTCTTGCAGCCTTACTCTCTCACTGGCGGCGACACCCGCTGCAACTTGTTACGCTGGTGCTTGGCCTGGCGCTCGCGACAGCGCTCTGGTCGGGCGTGCAGGCCATCAACGCAGAGGCCAAGCGCAGCTATGCCGCGGCGGCAGGCAACCTGGGGCAAGCCACGTTTCAGCGGTTGACGGGATCCGATGTACGCCTCGAGGATTTCATCGCTCTGAGACGGGCCGGTTGGCAAGTCTCACCCGTTATTGAGGGCACCCGCGACGGGCTGCAGGTGCGCGGTATCGAGCCGTTGAGCGCACCGATCCAGCTCGGTTTTCAGGTGCTCACAGAAGCGGACGTGGCGCTAGCCACGTTTTTGGGGCCGCAAGGCATCCTGCTTGTCGGGCCAGAAACGGTCGAGGATGTGGCGGATCTCGCCCTGCCCTACGCGATCGCCGCCAGCCTTGATCCCGGGATTGTGATAACCGACATCGCTGTCGCGCAGCGCCTTCTTGAGCGTGAGGATTTAAGCTATCTGCTTCTTGATCCGGATCAGGCCCAGGGGCTGCCAGCCCTGCAAGAGGTCACGCGACTGCGGCTGGAGACGGGCACCGACCAGTCCGATCTTGCGCAACTCACCAACAGTTTTCACCTTAACCTGACCGCCTTTGGTCTTTTGGCGTTTGCCGTCGGGCTTTTCATCGTGCAATCGGCCATCGGCCTGGCGTTTGAACAACGGCGCACAAGCTTTCGCACGTTGCGCGCTTTGGGGTTAGGATTGCGGCACTTGCTTTGGCTTTTGGGCCTGGAGCTTGCCACCTTGGCTTTGTTGTCCGGCATGCTGGGTCTTGGGCTGGGCTACGCGATCGCCGCCGCTCTGCTGCCGGGTGTCTCTGGCACATTGCTAAGCCTTTATGGGGCAGATGTTGCAGGCAGTCTTTCGTTCAACCCGATCTGGGCGCTCAGCGCACTCGCGATGACATTCATCGGCGCAGCTGCGGCAGGGGGGCTCGCGCTGTGGCGGGTGGGCCGCCTGCCCCTCTTGGCACCCGCGCAGCCACGCGCCTGGGCGCGTGCGTCCATCTGGCAAATGAGAGTGCAGGGGGCCTTTGCTGCACTGCTGTTGGCCGCTTCTGCGCTGCTTGGATGGGCGGGCGACAGTCTTTTGTCGGGCTTTGCCTGCCTTGCCGCCCTTTTGACCGGGGCGGCACTGGCGCTGCCGCTTCTGCTGACGATAACCCTGGAGAGATTGAACCGCATAGCGCGCGGCCCGTTGACCGAGTGGCTGTTTGCCGATGCGCGCCAGCAAATACCCGCGCTGTCGCTCGCGCTGATGGCGCTTTTGCTCGCGCTAGCAGCGAATATCGGCGTGAACACGATGGTGGGGTCTTTTCGAACGACCTTTATCGGGTGGTTGGATCAGCGCCTCGCCTCCGAACTCTATGTGACCACCCAAAATGCCGAGCAGGCTGCGGCCTTCGAAAGCTATGTCGCCCCGAAAGTTCAGGCGCAATTGCCCATCTGGTCGGTGGAGGGACGGGTCGAGGGCCAACCGGCGCGCCTTTATGGCATCGTGCCCCATGAGACCTATAGAGCGCATTGGCCGCTCATCGCCGAAAGCGCGCGACCTTGGGATAACCTGCATGGTGGCCAAGGCGCGCTGATTAACGAGCAACTTGCCCGCCGGGCGCAAATTTGGCCGGGAGACAAGGTGGCGCTCGGGCCTGGCTGGTCCTTGCCCGTCGTGGGTGTTTACTCAGACTACGGCAATCCGAATGCGCAAGTTATTTTGGATTTCGAGACGCTGCGCGCCCGCTTCCCCGACCCGCCGATCCTGCGCTTTGCCTTGCGCGTTGACCCGGATCAGGTTGGTCCTTTGCAGCGAGATCTCCGCACAAGGTTTGATCTGCCCCCCGGTGCAGTAATCGACCAGGCTTCGGTCAAAAACACCTCTATGCGCATATTCGAACAGACTTTTCTCGTGACAGGTGCGTTGAACATCCTCACCTTGGGGGTCGCTGGCTTTGCGATACTGACAAGCCTGCTCACACTCTCCAACATGCGGTTGACCCAGATCTCACCGGTTTGGGCGTTGGGCCTTTCCGCGCGATCACTCGGCGGTCTTGAGATTGCGCGTACCGCGCTGCTCGCGCTCATGACCTGGGTCATTGCAGTGCCGGTCGGCCTGCTGCTGGCCTGGGTGTTGCTCAACATCGTCAATGTGCACGCTTTCGGCTGGCAGCTACCGATGCGCATGTTTCCGTCAACCTGGGTTCAACTGGCTGGCTGGGCGCTTCTTGCCGCCATAATGGCGAGCCTTTGGCCAGCCCGACATTTGCTCAAAGGATCGGGAGATCAGCTTTTACGGAGGTTCGCCCATGATCGTTAGGATCGCTTTTTGGCTGTTCGTGACGGTGAGCAGCGCCGCGGCGCAAGGCTTTGCTGGTTTGGGGACCGATGCCGAGGGATTTGCCGTACCAACGCCTGACCGTGCGCTCTCTTTCCCCGCCGATCATGGGCCGCACCCCGATTACCGCATCGAGTGGTGGTACATTACGGCGACGTTAGAGGACGCAGAAGGCACTCCTTACGGCATACAATGGACGCTTTTCCGTTCCGCACTGCGCCCTGAAATATCGCGGGGATGGACCGCCAATCAGCTTTGGCTTGGTCACGCGGGCATGACAACAGCAGACCAGCACTATGTCGCGGAGCGGCGCGCACGTGGTGGCCTGGGCACTGCTGGCGTTACAATGTCACCCTTCGTGGCTTTCATCGACGACTGGCGCTTCGAAAGCCTTAGCACCGCAGGCGATCCTTATGCGCACGCTCGGATCAACGCGCGATTTTCTGACGCGGCCTATGATTTAGAGCTCACGGCTGAGGGGCCGCTGGTCCCGCAGGGGAAGAATGGGTTTTCTCAAAAGTCGCCGGAGGGGCAAGCGAGCTACTATTATTCGCAGCCGTTCTACCGGGTAGAGGGCGTTTTGCAGATCAATGGTGAAGACATCGCCGTTGTCGGACAAGCCTGGCTGGATCGCGAATGGTCATCGCAGCCTCTGTCCGATGATCAAACGGGTTGGGATTGGTTCTCGCTCAAGTTCGACGATGGTGCACGGCTGATGGGGTTTGGCCTGCGCAGCACGTCGGCAAAGATGTTCACGGCAGCCACCTGGATTGATCCAGACGGCACGCCGACGCCCTTTCCTGACGGTGCGCTACGCCTCACACCGCTGGCCACGGCGCGCGTCGCAGATCGGGATGTACCTGTTGAATGGCGGCTTGAACTGCCGGAGCGGGGCCTGGATGTGACCACACGTCCATTGAACAGGCAAAGCTGGATGGCGACTTCCGTGCCCTATTGGGAGGGTCCGATTGCCTTTACGGGCAGCCACCAAGGCCGCGGATACCTTGAGATGACAGGCTACGAATGAGGCTTGCGACCTTAAGCCTAATGCGATCCCTTCCCTAACACCGTCATGCTCGACAGGCCCTGTTAAACCGCGCCGTTCCGCCGCAAAGGGGGCGGCGCTAAACCGGTTTGGGCAAGGTGGCTTAGATTTAACGCGGAGTGCTCTCGCCGTCAGACTTCCTTGCAAAGGCCAAATACCGCTCTCCCAACTCGGCGGTCGCGGCAGCGAAACCTGGCGCACGCTCCTGCGGCTCTGGCGCCTCAATGTGACTGCCGATCCACGCCAATAGACTTATCCGACGCAACATGACGAGGCTGTCCATCTCCTCCGCCTCCTCCGCACTCAAGGCCCGGTATGCTCTGTACCCTTTGATCCAAGCCGCCTTCAGCACGGGTACAAGCGGATCATCTTCGATAAAGCTGATCGCCGCAGCGAAATCATAGAGAAGCCACCCCCAGCCGCAGTCGTCAAAATCGATAAGCCTAATCTGGTTTCCAGCGACCAAAAGATTGGCCAGCCGCATGTCACCGTGAATGAGGTTGAAGCGACCCGGTGATTTGCCAAAAGATGTCAGACGCTTTCGCAGAACGCGTTCCACTTCGTTCAACGTCGCGCGTACCTCTGCAGTCACTTCAGGCGCGTCTCTCCAATGACCCCAGGTCGGCTGCGCGCCCAAAATCGTGTCCAGATCCCAGGTCGGCCGCTCAAAACCCACTGGCTTTTTCCAACTCAACGCATGCTGGTGGCACATGGCAGCAATCCCGCCCAGCGCCTGAAAATCCGCCACACGGTCACGTTTTTCAGCCGGGGCAGAACCGTTGATAAAGTGAAATAGCACCATGTATCGAGGCGCGATTGATCCGGTCAGTCCCATTTTCTGAAGGGCGCGCCCATCCTTACCCCTGATGTAGCCAGGCGTCGCCACTGCGCTTTCTCGGGTGAGCGCGTCAAGCCATGCCAGTTCACTCTCGATGGCGCGCGCAGTGTGATAGCCTACGCGATGGATGCGCAAAATCGCTTTAAAGCCGCCTGCCGCTTCAACCAAGTAAACGGCATTCTCTGACAGATTGATCAACTGAGCGCTGGCACCTGCTGGCAAATCCCACAGCGTCAGCGCACGATTTGCCAGCACCTCCAGTCGGCTCAACATATCTGACTGGGCGTTTTCTGTCATCTTAACGGTCTAACTATAACGTCTGAACCACCCTCCATGATACAATGGCGGCGTATCGATGGCGCGTCGCCCGGAATGCCTAGCCGTGTGAAGACACCGCTCAAAAACGTAAAGTACCGCCCCTTCGGCATTCAAATGCATCGACCTCCGTCAACCTCCATGCAGATGCCGGTGATCATGGTCGCTTCATCCGAACACAAATAGCAAGCTGCATTGCCCATATCATCCGGCTGAGAAAATCGGCCAATCGGGATGGTCGCCAAGAACTTTGCACGCATCTCAGGCGTGTCTTCTCCCATGAAGCTTGCAAGCAGCGGGGTCTCTCCGGCAACCGGGTTCAATGCATTCACGCGAACACCTTCCGGGGCCAGTTCCACAGCCATTGACTTTGTCGCGGTGTTCAACCACCCCTTTGATGCATTATACCAGCTGAGTTTGGGGCGCGGGCTGATACCAGCCGTCGAAGAAATGTTCAGAATGACACCTGAGCGGCGCGCTTTCATCGCTGGCACGATGGCCCGAGCAGCAAGATAGATCGCCTTGATATTCACCGCGACGATCCGGTCAAAGTCAGTTTCTGATACATCCTCCATCGCGGCGGGCAGATGGGTCACGCCAGCATTGTTGACCAATATATCAATCTGGCCAAAGCGCTCTTTTGCGGCATCCACCATGCGCGTCACCGCCGCCTGGTCAGATACGTCGGTCGCAATCGCACTTACGTTTTGGCCAAGCTCTTGCGCAAGTTCTGAACTCAGCTCCACATTGAGATCGGCGATGAGAACATGTGCTCCTTCCGCCACAAATTTTCGGACGATCCCCGCGCCAAAGCCTGACGCGCCCCCCGTGACAATTGCCGTCTTGCCTTCCAGTCTCATCTCTCCCTCCTCTTATCCATGAAAAGCAGCCACTGTCTTGAGTTGGGAAAAGCCATACAGCGCTTCAAACCCCTTCTCACGCCCGTGACCAGACTTTCCCACGCCACCGAAAGGTAATTCAACGCCACCGCCTGCGCCGTAATTGTTGATGAACACCTGACCGGCGCGCACTGCTTTGGCAACGCGCATCTGTCTGCCGCCATCAGTTGTCCATACGCTGGCGACAAGACCGTAATCCGTGCCGTTAGCAATCGCGATTGCCTCTTCTTCCGTGTCGAATGGGATCAGCACCTGGACGGGGCCAAACACCTCTTCCTGGGCAAGAGGAACAGACATATCCTCCACCTCAAACAAGCTCGGCGCCACATAAAAGCCGCTTTCAGGCAAACTCGTACTAAGCGGCGCCGCTGCAACCTGGCGCGCATTCTTCGGAGTAAGATATGCCAGCACGCGATCCCGCTGGCGTGCGGATATTAGCGGCCCCACATCCAAGTCTTGTTGAGCAGTGCCGACGCGCAACTTTTCATATCGCTCCGCCATTGCCGCACGCACAGTTTGGTATATCCCGCGTTGAACCAAAATCCGTGAGGAGGCAGAGCAGGTTTGACCCGCATTCTGGATCCCCGCGTTGAGTAGGAAGGGCAGTGCCGCATCCAGATTAGCATCCTCAAAAACAATCTGAGGAGATTTACCGCCAAGTTCCAATGTCACTGGAACGATGTTTTTGGCTGCTGCGGCTTGGATCAGACCACCGACATGGACCGAGCCCGTGAACGAGACGTGATCGACACCAGGGTGCCCTGACAAGGCTGCGCCAGCCTCTTCGCCCAAGCCGGGCACCACGTTCAATGCGCCCGCAGGCAGCCCTGCTTCTTGCGCGATCCGTGCAAACACCAAAGCGGTAAGGCAGGCCTGCTCTGCAGGTTTTAGGACCGTAGCATTGCCCATCGCCAGGGCGGCACCGACAGAACGACCGATTATCTGCATGGGATAGTTCCAAGGAACGATGTGCCCCGTCACCCCAAATGGCTCTCGCAGCGTATAGACGGTGTAGCCGTCCAGATAGGGGATCGTCTCGCCATGGATCTTGTCAGCGGCCCCTGCATAGAATTCCATGTAGCGCGCTAAGGCAATCGCATCGGCACGCGCCTGGCTCAGCGGTTTGCCCACATCCAACGCTTAAAGCTCGGCCAATGTGTCCACATTTTCAAGCACGCGGAGGCTGATCTGGTAAAGGATGCGCCCGCGTTCCACAGCGCTTAGTCGACCCCAACTGCGCTGACCTGCCCCGCGTGCTGCGGCCACAGCAGCATCAATGTCAGCCGATGATCCCCGCGCGATTTCACAAAGGGATGTGCCATCTGACGGATTACAGAGTACGAGCCTTTCATCGGCCAATGTGGTTTCCCAACGCCCGTCTATAAAGCACAAGTGCGGATCTATTCCAAAGCGATCATTAAGCATTGACACCGACCTTCCCGGATGTGCTGACGGCGAAATTATCACGCGCCAGTTTGCGGTACCGTCACGGGAATGAAAACCCACTATCATACCGGCAAATCAGGGCCAGAACCCCAAAGCATCCGGCCTCACCTCTAAGACATCTTACCCCCAAACTGACTTAGCGCCACTGCGTGGAGGCAGAACGGCGCGGTCCAACGGGGCCCGTTGGGCGCGTAAGTGCGGGGAACGGGGTGTATCAAGTTTAAGGCTGCACGGGTTAAAGTGTTTCGACTTGAACCTGGATCACCTGTTCAATGCCTCTCCCCCAGGCCCGACGCGAAAAGTGATGCGTAATAGCTAAAGTCAACGTCGAAACGCTCCAGGCGGCGGAATTGGCGCTGAGGCGCAAAAGCTCTGCCCGCGCATGGTCACAAATAGGGGCTTTCCCCTCAACGCTCAACTCTTTGAGCGCGCGCTGCGCGATCTCTTGCGCGCCTGCCTGAGCCCCGCGCTGTTCTAAAGCGCGGGCATAGCTCGCCGATGTGAGCAGCGCCAGCGTGCCCGCGCGCATGCGATACGCTGTCTCAAGCGCCCGGTCAAAGCGGGTTCGAACGGCACTGAAACTCTCTATCGAAAACCGTGCCGCGAGTTCGCCTCGGAGCCTCAAAAGCTCCGCGTCAAAATACACCTCACCGGTGCGCGCGGAAAAAGCGAGCGCCTCATTCAGATTTTTCTCTGCCTGCGATATCCGACCGCGGACAAGATAAGCCTCCGCCAGCCAAGCATGGGTGTAGGGTCTGGCCAATTCTGCGCCGGTCTCAAGATACCCAGCCAGTCCTTTTTCGAGAAAGTCTACCCCCTGCGGCTGGCCTAGGCTGTCCAAGGCGCGCCCCAGATTGATGTTTGCCTGCGCACGAAACTGCGCAAATTTCTGTCCCTCCGCCAGATCGATTGCAAGCCGAGCGTGATACGCTGCACGCGCGGCATCACCAAGAAAGTTGTAAAAGCGCGAAACAAAGTTGTGCGCGAACCCACCGCTCACCGGGTGGCTGATCGCCTGTGTTCGACCGAGCAAGGCTTCCGTCTGCTGCGTTGCATGATCGATTTGGCCGATCAGAGCATATGTCCACAGCAGGTAAGACGCTGCGGCCACACCGAGATTTAGCCCAAAGCGCAAGATCATCTCATCATGCAAGTCATCACAATAGGCCGCCATCGCGGCGTCAAAGGCCGCTTGCGCTTCTGGCAATTGGCCGGTGTAAAACCGTGCCACGCCCGTCATATAATGCCCTGCGATGATGTCAGCGCCATCGCGCGTGCGAAGCGCAATGTCCAGAAAAGCACGACTTGAAGCATCCGAAACATCAAGTTTCGCGCGCACGATATCGTTGCTCCAAAGACCCCAAAGCACGCGGCTTAACGCGCGTTTGTCTTCTGCACCATTCGCGAGAGCGAGCGCCTGATTATAGACCTCTTTGACCTCATCAGAAGCAAACCCGTGCTGCGCCAGAAGCTGCGGGCCCAAAAGCAACAGCAGCCTGCGCATGCAGTTTCTGTAGGTTTCCGTTTCCTCCTGTGCGCGTGCTAACGCGAGGGCCCGACGGAAATGCTCTACCGCTTCGTCATGGGCGGACACGCGAACCGCCTGCTTGCCAGCGCGCTCAAGGTAAGAGATCGCGTCCTCAATTTCCGCGGCCTGCTCGAAGTGGTGGGCAATGACCTCGGGTTCTGCGGGCAGCAAAGCATCACCGCTTTTCAGTGCCTTTGCGACCCAGTTGTGATACCGCTGGCGATCAGCCCGCAAAATTGAACCATATGTCAATTCCTGCACCAGCGCATGCTTGAACTCATAGCGCAGATCAGGCGCACCACCGACCTGGTAAACCAGATCTTGCTGTTGGAGCCGGGCGAGATATTCATCGATGTGCCGCTGACGATAGGGCGCTGCCGCATAAAGGATACTCAGACGGAAAACGCGGCCGATGACCGACGCGAGATGGAGGATCTCTTTCTCGCTCCCCATCCTGTCCACACGTGCGGTCAGTGTTTCTTTCAGACCGAAAGGAACCGCGCGCTTGGGCGTCACAGAGCGATTGCGGCCAGCTTCCTCTGAAACGCCCTGTATCAACTCTTCCAGAAACAAGGGGATGCCGTCAGAACGCTCAATGATGTCTGTGAGGTGATGCTGATCCAACTGTCTCGGCCAGATGCCGCGTGCCACTTTGAGAGACTGCGCCGGGCTTAGACGCTTCAACCTGATCCAATTGGGTCTGGATGGCACTTTCTCTGTCAGCCCCAGCGCGTACCTTGAGGTAATCACCATCATCATTTTGCGCGCATTTGCGGTCGCCTGCAAAGACTGGATAAGCCGCTTTGAACTTGGATCCATCCAGTGCAAATCCTCAAAAACCAACAAGATCGGTTTTTCTTGGGCCAGCCTGATAAAGGTCGTCAGAAGCGCTTGTTCGGTTTTTTCTCTCGGTGTTTGATCTTGTTTGCTTTGCCCATTTTCGCCGCCGAGCAGAGAGATTAGAAGCGCATTGTTCGCTTCATCGAAAGGAAATCCCATGCCCGCTGCCCACTTCTCAACGCGCCATCGCACCTGTTGGGATGACGCATCTGGGAAGATATCAAGGACCCGGCGCAATTCTTGGACAACCGGATAATACGCGGTGTTCTGATGGTGGGCAGAGGCGACAAACTGCATAATCGCGGCCTCCTCACCGATGCCACTCCGCAAGAAGGCGTGCACAAGACGAGACTTCCCGATGCCGGGTTCGCCCAGAACGCAGACGATGCCGCCATCGCCTTGCGTTGCCTTGGCCCATAGACCCTTCAGACGCGACATCTCTCGATTGCGACCGACAAATTGCGTTAACGTGCGTGACTTTCGACTTGCGTCGAAACGATTGGGGGCGATCTGATCACCCAACACCTGATAGGCGGAAAGGTGATCCCGTGCATTTGGCACCGGCTCGATCTGAAAAGCATGGCGCAAAAGCGCCTTTGCCTTTGCATTGATGAGGAGTTGGCCCCCAGACGCGGTGAAACTAAGCGCCGTCGCCTGCGTTACGGCAGTCCCTGAAAAATGACGGGGCTCCAGCATTTGGTCCTCTGTCACGGCAATCAACGTTTCTCCGTTTGCGATCCCGCAAGATATCTGAATGTGATCGGGAAGAGATACCCGCGTCTCCCCCTGCATCAGGTGAAGCGCGGCGAACACGCATCGTTCCGCCATCAACTCACCCGAGGCAGGATAGCCAAAAACCGCCAAACAGCGGTCTCCAACCACGCCAAGGAATGTTCCGCCATGTTGGTCAATAATCTTACGGCTGTGCGCTTCGAGTTTGATGAGGAGGTCAGAGACTTCCTCCGCCCCGAGACCACCCTCCGCTGATGACGCTGCAGCGATGCCAAAGGCTGCGACACTCAAGTCGCGCTTTTCAAACCGAGGCGGCACTGCTGTGCCAGCGCCAGCAGAAGGTGCTTCCCGAACCTCATGCCCATCGCGCAAACTGTGATAGAGGTCAACGGTGTCTTCAGACGGCGCCACGTCAAGCTCTCGCTTCATGATGTCTTGGAAGCGGGCGAAATGCGCCAAAGCCTCTGTGCGGCGCCCCAACGCCTGCAAGACCCTCATAACATGCTGGTGCGCGGTTTCTCTCGTGGGCTCAATCTCAATGATCGACCGGGCAATCCGCAGTTTCCGCTCGGGATCACCTTTGGGATCAGCCTCGCAAAGCGATCGCTCTAGCGTCGCTATCGCCAGGCCACGCAGACGCTCCCGTTCTAGCCAAAGCCAGTCATGAAAAGGCGCTGATCGAATGGTCAGTCCCGCTGCAAAATCGCCCTGATAGAGCGAGATGATTTTTTCGGGGTCGATGGCACCGTTGGCATGAGACAGGCACGCGAGTTCCTGGCTGTCGATTTGCATTGAGGCAGAGTTAAGAAAGATGCGATCCGGCCGAGCCTCCAACACCGCTGGGTCGTCATCTCTCAACATGCGCCGCAACACCGAGAGCTCTTGACGCAGACTGGCACGTGCCTGCGCCTCACCACTTTGTGGCCACAAAAGCCCCGTGATATATTCGCGTGAGCAGCCAGTCTCTTGCGCCTGGGCCAAAAGCGACAACAACGCCCAAGACTTACGGCTTTTCAGGCGAATGATCGTTCCGTTGCTTGAGGCCAGAGCGCATCCGCCCAGCAATGTAAGTCTCAACCTTTTCTCCCTCAGAGCCGCTCTGAAACACACCCTCAAAGCGCAGGCATACCGCCAGGCAACACACGGAAAGCGAGTATTGCGCTTTTTTTACGCTGGGCCGTCATCCGAGGCAAGGGTCGCAAAGCGTGCTGAACTTGTCAGTACCTGTCTGCCCGTGGTGGGAACGGTTCAGCGTAGCCAAATGGGAGTGAAGAACATGGATCAATCCACACATCAGCTGGGCGGTCTTTCGATTGCGGGTCAACAGATCGATGGCTCTTCAGACGCTTTCCACGTTATCGAAAAACACCTAACAGTCCCCTATGAACGTCAGGCATCTGACACATTTCAAAGCGGTGACGAGGCCAGCATCCGCGCGCTAGAGCACCCGATCGCGCGACAGATCGTTGATGCGATGAAATCATCCCGCCAGCCTCATTCCTTCGCTTCTTCCTTTGACTTAGGTCAGGACATCGCATTTCGCATTCACGCGATACAGGCGATGAGCCAAGCAAATACCGGCCAATATGATATGGATTACTTCAATCCCGATATCGGCCTCAAACCAAGGCTGGGCAGCGCCGATGCCACACGGCTAAGTCAGTATTGGGCCTTTCTATATCCCAGTCAGGAATGGGACGCCGAGTTTGTGCAGACATCCGGCACCGTTCCAGCGGATGCTATTGCCCCGGTTGAAAACGTCATGTTCCCGTTTCGCGGTGAATGTGCGGGGGCTTTTCAAATGGCAGTTTACTTTGGCTTGTTGAACGGACTGGGGCGCAACCGATTTGATGATATGGCGACCAAGTTTGGCACCATGTATGTGGGCCCTTGGCGGTTGACGAATGGTGACCCTAATCCGGCAACGCTGTTCATGAAAAGCGCCCCGCTGACCAACACCGCGATACCGGGCGACTACATGTATTTCAAAAACAAGGATGATTATTTGCATTGGTGCCCAAACGGTTTCTGGACCGGGCTCAATGCGATGTACATGGGCAATGACGCGCTGGGCACGCCGCATTACTCTGGCATGGGCGCGTCTTGGCTTAGCGAAACCAATTTGCGCGCTGCCCTGGTGAATGCCTATTATCACGACTGCTCGCCGCATACGATCGACAAACCACTGACCGAAGTCAGGTTCACCGAACGCTGCTTGCTGAGCATCCCAAACGACCTGGGAGACACCATGCCGCCAATTGATGCTGATACGACACCCAAAAGCACGAGCGCCCCCAGCGCCACGCAACTGGCCGCGGCGGGGTTCAAGGCGACAGAGGGTGGCGTTCATCATCACCCGGGAACAACGCTCGGGCATCTTGCAAAGGCACTGAATTTTCACCCCGACGAGCTGCGTCAGGTGACGAGCGCCGGATATGAGAACCCGCCGCACCGTGTCACCCAAAATGGCGTGACGACAATTGTTCACTATGCCGACCCACAAGCAGATCGACGTGATCCAAAGGCCAATGTGACCGCACACACCAAACTGAACATCTGAAAGCACAGCGCATGAACCACTATCCTGAGCTGATTGATCATGGCGACCACATCAAGCAAGTGGTCAACAACGCGGTAGGGCCGTTTCCAAACCATTGCGCTGGCTACATGAACCCACCCACGCACGGCTGGGGATACATTGCAGCGTTAAAACTCTCCATCGGCACGGTGGCTGCTGACATGGACGAGGGGCTTGAAGGCATCGTTTCCTATGACCGCGCAGAGTGTGAAGATGCGTATATCGGGCAGATCAATATGCTTACCGCCTCCTCCTTCTGCGGTGTCAACGGCGCTGTTTGGGGATACGACGTGGCGCGTCACGACGATCTTGCCAATGGCCTGGTTCACCCCAGGATGCGTCTGCCCCGGCATGACGGCGTTGAAATACCTGTCATGCCCATGGATCCACTGCTCGATTCCGCATATCGGCTGTTTGGCTCGCGTCACGAAAGGCGCTTTGCACCGTTGCCAGGCGCCATGGTGGTGTGCGCCAACAAATCACGCACCATCAACCCAAAGAAAGACACGACCATTTGGTGCGCTTTGGCCATCGCGATCGCAGATGATCGGCTCACCACCGCTAATCTCTTTATCGAAGACAGTTCAGACACTGAAACCATGGGCGAAGCGCCGCTTGAAGATATCGAGCGCAACATGGCCTTGTCCATCCTGCGCTGTGGACAAGATCAAGGCGTCAGATACAAAGAGATCTTTATCGGTTTCAAATCACTTCAGATCAGCCACGGAACGATCGGATGCGCCTTGGCTTGCGTGCCCTATGTGACCTTGCCGCCCGCCGCCGTGCCCCGGGGAGCAGAGCCGTCAGTCTTGGCCGATATGACGTTGAGTGAATGGGAAGCCGCGCTTAACCTGCCGCCCATGCTGCGCTATCCGGGAAATTATCGGGGTTAGCTGCGGCCGACTTTCAACCCCTAACACGAATTGGAAACAGACCTTTTTAGCACGATCAACTTAGTCACATTTTATGTTTCCAAACGCGCCCTGCAAACCTGCAGGGCGCTATTTTTTAAGTAACTCATGCACATTCCACCCATGCTCTCACCTCCCCCAGCGACCGTGGATCTGAAAACCCTGCTGTGCAAGTCGAAAACAATTGCCTTTTCCGGGCCAGATGCATCCTAGGCGGCTTCTGCATTTAGGGGCTTCTCAAATCGCCTTTCGTTTGATTCAAGATCAAAAACGGGAGGCGATTTTGAGCAGGCGAACTTTGACCGACAGACAATGGGCGGTGATCGCGCCCTTGGTTCCGGGCAAGCAT
>JBCCQX010000009.1:0-113937 GCA_039208585.1 Pseudomonadota bacterium | reverse complement strand
TCATAGTCGGTCTCCCATGCGGTGTGGTTTGTTGCAAAACCACTGTAGGGACCTGAGACCCGGCTATGATCACCCGCTGCGCTAGTTGGGGGCTCCGCAGGCGATCATAGCCTCTAAATCAACGACATTCCGAAGGTGTTATGGAACAGAAATGACCTCTCAGCTGTTCTTCGATGATGCCAGGACACGAGCGTCGGTTGGCATTACATCGCGTCCCATTGCCCGGCAGGCGATTTGCAAGGCAAATCTGTCGAGAGAGGAAAGCCCACGCAAAACGAATTCGTGGAAAGCTTCAATGGCGGGCTCAGACAAGAACGCCTGAACGGACACATCGTCAGAAATCTCGCCCAAGCGCGCGAGATCATCGAAAACTGGAGGATCGATTACAACACACAACGACCACACACATCGCTTGGCGGACTGGCACCGGCCGTCTACGCCAATCTCAACTGTGCCACCCGGCTTGCCTTGCTTGAGCTCCGCAAAGGATCCGATCAGCAGACCCTGACCGCAACCATATCAGCAGAAAGAAACACAAACAGATACGACACCTGAACGGCCCAGATCAGGGGGATGGGTCACCTGGTGTCTCAGCTCAAAATTAAAACGTGCTCGTAAACAGTCGCCCCTCATCGCTTTTGGGGATGAGAGAGTGACTTTTCAAACGATGTTACACCACATATAGTGCTGCCCAAAGTGATCCGCACAAGAGCGGAAAGCGAGGACGTGTGGCGCACATCATCGTCGTTGGCAACGAAAAAGGCGGAGCAGGCAAATCAACCGTCTCTATGCATGTTGCAACCGCCTTGGCGCGCATGGGGCACCGGGTGACCACCTTCGATCTGGATCTGCGTCAGCGCACATTCAGCCGATACTTCGAAAACAGGCTGCACTACTTAGCACATGCCGCGATTGATCTCCCCAGCCCGTCCTTGGTCGAGCTGCCGGAAATCTCGGAATACGCGCTGACACCTGGAGACTATGCTGATGATCAACGCCTCAGCCAAGCACTGTCTACCGCCGATCCCATCAACGATTTCCTGCTGATTGATTGCCCAGGCGCACATACGCGGCTAAGCCAAATGGCGCATTCCTTGGCGGATACATTGATCACGCCCTTGAACGATAGCTTCATTGACTTTGATCTTCTCGCCCGGATCGACAGCGCAGGGGAGAAAATAACCGGGCCTTCTGTTTACTCTGAAATGGTTTGGAAGGCACGCCAGGCCCGCGCAAAAGCGGGGCTGGCGCCGATCGATTGGATCGTGGTGCGCAATAGGCTCGGCGCTCAGCGCATGGTCAATAAAGACAAGATGGCGCGCGCGGTCAAAGATCTGTCCAAACGGATTGGGTTTCGCGTCGCGCCCGGCTTTAACGAGCGTGTGATTTTCAGAGAGCTATTTCCGCGCGGTCTGACGCTTCTCGACCTCAAAGACATCGGCGTGAAACAGCTGAACATATCAAACATCGCCGCCCGTCAAGAGCTACGCGATCTGATAAAAGCGCTTCGCCTGCCCGGGGTCACAGTCGACTTTTGAACATGCCTAAGCGCGCGACCCTAAAACTGGAACACCCCGTTCCCATCACCCACCCGCTCAACAGAGCGTGTTGAGCCCCGCCGTTCCGCCCCCCACGGAGCGGCGCTAAGTCGGGTGGGCCGTTCCTTTACGCACTTTCCACAGTAACACGAGGTTAGACACGAAAAGCGCGCCGACAACGATGCCGCCGCCCACCAGCGCGTGAATGCCAGGCGTTTCTTCCAAAACGATCCACACCAAAAGCGGAGCCGCGACAGACTCGATCAAAACAAGCAAAGCCACCTCGGGCGAGGTAATGTAACGCGGACCAATCGCCAAAAGCACAGAGCTGATCACGATTGTGCATGCATGCCCTGCAATCAGCGGAACATCTGTGGAAGGAATGGAAAACGGGGCTGCGAAGGGCGCGATCAGTAAAGCCACCAGGACACACCCCATTGCCACACCAGGCACCATCGAGACCGGTCGCGCGCACCGCGCCGCCGTTAACGCCGCCGCATAGAGCGCAGACACACCAAACGCTAAGAGATCACAGGCAAGGCTCGCATTTACCGTCTCTGCTGAACCGTAGGCAATAATCGCCAAACCAGGCGCGACCGCAGCTATTGTCAACAAGATGCGCAGGCTGAAGGGTTCCGCCAGAAAGATGCGGCTAAAGACAGCCGCAAAAAGCGGCAGGGAAGCGATGATGAAAACGACGTTCGCAACTGAGGTGAGGCTTACAGCGAGAATGAAAAGCAGCCCGCTGCCACCGATGCCCAGCATAAAGATAAATGCGAAACGGCCGGTACGCAAAACCGATATGAAAGGCGCGATCCCCCTGCTGAGGAGGATCCAAAAGCTTATGGCGGAGCCTACCAGGCCGAGCCGCCAGAACGCTATCGCCAATGGGTCTGCACTGATCAACCTGACAAACAGCGCATCCGGGACAACGAAAAAAACACCAAAAAACGTGATGAGCAGCCCTTTGACCTGATCGCTCACGCTGTCACGCTCGCACAGATCGGGTATTCGCAAGGGTCACTAACATACTGCGCAATGTGGCGATCTCTTTTGTCGAGAACGCCCCGAGCATGTCAGCTTCATAGGCTTTTGCAGTTGTGCGCAAGTCTTCATAGATGCGGCGCCCGCTTGCAGTGAGCGACAAATGCTCAACGCGACGATCTGACGTATCTCGGGCGCGACGGATCAACCGTTTGCTTTCCAGCCGCTGGACAGCACGACTGATCTTGGTTTTGTGCATCTGCGCTCGGTCACAGATATCTCGCGCCGTCATCTGGCCATAAAGGCCAAGGTGAAACACCACACGCCACTCCGACCTCAAAATCCCATAACGGTCCCGGTAAATTTTCTGAAAGGCGCGAGATTTGGCCTCAGCCGCTTGATTAAGCAGGTAGGGAAGGAACATCTCAAGATCGAAATCATCTGACATAAATCATCAAACGTCGCTGTTCGTACGAACCTTTAGGGTAAGAAGAAATGAAGAATTTGAACAGCGTGGTCAGACCATTTTAGCCGTTTTGTTTGATAACGACGAACAAAGCGCGGATTGAGCGGCGTTTCGATCAAAGAAACCGGCCAAAACACCGACCTCTTTCAATGACGAACACGCGCCTGAGATCATATAAAATGCACACCGAAATGAGGCGTTATGCCCGCTTGTTGGGCTTGACGTCAGAGAACGCATTCGAAACTATCTGCGCAGCGGGTAAATCAACCCGAGACGTTAAATGCAGGCAAACTGCATCATCCGTGTCAAAGATGGCACACACCGGCAGCGGGAAAAAGCCGCCTGTCACAACAGAGAGGAAGAACATGAGTTTTCTGACACGTACCGGCAAGCCATTGCCGAAGGCGATCCATGATCATGCGGAACTGGCAAAAGCCGATCCCGTAAACCGTCGTGAATTCATCGCAATGGCCAGCACCTTTGGTGCGACGGCGGCCACCGCCTATTCTATGATCGGAATGACACCACCTGCACATGCTGCAGCGCATGGAAACAAATCGACCGGTGGCACTGTGCGCATGCAGATGGAGGTGCGCGCGCTAAAGGATCCGCGCACATATGACTGGTCCCAGATCGCAAACTTCAGCCGCGGTTGGTTAGAGTATCTGGCGATTTATGAAAACGACGGCACGTTTAGCCCGGCGCTGCTTGAAAGCTGGGAAATCAACGATGACGCAACTCAGTACACGTTGAACGTGCGCAAAGGGGTTAAGTGGAACAACGGCGATGATTTCACCGCCGAAGACGTTGCGCGCAATATCGCTGGGTGGTGCGACAAGGACCTGGAAGGCAACTCAATGGCCGGTCGCTTTGCAACGCTGATTGACGACAACACCAATCAGGCAATTGAGGGCGCGATCGAAGTCGTCGACAGCCACACGGTGCGCCTGAACCTGCCCGCCTCCGACATCACGTTGATCGCAGGCATGGCGGATTATCCCGCGGCGATTGTTCACAGCTCTTATGACGCGGCAGACCCATTGGCGAACCCCGTTGGTACGGGTCCATACCTGCCTGAGAGCCTGGAAGTTGGGGTAAAGAGCGTTCTGGTACGCAACGAGGGTCACACATGGTGGGGATCAGACGTTTTTGGCGGCCCCTTCATTGATCGCCTTGAGTACATTGACTACGGCACCGACCCGGCAGCCTGGATTGCGGCCGCGGAGGCGGAAGAAGTCGACGCCTTCTATTCAATGGAAGGTGAATTCATCGACATCATGTCTACCCTTGATGGCTGGGTCGAGCATGAGATTGCGACAGCGGCAACGATCGTCATTCGCCCCAATCAGCTGGCCGAGGTGGACGGAAAGCAACCCTACGCCGACAAACGCGTGCGTCAGGCGCTCACTATGGCGGTAGATAACAACATTCTTCTTGAGCTTGGATACTCTGGACGCGGCATTCCTGCGGAGAACCATCACGTCGGCCCCATGCATCCTGAGTATGCCGAGCTACCAGCGCGCAAAGTCGACCCCGCCGCTGCAAAAGCCTTGATGGATGAAGCGGGCATGGGTGACTACGAGCACGAATTGATCTCGATCGATGATGCGTGGCGCAAAGACACCACCGATGCTGTCGCCTCTCAGCTGCGCGATGCTGGTATCAATGTGAAGCGGACCATCCTGCCTGGCTCAACCTTCTGGAACGATTGGTCGAAGTATCCGTTCAGTTCGACGAACTGGAATCATCGCCCGCTTGGGGTTCAGGTATGGGCACTGGCGTATCGCTCCGGTGAAGCATGGAACGAGTTCGGTTTAGAAAATACCGAGTTCGATGCGCTGCTTACAGAAGCCTTGGCGACCGCCGATGTTGATAAACGCCGTGCGATCATGGCGAAGGCCCAGGCCCTGTTGCAGGAAGAGGGCGTGACCATCCAGCCCTACTGGCGCTCTTTGTACAACCACACCAAAGAGGGGTTGATGGGTGCAGAGCATCACATCAGTTTTGAGTATCATCCAGCACGCATGGCGTGGTCTGCATAACAACTCAGAATATCGAAAGGGCCGCGCCAGACGTGGCCCTTTTGTTTTGGCAACAAGGCTCGCGCTTTGCGAAAAACAACATCAAAGCAAGCTAAACATCCGGCCTTCAACCTGATACACTCTGCCCGAACTGACTTAGCGTCGATCCGAGATGTGGCGCAATCGCGCGGCCCCTTGGGGAGGGAATGGCGCAGCCCAACAAAAGCTCTTGGGTGGGACGGTGAGAGGGAACGGGGTGCCTAAGGTTGCAGGCCAAACGGTTTAAGCGACGCGCAATTGCGCTTCTTACCGAGGCGTTGTCGAACACTTGTGACGCGGTAAACTGTCAGGCAGGCACCAAAAACAAAGTAATCGCTGGGAATGCAACCAGCAGCACCACGCGAAGGATATCGGAGCCTACGAAATACAGCACCGACGTGTAGGTTTTGACGATAGGCGTCTCACGATCCATCGAATTGATAATGAACAGGTTCATCCCAACCGGCGGTGTGATCAAACCGACCTCGACAACGATCAGCACGAGAATGCCGAACCAGATGGCAACATGTTCGGGTGACATGCCGAAATCCATCGCTGTGATGATCGGAAAGAAAATAGGAACTGTCAGCAGGATCATCGACAGTGAGTCCATGAGACAACCGAAAATCAAATAGAACAGCAAGATCACGCAAAGCACCAAAAGCGGCGCAAACCCTTGCATCACCACCCATTCAGCCATGAACTGCGGAACGCCAGAAAGTGCGAGGAACCCATTGTAAAAGCTGGCGCCGAGGACAATAAAAAAGATCATTCCCGTCGTGCGGGCCGTGCCAAGCAGACTTTCCCCCAGCACCCGCCAGTTTAAACTTCGCGAGATCAACGCGGCAAGGCCGGTCCCGGCAGCGCCAACCGCTGCGCCCTCTGTCGGTGTGAACCACCCGGCGTAAATGCCGCCGACCACCAACAAGAAAATCGTCAAGACGGGCCAACAATCACGTAACGCGTTCAATCGCTCTACCACCGGAACTGCGGGGCGTGTGCCTGCAGACTTAGGATACAAGCGCACGTACATGGCGATCGTTAGCATATACCCAAGAGCAGCCAAGACACCCGGTATGAATGCGGCAACGAATAGCTTTGCGATGTTCTGCTCGGTGATGATGGCGTAAATCACCAAAATCACAGAGGGCGGGATCAAAATGCCAAGCGTGCCCCCAGCGGCCAAAGTTGCTGTCGAAAAGCCACCGGAGTATCCATATCGCTTCAACTCTGGCAAAGCGACTTTTGACATGGTCGCGGCAGTTGCCAAAGAAGATCCGCAAATGGCGCCAAAGCCAGCACAGGCCCCAACCGAAGCCATCGCGACACCGCCCCGTCGATGCCCGAGGAAGCTTTCTGCGGCACGGAAAAGAGCCTGGCTCATCCCTGACAAGGTTGCAAACTGACCCATCAGCAAAAACATCGGGATGATGCTAAGCGAATAGCTGGAGAACGTCGTGTAGGTCTCTGATTTGAGCTTGGCTAAAAGTGGCGTTGGGTTGCCACCCATAGCCAAAAACCACCCCCCGAAGCCGCATAGCAACATGGCCAAACCAATCGGTGCACGCAGGAAGATCATGAGCAGAAGGATCGGGAAGGACCAAAACCCCATCTCTAGGGTGCTCATCCTAGCGTTCCTCAATCTCTGAGGGCAGAATGAGCCGACCAAAGGCAGCTTCGCTGCAACGGATCACGGCGCAATAAACGGCAACGATTGAAGCAACAATACCCGCAGCGAAGCTTGCCGCATAAGCCCACCATACCGGGAACTGGAGGAAAAGTGTTGTTTCGCCGTTACTGATGTAGCGCTGCATGCCGCCGTATAGTCGCCACACGATCAGCAACACCGTCAGCGCAAGCACTGTTTCCCAAAATGCGAACAGCCAACGGTTTGCGCGTCTCGGCAGAAATGACGTGAAAACATCGACCGTGGCATGCGCGCCGTAAAACTGACAAATCGGCAGGAAAGAGAAGATGGCAAAGGCCATGCCTGCCTCTAGCAGTTCGTAGCTCCCGTTGATCTCGCCCACGCCGATGTCCAACAGCCACGTGGAAAACGTATTAAACCAACGCTCAAAAAACGGGCCGTGCAAAAGCTTGCTGGTTGAGCGTCCCAATATTGACAGCGTCGTGAGCGCGATGAGCGCAAGCAAGGTCGCGCCACCGATCAAAGCCGTAAGCCGCGCTAAAGTGCCAACCAAACGATGCATGTCACTCAAGCAAAACTCTACGGCATGCTAACGCGTCGCAAATCCAACGACCGGGCACGTCTATTGATCATATTCATCCATCAGCGCGCGCGCTTCGTCGATCAGGGCTTGACCGTCGATGCCGCGCCCCTCCATGTCGGCCAACCATGCGTCGTAAACTGGTTGCGCAGCGGTTTGCCATTCAGCCAGATCTTCGCCCGCCACCGTCACGATAACGTTGCCACGGTCCACTGCTGCTTGCCGCGCGGGCGCATCACTGTCAGCCATCGTGCCACCGGCAAAGATCGAAAACTCAAGCCCTGAGTTATCATCAATCACCTGCTTCAGGTCGTCGGGCAGGCTTTCATATCTGTCTTTGTTCATGGCAAGCACGAAGCCGAGCACGTAAAGCGCATTACCTTCGAACTCCGTATGATAGCCAACGAGTTCCGGCACCTTGAGCGATGCGGTTACTTCCCAGGGAATGGTCGTGCCATCAATCACACCTTTGGACAACGCTTCGGGCACGGCGGGAACTGGCATCCCTACGGGGGTGGCGTTCATCTGCTCAAGCAGTGCATTGACCAAGCGCGACCCGCCCCGCACCTTCATACCTGCCATGTCGCCAGGCGTGCGAACCTCTTTGTTCACATGCAGCATGCCAGGCCCATGCACCCAGGTGCCTAAAATATGCAGATCTTTGAACTCAGAGTCTTTCATGTGTTTTTCAAACATCTGCCAGTAAGCAGAGGACATCGCCCGCGCATTCGTCATCATGAAAGGCAGTTCAAACACTTCCGTTGAAGGAAAGCGACCTGGGGTGTAGCCAACCACCGTCCAAACGATATCCGCCACACCATCAATCGCCTGGTCCATTAATTCTGGCGGTGTACCACCGAGTTGCATAGAAGGATAACGCTCGATCTTGATGCGATCACCACTCGCTTGCTCAACGCCGTCCGCCCAGACGTCCAAAATCAACTTCGGTACATTCGCCTGTGCCGGCAAAAACTGGTGCAATCGTAACGTGACATCTTGCGCCAATGCGGTGCTTGCCGTCACCGCCGCCAAAGCGACGCCGCCAGCCAAGCTCATGAGTTTTATGCTTGAAAACACGGCTATCTCCCCCCTTTTTACTGCGTGGCGATCTAAGATTTAGCAGCGCACGCGCTGCGCCCTCTCAAATCCATCTGCGGTATTAAAACGACGCTAAGGCAAGCAATCACGCTTGTCACGCGAGATTTGATTGCGGCTACTAAAGCATCCGATCTTAAAACCTGAGATAAGTAGCCCTAACCGACATAGCGCCGCCCCGTGGGGGCGGAACGGCGCGGCCCAACAGTGCCTGTTTGGCAAGGCGGTGATGGAGAAAGGTTTATATCAGGTTTAAGGCCGGATGAATTAAATGCTCTCCCGCTGTTTTTTAAAACATCGGGAAGCTCTGTGCCGCGAGCAGGGGTCAATCAGATTGATATGGCTTTCACCCGCTGGGGCTGACCTGCACACAGCACATTACTCTGGCACGATCTGCCCGGGCAGAGAGTTCACCGTCATCGTGTCATTCGGTTGAAAGTGAATGACAGATCTGATCGATTCACCCGCCTTCAAAAGGTCAAACGCCGTATTGATCTGATTGTGGGTCATGTGATGCGTGATGTAAGGATCAACGCTGAAATCGCCGCGCAGCCATTCATCAACCATCCCCGGCAACTGACTGCGGCCCAGGACGCCTCCAAACGCAGTGCCACGCCAAACGCGCCCTGTCACAAGCTGGAATGGACGGGTCGAGATTTCCTGACCCGCACCGGCAACACCGATGACAGTGCATTCGCCCCAGCCTTTGTGACAGGCTTCAAGCGCTGAGCGCATCAATTCCACATTCCCGACGGCTTCAAAGGTGTAGTCAAGCCCGCCATTTGTCATGTCGATCAACACTTCATGAATGGGGGAAGCGTGATCTTTTGGGTTCACACATTCGGTGGCGCCAAGGGACATGGCTAAGGGAAACTTGTTGGGGTTCACGTCAATGCCGATGATGCGCGACGCACCTTTCAAAACCGCCCCCTGGATCACAGCCATACCGACAGCGCCAAGGCCAAAGACAGCCACCGTCGCTCCATGTTCGACTTTTGCCGTGTTGCGCACCGCACCGATCCCCGTAGGAACGGCACATCCCATCACTGAGGCTTTTGAAAGCGGAGCCTCTTTCGATATCTTGGCTACAGAGATTTCGGGCAGCACCGTATACTCACTGAACGTGCTGGTGCCCATGTAATGCAAGATCTGCTTGCCCTTGTAAGAAAATCGGGATGTCCCATCAGGCATCACGCCAGCACCCTGGGTTGCGCGGATTGTCTGACAAAGGTTGGTCTTACCGGATCTGATGTAGGGACAATTCGGATCTTCAGGCACATACAATGGTATGACGTGATCACCAGGCACCACGGAAGTGACGCCTTTGCCCACCTCTTCGACAACGCCGCAGCCCTCATGCCCCAAGACACAGGGAAACAGCCCTTCAGGATCCTCACCTGACAACGTAAAGACATCGGTGTGACACAGGCTTGTCGTCACGATGCGGATGAGCACCTCACCCTCTTTCGGACCCTCCAGGTCAATCTCTTCGATTTCCAGTGGCCGGTTGGGTTCCCAGGCAATTGCAGCGCGTGTTTTCATTTCAAACCTCCCTTTTGTCCATGATTAGAGCATGAAAGGTTGGGCCATGTCGCCTGTATAATCACCGGGCCGCCATCCGACATTGAAAGATGTAGCTGCCGCGCACGGGTTTCGCACAAGAGGACGGGTCCGACAAAAGCGCGCGGAAAGCCACATGTGACTTGCGACAGCAGCCATGACACCATTGGTTTCTGACGCTTGGCGTTGATGCCTAAAAAGGTTAGCTAAAGCGTTGTCAACTTAGGCATCGCATGCGGTCATTCACACTTCACGCTCTTTCGGACATCGGGGAATGTTCGCTCGACACGATCATTGACGTTCGCGCACCGATTGAGTTTGCGGAAGATCATATCCCAGGGGCAATCAACCTTCCCGTCCTGAGCGATGCGGAACGTGCACGTGTCGGGACGATCTACACGCGACAAAGCCCCTTCTTGGCGCGCAAAATCGGTGGCGCGCTAGTGGCACAGAACACCGCGATGCACGTGCAAGGGCCTTTGGCAGAGAAAGCTGGTGACTGGCAGCCATTGATCTACTGCTGGCGCGGTGGCCAGCGGTCGGGCGCGTTTGGCACGATTTTGGATCAAATTGGTTGGCGCGTGCACATTCTGAAAGGCGGATACCGCAGCTACCGACAACAGGTTGTACACACCTTGTATTCTGCGCCTCTACCGCATCGGTTGATGCTGCTCGACGGTGGAACCGGGACAGCCAAAACCGAAATGCTCTCTTATCTTGCCGAAGCCGGTGCTCAGATCCTTGATCTTGAAGCTCTAGCAGCGCATCGCGGATCACTGTTTGGCGAGCTTGAGGATGCACAACCCAGCCAAAAATTGTTTGAAACGCGGATCGCGTCAAAGCTCTGTCAGCACTCTCCACATCAAATCACATGGGTAGAGGCGGAGAGCAGTCGGATCGGTGAGCGGATCGTTCCGCCTGCATTGTGGAAGTCTATGAGATCCGCCCCCCGTGTACGTTTGAGCGCAGCGCTGAAAGAGAGAGCGCACTATCTGTGCAAAAGATATGCTGATTTGACCACAGATGCTGCGAGGTTGAATGCGGTGCTTGATCAACTATGCCCCTACCAGCCGGCTGAAACGATTAGCACTTGGCGGCGTCAAGCGGATCAAGCTGACTGGCGCGCACTTGCCGAGGGGCTGATCCAGATCCACTATGATCCACGCTATAAGAAGTCTGTCTCGGATCATCGGGAACCTTATCGTTGTGTGGAATTGAAGGATTTGACAGAAGAGTGTCTCCGGAAAAATGCCCGCATGCTTGCTGCGCAGATCAAATGAGCCGAACCTTCCCAGAACCAGGTCTAAGTTGACCAATAATGTGGGCGCGACCACCGTCTTGAGCGATGCGCGTCAATGCCTGATCTGCTGCCGGCCAAGGCATCGCGGCTAACAGACCACCCGCCGTCTGTGGATCATAGAGCAATGGCTCCTCTGCACCCGCTACCCGTGTTGCTAATCGGTTCGCTGGCGCCAACGAGGAAGCAATACCTCGATCCGCCAAGGCGCGCGCACCAGGATAGATAGGAATGTCATTGTGCCAAAGCTCGACGTCAACACCGGAAGACCGCGCAAGAGCCGCCGCATGACCTGCTAGGCCAAAGCCGGTCACATCTGTCATTGCATGAGCCGCCGCCAAAGCATTTGCAGCCGTCAGTTGAGGATGTCCCATTATCTCAAGCGCGTTCATGACATCCGGACCAAAGGCATTCCCCTGCATGTCTGCAGCGAGCAAAACGCCTGAACCCAGGGGCCGCGTCAACACCAGAACATCGCCGGGTTTCCCACCAGCGATCGTCACCGGCGGTGAGGTCCTTTTGCCCGTAACCGTGAAACCGATCGTCAGTTCAGCCCCCACCGTCGTATGACCGCCAACCAATTGAACATCCACCTCAGCACACACCTGCTGGATCGTATGCGTGATCTCGCCCAGCGTGCGCGCCTGCAAAGCTTCGGACATCTGCGGCAAAATGATCGTCGCTAAGATCACCTCCGGTTGTGCGCCCATCGCCCAAACATCCCCCAAAGCGTGAAAGGCAGCGATGCGCGTCATTAAACGCGGATCTTGAATGAAGGCGCGCAGATGATCCGTGCTGATCACCTGGTATGATCCGTCCGTTTGCTGGATAACCGCAGCGTCATCTCCACTTCCCGTCATCACCCGACCGGACGGTGCATCAAGATCTTTCAACGCATGAGCCAGGGTGGGCTCGGACACCTTTGATCCACACCCGCCGCACAATGGCTGAGCAGCCAGCAAGTCTGCAGCATCTTTTGCCAATGGCCCTGGGGAAACTGGCACCTTCATCGCAGGCAAGTCCCCTAGACGGTTCATGAAAGCCCGATCAATGCGATCTTTGACGCGCCATAGCCAAGAGCCGGAGAGGGTCACGCCAAATTTCTCAGCGATGGCAACCTTATCCCCCAAGGATATTAGCTTGAGATAGTGTTTTTGCGGGCGAAAACGCCTGAGCTTTGTGCCGATCAATGCGGCACGAAGGTTGTGATGGAGCACGGGCGCTGCGCGCACCGCAAAAACACCTGCTTTGGGACGCGGTGCAAAGGGCATGTCCGCGCAATCGCCCACTGCAAAAATCGCCTCATCGCCCGCCACACGCAGGTCCGGAGAGACCTTTATAAACCCATCTTTCTGCGGCAATGTCGTCTTCGCAACCCAGGCATGCGGTGACGCCCCAGCTGCGCCCACAACGAATTGAGCGGGAACCGGGGGCTGGTCCGCAATGACAACAGCGTCTTCAGTGATCTCAGCGACCCTTGCGGATCTCTTGATCGCGATCCCCAGATCAGCCATCGCTTTTGAAACCCGGCTGCGTGCCCTGGGTCCCATGCCATTTAGATCTTGCGCAGCCTCAACTACCGTTATTTCAGGCAAGGCACCAACGCTACGCAGGGAAAATGCCATGGCCATGGCAAGCTCGCATCCAGCAACACCGCCCCCAATGACGGCAACGGTCGGACGCTTCTGACCGTTTGACACCTGCTGAAGGAACGCCCGCCACTGTTCTGCATAACAATCAAGCGGTTTCGCCCCGATGCCATAGGTCGTAAAACCCGGCAAATTCATTGCCGCAGTGACCCCAACGTCGATGGACGCAATATCATAGCCGACCGATGTGCCAGTCTGCAGCTTGATGTGTTTTTGCCGCTGATCGATGTCCACCGCACGGTCTTGAATAAAGCGGGCGCCCGCGTGCCGACACAGGCGCACAAGATCAATCTCAAGCGCCTCTCTTGGATAATGTCCAGCAATGTGGCCGGGCAGCATGCCGGTGTAAGGTGCTGTTGGCGCTGGATTGATCAATGTGAGCCGCGCGCCCGGAAGCGGCTTCATGCCCCATGCCCGGAGCACCAGGGCGTGCGCATGCCCGCCACCGACAAAAACCAAATCACGCGTGAAAGGGACGCTTGATAACACTTCGATATCCTCGCGGCGCTACCACCGCTTCCTCCGGTCGATTAACAGCTATCCCGAACGGAAAACAGTCACGAAACCGCGTTCATTGAACAAGTATGCGCCTGAAGAAAGGGCCAGGAGAGCGGGAGACCTGTCGAGCAGTTTCTGATCTTCTAGCTGGTCTGACAAATGAGATACGCGTGTTATCCACATCACATGCTCTGATATAGTGGTGTGATTCAAAGATGCTGTTTGACGCGACCCCGCAACAACCTTCACGCTGCGCGAGCAGAAATGCGGTAGAGAAACACAGCAAGGGGCGCATTACGGACATGGAGATTGAGGTACACCCAGAAGCGTTCGATATACTTCCAGATTACGCGAAGAAGGAAGTTCCGGCGCTCATTAAACAAATTGAACAGGACAACGAGGTAAAAGTACTCGCCCTGATAGGCGATGGGCCGCCTGTGTGGGGAACAGACCCGTTTTACTTCAGCCCCAGCGCCGCATCTACCATGCACTACGAACTGATCTATGCGCGGCCTCAGAAATGGCTCAATCGACGTCGCCACTGGGTGTCTTCAAAAAATCAGCCACAGTTTAAGCGGAGCATAAAGAGCCCAGATGGCACGAGCTATTTGAACTTCTTCGACGGTTTGCTGAATTACTGCGTCAGAGCATTCAAACTCCCCACCGTGCTCACAAACCACAGCGATCGTCCCGTACCCGAGGAGGAGCGGGCCTATAACAATCCAAAATGGCACAAAATCATCTGGTCTCCTCAAATCTACATGGCGGTGCCTGGCTTTGTCGAAGAGATGCGGAAGCTGTTTCTTGAAACGCAGTCGCCCATCACCATTCTCGACGCCTATGACAACGGTGAGAAAATTGGCAGAAGCTTTGGCATGCCACCTGAACGGCATGTGTTCGATGAAGCTGGCGAGTACATTGGCATAAAGGTGGATTTAACCCTGTTGTTCAGTGGTGTGGCTGTGCTGCTTTACTACCACATGATACGGCATTCGCAGCAGGTCTTGCCCTATCTGCCGATTAAGCAACTCATCGCGCAGGACACCGTGCCATCCGACATCCAAGAGAATCTCTACGCGCTGCATAAAATTTGGGAAGAAAATGAGTATCCCCAGTATGAGATTGAAATGTTGACGGAAAATTCCCGTCAGTTTCTCGAAAACGAGTTGGGGGGTATGAACGACCCCGACGGTATCCGCCCGAACATCGATTTTTTTGAGGCAGCAAAGCAGTATATGAATGACACGGACCGGATCGCAGCGGTTAATCAACGATGCGACGCGTTGACCAAGCGCTGGATCGAGCGCGCATTCAGCTAAAGCACGCGACATTTCGCGGGAAGCATCGCCTGGTTCGACGGTTCCGACAGCGTGTAGCGGCGGGTCACCTAAGCTTAAAGCGTAGTCGCCCCAACCTCGCGTGACCGTGTGGCCAAAGCCTTTGACTTTAAAGCATCCGGCTTTAAACCGGACATATGTAGCCCTAACCGACATAGCGCCGCCCCTAGGGGCGAAACGACGCACGGCAGCACAATCTGTTGGGCGAGTGGGTGATAGGGAAAGAGTGTATCGGGTGTAAGATCGCACGCTTTACGCTATAAATGCCCCAAAGCGCCTGTTCTTATTTGGTTGATCCGCCTTTTTGTAGGGGAGCTCAATAGTTTTCACAAGAAAGACGCTCGCTTTGTGAAATCGCACAGCGGAAATTAACCTACCGAGCCCTCAAGGTTTCACTGTCGCTAGGGCAGGGCGCCCGCTGAACCAACGCCCCAAGCACGTCACCGTGTATGCCGTCCAGTGCCCGGTGGCCAGATAGTATTCAGATCAACCGCTTCGCCTTATAAAGCGATACTATCCGCCAGTAATTTCCCCTCATGATGCTTGAGTTCGACCCTCGCAGGCTGACCGTACGACCCAAGATCAGCTGCAAGCTCAGGGAAAATAGCGAAGATTTCAGCCTGCATGTCTGCCGCCATATTCGACAAACCTTCATGACCGGGCTTAAAGCTCTCAGTCGCGGCCCCATTCGCATAGATGATTTGATGCTTTTCAAACATCACATGGAAATACTCGACCTCATCGCAAGGCGCGCGGTAAACCATATCGCCTGAGATGAGGCTTTGAGCGGTCGCCAAAACCTCGTCCATCCCAAAGTGCATCTCGGCCGGGTATCCTTGCAGCAGCATCCGGTGTTGAGGGGAAACAAAAAGGTCGCGTGTGTTCCCAAGCGCCCCTTTTTTGATGCAAATAGGTGCCGTTGACCCATGCCCATTGACCTTACGGGCACCAATCCAGCTAACGGGCTGATATCCATCATCGCGCGTGAGCACCATGTCCCCAACTTCAAGCGCTTCTACGGCCTTAAATCCGGCCTCTGTCTCAATCAATGTTCCCGCAGTGAAACACAAGAATTTGTCCCCATCCAAATTAACGATGTTGTCATCAGTCCCGTCGGCTAGGTCGAGCGCTTCAAATTGGCTACCTTGGATAAGATAGCTTACGCCCCGGCTACCGTTTGCAGTCTGGCTGCTGACGATGAGATCCCCGATGCCATCATTGTCAATGTCGCCGGCAAAGCCCACCTCCATCTCACCGGCGGTTTCAAAAGCATAGGAACTGGACCCGGCAACATTGATCAAGTCATCGGTCGTAATGAAACCGTCCGCGCCACCGAAACCGGCAGCGTCAGCGGCAGCCAGGTCTGCTGAAGACACCAGGATCGACCCTCCGTTAAAGGAGGCGATCACATCTTCACGACCATCACCATCTGTATCGAGCACCGTATCTAATCGAGCGCCGAAACGCGACCCAGGGGTGACGTGCGTAATTTGGTATGAGTTGGGACCGAATGTCGCCACATCCTCTAAATCAATCGTCTGGTCGGTAATTGCCGTTCCAGCGGCATCTATCAGCGCCAGGTCAGCTTGATCGACAATGTAGACGGCACCATTGTCAAGCGTGGGTAAGAACGCGTGCGAAACTTCAAACCCAGGTGCTGATATAACTAAATCATCGCCGCCAGTGCCGACAAAATTATCAACCGCTATAACGTCGGTACCGGCAACATCCCCATCGTTTACGCCCAAAAAACGATACGAATCGCCCAACGAAGAATAGTCTGGCAAATCAACGAAAAGTAGATTGTTCACGCCTGCTGCGTCGCCCGCGGCACCGTCCAGGGCGTCAAAATCTCCCGACGCGATGAGATACGCGGCTCCTGCATCGGTATCCGAAGCATCATCGCCGGATGCGCCCATAAAGACTTCGTTGAAACCGTCCGTGTCCGCACCGTCTTGAACCTGGACCATGCCAAATTCGCCCAACCGGTCGTTCGAACCCGTCGAGGTGAAGACTTTGGAGCTCAGCTGCACACTGCCGTTGACGATGCGGGTCAGGTCAATGTTGCCGTCATTACCATCAATCGAGTCCAGCAGCGCAAATTCAGAGGAGTTTGCGAGGTAAACTGTACCCCCGCGGAAGACAGCGTTTGTCAGGGTGGCTGTATTAGCCCATCCCAAACCCCAACCACCGATTAGATATTCATGAACGCCGTCACCGTTCTGATCGTCCATCATCTCAATATTCGCACCCGTCAGATGATTAGATGCGTTGGACGGTGGATTCTCCGCACTGAACTGGAAGGAGTTTTCGTTTATCAGACCAGGATCATAAAACGCGTTGCCTAATATCAGATCCAGGTCGATGACGTTGTCGTCGGTACCGTCGGCATTATCGACAGCTTCGAATTGATCAGCGAGCAGCGTGAAGGTGCTACCGGCGCGTGTCGCAGGGTTCGTCGCCAGATAACCGTCGTTACCGAGAGAGCCGATGGCAACATCATCTCTTCCGTCTCCATCAACGTCGCCGATGAACGACACCGCGCTTCCGACCACTTCGTTGAAAGTTCCAGAGGTAGAGACAAACTTGTAGGAATCCGAGTTTGCAAACAAATTTGGGACTGCAAAAACACTATCCAACAGCACGCCGCCGTCGGTCGCCCCATCCGCGAGGTCAAAGGCTTGAATGTCAGACGAAGAAATCAGATAGCTCGCGCCGACTGAGCTAACACTACTCAACAAAGAGGAGCCGATCAGTAGGTCCGCAAACCCATCGTTGTTGAAATCACCAGCGTCAATGTCGCTGCCCAGGTTTCGAACGCTGGCCTCACCAACGATGCAATAAAGTAACCAGGTATTTAAAGGCATCTTATACCACCCCCGAGGCCGAAGCCTCTAAAACCGAATCCACACCACCAAAACAATTTTTGCAGCGATCATTTAACATTCTATCAAACAGCTTAGTCCCAGCCCGCTCAGCAGATCAGAAAACGGCGCAAGCGACCCAAAATAAACAGCTTTTCCGATCCAAAATTTGAATACGTCCATCGAAATGAGTTTTCAACAAATTTGTCAGGTTCGGTTAATACCGTTGCCCCCAAGGCACTTCTAAAATATGCTTTTTATATCATATACTTACTGATTTTTTCCCTCGCGCGGCGGCTATCTTCGCGTTATGGTTGGCTAAAATTTTGTGCCTACCGTTCGCTGTTTTCAACTAATGCGAGAATTTATCCGTCCATGGAGATGGTTATCCAACCGCTTGTTTGAATTTTGGGAACAGACATTTCGATGCTACGCGATGTCCAAAACCTAATTGCTGCGATGAATATCAAATGGGCGGTGTCGGGTTTAAAGCCTTTGACTTGAAACCTGGCACACCTCGCCCAAACCGACATAGCGCCAAAGCCGTCTGCGATGCCCTGATCGAACACTCGCGCTTCACACAGCTCGGATCAGCCCAGCCGATCATCAGCCCAAGAAGGCAGCAGTAACCTATCACACATCTTCACCTCAACCCCGGGTCGGCACGAAACACTGCTGGCATCGCGCAGAAAGGTATGCTCATTTCAGCATAAAAAGAAAAGCCACCAGTCCCATGGAAATCAGACAACCGTTTTTGCTTATCGCTCTGCTCTGCACTCTTTTCTCAGTAGAGATAGCGGCGTCTGAGAAGCAAAACTTGCCGCAAGCACCGGCTGATGCAGACTACTGGCCGGTTGATCTGCAAGAAGCGGCGCTGGGGCAGCTTCTTTTTTATGACCCAATCCTATCCGGGAACAGAAACGTGGCCTGCGCCACCTGCCACCACCCCAAATTCGCGACCGCTGACGGTGTGTCTTTGTCCTTCGGCGACGGCGGTATTGGCCTGGGACCAGCGCGTCGTGTTGATCCAGCAAATCCACCAGAGCAACGCATACCTCGCAATGCGCCCGCGCTGTTCAACCTCGGCGCGAAGGAATTCACCGTGATGTTTCATGACGGACGGCTTGAGGCTGCAGCAGATCATCCCGGCGGGATTAGAACACCGATGGATGCAGACATGACACAGGGCTTTGCTTCAATTTTGTCGGCGCAAACGATGTTTCCCGTGCTCAGCAGGGATGAAATGGCGGGATCTTATGACGAAAACGACGTTGCAAAAGCAGTGCGACAAGGTCGTATCACAGGGCCTGACGGCGCATGGAACTTGCTATCCCAAAGGGTCGGTTCGATCCCCGAATATGTGGCTCTTTTCGAAGCCACCTATCCTCACATCTTGACGGGTTCAGACATCGCTTTCACCGACATTTCAAACGCGATCGCTGCTTTCATGGCAATTGAGTGGCGGTCGGACAATGCCCCGTTCGATGCCTTTCTGAGAGGGGAGGCTGCGCTGAATGCTTCAGCGATGCGCGGCCTTGACCTGTTTTACACAAGTGCCGGATGTGCAGCATGCCACAGCGGACCGTTTTTGACCGATCACAGCTTTCATGCCATGGGCGCACCGCAGATTGGACCAGGCAAAGCGGCCAGTTTTGAAACCCATCAGCGCGATGAAGGCCGCTTTCGGGTGACGGGGCGTGCGGAAGATCTGTATGCCTTCCGAACACCGTCTTTGCGCAATGTCACGCTAACCGCCCCTTACGGACATGCGGGCGGGCACCGGGACCTCGCGGCGTTTATCAAAGATCATATTCACCCGGCAGTCGCACTGGATAACTACACGATAGATAAAGCAATTCTTCCCGTATTCGAAGGCAATGATTTCGCGGTGATGGCGGATCAGCAGCAGCGCCGCACGCTGAAGGCTGCGATCACCACCACGCCAATAACGCTGTCAGATCAAGAGATTTCGGACATTCTTTCTTTCTTAAGCACCTTGACCGATAAGGAAAGCGTCGATGGCCGGCTGGGCATTCCTGAAACCGTGCCAAGTGGCCTGAGACTGCCGAATTAGAGGATTGCGGGGCCGCCCAAGACGTTTGCGAAACAATCGCAAGCCAATGCGTTTCGAGTGAACCCGGCGGCACCTGATCGCCGCCTTACCCCTTGGTCAAACGCAAAAGCGACGAATGAAGCCTCAAGTTAAACTCGAAAAAGCGCTGGCCGATGAGATCTTGAGAACATCAACGCTTAAGCCTTCAGCCTGAAACCTGATACCCCTTACCAAACCGACTAGCGCCGGTCCGAGGGGCGGCACGGCGCATCTCAATAAAAGCTGTTGAGCGGGACAGTGATAGGAAACGGGGTGTAGAAAGGTTAGAGCCGGATGCTTTTAGACATCTTGCCCAAGCCGACTTAGTGCTGCCCGCTGGGCGCGGGGCGGCGCGGCCCAAAATGAGTTGTTGGCCAGCACGGCGTGGGCGACGAAGCTGTTCTAGGTCAAGGATCGCGTGCTCTAAGGCTTCGTAATCACGTGAGTTTGGTTGGCTTCAAGCCGCGCATGAGAGACCGTTCCATCCGGCCAGTTCACAGTGACAGCAGCCGCTAATTCTTGTCCAAGACCGAAATGTTTCGCGATAAGCTGACCCCCCGCGTGACCGCCCCCAACGACATGCTGCACAGACTGCGCGCGCCTGCTCGTCTGAACCGAGATACGCGCACCGATCGCATCGCGGTTGCCGCCGCTTTGACGCAGGACGATGCGCAACCAGTGACCCGTGTTTGTTGACACATTTCGATAAAGCCGCAGCGGCGCGCGTCGATTGACGACAATTAAATCCAGGCGTCCATCCAGATCGACATCCACCAAACCTGCCCCGCGCGACCTTTCCTGAGCGGCAACACCCGATTGCGCTGCATGCTCCACAAAGCGCCCGTCAGCTTGTTGAAGCAACAGGTTATTGGGGTCTCGCGTTGCCATGCCCGGCATCTGATCGACATTCCCTTTCGCGATGAACAGATCAGCGTCACCGTCGTTGTCTACGTCACCGAATTCAGCGTGCCACCCCGTTGAGGGACGGCCGTCATCCCCCATGTGAGGTCGCTGCGCATATGTCCCCAAGCTGAAAGGTGCTGCCCGATAGGAGCCATCCGCGACGGCGATCTGCAGCAATTGATCGCCCATAGAGGTCAGCATCACCTCATCCTGATGATCACCATTTAGATCGCGGCTGGCGATCCCCATGCCCCAGAGAGAGACGCGGTGCCAGCCGTCATCAGCGGTGAGAAAGCGTCTTTGCGCAATGTCCCACATCTGCTCGAAACCGTCTTTGACATAGTAATGGCGATCATTCGACAGCCGAAGGCTTGGTTGATTGCGCGCATCTCGCGCCGCCAGGATGGACAACGGACAGTACCCAGGTGACAGCCTGTGGGCGCTGTATCCCGTGTTTGACGGCCTAAGAATAACATTGTCGTCGCAGGCTTCGAAGGGCCCATCCGGGTTCTCAAGGTCAACATAGTTTCCGACAGCCATCACCGGGCGATCGTGCTCGGGCTCCCACCAAGCAGTAAAGGCAGTGCTCCATGCGTCGTTCGCTGGGATCCCCCATGTGTGCGACGACTCTGTAAAGCTACAGTCAGGGCCGCCGCGCAGAACCACATTGGGACCAACACGAAGAACAAACAGGTCTTTGATGCCGTCCGCGTCGATATCAATGGGGTAGGCCCCCGTAACCCCAGTTAGCTCTGGCAGATCTCCCGCGTGAAAGGTGAAGTTCCCAGCATTGCGCAGCAGCTTGGCGGGGTTTGCCCCGCCAGCGACAAACAGATCTGGCAACGCGTCTGCATCGCAGTCGAAAATAGCCACACCACCGCCCACAAAATGTTCCCAACCGCCAGCGTAGATGTGCTTTGGCAATGCGCTTGACCGATCTTCAAAGCGAATGTCAGCCTCTGCGCTCGCCGCAAAACCTGCAAAAATGAAAGCGAGCAACCTCATGCCGCCCGCATCTCCCCGCCGATTAACCGGTCGGTCATGGTAAAAAGCGCCAGCGCAGAAGCGCCGCGCGCCCAAACCAAGTCATCCCAGGCAGTCACGGCCACAGCACAGGGCTTGCGTCCCTCGTTCAACGTAAGCTGGCGCATGTTCTTCAACACTTCGTCAACGTAGAAGTGTTCATACTGCATGCGCTCCCCCGACAGAATGATCAGTTCCGGGTCGAACAATTGCACCACATTCGACAAACCGAGCGATAGAAAATGGCCTGCCCTGCGAAAGATCGCTTCCGCCCCTTGATGGCCTGCCTTTGCATGTTCAAAAAGCAGTGCGAGCACCTCTTTCGGGCTTTTGTCCAAGTCAAATCCGCGACCTAGGGCGGCTGAAGCTTCTCGAACCAAGGCATAGTCTGCGAGATAGGCTTCCAGACAACCACGTTGTCCGCACTGACACAACGCGCCATCAAGCTGTACTTTCGTATGTCCAAGCTCCAACCCCATCCCATGCGCCCCGCGGTAGAGTTGGTTGTCCAAAACCATCCCCATGCCGACGCCCGATTCGATCGTGACCACTGCGAAATCTGACAATGCGCGCCCTTGACCAAACCAAAGCTCAGCAAGCGTCAGCATGTTCGCGTCATTATCGAGAGAGACAGTCAGCCCCAACTTGCGCGTGAGCGACACGCTGAGATGCGCATCGCGTTCTTGCAACAAAGGAGACCAGACAACCCGGCCCGTGCGATGATCGATTATACCTGGAAGACCGATACCGACACCTTGGATATCCGCATGGGTTTTCCCTGCATCGGCCAAGAGCTTTGCGATCAATGCCTCTGTTTCACTGATCAATTGAACCGCAGGTCGGCGCGCTTCGGAAGACGACAGAGCCACGTCTGCAATGACATGACCGGCAAAGTCCGTCAAAACCGCGGTATGGCGCTTGAACGATAATTTGACACCGATGGTGAGCGCGGCCTCGGGAACAACCTCCAAAGCGACTTTTGGGCGCCCACGTCCTGTTTCGCGTGCCTGGCGTTCAACTTCACGCAGATACCCGCTCGCAATCAAATCTGCCGCAATCGTCGTCACCGAGCCTGCGCTGATCCCTAGGGCGTGGGTAATATCCGCGCGTGCCGCCAAGCCCCGCGCCCGAACAAATTCAAACGCTTGCTGCCGCAAGGGCCGCTGCACCCCCTGAGGGCGCTGCAAAAGCGGCCCGCAACCAAGGGTTGGATCGTGCTTTGCACGGGCGGAACTTAATTCTTTATCCAAAATTAAACTCTCAAAACTGACAGATGTATTTCGCAGATGCAACATTATTCAGCGATTTCTGTGAATCTTGTGAAGGAAAGAAGGCAAAATCAATACTTTTTATTTTGACAGCTAAAATAAACTGCGGAAAGATGTAGCGGAGCTTGATGACTCGAACCGCTTTGTAAAAAGCGGCACTTTTGGGAGGAATACATGAAAAAATTTGTTCTGGCCGCTGCACTCACGGCTACATCGCTTGGCACGTCAGCTTTCGCAGATGGTCATGGCGTCACCATTGGCGTCAGCTGGTCTAACTTTCAGGAAGAACGCTGGAAAACGGATGAAGCCGCCATAAAATCAGCGCTTGAGGCTGCAGGTGCGACATATATCTCGGCAGATGCGCAGTCTTCCTCGGCCAAGCAGCTTTCAGATGTTGAAAGCTTGATCGCGCAAGGGGTTGATGCCCTGATCATCCTCGCCCAGGACAGCGCGGCAATCGGACCAGCGGTAGACGCAGCAGCGGCCGAGGGGATCCCCGTCGTGGGATATGACCGTTTGATAGAAGACAATCGCGCGTTTTACTTGACCTTTGACAACATTGAGGTGGGCCGGATGCAAGCCCGCGCGGTTCTCGCGGCGCAACCAACCGGTCGCTATGTCATGATCAAAGGGTCTCCGACTGATCCAAACGCAGATTTTCTGCGCGGCGGGCAGCAAGAAGTGCTGCAGGCGGCGATTGACGCGGGAGATGTCACCATCGTTGATGAAGCCTACACCGATGGATGGTTGCCCGCCAACGCCCAGCGCAACATGGAACAAATCCTGACGGCAACTGACAACGGCGTTGATGCTGTCGTGGCTTCAAATGACGGCACTGCAGGTGGTGTGGTCGCAGCATTGACCGCTCAGGGCATGGAGGGCATCCCGGTATCGGGTCAAGACGGCGATCACGCTGCACTGAACCGCGTTGCGTTGGGCACTCAAACCGTCTCTGTTTGGAAAGATGCACGCGAACTGGGAAAGGCCGCTGGCGAAATCGCGGTAGCATTGGCGGGAAATGACGGCGACATGATGTCTGTCGATGATCACGTGATGTGGACGTCCCCTGGCGGCACCACCATGACGGCAAAATTCTTGGCGCCAGTCCCCATCACATCAGACAACTTATCTTTGGTGGTAGACGCAGGTTGGATCACCAAAGAGGCGCTTTGCCAGGGCGTGACGAGCGGCCCAGCGCCCTGTAGCTAGTCAATCTCTTCTCTGGTCCGCGATACTGGCGGGCCAGAGCATCTTTAGCTTATCCTCCTTTTGACGATCATTAAGTGACGGCAGGCCCCATGCGCGCAGCTACTGGAGGTGTGAATGTCTGAACAAACGAGCTCAGCACCGACCGAACAGGCTCCCCGAAGCCTTGTTCAAACGCTGGAACTCGATACCCGCCTGCTGGGGATGATCGGGGCGTTTGTCTTGGTCGCTCTTGTCTTCAATGTTCTCACCGATGGCCGCTTTCTTACACCGCGCAATATCTTCAACCTGACCATTCAAACTGTCAGCGTCGCGATCATGGCAACCGGGATGGTGTTTGTAATTGTGACACGTCACATTGACCTGTCTGTCGGTGCTGTGCTGGCGGCCTGCTCTGCGCTAATGGCGATGACCCAGGTGAGGTTTCTGCCAGGCACAATCGGTCTTGAACTTGGACATTGGGCGATCCCTTGGATTGCCATCGCCGCCGGGCTTACCTTTGGCGCCTTGATAGGCGCCTTTAATGGTTGGTTGATTGGGTATCAGGGCATTCCTGCATTCATCGTAACGCTGGGCGGCTTCCTGGTCTGGCGCAATGTCGGTTGGTACCAAACAAATGGGCAAACAATCGGTCCCCTCGACAAAACATTCCTCACGTTCGGCGGGATCAACGGCACGTTGGGCGGCCCGCTCAGCTGGGTGATCTGCGCGCTGGCTATCTTCTTGACCATTTTTGCCATCTTCAACACGCGTCGAACAAAACGCGCGCATGGCTTCAACGTAAAACCGCTTTGGGCAGAGATGATGCTCGCCGCCATCGCATCGGCAGCTATTGCGGGCTTCATTGGCGTGCTGACGAGCTACAAAGTGCCCGAAAGGGTCGTGGCACGTGACCCAACAAAATACGGATGCGACGTGGCGGAGGGATGCACCCCTGTCTACGGCCTTCCCATCTCAGTTCTGCTGCTTATCGCGATTGCAGCGTTTATGACCGTAATCGCGCGCAAAACCCGCTTTGGGCGATATATTTTTGCGACCGGCGGAAACCCCGATGCGGCAGCGCTTTCGGGCATCAACACCCGCATGCTGACGGTGAAGATTTTTACGCTGATGGGTATCTTGTGCGCATTGGCGGCTGTGGTGGCATCCTCGCGCCTTGCCAATCACTCCAATGATCTGGGCACATTGGATGAGCTGCGTGTCATCGCGGCGGCCGTTATCGGTGGAACAGCACTCTCTGGCGGGATCGGGACGATATACGGCGCGATCCTAGGTGCTTTGATCATGCAGTCACTGCAATCGGGCATGGCGATGGTGGGTGTGGACGCGCCACTTCAAAATATCGTTGTGGGCGCAGTTTTGGTGATCGCGGTGTTTATCGACATCCAGTATCGCAAACGGGCGGGAGTGAAATAGATGCCACCGCTCGTTGAGATGAAAAACATCTCTATCGCATTTGGCGGTGTGCAGGCGGTGAATAATGTCAGCATCACGCTTTACCCGGGGGAAGTCGTGGGACTTTTGGGCCACAACGGTGCCGGCAAATCAACGCTGATCAAAGTGCTCTCTGGCGCTTATCAGATGGACAGCGGTGAAATCTGGATCAAAGGCGAACGGGTGCACATCACCTCTCCGCGCGATGCCCGAGACCACAATATAGAGACGATCTATCAGACTTTAGCGCTGGCCGACAACCTGAACGCCGCTTCAAATCTGTTTCTTGGACGCGAGTTAACAACGCCGCTCGGCTTTGTTGACGATGACAGAATGGAAGCGGAAACGCGTAAAATAATGTCCCGGTTGAACCCCAACTTCAAAAAACTCAAAGAGCCCGTCTCGGCGCTGTCAGGCGGACAGCGACAGTCTGTTGCGATTGCGCGCGCTGTCTATTTCAATGCCAAGATCCTGATCATGGATGAACCGACGGCTGCGCTCGGCGTGCATGAAACAGCAATGGTGGCCGAGTTGATCCAAGAGCTGAAAAAACAGGGATTGGGCATTTTTTTGATCAGCCATGACACCCGCGAGATGATGGACCTTTGTGACCGCGTCGCAGTGATGAAGAATGGTCAAATGGTTGGCACAGAGCGGGTCGCGGACGTGACCGAGGATGACATCCTTTCCATGATCATTCTGGGCAAAAACCCTAAAGGCGCTGCTTGATGTTCATCGGCCTTGATCTTGGCACGTCTGCACTCAAAGCAATTGCCATAGATGACAGTCAGCAACCGATGGCTGCACATTCGGTGCCACTAACCGTGACACGCCCGCATGACGGTTGGTCGGAACAAGACCCGCAAAGCTGGTGTCATGCTGCGGTCGAAGCCCTCAGCGCCTTATCACAAAAGGTGAATTATAGCGCCGTAAAGGGGCTTGGGCTTTCAGGCCAGATGCACGGGGCGACGCTGATTGACAAAGATGATCGTCCGCTGCGGCCATGCATGCTGTGGAACGACACCCGCAGCCATGCCCAGGCTGCGCGCTTGGATGCAGACCCTCAGTTTCGCAAAATTACCGGCAATATCGTCTTTCCCGGTTTCACCGCACCCAAAGTTGCCTGGATCCAAGAACATGAGCCAGATATCTTTGCACGGACAGCGAAAATACTGCTTCCCAAAGACTACCTACGCCTGTTTTTAACAGGTGAGCATGTGTCCGAGATGTCGGACGCAGCCGGGACAGCTTGGTTTGATACCGGGCGACGTGATTGGTCGGAAGCGTTGCTTTCAGCCTGCGCGCTCAGTCGGAATCACATGCCTGATCTGGTCGAGGGCTCGGCCGTTTCAGGGACCATACGCCCGGCGCTTGCCGCGCAGCTTGGATTGCCTTCACATGTCGTTGTCGCCGGCGGCGCAGGCGATAACGCAGCCACCGCCATTGGCGCGGGTGTGACACGGGCACAGACTGGCTTTCTGTCGCTGGGGACCTCTGGCGTACTTTTTGCAGCGACCGAACAGTACCTTCCCGCACCAGAGACCGCCGTGCACAGTTTTTGCCATGCCATCCCAGACACGTGGCACCAGATGAGCGTGATCCTTGCAGCGACGGATGCGCTTGAATGGCTTTCACGGCTCACAGGGCAAAGTGCGGCGGCGCTCACCCGCGATCTCGGGCGTGTCACAGCACCCGGCAAAACGCTCTTTCTTCCGTACCTAGGCGGTGAGCGGACCCCGCACAACGATGCCCAAATTCGCGGGCATTTCCTGCATCTCGATCACGCAACAAGCGCTCAGGAGGCAGCGAAAGCAGTTCTGCAAGGGGTAAGTTTCGCCTTTGCCGACGGGAAAGACGCGCTTGCTGCGACAGGCACAAAACTATCAGAACTGCTCGTCCTAGGCGGTGGGGCGCAATCGCGATCCTGGGTCGAAATGCTCGCAACGACGCTGGACTTGCCGCTCGACCTGCCGATCTCACGCGAGTACGGGGCTGCGATGGGCGCGGCCCGCCTGGGCATCATGGCAAGCACCGGCGCGGGACCTGAGGTTGCCGCGCGCCCTAAGATCGCTTCTCAGATAAAGCCGGATCCAACCCTGCGCATGGCGATGCAAGCAGGACATGAAAGATACAAAGCAGCGTATGCGTTGCTCAAAGAATTTTGACCCTAGCGTGTCGAGTTAACCTTGCGACATCGTTCATCGCTGCTTGCCTTCACCCAAGCGAGCAGCAGCAAACAAGTGATGCAGGGGTAACGCGACCCGCTCTAAACCATCAAGGATCTCAGCATGAGCGATTTTTTCAAAGACATCCCCGCCATCACCTACGAAGGTCCTCGTACTGAGAATGAGTTTGCCTTTCGGCACTACAACCCGGATCGAATGCTGCAAGGCAAGCCGATGAAGGATCACCTGAGATTTGCCTGCGCTTACTGGCATTGTTTCGCATGGCCGGGCAGCGATCCTTTTGGGGGGCAGACCTTTGAAAGACCTTGGTTTGGCGATACGATGGAACTAGCCAAGCTCAAAGCGGACACTGCCTTTGAGATGTTTCGGATCCTCAACGTGCCTTACTTTTGCTTTCACGATGCAGATGTGCGTCCTGAGGGTGACAGTTTCGCCGAAAGTACCCGCAATCTTGAGGAAATCACTGACTACTTGGCGGCGAAAATGGCGCCTAGCGGCGTGAAGTTGCTGTGGGGCACGGCGAACCTCTTTTCTCACCGCCGTTTCATGGCTGGCGCGGCGACAAACCCGGACCCAGATGTTTTTGCCTACTCAGCGGCGACGATCAAAACCTGCATAGACGCCACACACAAACTGGGCGGAGAGAACTACGTTCTCTGGGGTGGGCGCGAAGGCTACGAAACCCTCCTCAACACCGACATGGGGCGCGAACGTCGGCAGGCAGGGCGGATGCTGCAGATGGTGGTCGACTACAAACACAAAATCGGCTTCGACGGCACGATCTTGATTGAACCCAAACCGCAAGAACCCACGAAACATCAGTATGACTACGATGTCGCATCGGTGTATGGCTTTCTCAAAGAATTCGGGCTCGAGAGTGAGGTGAAGGTCAACATTGAGCAAGGTCACGCAATCCTCGCGGGGCATAGCTTCGAGCATGAGCTTGCGTTAGCGAGGGAACTCGGCATCTTTGGCTCTATCGACATGAACCGAAACGACTATCAGTCAGGGTGGGACACCGATCAATTTCCGAATAACGTTCCCGAAATGGCTTTGGCATATTACGAGATTTTGCGCGCTGGAGGCTTCATCACCGGCGGCACCAACTTCGATGCCAAGCTCCGGCGTCAATCGCTCGACCCGGCAGATCTCATCCTCGCGCATGTGGGCGGGATGGACGCCTGCGCCGCCGGTCTTGTTGCCGCCGCCAAGATGCTGGAAGACGGAGCGCTCGAAAAAGCACGAGCAGCACGATATGCGCGATGGGACACATCAGAGGGGAACATGCTCTTATCCTCCGATCTAGGCGCAATCGAGGCACATGTTCGAAGCACCGGCATTAATCCGGTGCCGGTCTCGGGCAGACAAGAGAGACTGGAAAATTTGGTAAGCCGTTATCTGTAACGCGCGGGGCTTCGTCCCACGCGCGACCCTTGGACCAGCAAGCTCTTTGGGTGATCGAACGAGATCGTTCTCCAACGCAACATGGTGATCTGTTCCGTTCATTTCGCTCGCCTGTTCTATAGCAGAAACTTAAAAATAGGGCGTCATATTGAAGCGTTATCGATCAACCAATCGCTGTCGCCTTAGGGGGTCACGCCGCCGCTAAAGCATCCGGCGTTAAACCTGACACCCCTTGCTCAAACCGGTTTAGCGCCGCCCGTGGGGGCGGACCGATGCGGCCTAACAGAAGCTGTTGGGCAGAACGGAGATAGGAAACGGGGTGCATCAAGTTTAAAGCCCGGGGCTGAAAGAGGCTTTCACCGACCAAACGCAACTAGTGATCACATCTCATCTCACCCGCGTGTTCCAATTGCACGACCCAGCCCTTCTGGCTGGGGCAGCTTTGCATGCCCCCGTGCAAATCGCACCAGAGCCTTCTCCACCGCAGCGCCCGGCGCAGACGGCCTGCGACTCTTCAAATCCACATGCAGCAGGAAATGCTCGCCCGTTGCCACCAAACGCTCCCCCTCCCGCATCTCATGCCAAAGTTGCATCTTTTTGCCCGCGCCCAGGATGACCTGCGTGGTGATCTCGATAACCGCGCCTGCATGTACCTCGTCGACATGTCGAATATGCGTCTCAGCGGTAAAATAACTGCTGCCCGCTGCGATATACTCCGCATCGCACCCGATGGTCGCCATAAATCGGTCGGTGGCATCTGCAAAGGCGTTCAGATACCTAAACTCGGTCATGTGCCCATTGTAATCGGTCCAATCAAGCGGCACGGTACGCCGCGCCGTCAGAACAGGTCGATCCGCCGGAAGATCGGTTGAAACGGCGCCCTGTTCGGTCTGTGCCCGCATCCTCTTTTCCTGCGCGTTCAAAAGCGCGCCAGCGCCCCAGTTCTGCGCCTTCAAACCGCGCAAGATGGTCACAAGGTTGGTGTCCCGGATTCGCTCCAACTCCCGAATGGAATGGAGACCCGATTGCGCATCCGACTGCCTGGCGATTAAGTCCACGAGTTCTTCTGTAAGTTCCGGCACATCCATCAGCTTGGTCCAAGACCATTTCAACGCGGGCCCAAACTGCGCCATAAAGTGCTTCATCCCGGCTTCACCCCCGGCCACTCGGTAGGTCTCAAAAAGTCCCATCTGCGCCCAACGGAGGCCAAAGCCATAGCGGATCGCATTGTCAATTTCTTCGGTTGTCGCAATCCCGTCTTTGACCAACCAAAGCGCTTCCCGCCACACCGCCTCCAAAAACCGGTCCGCGACATGCGCGTCGATTTCTTGTTTCAAATGCAGCGGATACATTCCAAGCGAAGCTAGGATCTCTTGAGCCTGCACCACCAAGGCGGCGCAAGCCGCCTGCCCCGGCACGAGTTCCACCAACGGCAAGAGGTAGACGGGGTTAAATGGATGCGCGACCATGATCTGCTCGGGGCGCATCGCGCCGTGTTGCAAGTCCGAGGGTTTGAACCCAGACGTCGAAGACGCAATCACTGCGCCAGGGTCACAGGCCGCCTGCACCTCTAAGAAGGTTGCGTGTTTGATTTCCAGCCGTTCTGGCACGCTCTCCTGTATCCAGGACGTTCCAGCGACGGCATCGCCGATCGCGCTATGAAAGCTCAACCGTCCCTCCTGCGGCAGAGCGACATCCGTGAGCCCGGGTAAGGATTGCCGCGCGTTGCCCAATACCTCGCAAATCTTGCGCTCTGCCTCTGGATCAGGGTCGTAAACCTGCACATTCCAGCCATTGAGCAAGAACCGTGCGGCCCAACCACCACCGATCACGCCGCCGCCAATGATCGCCATCACCTTCGTCATCGCCTCATTTCCTTCCTTAAGCGACGCCGCAGCAAGGCACACGCGGTCGACACCCCATGTGGCCTCATGCGACGGGTTCAGAGTGCTTAATCGGCGGCTCTCAGCGGCCTTTTAGTCAAACCCAGCTTTGCGCGCACCTCGGCTGGGCCGATCACCCGCGCGCCCATGTTCTCGATAATCCTCGCCGCGCGTTCCACCAGCTGATAGTTCTCGGCTAGGACGCCCTTCTCCAACCAAAGATTGTCCTCCAGCCCGACGCGCACATTGCCCCCGGCGAGCACGGCTGCCGCGACATAAGCCATCTGATTGCGGCCCAACCCAAAGGCTGAGAAAGTCCAACCGCGTGGCAAATTGTTGACCATCGCCATAAAAGTGTTCAGATCATCCGGCGCGCCCCAGGGGACGCCCATACAGAGCTGCACCAATGCCGGATCTTCCAGAACACCGTCAGCAACCAATTGCTTTGCGTACCACAGATGGCCAGTGTCAAATGCCTCAATCTCCGGCTTCACCCCGAGTGCGGTCATCATCCCGCCCATCGCGCTCAACATGCCAGGCGTGTTGGTCATCACATAATCGGCTTCCGCAAAGTTCATGGTACCGCAATCAAGCGTACAGATCTCTGGCTGACACGCCGCCACATGCGCCACCCGCGCTGACGCCCCAATCATATCGGTGCCGTGCTCATTGACCGGAAAGGGCGCCTCAACATCTCCAAAAACAATGTCTCCACCCATCCCGGCTGTCAGGTTCAACACAACATCGGTGTCACTGTCCCGAATACGCTCGGTCACTTCACGGTAGAGTGACAGCTCACGGCTGGGCGTCCCCGTCTCTGGATCACGCACATGGCAATGCACCACCGCAGCCCCCGCCTTCGCCGCCGCAATCGCACTTTCCGCAATGTGTTTGGGCGAGCGCGGCACATGCGGGCTGCGCTCCTGAGTCCCGCCAGACCCGGTGACGGCACAGGTGATAAAAACCTCACGGTTCATGGACAACGGCATGGCGCGTCTCCTCAGTCAAATATACGCTGTATATGACGGCCGATCCCCAACACCGCACTTCTGAAAACGACACAATGCAGACGGCTTCGAAAACCCCTCTTTCATCTTGCAAAATAAACTCCGGGGGGCAGCCGCAGGCTGCGGGGCAGAGCCCCTTGATCGCTCTTCAGTATGGCATGGGATGGGCTTTGTGCACGTCATCCAATGCCTTTATGACGTCCTCACTCAATGTCACCTCTGCAGCGGCGATGGCCTGGGTCAATTGGCCCATGGTCGTCGCACCAAAGATCACCGACCCCATAAAGGGGCGTTGCGCACACCACGCCAGCGCCAGGTGCACGGGGTCAAGCTGATGTGCCTTAGCCAGTTCCAGGTAGGCCGCCACCGTCTCAAAAACCCGGGGGGTCAACCGCCCTCCCATCTGAGGGCTCAGCGTCATACGCGACTTTTCAGGCACCTTCCCGTCCTGGTACTTCCCCGTCAGGAGCCCCGCCGCCAAAGGTGAAAAGGCAAACATATCGATACGTTCATTGATGCAGGCCTCCGCCACATCTGTATCGGCCAAACGGCACAGCAAGGAATATTCATTTTGCACGGAAATGGGCCGTGGTCCGCCTATGCGCGCCGCGACGGCAGACCATTGCGTCATGCCCCAAGCGCTTTCGTTGCTTAAACCGAAATGCCGGATCGTGCCGCGCTTGACCTCATCTTGCAGCGCGCCCATAGCGTCTTCCATGTGTGCGATAGTATCGGCGCGGTTCTGCCCGGAAGGATCATAGTGCCAATTCTGCCGAAACATATAGCTGCCGCGATTGGGCCAATGAAACTGATAAAGATCGATGTAATCGGTCTGTAGTCGTCGCAAAGAACCTTCGATGGTCTCCGAAATGGTTTTCGAGGTAATCGCTGCGCCATCACGCACGTGTTTGAGGCCCGCACCGGAGTGTTTCGTCGCAATGACAACGTCCTCGCGCCGATGATGGAGTTCAAACCACAAACCGATGATGCGTTCGGTTCGGCCAATGGTCTCTGCGCTGACCGGATTGACAGGATACATTTCAGCAGTGTCGATGAAGTTGATACCCGATGCCAAGGCGTGATCGATCTGTGCGTGTGCCTCCTCGGCATCGTTCTGCGTGCCCCAGGTCATTGACCCCAAGCAGAGTGTGGAGACGTTCAAATCGCTCCCGCCGAGCCTTCGATACTTCATTGCTGCCTCCTGCGTTTGCGGCACCCTAGCCAAACTGCGCGCAGTCGCAAACCGCTCAACGCGCATTGCAATGAAAACTTGAAGACGCGACTGCCGGGACGGAATTCGTTTCTTTTCGCGCGGTGCAGCGGTTTGAACACTGTCAATGCCATTTGCCTATCGGGTGACAGACACACTCAAGCATTACTTCCCCTCAAGACATCTTTCACCGTTTTTCGGAAACTGCGTCCCACTGGAACCTTCGACCCTGTTGTCATCACCAGTTCTTGGCCGTTTCTTCCTGTTTCAACCCGGATAAGGTGAGCCGGATTTACCCACCAGGAACGATGCACTTGAACACCGCCAAGCGGTTCAAGATCGCGAACCGCGTCTCCCAGGCGCATCAATATCATCGCGCTGCCTTTCGGTGTCGTCACCTCGACGTAGTGATCTTGAGCACGCATCGTTACGATTTCATGACCCAGATGGGCTGGCAACTTGCCTTGCAGCAGCGTGGTTTGGGGGCGTGTAGCCGCGGGCGCAGATCGCTCTGTGCCAATGACGTCAAACTCAAACAGAGCATTGACCAAAAGCGTCACGCCGATGAGTGCGGGCGTCACATGCATTGCAAGTTGAATGACGCCGACGCCTGCAAACCAGCCCGGTTTGAACCCGGTGGCGAGCGCTTCGCTCAGATACACGCTGCCAACCACCGGCAAAACACCCCCAAGACCCGCTAGAATGGCGACAAACGCCCAATGCAGGGATGTTTCCTCCGTCACTCTATACGCAAAGACTGACAGGAACGTCATGACCAGCGTCGACAGGGGGATCGTTACACCCCAATAAACCAGGCGTTCGGGAAAGCTGAGCCCTTCCAGCGTATAGTATGGCCCGGCCATCGCGACCAAGACGACGGCCATACAAATGACCATCCAAAAAATAGAGCTGCTGACCGTGGTCTGAAGTTGGCGAAGCGTCAACGACCAAGCGCTGTCGTTGGCGGCATTTATTCGGTCGGACGCGTAAGTTCCCTTGGATCTTTTCATAGCGCCGTAAATACGTTCTCGACATCACGAAGCAAAGAGCAGACCCGCATGTTCACCAGAAGAAACAAAAAACCGCTGAACGCTCAAAATCTGGCAAAACGATTTGGTCGAACTCAAGCTGTTTGTGATGTAAGCATCGCAGTCGAAGCAGGTTCTGCGGTTGGCCTTCTGGGGCCAAACGGATCGGGCAAATCAACCACTTTGTCCATGCTCATGGGGCTTTCTGTACCGGACAGGGGTCAAGCAATCGTTTTTGGCTACCCTGCTGGAAGTGCTGAAGCGCGTCAGATGACAGGCGCAACCCCGCAATCAACGGACTTTCCAGATCAACTCACGCCAAGAGAACTGATCCACTATACGGCGGCGTGCTATGGCAAACAGCCCAAGACAGGCGCGCTGATCGCTAAATTCGGTTTGGAAGGACTGATTGATCGTCGGGTCGCGGGCTTTTCCGGCGGAGAGTTGCGCCGCGTTTCCCTGGCCTTAGCCTTTGCTGGCGCGCCCGATCTTATCTTTCTGGATGAGCCGACCACGGGGCTGGATGCCAATGCGCAGGAAGGCTTTCGTATCGCAGCGCGCGCCTATGTCGAGGCTGGCGGGGCATTGATCCTCACCTCGCACCATTGGGACGAGATCGAGGCGATTTGCGACAGTATCACCCTGATCGATAAAGGCGAAACTGTCTTGAGCACGCGCATCGACGACATGCGGGCGCGCGCAAAAATCAAACACCTGAGCTTTCAACTCGCCAAAGGCAAAGTACCGCCAGAATGGATGCAAGCCGCCCATGATGGGGCGCGCTGGCATCTAACATCAGCTGGCGCAGACGACCTGCTACGCCGAATGATACAAGAGGCAGTGCCATTTCATGATTTGCTGCTTGAGCCGTTACCGCTTGACGCGCTCATTCAGGACATCCGTCAAAAGGAGACGATCTGATGCCCCAACACCTGCGCGCCGAATGTCGCTTGATCTTGCGGATCCTGTTTCGACAACCGGGCTTCTGGGTGCCGACAGTTCTTTTTCCCGCCATGCTCTACGCGTTTTTCGGCGCGCAAAGCGGCGGCGGAAGTTGGGCAGCCAATGCAATGGCATCCTTTTCGATTTATGCCGTACTCGGCGTCGGTTTTTTTCAATTCGGTGTCAGTGTCGCGCAGGACCGGGAGAGTGCATTTGCCACCTGGCAACGCATTCTCCCAGGACATCGCGCGATGCCTTGGATCGCCCGAGTTTTAGCATCACTGGTTTTCGTGTCCCTAGCCGTTTGCCTTGTGATCGTCGTTGCGCATGCAATGGTGGATCTTACTATTTCAGCTTCATCATGGTCGCGATTGGCGCTTGTTTGTCTTTTCGCCACCATTCCGGCGACGCTCATGGGCATCGCGCTGGGCTCAGTCACCTCAGCAAGCGCGGCCGTTCCAATCGCCAACCTCATTTTTCTTCCCTTGGCCTACTTGGGTGGTTTGTGGGTTCCACCGATGCTTATGCCGGTCTGGGTTGCCACCATTTCAACTTGGACGCCAACCCGCGCCATGGGAGAGCTTGGTTGGGCAGCGGTCAACAGCACTGCATTGCAGCCGGTTCACATCTACATTATTCTGGGATGGACGACGATTGCACTCGGCATAATTTTCAGTTCAAACCGGTATGTCCGACGTGCCTGAAGCACGCGCAGGGGTTGACTAGAAAGGCTTTCTTTAGCCACCGCCCCCTTAACCACCGGTCAAAGTCGAAAACGACATGTTTTGTCGGCTTTCTGGTTGGGTGATGGGACAGATGCAGGCTATGCGCTGCACATGCGGATGTTAGTCTCTTTTGCCGCGCTCTTTCTCTCGGTGGTTCTCTTACAATTATCCTCGGGCGGCGTAGGCCCCATTGATGTGTTGTCTGGCGTTCAGCTTGGCTTTTCGCGCCAAGAGATTGGGCTTTTAGGATCTGGGCATTTCGTTGGCTTCTTCATCGGCTGCTGGTGGGCACCAAGGTTGATGGGTTCTGTCGGGCACAGCCGTGCCTTTGCTGCCTTCACAGCATCCGGTGCCATCGGACTGCTCGCCCATATGCTGGTGATTGATCCCTACGCCTGGGCGCTGATGCGCGTGGCTTCCGGCCTATGCGTCGCTGGATGCTACACCGTGATTGAAGCGTGGTTGCAGGCGAAAGTCACGAACGACACGCGCGGACGCACGATGGGGGTTTACCGTGTCACTGACATGCTGGGGTCACTCGGCGCTCAAGCTTTGGTCGGCGTGCTCGCGCCCGCCAGCTATGTATCCTACAATTTCTTGGCCATCATCTGCTGTGCGGCCTTGCTTCCCATCACATTGACCAAAGTCACACAACCACCGACGCCCTCCTCACCGCGCCTGCGCCCGGGCTTAGCTGTCGCACGCTCTCCGCTCGCTGCTGCGGGCGTGGTTGTCGCGGCTCTATCCGCGGCCTCTTTCCGAATGGTTGGTCCCATTTACGGGCAAGAGATCGGACTGGACGCGACGGGAATTGCCTGGTTCCTATCCGCCTTTGTGCTGGGCGGTGCGCTTGCACAGTATCCAGTTGGGATCCTTGCAGATAGGTATGACCGGCGTTGGGTGCTGATCTGGCTTTCTGTCGCGGCCATGGCAAGTTGCGCGATCACTTTGAGCAGCGGCTCATTCGGTGCCACAGGCATCCTTCTTTCGGCCGGGCTTTTCGGATTGACCAGCTTTCCCATCTATTCCGTCGCAGCCGCGCATGCGCATGATTTCGCCAACACGGATGAGCGCGTCGAACTCTCTGCCGCCTTGATGTTCTGGTTTGCCTCAGGGGCTATCTTCGCACCCTACCTCGCTTCAGTACTGATTGACCGTTTTGGCCCGCCTGCGCTGTTTTGGATGATCGCGCTGGGTCATGTCGCGCTGGTTCTCTTCGGGCTTACGCGAATGCGCGCCCGACCGACCAAGTCGGAACGTACCCGCTATGTCTATGCACCGCGCACCAGTTTCCTGATCGGCCGCCTGACCAAGCGCGGACGCGAGCGCGAAGACAAAGAGTGACCCTGGCGCCAGCTTTCGCGGATTGATAAACAAACCAATAAAGACGACCAAAAGCAGACCAATCCGTGACCCGCCATCTCATCACTTCGGCCATCCCCTATATTAACGGGGTGAAACATTTGGGCAATCTCGTGGGAAGCCAGCTGCCCGCAGATCTTTACGCACGTTACCTCCGGGCACGCGGGTGCGAGGTGCTGTTTTTATGCGCCACCGACGAACATGGCACGCCGGCCGAATTGGCGGCCGCCAAGGCAGGCAAGCCGGTCGCTGAATACTGCGCGGAAATGCATGTCAGGCAAGCTGAAATCGCCGAGCGGTTTGGCTTATCTTTTGATCATTTTGGCCGCTCATCCTCTGCGCAGAACCGTCGACTTACGCAACATTTTGCAGGAGTGCTGGCCGATCAAGGGTTGATCGAAGAAGTTGTCGAACAGCAGATCTACTCCAACGCGGACAAAAGGTTCTTGCCAGATCGATACATCGAAGGCACCTGCCCAAATTGCGGGTTTGACAGCGCGCGCGGTGATCAATGTGATCATTGCACTAAGCAGTTGAGCCCGGTGGAGTTGATCAATCCGCGTAGCACGATTTCAGGATCTACAGATCTTGAAATGCGTGAGACGAAACACCTGTTTCTACGCCAAAGCCAAATGAAAGATAAACTGGATGCCTGGATCAGTGAAAAGACTGACTGGCCGGTGTTGACAACATCTATCGCGCGCAAATGGTTGCACGATGGCGATGGGTTGCAAGACCGTGGGATCACCCGCGATTTGGACTGGGGCGTGCCGGTGAAACGCGGCGCTGAACCCTGGCCGGGTATGGAGAACAAGGTTTTCTATGTATGGTTTGATGCGCCCATTGAATATATCGCCGCCGCACAGGAATGGGTAGATGCCGGAAAGGGGCAAGATTGGGCGCGTTGGTGGCGCGTTGACAAGGGCGCGCAAGATGTCCGCTATACGCAGTTCATGGGAAAGGACAATGTGCCGTTCCACACCCTGAGCTTTCCCGCCACGATCATAGGTTCACAAGAACCTTGGAAGCTTGTGGATTTCATCAAATCGTTCAACTACCTGAATTACGACGGCGGACAATTCTCCACCTCACGCGGGCGCGGGGTTTTCATGGATCAAGCGCTTGACATACTGCCTGCGGATTACTGGCGATGGTGGCTCTTGAGCCACGCGCCTGAGACATCAGACGCAGAATTCACATGGGAGAATTTTCAATCATCCGTCAACAAAGACCTAGCGGACGTCCTGGGAAATTTTGTCAGCCGAATTACCAAGTTCTGCAGGTCCAAGTTTGGCGAAGCTGTACCAGACGGCGGTGATTTCGGCGCTGCAGAAAAAGCGTTGATTGCAGACATCAAACGACGGGTGCATCAGTATCAAAATCACATGGACGCCATCGAAGTGCGCAAATCAGCGCAAGAATTGCGCGCGATCTGGGCCGCGGGGAATGAGTATCTGCAGGCTGAGGCGCCTTGGAAAACCATCAAAGTTGATCCTGAAAAGGCCGCTGCTCAAGTGCGTCTTGCGTTGAACTTAATCCCGCTCTACGCAGCACTCTCAGAACCGTTTATACCGCAAGCCGCTGATAAATTGCGCACCGCGATGCGGCTCGAAGCGCTGTCATGGCCCAACGACGTGGCGTTAGCTTTGAACAAACTACCCAGTGGTCATGTTTTCGATGTGCCGGAGGTTCTCTTCGCCAAAATCACCGATGCAGAGAGGGAGACATGGTTCGAACGCTTTGCTGGAACAAGAAATTGACACGCAAGAAGGGCACGGTCCCGGACTTGATCCGGGACCTCTTGGTTGGGTGGTTGTTAAAAAAGGGCCGCGCGCAGGAGTTATTAAGGCCGTTTAACTTCATATCTAAAGGGCGTTGTTAGAACTCTTCCCACCCGTCGGCATCTGTCCCGGAAATATCGAGTGCCGTATTTCCTCGCGTCGCTGCCGGTTTCGGAGCGGGCCGAGCGGAACTGAAGGGAATGGCTTTCGCTTCCTGCGGGCGGTTATGCGACTTGCCCAGCCGAAAGCGCGATACAGCGCTGACCAAAGCGTCTGCCTCGGATGTAAGCGCATGACTTGCAGCAGTGGTTTCTTCAAACATCGCGGCATTTTGCTGCGTCACGTGATCGAGCTCGTTCACCGCCGTATTAATTTCAACCAAACCGCTTGATTGCTCTCTGGAGGACGATGCAATATTTGACACGCGATTTGAGATCTCGGACACCGAGGTCACGATAGAGGCGAGCGCCGCGCCAGTTCGATCGACTAAATCCACCCCTTGACGCACCTGGTCCCCGCTGGAGCTGATCAACGTGTTGATTTCGCGCGCCGCATCGGAGGATCGTTGCGCGAGGGCACGCACCTCAGTCGCCACCACTGCAAAGCCACGCCCGGCCTCACCAGCGCGTGCAGCTTCTACCCCGGCGTTAAGCGCCAAAAGATTGGTCTGAAACGCGATGTCATCGATGACACTCGTGATCTTGGAAATCTCTTGCGAAGAGTTCTTAATTCCATCCATTGCTTCAACGGCTTGACGCGCCACCTCTCCGCCCTGCTCTGCATTTTTCTGCGCTTCGGCAGACATTTTGCTCGCATCGTCAGCGCCTTCCGCGGCAGAACGGACCGAGACTGTAAGTTCGTCGAGCGCTGCGGCCGTTTCCTCAAGCGTCGCAGCTTGCTTTTCTGTCCGCCTGGACAGATCGTCGGCCGCAGAGGTGATTTCAGCGGTTTCATTGCGAATTGAATCTGAGTTGTGCATCACTGAGGCGATCGCGCCACGCAAAGACTCCACCGTTGCGTTAAAGTCAGAGCGAAGCTGTTCATAATCCAAGGGCATCTTTTCATGAATATCCGCCTGCAAATCGCCGTCAGCAAGCCGATTGAGCGCCGTTCCCAGCAGGCTCACAACGCGCCCCTGCTCTTTGGCTAGTGTTTCTCGGGCTTGCTTTGCCTCCTGAATGACTTTTTCCTGATCGGTGACATCGGTACCCAAAAAGATCACCCGTTCAGGCTGCTTATCTGTATCAAAAACCACAGCAAAACTGCCGTCGAATATAAAGGTTCTATCGGCATGTGCGCTGTAGGCTTTGTAGCGGCCGCGGGGCATTTGGTTCGCCAGCACTTGCTGCGCAAACGCAGCCCCGGTCGCATCCCCTTGCAAGTTTTCTGCAAACATCTGAGACAGTGAACAATTCCGGATGTGTTCCAAGCGCCCATTGATGGTCGACAGGAACCTCTCGTTGGCCGCCACAACCTCTCCGGAAGGCGCAAACTCCAAACTGATCTGGCTGGCATTGATCGCTTCAATCAAGGTCGCATCGCGCTGGGCAATGGTCTCATCAGCCCATTCGATAGCGGATCCGAACATCATGCCCTCTGCATCAAAAACAGGGTTCACTTTGATGCGGATGATTTTGTCGCCAAATTTTGATGTCACCAATAGGTTGTCAGCCGCGCCCGCTGACTTTGCGCGCATCGAGGTAAGCCGGTCCACGACTTGGCGCACTTGTTGTAGCTGGGAAATATCCGCCCCGACCAAACTGTTGGCTGTCACGCCCGGCCATGAACGCGTTACGTCGTCGCCGAGCGCTTCAAATAAGGCGACGCAAGCTGGATTAACAAACAAAACCTTGGCGTGCCGATCAAGGATCATCAGTGCTGCTGAAGACCCAATGAAAGCTGCGCTCTTAAAGGCCGTCTCCACCTGGGCGTCTTTTACCCCCGATAGCTTCTCGCGAAAATCATCCAGCCGCGTTGCCATCTGCCCAATCTCATCAGAGCGGGAAATATAGGGAACCGCGATGTCATATTCTTCCGATGCAACACGATCCATCGCGCGCGTCAAACGCGTCAGGGGGCGCGACATGCGCAAGAATAGAAAAACACCAGAAACCAGAAGCGCGACCAGAAAAACCGCTGTTCCAATAACAAAAGTCACACCTTGTTGAGCATTATGCGCCGCGATTTTATTCGCATTCGTCCAACTGGTGACAACCGCGCCCTCTACCCGGTTACTGTTTCCAGAAAATATAGGAAAGCCGAAGGTTTGGCCGTTATCAGACATGGTTGCTGTGCCCGAAGCCAAAACGCCTTGCGCGGTGCGGTTCACTTGCGACACATCAAGCCTGAGGCCCGTTGGGTCCGAACTGAACACAACTGCGCCGTTTGCATCAACGATAACCGCACCCAGGGTATCAACGTGCGCAGTCTGTATAAAACGGCGCCCCAGCTCTTCTATTGCCGCGCGGTTGTTGGCACGGACGAGGCCACCAATCTGCGTGGCCAGCAAGCGCGTTACTTCTTGCCCTCGTTCAAGAATAGCCGCGTCAATCGTCGCGCGGGTTTTTAAGTCATTGCGCCACTCAATTGCGGCAACAACGGTCAATACGCAGAGCGCGACCATGAAAGTGCATTTAAAGAACAGACTGCGCAGCGGGTGTATCCGCTTGGCGCTGGCGGCATCTGAAGACATTGGCGCATTCCCTAGCTGAATGGGTCCGCAAAATGCGGATCGCCGCCTTCTAGGCATCAAGGTCTTACGACCAGATTAATGACGCTTTTGCATGCTGATCGACAGGCCGACGGTGCGAACGACGGCGGCTACTTGATCAAATGCGCTGCCCAGCGGGCTAGAACGTCGCCAGATCATGCCGACGGTGCGACCCAGTGTCGGCTCGGCCAGGGTTGCACATGATACCCTCCCCAAACGCGATTCAACTTCACGCGCCATCTCGGGGATAAGCGTGACGCCCATGCCAGCACCCACCATCTGAACCAAGGTTGATAAAGAGCTTCCATCCAAGCCATCGCTGGCGGTTGCCGAACTCCCACCGCAGAAGGCAACCGTTTGGTCGCGCAGACAGTGCCCCTCCTCTAACAACAGCAAGCGGGCTTCACGCAGTGCGCCCACCGCTGGGATGGGCTCCTGTGCGTCCGCCTCAGGCCGAACAAGTAACAACGGCTCAAAAAATAGCTGGGTTTCCACGAGCGATGGTTCGTCAACAGGCAAAGCAACAATGGCAAGGTCAAGCTTTGCTTGAAGCAATTCTTTGACAAGTCGCGGCGTCAGTGTTTCGCGTACCTGCAAGTCCATCGCAGGATAAGACTTGCCGAGTTGCGTAATGAGCTTGGGAAGAAGATAGGGCGCTATCGTTGGGATGACACCCAATCGTAACGGTCCCGCGAGTGGATCTTGCGCAGAGCGTGCAAATTCGTCGAGTTCATCTATCGCGTGCAAAATGCGTTGGGCCCGTCGGAGGAACGCGTCACCGAAAGTGGTTAGCCGCACCTGGCGTGCGCTTCGTTCAAAGAGCGCCTGCCCAAGTGTTAGCTCAAGCTCTTTGATCTGGATGGACAACGCGGGTTGCGAGATTGCGCAGCGCGCGGCGGCTCTTCCAAAGTGACCTTCTTGGGCGAGTTCAGCAAAATATCTGAGCTGTTTGAGTGTGAATTTATCCATAAGAAAAATTTATCCCGGCAATCAGAAAATCAAAATTAAATTATCAAATCCAAGACCTATAATTACTTTAATTCATTCCAACACAGGAGAGACCCATGGACGGAAATGATTACGGCTCGGGTGGTAAGTGCCCGGTAATGCATGTCACCACGAAACATGTGACGCATGATGCACGGACAAATAAAGACTGGTGGCCGAACCAGCTAAACCTGAAAATCCTGCATCAAAATGCCTCTGTCTCAAGCCCTCTCGCCCCTGAGTTTAGTTACGCAGAAGCCTTCAAATCGCTGGATCTTGATGCGTTGAAAGCTGATCTTGCTGCGCTGATGACGGACAGCCAGGAATGGTGGCCAGCTGATTATGGGCATTATGGACCCATGTTCGTACGTATGGCCTGGCACGCTGCAGGCACCTATCGTACCGGTGACGGGCGCGGTGGCGCCGGATCAGGCATGCAAAGATTTGCGCCGCTGAACTCCTGGCCTGATAACGGCAATCTGGACAAGGCACGTCGCCTGCTTTGGCCGATCAAGCAGAAATACGGAAATAAGATTTCCTGGTCTGATCTTTTCGTGCTCACCGGTAACGTTGCGATGGAGACGATGGGCTTCGAATGTTTTGGTTTCGCAGGTGGGCGGCCTGACATGTTCGAACCAGAAGAGGACATCTACTGGGGATCGGAAGAGGAATGGCTGGCCACGTCGGACACGTCGAATAGTCGTTACTCCGGCGAGCGGGAGTTAGAAAAGCCGCTGGCGGCCGTGCAAATGGGGTTAATTTACGTGAATCCTGAAGGGCCCGACGGCAATCCGGATCCGCAAGCCTCTGCCTATGACATCAGAGATACCTTTGCACGCATGGCAATGAACGATGAAGAGACGGTTGCGCTGGTGGCGGGCGGTCACACTTTTGGCAAAGCACATGGTGCAGGCGATCCCAATCTTGTGGGCGCAGAACCCGAGGGGGCGGCGATCCATCAGATGGGCTTAGGTTGGCACAATGAATTTGGCACCGGCAAAGGCGAGCATACGACCACCTCTGGCATCGAAGGCGCTTGGACGGCAACGCCCACCCAATGGGACATGTCGTATTTTGACACGCTGCTGAATAATGACTGGGAGCTGACGAAAAGCCCTGCAGGCGCGCATCAGTGGAAGCCGGCGAACGGTGCCATGGCCGACGCTGTACCAGACGCGCACAATCCGGCCCGCACACATGCACCGATGATGACAACGGCTGATATCGCCTTGAAGGTTGATCCGGATTATCTACGCATTTCGCAACACTTCCATGCCAACCCCGAGGTTTTCGCGGACGCATATGCACGTGCATGGTTCAAGCTGACGCACCGCGACATGGGACCGAAAGCACGCTATATGGGAAAGGAAGTGCCAGACGAGGATTTAATCTGGCAAGACCCTATCCCAGCGGTGGATCATCCGCTGGTCGACACAGATGATGTCGTGAAGCTGAAAAAACTGATCGGCGCAGCGGATCTATCTATCTCTGAACTGGTCTCAGTCGCGTGGGCATCTGCATCTACTTTCCGCAGATCAGATAAGCGCGGTGGTGCAAATGGCGCACGCATCAGGTTGGCACCTCAAAAAGACTGGGAAGTGAACGAGCCTGCCAAACTTGCCAAGGTACTTGCCGCACTCGAAATGGTGAAAACCACTTTCGAAGCCACTGCGCAGGGCGGCAAGAAGATCTCACTTGCTGATCTGATCGTCTTAGCCGGCGGTTTTGGGATTGAGCAGGCTGCGCAATCTGCCGGCCATTCGGTTGAGGTGCCTTTCACACCCGGCCGAATGGATGCCAGCGACGCCCAAACGGACGCAGACAGTTTTGACGTGCTGGAGCCTCAAGCCGATGGCTTTCGCAACTACCTGAAGGTCGATTTTTCCGTGCCTACCGAGAAATTGCTCGTGGATCGCGCACAATTGTTAAGTCTCACGGCACCCGAGATGACGGTGCTGTTGGGCGGGCTGCGCATGTTAGACATCAATTATGGCGGTGCGCAGCACGGCGTCTGGACCGAAGCGCCGGGAACGTTGAGCAATGATTTCTTTGTCAACCTGCTCGACATGCAGTTTGACTGGACACCAATTGATGAAAGCGCAGAGATCTTTGAGGGGCGTGATCGCGTGTCAGGTGACGTAAAATGGACCGGCACGCGCGCTGATCTGATTTTTGGCTCCAATTCGCAGTTGCGCGCGATCGCTGAGGTCTACGGCAGCGCGGATGCGACAGAGAAGTTCATAAGCGATTTCATCAACGCCTGGACCAAGGTTATGAACGCTGACCGTTTCGATATAGCTGCGTAAGTTCTCAACACACTGAAGAGGCGCGGCACCTGTGGTGACGCGCCTTTTTTCGTTAACGGCGCTTAAGAAAACAGCCTAACACCCTCGATCAGAAAACTTGAACGCATCCATTAGGTCTCCGTTAGGGTTCCGCCGGTATCTGCGATACAGAAAACAACTGTTGAGGCTTTCTGTATGTTGGGTTTTTTGCAACGCCTATCGGTCAGCGGCGCAATGATTATTCTGGCACTGACCGGGTTCATCGCTGCCTTCGTCTTTTTTGGGTTTCAACTTGCTGACAACCTCAAAACCAAAAGAGATCTGGCGGACGATAGAAAAATAACCCAACTCAGCAGTTCCATTGGGTGGTTGATCCATGAACTACAGAAAGAGCGCGGCGCGAGCTCCGGCTACCTCGCGAGTGAAGGTCGTGCATTTATCGATACCTTGGCGAGCCAACGCCGTTTGAGCGATGGTGCCATCGCTGAATTTCAAGAAGATGTCAGCGAGGTACTCTCTCTGAACATGCCGCCGATACTGCGCGAACAAATCGAAACCATGGTAAGGCAGGCCACCACACTGTCTGGCTTACGTGCGCAGGTTGACAGTTTGTCGATCTCCATCCCCGACGCCACTGGTGCACTGACTGCACTGAACCAGGCTGGCATCAATCTTGTCGTGGAAATGAGCGAGCAGATCACCTTCGCCAAAGCCGCGAGCGCCTTGCAAAGACACTCCATCCTGATGAGTGCCAAAGATCTTTCGGGATTGGAGCGGTCGGCGGGCGCGAATGGCTTCACCCTTGCGGCGGCAAGCGGTGGGGCCATCCCAGATGCCGTGCGCACGCAATTTCTCAACTTAGTGTTGGAACAAGATGGGTTGTTTGACCTGTATGAAGCGCTCGCGACGCCCGATCTGTCGCAACAAGTCAGGAACATTCGCGCCTCAAACGCACACCGCGATGTCGCGCGCATCAGGGATATCGTGCGCGCAAATGCGCCAACCGGTGTCGCACAAATTCAACCAGAGGCTTGGTTTGCCACCGCCACGGCGAAAATTAACACGCTTAAGACGCTTGAGGATCAAGGAGCGGCAGAAATATCGAGCTTCATGGAAGAAGCGCAAAACAATTCACAGCAAGCACTTACGCTTCTAATTTCAAAGTTTGGCATCATCACTTTATTACTTGGCTCTTTCTCAATCTATCTGGTTATCAACACGCGAAAAGCTCTCAAGCTTACCTCGGATCGCGTGGCGGCCCTCGCAGAGGGAGACATAGATTCAGATGTCATTCAGGTACCGCAGTCAGACTTGCGCAAAATCACTGAAGCGCTTTTGTCATTTCAAGTCTCCGAGCAAGCTCAGGCGGAACAAAGGCGCCTTCAAGAAGAATTGGAGAGCAGCTCCATCGCGGGGGTGCAACGCCTGGTCGAGCAAGCATCAAAGGGCAACTTTTCCCCAACACTGAGCATAAGACTGCGGGATCTGAGCGGGGCGTCTTTGATCCTTGGGAAGGGCATCAACGAAATCCTGGGCGTGGTCGAAACGGTCGTTTCAGAGCAGCGCGCCCGAGATGAGGCTGCCTTTGAAAAACAGCGCGCCCAGGCGGCGGAGCAAGATGAGGCGGTGGCGGAAATCAAAAAGATTGTTGCAGCCTGCGCTGCGGGTGATTTTTCAAAACGCGTCGATGTTGGCGAAAAGACCGGTGTATGGCGTGAGGTTGCCGAAGGACTTAACAAAATCTCAGACATGTCCGACCAAGCTTTGCAGGACATTCGGACGATCATGTACGCCCTGGCGGAGGGCAACCTAACCAAGCAGATGGGAACACATTACAATGGGACTTTCGATGAGATCAGCACGGCGATGAATACATCGATGGGCGCTCTCTCTGGCGCTTTTCGCGACATTCAGAACGAGACGAGCCTTCTGCGCTCTGCCTCGCAGCAAATGCGCGGCGGCGTGGCCGACTTGAAACGAAGATCCGAAGACCAGGCCAGAACGATTGCTGATTCTGCAGGTATGGCTGACGTCCTGTCCTCCACCGTCAAGCAGAACTCCGTCCAGCTTCAGCATTGCCAATCGCTGTTGCAGGAGGTGGGCAGTCAAACCAGTTCGAGCCATCAGATCGCGGAAGATGCCGTGGAACAGATTGAAAGCGTTGAAAATACGTCGAAAGAGATGGGCAAGATTGTCGCCACCATTGATGACATCGCCTTTCAGACCAATCTATTGGCACTCAACGCATCGGTGGAGGCGGCGCGCGCTGGCGAGTCTGGCAAAGGTTTCGCAGTTGTTGCATCCGAAGTACGCACCCTTGCAGAGCGTTCCTCCTCGGCATCGCAGCAAATCGGGGCTTTGATCTCCAACAATATCGAGACGGTCAAAAATGGCTCAACCAAAGTACGCATGACGGGCACAGCCATTGAACAGATTGAGGTATCGATGCGCGAAATTCTAGAACTCATCGGTAGCGTCGGGAAAGCAGGCGAAGATCAATCGAAAGAAATCTCTCGTTTGGTGCAGGCGATTTCAAGCCTCGACAAAAGCGCACAGCAAAACGCCACGCTTGCAAGCAGCAACGATGATGTGATGGCAACGCTCTCTCAAAGCGAGGCAAAACTCTCTGACACGATCCGCAAGTTTCAAGCAGAAGGTGCACCGCTTCCCGCGCAGGCGCCAGCCAATGCCGCTTGAGCACTGCGGAGAAGGGACTTCAGTCGCCACAGCGGCCGCCTTAAACCTGATACAGCTGGTCTAAGCCAAGTTAGCGCGGGCCAACAAAAGCTGTTGGGCGAGCAGGCAAGAGACAATGGTGTGTATCCGGTTCAAGACCGACAGTTCCAGTGAAAAGATCGCGCTTCTTTCAACCTAAGCAAAGGTCGTATGCCCAAAGGATAAAGCGTTGCTATCTAGATCACCGCAGCCCAACCCTGGTGAATTTGAGTGCGGTCTGATTTTGAGCGTAAAATATACGTCAAAGTACCTTTGATACGTTAAATATGTTCTTGAATTTGCAAATTCTCAGCAAGGCTATCGGGAATTTTAAAAGGCGGTAAAGGCTCACTATCGTCGAAAAACCACGACCCATCAGTATCATTTTTGCGCGCCTTCCTAAGACTTTGCCAAACTAACATGACATCAAATGCCTCTAAAGACTGTGTGGAGGCGACCGCCTCATCCGACTTATCGAGATCGATCAATGCAATGTCTTTATCAAGTGACACATGGCGGGGGGTTGCGCCCGAACCATCGCGCACATACCCCAAGCGCCCCCTCACAATGCAAGGGCGAGCGCGCTTGAAATCGCTGATCAAATGTGTGCCTCCATCTGCCGTGCGCCTCAGCGAAAAAGGCATAGGCACCAGAAAACGAGGTGGCGATTGCGCGCGTGACCAATGCCTAAGTTGGGCCAAAATATCAGCGCTATCCTCATCCAGGCTGACAAGGGTTTCACTCGGACGTGTGCAAATGACCCAGTTATAGTAAAAGGTAAGACCGCTCACAAAATGAGACAGACCTTGCCACTTTTGTTGTGCATCAGGTGCTGTTGCCGTTTCGGGTAGAGCCACAAGGTTAAGGTCATCTCCAAACTTCGCTGTAAGTTTCTCCACCTCCTTTGACAGGATGAAAATATTTTCTCTGCCGCAGATCACCTCATTCTGTGCCAACCATCTTTCCAAAGTGTCATGGTTTCCTTCATCAAAAGTTACAGCAGCAGCCATAGCTTTTGATTGATCCGGCACAGGTTTTTCCGCAGCAGCATCAGCGACTTTATTATCAAGTTGAGGCGTATTTTCAGGCGTTGACGGTTCTTCTGATTGCGGGTCGCCTTCCTTTGATGGCTTGCTGTTCATGAAAACCCAATTAACGCGGCGGGTGCCCGCCTGCGTTGCAAGCGCTTCACGTGCATGTACATTTAAGCCAGATTCCCTAAGCACAGCACCCTTGCGATAGTGCAGCAACGTCACATCATCGCGCACCGGATCAATCCGTTTGCCGCGCATGATACCACCGATGCTGAAGTTGTACCTTTCATGAAGGATATTCCAACTCGACCCCGACCTCAGAATGGCGAGCGGCAATGAAATCTGATCTAAATATGGCCTTTTACCCGGCATCTCAGGAAGCGCATCCAACCGCTGAGCAGTTTCCAGCCAAACTTCTGCGAAATTTCTGCCGGTTTCATCGCGAATGCGCTCATCGATCACAACCAAACCAGCATTGAAGTAGGGCACGACGGGTTGACGCTTATCCCGCGTCATTCTGATGCGTTCCAAAGGCAAGGGAAGGTCAAACGCAGCGTAAACTTGGTCCCAAACCTCCTGACCTGACCATCTCATCGAAGTTGAAGGGACAACTCCAATGCGCCCCGGTGCAACAAACTCTTCCGGTACGCAATCCTGAACAAAGAGCATGTCCGTATCCAAAAAAGCAGAGAAATCAGTTTCTTTCGGTTCAAGTGCCGCAAGCAGTTTATTTCCCTGCGGATAAGGCGTCTCAAACTGATCCCCAAGTTGAAAGGTACGGATCTCACACCGCAGACGCCGCAGCGTTTCCTCCACGTTGGGGTCAACTTCAGACCTTTTTTGTTCTGGGCAATAGCCGATGAGCACAATGTCGCGCGGCATATGCATGCGAATGGACGCCGCCAAATGACAAGCCATAAACTGATAGTTCGGTGGTTCAGCAATAAAGTAGAGCGTCAGTGACATCAGCAGCTAGCCTGTAAAAACGATGGGCGTAAAGTTAGACAATTCATATGATCCCATTGAACCTTTCAGGGAGACGGTAGTTACCCTTGGGCCTGCCCCCGCCCATCAAAGTAAACGGAGGACGCAAAATACGTTCTTCCAGCATCTTGCGACGGAAATCGGGGTGATCAATCGTCTCTTTTATTGGGAGTTGCTTGGACAACGAACGAAATGTCTTTTCAACAGAGACCCAGGCCCACCCTCCTTTTTTCATGGACTTCACTTCTTCCTCCGTTTTTCCGGCCAGCCGCCTTTCCAGGCTCTTTGCAAAGCGCGACATTGAGTATTCGAAATCGATGAACCGCAGATGGAAGTTGTAAAGGTGTGGATCAACGTAAATCTCTTTATGATTTCCGCCGTGTCCACCCGCTTTGAACTCCATAGGACGGCCAAGGATGCAGGGCTTTGCATAGTTCGAATTCAGCCTGTAACATCGTCTTTTGCCAAGTATCGGATCTTCCGGTGTCAGCGCATCAGCTTCTATTTCTGGCACATGAACCATTTCAATAGCGAAGGGCGTGATCGCTGGCGGCACATGCTCTCGCTCTGCGATTTTCGCCAGGTATTCAGGCAAAGACTGCTTGATCTTAGGATCCAGCAAGACGATCTCATCCACGTCATTGCAGATAACCCAGTCGAAATAGCTCGTGAGTGCTGACGCATGCAATGAGAGGATTTGCCAGCGCCTTTGGTTCACCGATTTTTTTGTTTGATCATAGGGAAGACGGATGATCGTACATTCTCTCGCTATCCGGGAAACAGCGGGACTATCGCCATGGTTGATAATGTAGATGTGTTTTGCGGGAATGTGCCGACGCCAGTGTTTTACCCAGCGCTCGAGAAAGAAGTCTTCCTCGTGAACCATTGTAAGCGCAGCTAATCCGGCTTTTCCACTGCCCATTGCTTCCTCTGATCGCGCTCCGCTATCTCATCGCCAAATTGTCAGATCAGTTCGAGCGGCGCAACAGCGTCACGCTGATTTTGGGAATGTGATTTGTCTGCGCAAGTCCGCCGTTGGATCACACTCATGCAACTCGATGATCGACACACCAGCACGAAAACGAACGACTTTATCATAGAACCGTTCAATCACTGGGATAGTTGGCCATGAGGAAAAATCATAAGTGTGCCCGGCATCCCATCGGGTGATTACCGTCACCCCACCGTAAGCGAAGCGAAAGGTAACCGCCCCAAGGCCAGGTTCGATGTTGTTGTGCCCCGTCCCAACCAAGACTTCATCGTCACCTTGGCTTAAACTGACCAGGTTGCGCCCAGGCCCAGTGTCGACAAAAGAAGTACCGTCGCCGTCGCGGATGGTATCGTTGCCATGCCCACCATACAGACGATTATTGCCGCGTCTTCCGTGGATTTGATCATTCCCGGTCCCACCATCCAGCAGATCGCTGCCCGACCCACCCAGCAAGGTATCGTTACCTGCCTCGCCGTAAAAAAAATGGCGGCTGTTGGCCAAAATGGCTGTCGCCGCAAGCATGTCATCGCCGGCGCCGCCATGAAATGTTGCCCCCCCATATTTGGGACCCAGCATAACATCGTCACCCTGAGAGCCGACAACATCAACAAGTACGCGCTCTGACGTTTCAAATTCAATCGGACTGTCTGGGTGAGCCACAATTTTCAGCGTCCGCTCTTCAGTCGCACCGCTTTCTTCACGAGCTACCACAGTTGCGATGCGGATTTTCTCGACATTCGGAGGACATCTGAGGATGTAATCATCCGGCCCTCCAAGATACCAAAGCGTATCCGTGCCGCCGTCTTTTTCTTCGTATACTTTCTCGGCATCGTCACCATATGCCCAATAATTGTTATCGCCACCACCACCAGCCAAAACGACGCTGCCATCGACGGCCATCATCGCATTGACCCCTTTCCCGGGATTTTCAAATCCGCGAAGATCTAAACCCAACTCGAGTGCGCCTTGCACTAACTCAGCACGCAAAAAATCCATGGGCGCCGTATCGATCAGATTTGTCGTTTCACCCGGATCTTTTTCAATGTCATAAACATGCTCTTCGCCATTTGGATAGCGAAAGTACCGCAAATGCTTGTAGGCTTGAATTGACGGCCTCACTGAAAGCGTGCCGAATACGCTGGTCACTGGGGATTTACTTTTGTCAAACACGCCAAAGCTTGTGTCGATCAGCGGAAGCAAACTTTGGCCACTGGTCCAATCATGCCTGGGCGGCAAACCGGCGAGCTGCATAATCGTCTTGGGCACGTTGTGTAACGACACTGGAAGATCGATTTCTTGACCGCGTTCCATGCTAGCATGCCAAATTGCCAAGGGGATATGCGCTGCGCTATCCCACTGACTCATTTTGTGAAAGCTATCGTGATTGCCCAGGTTAAACCCATTATCGGACAGAAAAATAACGGTGGTATTTTCCCCCAAAGGTGAGCTTTCAAGCGCTGTCAGGAAACGCCCAATTTCATGATCTACGTGAGAGATTGCGGCAAAATATGCTCGAACGACTTGCCGCCAGCCGTTATCTCCGGCCTTCTCGGGTGTCCATCGGCCGTTGGCGATGTAAGCTGCCTCATATACGGCAAAGCCAGGTTGAGGACCGTAGTAGTCTTCTTCAGCGGCGATTGACGGCCATTTGATTTCCGCGGGATCATACCGCTGATAAAAACGATCAGGGCAGTCTAAATTGTAGTGCGGGTGCTTGAAGCCAAGTTGAATGAGGGCACGGCGAGAGGGATCAGCGCGCTTGAGAAAGTCAATTGCGTTTTGAGCGACATGGAAATCATAGAACTTGTCATCTTGGCTGCCGTTATCATCGGGGTGGTTCACGCCTCTGATCCCGGGACCCCGACCAAGATAGTCTTTTACTTTCTTTCGATCCCCTCGATCAGATGCGGGAACATCCTCGTGAAAAAGCATGCGCCGATACTCTTCCGGCATGGGCCGATATTTAGCATCGACTTTACCTGTGGTGAAATTGTAGAACCCTGCGCGGCGCAGATCATAGGCCCAGGCGCGTTCAGGTGGAAATATATCGCGCCAAACACGATTGAGGTCGACCAAGCCTGAACGAAAGGGCGATAAGCCAGTTGTTAATTCAGCCCTACAAGGTGCGCAAAGCGGGACGGTGGCATAAGCATTCGTGAAACGAACCGCTTTCGCCATAAATCGATCTAAGTTCGGCGTTTGAATTTCGATGCCGAAGGTATCACGCCACGTATAGACGTCGATCATATCATCGACCCAAATGGCGCAGATATTCCCCCCTTCTGCTTTATTCGCGGTGAAAGCCATCGCTTAGTAGCTCCACAGGAAATACCGATGTAACGCAGTGTAAAGCTGCTGATCCAACTGAACGCGCGGTTGCAGCAATGTCTGTTGTGGAAAGAAAATCACATCTAGAATGATCGAACTGCCAAGCGTTTTTTGCAGACCGCTGCGGTGACTGCGACAGCCGATAAACAAATCCGTCATACCAGCCAGTTTTGGAGGCGACCCTTTGACCCCGCTGATTTCGTTCCTGTTTTCTTGAAAAGTAAGGCTTTCGCCAAGAACAGTCACAATCAACATGCGCGGGTGACGCGAAGAACTGGAACACGGCTGCTCAATACCGATGGCACCCAGCGTATCTTTGACCGTATAGTGACCACCATCATCCGAGAGAAACAGATAGTTTTGCTTTTTCGATTTGCCGAGTTGCCCCGCATTCAAACTGAGAAGTGTGAGCGCTTCACCCTCTTGTGAGGGTTGATATATCACCGCGACTGTAAAGTGCTTTGGATTTTCACATATCTGCGGGGCGACCACGCCGCAGTGAACCCCTTTCACGCACTGCACGCCCGAGGCTATTGCAGCGCTGGAATACCTTATGCCTGATTTGTTTGCCTTCGTGGGGATGGCCTTGCTTATCGCATCAAGCGCCCGCCAGCTTGAAGCAACATCGCTCGTTTCACCTTCAAAAGCAAAGCACTCAGGCGCGGCGTGAAACCACACGGCGTTGGTCTCTTTAATGGTCTCTGCAAATTCGTCGCGTGGAGGTTGCAACATCGCAGTTTTTGGGAGCTTCGCCGTGGTTTCAAACATCCACGCCTCCTCCCTCTCGGACCGGCAGCAGACAGGGCAGCGCCCAACGGTGCAGCAACCGACCCGTTTGGCTTGTCATCGACCACGTGTCGCGTACCGAACCACAATTAGCAGCGTAAACGCTTTCCCGAGGCAGAGCACCATAAGCATAAGCGAGCTTCAAATCCTCACCAATCGGCGCTTTATCAAGCGTAATCAACAGTGTTTTCGCATCGCGCTGATCAATATCAACAGACGTGATCTGGACATCATTGGTGGCGCCAAAAATCGAGAAACCACAGGTCGGTCCCGCACCCATCGGGTCTGACACGTCCAGCGTAAGATCAGCGGTAGATTGCGCCACTGCCCGGATCGTCGGCTTTTCTGAGGCGCGTGAAAATTCCGCAAGGTGGAATACTGGGCACCGCCAGTCGAGTGGATCTGTTAACGCCGCCGCGCTCATCTCAGCCATTTCTTGCAGCGCATCTCGTGTTGGGCGATCATAGTTATCATGCGCAAACATGTAGCTCGGGGCAGAAAATACGAGACGATGATCTCCGCTGTTCCAGCTAAGCTCCCATTGCGCGTCGATAACGGGCGCCTCCGTTATCTGGCTTGTACCGCTTTCAAATCGGGTCACGAAGACCGGATGATCAATCCCCAATTCAGCTAGACCGTCTTCGACGCGCCGCATCAATGCGAGCATACCGTCGCGATATTCAGTGGCCGAGCTTATCACATCCTCAAGACTAAAGGAGAGCGATATCGCAAGGATCTTCGGTTTTTTATTCAGCGCCCCGGCAGCCTTTGAAAGGTTGCGTGCAGCAATCAAAAGGTTCTCACAGGCTGCACCCTGGGAAAGTTGTTCGGCGCTCGCAGATGTATCCGTCTCGACGCGTGCAACAAATAAAGGCAAAGGGCCGTATTTATCCATTTGCCAAGAAAGAAATGTATCTGCAACAAGGGCCTCATGTGTCAGATCACGCGTATGCTCTAGCTTTTCTGTCTCTATCGCGCGCTCAATACCCGCGTATCCAACCGACCCGATATCGTCTGCAGGTGCTAAAACATGCTGCGGAAAGCTGGCGGGGCCTTCGAAGGCATGCGCAGCACGCGCGCCGCCTATGCCTAGGATACCGTAAAGCGGGCCGGGTGCGTCTGCGATAATGGCGCCGCCGTCGATATGACGCTGAAAGCGGCGCACTCCCTGACGGCCAGGAAGGCGCGCAGAAAAGACCAACCAGTCTTTACGTCGTTGTACATCCCAAACGTCGTGATCTTGCAAAGCGTCCTCTGGCGCATCACTGACTTCGCGCAATGGCGCGGTCACTTCCAACTGGCCGCCGATCTTCATCTGATCTAGTCGATCTGCGATATCTGCAATCACCTTGTCAGACAGACGCATGATAAGACCGCTTTGATCATAGCGAATGACATCGCCGTTTGCAGCCCGGACGAGAACGCCCTGACCAGCTTGCTCAGGTGACAGATTTTTTGTTTCTGGTGGGTCTTTGTCCAATCAATGCCTCTTTCAATCTATATGGCGGAGATACCCTAACGCGCTTCGAATTGATGCAAAAGCACCCAGAATATCAATGACCTCAGTCAGCCCCCAGCGCAGCACGTGTCGATCCATATTTCTCGCAAAGCTTTCTCGAAATTCGTCGTGAATACGTCAACGTTCCAGCCAGGTAGGTTTTGCAAATGTTGTCGCAGTCCACGCTTTAGGTTCCACAAAGCGGCGCGATCTTCAGCCGCTGCCCGTGCTTTGGCAATAAAGTCAGCCTCATCGCGCGCAACAAATTGGTCAAGATCTGCAGCTTTCATAAAACTGGTTCCCATCCTCGAGGCAAATTTGTCACCCGTCATGGTGAGCACGGGCACGCCCATCCACATCGCCTGAAGGGTAGTCGTGCCCCCATTGTAATGCAGAGGGTCTAGCCCGATATCCACATCCGCATACTCCTGCATCATAAGATCCAGCGCAACCGGTCCCCGAAAATTGAGACGATCTGCGGCAATCCCGTTGCCACCAAACAGCTGCTGATAGCGAGCAACCACGCTTTTATCCTGAAAACTTGGCGCCTTTAAGATCAAACGAGAGCCCGGCACCGCTTGCAATACCTGAGCCCAGAGACCAATGGTTTCCGGCGTGAGTTTGGGCACATTGTTGAATGATCCAAAGGTAAGCGGCCGGTCGCAGAGTGTATCGGGAAACGCTGGCACCTCATAATGCGTTTCTGGCGCATAGCAAAAGACAGCGTTTGGCAGATGTTTAATGCGCTCACTGAACTGCCCCGAATGCTCTTTGGGGGCCACCTCGGCATCGGCCAAAATCCAATCGATGCAAGGAACACCTGTGGAGCCTGGGTATCCAAGATATGTCACCTGCACCGGCGCCAGTCGTTGCGCGAAGCATCGCATTGACTGAAAGCTCGTGTGACCGGCGAGGTCGATTAATATGTCGATGCCGTCCGACGCAACCTGCTGCGCCAATGCTTCATGCGTAATTTCCCGCCATCGACCAACCCGCGCGCGCGCCAAGCGGGTCTGCGCATCGTAACTTTTGCCGGTAAAATAGATCGTCAGTGGCATCTCTTCTTCTGGCCAATGTTTAAACACGGGTTGCATGAAAAGATTGACAGGATGTTGTCGATGCAAATCGCTCGTCACCATGCCGATGCGCAAAGGGCGGTGCGCGTCGCGGCTATTTGGAAAGCTCTCACGCGGACGCGCACCTTCACCCAAAGGCGCAAACAGTGCCCTGTGCCGCGCCGCAATCTCCTCACTGGTATGTTTGGCGCTGTAAAGCAGGGTCATTGCCAAACCAGAGCTGGCGTGCGGCACGCCTGCGTCGATCAGACCCTGCTGATGAAACAGCGCCGCATCGGTATCGCCCGCACTATTTGCGATCTTTGCCAGCAGTTGATGCCGTGTCGCATCTGCGATCGGCGTCAGCCGATGTGCTTCTTCCAAAGCAGCCCGCGCATCTTCCAATTGCCAACATCTGGACAACATGTCTGACAACGCAAGATGCGCGTCGACATTTTGCGGATGAAGTTGCGCACCGCGCCGCAACACGGCGATCCCGTCTTCCCAAAAATTCGCTTCATAGCAAAGTGTTGCAACATCTCTGAGCGCCTCTGCGCTTTCGACACGCGCGGCCCTTTCCAAAGCTATTCGCGCATCCTGTTCCAAGCCAAGCCGAAGATAGCAACGCGCCATATTTATCAGCAAAGCGGCATCTTCGTCAGTAACGGTGCCGTCGGGTCGCCCAAGCTGACGCATCAGCCAAGCCTGACGAAATGCCTCCAAAGCCGGGCCCGCACGCCCCGACATGAGCCGAGCATCGCCCATATCCTCGTGTATCTTGCGTGAAATCAAATGGCGGGGGCCGGCAACGACCAAAGCGCGATGATAAAACGCCGCTTCACGATCCTGAGCGTCCGTTTCCCTATTCGCGGCGAAGAGCTTTGCCGCCGCCAAAGCACCCCGGTGATCGCTTGGGCGGCTTTCACTTGCACGCGAGTAGCTTTTGACAGCTGCGTCAAAATCCCCGAACTGCCGATAAATATTACCCGCTTCGAGGTGGGCATTGAAATTAGCGGGATCAAGTGAGAGCGCCTTTTGATAAGCGACCAATGCCTCTTGTGGCTTTGCGAGCGATCTTAGGCACCGGGCGCGCACCAAAAGCGCAATCACCATGTCCGGCATAGACTTCAGCGCGATGTCAGCGTGGGCAAGAGCGACCTCAAAATCACCGACCTTGAACGCAGCATTCGCTTTGTTGAACGCTTCTGCTGCGTCAGGGGGATAAATCTGTTGCGGCGCTTGATCGCTAACCATTTTTCAAATCAGGACGAATGAAAAACCGTATCTCATCGTTACGGAACCCCAGCGCTTTGGGACGCGTGATGCCTTCAAGCAGCGCCACGTCATATAATTCTTGAACAACGCCCTCCATATCCAAGCGGTGTTCAACATCCCCGGTCTTCAAGTTCACAACACAGATCGCACATCTTGGCTCGACCCTCTCTCGCTCCAGTCTTTCGTTCAAGACCAGGCCTTCAAACGTTTTGTTTTCTCTCGGGCGCGACAAGCCGATGACAGCGTAGTCGCCGATAAACGACAAACCTCGGGCGAAACCAGGCAGAAAGCACAGCGAATTGAAAGCACCGGTTTGGGGGTCAACCTCCCCAAATTCGCCCAAACCGGTTTGTAGAACCCAAAGCCGCCCACGGTAAAGACGCGGGGAATGAGGCATTGATAGACCGGTAGCGACTGCTTCACCCGTTGCGACATCCAAGATCACGCCGCCATCGCGACGATGCTCGCGCCATCCTTCGACGACATTACTGCGGCTGACGCATGTGACATATCGGGCACCACTCTCATCCGCGGCCATACCATTGAGGTGGCAACGATCCTCGGCAGCCAAACGATCAATAAATGGGGGGCGCCAGACCGGCTTAAAGCTTCCTTCCTCTGACAGGGTTGCCAGACAGTTAAAGCGCGTCACGACGAAAAGCGGCAGACCATCAGCGCCCACATGAATGTCATGCACATCAACATCACCCGTCGTATGCCCTGCGACTGGCACGAATGTCCCATCATAGCCATCCTGCGTCTCACCGGGATCCAAAAAATTCTCAAATCGCCAAAGCTGATACAGCGAAGACATCCAAACAGCGCCTCGACCAACGCCCAGCCCCATACAGCGATCGAAGGTACGTTCAAAAACAGACATCGAACCGTCGGGCTGCAGACCGATCAAGAACATCTTTCCCGCCTGATACGTCGTGAAAGCGATCGAAACCCGGTGTGAGGCCAGCCAAGCTGTGAAAAGCCGAGATCCAGTCAAAGTGAAAAGCGGTGCGTCTGTCATCTCGGGTCTTTCACGATGCAACTGTCTCTGGTGCAGAGTTAGTAGATAAGGCGCAGTGTCGTCAAATGATTGTACTGTACCCGTTCAAGCATCAGGTTTCGCCACCTTATAAGCGGAGGCGTGAGCACCCGATGCACCTGTTGATCGATGGGGAACGCATGAAGCATCCCGCCTTAAATCCGATACGCCTTGCCAGAACAGATTCAGCGCCGATCCGAGGGGTAGCTCAATCTCGCCGCCCCATGCGGGCGGAAGGGCGCGATGAGCGTTGAGATCGCAGCCAATCAACCTTCGTTCAAAACGAAACTAAAACATGTCTTGACCAAGCATGATATTTTTGCAGGCTGCTTGTTGATGGAGCACAGCGTCGACGACGGGACATCAAAACATTCTGATGCACTAACCTGTAAGTGTAAATTTCGTATCATCTCCTAAGCAGCGAACGTGACAGTTTCGACAGATAACAGCCTGATGCCAATGCAGGCCCATACAAGTAAACATGGGCGTGTTATGGCTGTGTCCATGATGAAAGATGAGGCGCCTTATCTACTTGAGTGGTTCGCGCATCATATCGCTATCGGCTTTACTGACATCTTGGTGTACACCAACGATTGTAGCGACGGGACCGTCGAAATGCTCAAGCGCCTGGAGAAATTGGGACTGGGCTATCATCGACCTAATGCGATACCTAAAGGTGCTAAACCGCAGCCTTCCGCGATTAAGCACGCACAGAACGAACCGCTGGTAAGATCCGCGGACTGGGTTATCGTGTTCGATGCTGACGAGTTTCTCTGCATAAATCACCCATCGGGGCATTTGGACGGAATGCTCGACGATGTTGTGGCGCGAGGGGCGAATGGCATCGTCATGACGTGGCGTATTTTTGGGTCCAGCGGTGTGACTGATTGGTCGCGCGCACCAGTTACGGAACAATATTTAAAAGCGGCACCGCCGCTGTGGAACAAAGGCTGGGGTGTGAAAACACTTTTCAAATTTGATCCCGAATACTGGAAGCTCGGCATTCATCGGCCGGCCATAAAAAGTAAACACCTGGAAGGAGACTTTCCCCAGAGCATTAAATGGCTGAATGGTTCTGGCTTACCGATGGAAGATTACTTCAAGTTTCGCGGTTGGCGTTCTATACGCCGCACGCTTGGATATAATTGGGTTCAAATGAATCATTATGCGGTAAAGTCGATCGATAGTTATGCTGTCCGCAAATTTCGCGGTAACGTCAATCATAAAAAAGACAAATACAACGCCGATTATTGGTCACTTCAAGATCGGAATGAAGTCGAAGATAGAAATATTCTGCGCCATTCGGAGAAACGGGCAAAAGTCATGAAGGCCCTGCTTGATGATCCAGAACTAAAACGACTACATGAGACAGCAGTTTCTCGAGTGGAAGCAAAATTGCAGGAATATAAATCGACAGACGATTATGAAGCGTTTAAGCAGGATTTGATTGAAGCTTCAAAAATTCCCATTACAGAAATCACGGCCAAACCCCCCAAGGTTCGTGACCCTGCTAAAATCGCTGCACTGATGAGCAAGGTTGAAAAGCAAAATGCGGCAAGGCCGAAAGAGGAAAGGCGACATGCATCTGTTGAAATAGCAAGCGGTCCTGCCCTCATCTACCAAGAGACGCCAGATTTAACTGAAGACGTAGAATTTGATTGGGTGGAGAACCATGGTATTAAATTGCCTGCTGACCCAAGGGTATTTGCACCCCTTGCTTTGAACGCGGTAAGTTCAGGCCGATTTGATCGTCGCAATGCACGGCACATTGAAACCTACCTTTCAAACTGTCGCAGAGTTCTGGATATCGGTGCGGGTATCGGCTTTGTATGTTTGAAAGCCGCAAAGGAGATGCCGCAGATCTCCTTTATGATGCATGACACGCGAGATCACCTGGTGGCACTCGCCAGGGAGATTGCAGAGGAAAATGAGATGCAGCATGGTGCGACCTTAAAACATGTGGCCGGTGACCTGGTTTTTAAAAATGATGAAAAGCAAGCGCGTGGCTTAGATGCATATCTAAAAGACTTCAGGCCCGATGTTCTTCGTGTGAGCGACATAAACTCGCTTCATGAAAACCACATGAACTCCATTAACCTGTCTACAGTGAAGCGCATTTTAATACCGTTCTTCGATCCCGACATGATGGAAATTGTGCGCACTCGGTATTCCACTGTCCTACTTGAGATGGGGTTTAACGAAGATCCGCAGCGAGTGGAGCAAGGGTCCCTAGTGTTTGAACGAAAACTGAAGAAACCATTCTAAGAGAAGTAGTCACAATTGATTGCAGCCATCGTCCAAACCAAAGCTAAAGGGTTACGAGTAATATAAATGCGCGTTGAAGTTCACCTGGGGACTAACGAATTTTATGATAGTCTCATTTATCAGAACATAGCTGGGAACATACGTCGGCTGCGCAACGCTGGGATCGTTCATGCAAATACCCAGTTCAAACATATAAATCAAAAGTATGGAAATCTCATCCACGAGTTGGAGCAATCTGCGTCAAAGGACACCATACCAGAAACGGTGATGAGAGACACAAACCTTGACTTATTAGAACGCACCAAAGAAGAGATGGGAAAAACGCTTCTCATTCCGTTAGTAAATTCTCTGGGATATCATCCTGGCACCTCTGAAGGCAAAGGGGGGTATCAGAGGGACTTTTTTCCAAACGCTGAATGTATTATCAAACGTCTCGTATCTGGCTTCGAAGGCGAAGACCTGTCGCTTCATTTCTATCATCAAAACCTCTCTGACTTCATGAAGAAATGCTGGGCGGGAAATATAATCGATGGTTCGGTTGATGGTGAGTTCGAGGAATTTGTGTCACGCTGCACATTAGAAGATTTCTTATTTTCCGAGTTGGCGAAGAGAATAAGAAATGAACTACCGCATACCCGAGTGCTCTATCGGTCATACGATTTAGCGGTAACTGATCCACATGAATTCTTGGCCAGGTTCTTTCGGGACATTGGGCTTCAGCCAAATACTATGAAAATTTCCGTCCCTGAGCTCTATCAAAGGGATCGCGGCGACCCCGCGAAGTATCTTTTCCAAGATGCTTCATTGACGAAACCATCAACCGGTACAATCATAAAGGTGTCGGAAGAAGGCGAGACCGAACTTAAGCCGGATCATCAAAATGCGGCGATATTTAGTTTAAAGACGACAACTGAAAAAACTCTATCAGATCTTCAGTTAGTTGATCGGTATCGATTGCAAAAACTTGAAGATCATAAGCCTGTCACAGTTTTCTTTATGGTTGAGCCCGGGCCGCTTGAGCTCCAGTGCCATTTGCTCGTGTCCTCGCTCTTGGTCAATTGCTTGGACGAATTAAAGTTGATTGCATTCTGTCGAGCTGATCGAGTTGCGCGTCTACACCAGGAAACGATAACATTCCTCAAAGAGAACGAAGTTGAGCTTTGCGAGCTAGAGAACGATTTCAAAGATGGGTATCCCGCTGGCAATAAGCTTATCGCAGCGCGTGAAATAGAAGCTGGCGACTGGGCTGTCTTTTTAGATACCGATATGATAATGACGCGTCCTTCGAGCTTTTTGTCTGAAACGGTAGAGGGCAGAGTATGTGTTTGCTTAGATACCACTAACGCCTGGAGCACGCGCGATAAAGACTGGGCGGCACTTTTTGAAACGTTCGACGCGCAGATCTCAGGGTATAAAATTAGGATGAGGGATGGCGGCGTTTCTTACCCTTTATACAACGCTGGCTTCGTGATGTTTCAAACACCCTCCAAAGGGACAGATCACTTCGGCCGCCAATGGTATAATTGCGCAAAGAAGATTGATGCCAACGAAGCTATTATCAAAAGAAGACCGTGGCTCGACACCATCTCATTGGCCACTAGCCTAGCGCTCCCAAACAGCCCCGCTTTTCGAAGCATCGATTCAGCTTGGAACTGTTCAACACGGGATGCAGATGAAGCTACTCGCATCGTACATTATCATGGGGTGCGCCAACTGAAGATCTATGGTCTCGTCAAAAAAGTGGATAGTATCTTGAGACACTCAAGCAGCCGCTTCAACTCGCTTGAAGACGCTATAACTTATCACAGCAATGATATGAACATTGCAGGAGATTTGCAGCGGCGAGCGATGCGGCATGGTCTATATGTTGATACGTAAAGATAGAAACCGATAACGTCACTAGGTTTAGATATCACCGATGAAACAGGCAATTGTAACCGGAGCAGCTGGATTTATTGGCGCAGCCTGCTGTCACCGCCTTATTGCAGATGGGTGGCACGTCATCGGCGTCGATGCCATGACCGATTACTACGATGTATCACTAAAGCGTGCCCGCCTAGCACCTCTACTGGCATCAAATCGATTTGAATTTATTATGGGATATGTTGAAGAGCCAGGTTTGCTGAGCAGAATATTTGAGCAAAGCGAGATTGAGATGGCTATCCATCTCGCCGCTCAAGCGGGAGTGCGTTACAGTCTAGTAAACCCTCGTGCCTATTTGGAAAGTAATGTCATAGGCTCCTTCGAACTGTTAGAGGCGGTGAAGAGCAGGCCGCCCAAACACGTTTTACTCGCATCTACTTCTTCGGCTTATGGTGCAAATGATCAAATGCCATATCGCGAACTTGATCGTTCCGACCATCAAATGTCTTTCTATGCAGCCACAAAGAAATCTATGGAAGCAATGGCGCACGCTTATTCACACCTGCATGATATTCCGATAAGCGTGTTTAGATTTTTTACCGTTTACGGACCCTGGGGTCGACCGGACATGGCCCTTTTCAAGTTCACGAAAGCAATTTTGGAAGGCGAGCTAATTGATGTATATAATCACGGAAAAATGAAACGTGATTTTACATATATAGATGATCTTGTGGATGGCCTAATGGCCTTGGCCAATGCTTATCCAGAGCGCCAGTTATCTAGATCGGATAGCTTGTCACCCGTTGCCCCGTATCGGATCGTAAATATAGGTAATTCTCAACCCGTTGAATTGACTGATTTCATAGATGAAATCGAGCAAGTGCTGGGAAAAGTTGCTGTGCGAAATTTTCTGGATATGCAGCCCGGCGATGTTCCAGCAACCTGGGCAGATACACAGTTGCTGGAAGCGATTACAGGTCATAAGCCGAAAACACCGGTCTCGGTTGGTATCGCGAAGTTCGTAGAATGGTATAGAGATTTCTATGGGGCATAGACGACTGCATGAAGTACGCCGAACCAATAAAAGTCACGAGAGGAACAGCACTGTTCTATCAAAGGTTTAGTTGGAGCACGACGGATGACGATAAAGGAAAATGTGACAGCGGAAGCGGAAAGGTTAAAACGTCGCACAGCTCGGAATCTCAGGAATGCGCATGCAAAGGGTCTCATGCAGGGTATCCTGTCCATGTTAAAGCCGGGCGACATCGTATTCGACTGCGGCGCTAACGTTGGTGATATCACCATGCTACTGGCGCAAACGGGCGCAGAAGTGCACGCTTTTGAACCTGATCCATACGCCTATGACAAACTCAGTACGCGGTTCGATGGTAAGGCGAACGTCTTCACCTACAACGCGGCGTTGGGTGTTCAAGCAGGCCAAACAAAGCTTATGCGTGCGGTGAACTTTGACCAAAATCCAAAGGGGGGATCTGTCAAAAGTACCGTAGTTTCAGGGGGAAGGAATATTAATGAAGATCTTTCTCAAGGCTTTGACGTCGAGCTTATCTCGCTCACAGATAGACTGATAGATATGAAGAAAGAAGGACTGGAAGTTGCGTTTCTAAAGATGGATATCGAGGGCGCGGAACTTGAAATATTGGAGGCGATGCATGCGAAAAAGCTTTTCGATACCATCCGTCTTACTGTTGCAGAGACGCATGAGCATAAATTTAAAGCTCTCAGGCCAAGATTTAAGAAATTGCGGAAGAGTATTTCTGAGGTATATCCAATTACCAAGGTTAATTTAGATTGGATTTAAAGCCAGAGTTTTCACCTTTTCGCTCATATCTTAAGCTGCGCTTGAATGAAGTGCTTAGCCTCCTCGGGCGTTGGAGGGCGGCTCTCAGGAACCATATTCAGTCTGAATGACAGCCTCAGAGCTTCAAGGTCGTTGTTAATAACACGATGACGCTCTTTATGCGCTTTGAGGCATCCTTGATGCGTCTCTTCTATCCCGGGCAACTTCAAAAGTGTATCATAATAACGCTTGGTGCTTGGCAGCATATGGTCAATCTCACAAGCTTCCACTGTATTCCAATTACGTTCGACCCAGTACTGCAGGTCGATTTCACGGGCCATATGATTGGGCAGGCCCCTTGCGCGCTTTATTAGAAACTCCTCCACAGACCGCAGGGAATAGTGATTTAACCAGAGCTTGGGAGAATGAGAAATACTTCCATAGAGAGTAATTGCGGCATCACTCTGGGCAAAAGAACTTGGTAACATCTGACCGTTTGCATGCATCCAGATCGCTTCCGAGTTTTTCTTCAGCCTGGGGCGGTGAACGCCAGGCTGTCGGAATGACCTGGGACGGTGAAGCGTTTTAAAAAGATGTGCGAGAGGGAAATGCAGGTCAAACGGCGCCGCGCGTTTGAACCTTTCGGGTGTGAGACCCTCTTTGCGTCTTTTCTGACCGTTGGCGCCGAAAAACCGCCATGGCAATGTCAGAGCGTCGAATGTCGTTTGCTTTGAGAAATCATCGATAATGTGCGATACAGACTTTGGAGAGCATAGAAACTCGTCGCAGTCAAAAAATAATGCCCAATCAGCGTTTCGATAAAGCTCATGCGATTTAATACGCTCCAAAGCTTGCCACTGAACGGTCTTTGGACCTGCTGGTTCAAAAGGCATATGCGTGATTCTGGGGTCGACACTGAGCATATCAAGAAGTTGATCGCTCCCGTCGGTGCAATCATGTGATAACACAAGCATATGATCGAAACCGGCCGCGAGATGGTGGCTCAACCACTCGACAAGGTAGGGGCCCTCGTCCCGAATGCATGTCATGCCTAAGATGGTCATCTGAAATTAAACTCGCGATCACCCATGCCATATAATCGCACATTGGAAGTGCAGATGCTATGGGACACCATTTAGTCTCTTGCCTGCTTAAGCCGCGCTGACATTGTTCAAGTGTTCAAAATTCATCTTTAGATTGCTAGAGAACGAACTTCATGTGACCCATCGCTTGATCCAAGTGCGGCAACTCGCCCCTTCAATGTAAATGTGGCGCGAAAATAGCCTACAGGATCGTTACACCACAGCAAAACAACCGGTAAGAGCCGGGGACGCTAGCTGTCTAAATCTCTAGCGCTTCCTCTGGGTCGATATCCAACTGTCGGCACATACGCCAAGCATAAGAGTTTTCTAGTGGTACATTTTTTCGCCACCAGGGTTTTGTCCCATTGGTGTACAAATGAACAGATACCGTACGTTCGCTAAAATGCCCCTCTACATAACCGTAAGGGTCATAGAATATGTCATTCAACTGAAAAGGCACCGGATACAAGACATCCGATGTCATTGCTCTGTCATAATCGCCGGTTTGCTTGGCAAAATAGGTGAAAGCCTGTGGACCAAAAGCTGTGCGTTCCGTCGTGTAAATGCGGACAGGAAGTGGATCATCATCGCTCAGCTTATCCATTTTCTTGCGCTGATGGCGGCCCCACCACGGCGGATAATCCGGAAGCTCGGCGTAATACTCCAACAACAGATCGATCAAAGTGCACGATTGCGGTAAACCGACGACCCCGCAGTTAAGGGCGTTTCGCATGCCGTGACCGGCAAAAATATAATCCCAGTCGTCGGGAAACGGCTCGCTACAAAAGGCATCGCAGTCTATCCAGATCGCCCCGGTTTTGCGGATCATCTCGTATCTAAAGACATTTGACAGAAACGATGCCGATGTGGCTTCGACAAGATCAAGGTCAATGTCCATGATCTCTTGTGCGGGCAGGATGGTCACGCCCTCGGGGGCGTTCTCGACCTTGTCAGTGCAGTAGAGCGTCACCGGATGACCCTGCGCGACATGAGATTTCAAGCAGAGTTGATTGAGGTAGTGAAGCTTATCCCCTACCCAAAGAGAGGCCACCGGTCGGCGTATCTCACCCATAATGTCTCCAAACAACGCTAAGTGCCGCCATGTGTGATTAATTTTTTCAACACCTGCAATCCCATTGTGCGCCTTAGCCCGCAACAAAGCTGATGTTTCGTCCCCGCTATGCACGACAGAGTTTTGCAGCTGGAGGACGAGCTTACTTTGACCGCGCATAGACCACAGAAAACGACCCACGTGTTCTCCCAAAGTCTTTACGTTCCACGGGAAGATAGGCCATGCGTTGCAGCATCAGACGGTCTGCCTGCTCATATCCTGAGCGATCGTCAGCGCTTGCGCATACAAAAAGGGTGCCAGGCTTAACTCTTCGCGAGATAATCTCGATAACGCGCAAACTACGCACGGTTACGGCTGGGATCATGACAAGATCGAAGTCATCTTCATGTACCGACCACCATTCTTCATCAAGAAAGTGACGCAGTTCCTTGCCGAGCGTGATCGTAAAGCGATCACCGAACTCTTCACACAACCAGCCGGCAGCCGTTGGCACATATCGCCTCGGATCAGGAGGGTTTTTGTCTTTTTCGTCGCGCCAGCGGCAGGGATCCAAGGCAGTAATTTTCAGTTCAGGCGAAATATGAAGCGCTGAAAGGGGCAGATGACCCGTGTCAATACCGACTAACAGCGCTCGACGTGCACCGCCAAGCCAGCCGATAAGATGATCGCGAATGTTGACCGACCTGCTGCGCAGACCGCTCTCTGTCAGGGGTTGGTTCTGCATATGCCTATAGAAATGCATGCCGTGGAAACGAGGATCTTCCGGCTTTGTTGCAGCTTCCAACGCTGTGTTTAGTGAAAGGAGCCGGGCTTGCCATGCTTCGTCTTTCTTCAATCCTCGTGCAAGCGCGATGTGTTTTTCAGCGTGTTCAATGTGTTTGGGCGCGTCAAAGCTCGCCGGAAAACGCGACCTGCCCACGCCGCTTACCAAGCGGTCAAGAAGATGCGTTCGCTTTTCGGCGATCTCTTCATCGGTTCGTATTTCTTCGTTCGGCCCTCCGGCCCGGTTATACGCAAATGTCGATGTCCCCCACTTTTGTTCTGCATATACGCGGTCCGGACCTTTATAGTAGTCACTCGGGTCGCTCTTTAGCCAGGGAATGAAGTAGTGGGTCGGCCAGATCTGAAGCTCTTCCGGGCTTGGTTGCAGCAGTCGGATCATACTCATAAGAAACCGATTTCCGGTGGACACTTCCGCTTTGCGCAACTCCCATGGGTCACGGGTTGCGAGGTGATCAATCACCTTTTTAAGGAATGCATTGCCCGGGGCGCAGGCCAAGATGGGGCAGACGCCCCGAAATCGATGACCCTCGGGACGATCGTAGACGGTGTAGGCGCATGGCACAGTCAACAGTTCATCCACAGGGTGCAGACAAATTGCATCCGCATCCGCCATGAAACCGCCAAACTGATAGAGTATTTCATACCGCATCATGTCTTGAACACCGGCATAGAGCCCGCGCCAAAAGTATTCGTCAATCAGGTGCCGAAGGCGAAACGGATACCCTGTCAGAAAGTCGTTATCGTAAACCGTGTATTCCCAATCTGGGTGTTTTTCTGGCCAGGTACGCATCCAATCGACCGGAGCGGGTTTAGGCCCGATCCAAATATGGCCAAGGCGCTTGGGCAGGGGGGTCATTTCAGGTTCCTTGACGGTTCTCTCGGTCTTGCCCTGGGTCTACCTTTCAGCCCCTCATTTTGCAAAATTTTTCAGATATGATCGACCGCTTGGAAAGGCTGCAAAATGAGGACGCGCCTGTCCAAAGAACGGGCTTTCTGTTAATCCACAAAGCGAAGCAGCAGCTTTTCAACCGATGTGTTTGCTGCGAAAATTAAAGAGGTGACGATGGATTATCTGACGAAAATAACAGACTTGGAACATATTTATGGCGCACCATCCGAGAAATCGCTCACCAAGGTCGCGCAAAGGGTAACACCGCTCTACCAACGCTGGATCGAAAAATCACGTTTCGCTGTGCTGACCACTGTGGGCCCAGAAGGGACTGATGCAAGTCCGCGCGGCGACAAAGGCCCCGTTGTAAAGATCGTAGACGACAAAACGCTGTTCTTGCCGGATTGGAGAGGCAACAATCGGCTCGATTCATTGCGGAACATCCTGCGCGATCATCGTGTCAGCCTGATGTTCATGGTGCCCCACTGTGACAACGTCGTGCGTGTAAACGGCACGGCGAAACTAACCGCCGATGCCGGCGTTACAAAGTCTTTCGCCAAGGGGATGAGAGCGCCTTTAACCGTGATTGTGATCACCGTGCAGGAACTCTATTTCCAATGCGCAAAGGCAATCATGCGGTCCGAGCTTTGGCGTTCACCCGCTGGCCAAAGTGACCTCCCCACAGCAGGTGATTTTCTGAAAGAAGTAAACGCAGAATTCGATGGCCAACTCTATGACAAAGAATATCCTGACTATGCGAAATCCAGGATGTGGTAGTCATCCTCACATTGGGCCATATCCGTTGAAAGCGAACCCGCGTCAAACGCTTCACATGTGAAGCGCGCGCGCTTAGCGGGCAACCGAGGAAAGGAACACGGTGCATGACGCCGGACTTTGACCTTTTTGTAATTGGCGGGGGTATCAATGGCTGCGGTATCGCGCGCGATGCTGCGGGGCGTGGTTTCTCCGTCGGATTAGCGGAAATGAAAGATCTGGGCGCGGCAACTTCGTCATCGTCAACCAAACTATTTCACGGTGGATTGCGTTATCTTGAATACCTTGAATTTCGATTGGTGCGCGAAGCTTTGGTCGAACGAGAAGTGTTACTTCAGGCGATGCCGCACATCGCTTGGCCGATGCGCTTTATCCTGCCCTATCACAAAGACATGCGGTTTGAAGCGACAACGCCCGTGTCAAAGTTTCTGCGCCTTGCTATGCCCTGGCTGAAAGGCCGCCGACCTGCTTGGTTAATCCGGTTGGCGCTGCTTATCTACGACACTTTGGGAGGGCGCGCGCTCTTGCCCGGCACAAAATATGTCGATTTACGCGTCAGCCCAGAAGGCCAGCCGCTTAAGTCAGATTTCACAGACGCCTATGAATATTCTGATTGTTGGGTCGAGGACGCGAGACTTGTGGTCCTGAACGCCAGAGATGCCGAAGCATTGGGCGCTGTCATCATGCCAAGGGTCAAGGTTATTTCAGCAACGGTATCGGCAGGCGTTTGGCACCTGACGCTCGAAGATATCGGCAGGGGAAAGACACATCACGTAACCGCTCGGATGATCGTGAATGCCGCGGGCCCATGGGTGAGCGACGTGCAAAGCGCCACCCTGAAGAGCAATCATCGACAGAGCATTAGGCTGGTACGCGGCAGCCACATCGTAACAAAACGTCTTTTCGATCATGAGAAGTGCTACTTTTTCCAAGGACGCGACGGGCGAATTGTTTTTGCGATCCCTTATGAGGGGGACTTTACGCTCATTGGTACGACCGATGTTGCGCATGAAAATGCGGAGGATCAGGCGGAATGCACAGCAGAAGAGCGCGACTATCTTCTAAGCTTTGCAAATGAATATTTTGAGACCCCCATCAATGCAGATGACATTGTGTGGACCTACTCTGGTGTGCGGCCGCTGTATGATGACGGTGCGCAAAGTGCGACAGCAGCAACACGTGACTATGTCCTGAAAGTCGATCACGGCAGCGGTGCCCCAGCGCTGACGGTTTTCGGTGGAAAAATCACGACCTATCGTCGGCTAGCGGAAAGCGCGCTTGCGAGCATTCAACAGATTATGCCCGAAGGGACAGGTCCCTGGACCGCTAAAGCGCCACTTCCCGGCGGTGATTTCCGGATATATGAATTTGAAGCGCTCGTTCAAAGCCTGCGGCGGCAATATGCCTTTCTTGACCAGGCGTGGGCGACAAGACTGGTGCGCGCTTATGGAACAGAGGCTCGGGAAGTGCTTGCAGACGCGCGTGATGTACCGTCACTGGGCAAAAACTTTGGTGCCACCCTAACTGAGAGCGAAGTGACCTGGTTGATGGACCGCGAATTTGCGCAAAAAGCTGAGGACATTGTATGGCGGCGCAGCAAGTTGGGATTGAGAATGTCAATCGAGCAAATCACCGCTTTAGATGATTGGATGAACAATCGGTTAAGATCAGCAGCAGCGGCGGAATAGCCAGCGCGCTGAATTACGGTCAAGGCAAACCGAATAAAACTCAGAAAGATGATCGGATGACCTACATTCTTGCCATTGATCAGGGCACCACGTCGACCCGCGCGATCATTTTCAACGCCGATCTCTTGCCGATTGCCCAAGCGCAAGAAGAATTCGCGCAGATCTTTCCACGGTCCGGTTGGGTCGAACATGATCCAGCGGATCTTTGGGCAACCACTGTCACCACGTGTCGCGCAGCGATGGAGCGGGCAAAGATCGACCCTCATGATGTCTTATCGATAGGCATCACCAATCAACGTGAAACAACCGTCGTTTGGCACAAGGATACCGGTCTGCCTGTGCATAACGCGATCGTCTGGCAAGATCGCCGCACGTCAGAGGAATGCGCGGCGCTTCGGGCGCAGGGGCATGAACCGGACATCAAAGAACGAACGGGTCTGTTACTTGACCCCTATTTCTCCGCCACCAAAGTGAAATGGATCTTGGATCATGTCGACGGCGCGCGCGATATGGCGCAACAGGGTCAGCTGCTCTTCGGCACGGTCGACACGTTTCTCATTTGGAAGCTCACGGGCGGCGTTGCGCACGTCACGGATGCCACCAACGCCGCTCGGACAATGCTCTATGACATTCGCAAAGGGGTTTGGAGCGACACGCTCTGCGATCTTTTCACCATACCCATGGGTATGCTGCCGACGGTGATGGACACTGCTGGTGACTTTGGGATGACACGCGCCGATCTGTTTGGGCGCCCCATACCCATCTGCGGTGTAGCCGGGGATCAGCAAGCCGCAGCCATTGGCCAAGCTTGCTTTGAGCCTGGTATGATAAAATCGACATATGGTACCGGATGTTTCGCGCTTCTTAACACCGGCGATAGATTGGTGAGATCGGACCACAGGCTTTTGAGCACCGTTGCATATCAGTTGAACGGTCGGGTCACCTATGCCCTGGAGGGATCAATCTTTGTCGCAGGCGCGGTGGTTCAATGGTTGCGCGATGGCCTAAAAATCATCCGCGATGCGGCCGATACGCAGCCTCTTGCGGAGCGCGCAGATGAAACGCAATCCGTCGTGCTCGTCCCGGCATTTACAGGATTGGGCGCGCCCTATTGGTCGCCTGAAACCAGAGGCGCAGTCTTTGGGCTGACCCGCAATTCGGGACCCGAGGAGCTTGCCAAAGCCGCTTTGGAAAGCGTCGCATACCAGACACGGGATCTGCTTGAGGCGATGTATGCGGATTGGCCCGATGCGGCAGAAAGAGGGATTTTGCGCGTCGATGGTGGCATGAGCGCCTCCGATTGGACAATGCAGTTCTTAGCGGACATTATCGGGGTTTGCGTTGACCGAGCGCAAGTCCTGGAAACCACGGCGCTCGGTGCGGCTTGGTTGGCGGGTATGCACAAAGATGTGATGCCGTCGAGACAGGAATTTGCCCAGAAATGGACGCTTGATCGTAGGTTTGAGCCGGATATGGCTGCCGACCTTCGGGCCGGGAAATATGCCCGCTGGCGACGCGCTGTGGCGGCAACGCTTTCGTTCTGACAGCGTCTGCTCAACTGCTTGAAACCGGCGCGTCAACACCGATAAGTTGAGGCGTGGAACCAGCGGAAAGGGCGTATTTTTGCCGTACCAATTGCTTTGCGGCAGAGAGCCGGTCATCACGTCGCGTCACGGTCGGACCCATCACTTGATGCCTCAGGCGGCACGTGTAGATTATACGCATTCGCTTTCAACCAGGAGGTCTCATGCCCCAAGAGGTAAAGCTGGAACGCATTCCCATGCCGGACAAACGTCCAGTGGTGGGTAACATGCTCTCGGTCGACAAAGATCAACCCTTACAAAGTCTGATGCAACTGACGCAAAAGCTTGGACCGATCTTTAGAATGGACATGATGGGAACGCCCATCATCGTTGCCTCAGGCTTCGACATCGTAGATGAGCTGTGTGACGAAGCGCGATTTGACAAAGCTGTGAGAGGATCGCTGCGCCGGGTACGCGCGATCGGGGGTGATGGTCTTTTCACAGGTGACACCCAGGAAGAGAATTGGAGCAAAGCGCACAACATTCTGCTGCCCACCTTCAGCCGTAAAGCGATGAGCAATTACTTTCCGATGATGTTGGATGTTGCAAGCCAGCTTTGCTTGAAGTGGGAAAGACTGAATGGCGACGATGACATTGATGTTGTGCATGACATGACAGCCGTCGCTCTCGATACGATAGGTATCTGCGGCTTTAACTATCGATTTAACTCTTTCTATCGCGAGGAATATCACCCCTTTATCGACGCGCTCACCAACACGCTGGAAACCTGCATGATGCAGCGCGGCTTACCTTTTGAGCAGCAGCTATTGAAGCGCCGTCTTGACAAGATGAAAGACGATGTCGCCTACATGAACAAGCTTGTTGATGACATCATCGCAGAGCGGCGTGGTCGGGGTGACAATCGCGCTGAAAACGATCTGCTCAACTATATGCTTGACGGCGTGGACAAAGTGACAGGTGAAAGCCTTTCCGATGAAAACATCCGCTACCAGATCAATACATTTCTGATCGCTGGGCATGAAACGACATCGGGCCTGATGTCTTTCACACTGTACTTTTTGATGCACCATCCTGAGGTGCTTGAGAAAGCCTACGCGGAAGTAGATAGGGTCCTTGGGCGCGACATCTCTGTTCAGCCGACCCTGAAGCAGGTTAACCAACTCACCTACGTTCAACAGATCTTGTTCGAGGCGCTGCGCCTTTGGCCGACGGCGCCTGCTTTCTCAGTATACCCTTACCAGGATGAAATCGTCGGCGGCAAATACAAGCTGAAAGCGCGAACTTTCACCACGGTTCTGACATTGATGCTGCACCGGGATAGGGCCATCTGGGGGGATGATCCTGACGCATTCAATCCGGATCATTTTTCAAAAGAAGCCGTCGCAGCGCGCCCACTGAATGCGTACAAACCTTTTGGAAATGGGCAGCGCGCCTGCATCGGGCGGCAGTTTGCGATGCAAGAGGCTGTCCTTGTCATTGGTATGATATTGCAACGCTTTGAACTGATCGATCATCAAAATTGGCAATTCAAACTGAAGGAAACGCTTTCTATCAAACCTGAAGGTTTGCGGATGAAAGTACGCATGCGTCCGGACGTGAAGCGGTCTGCTCTCATTCCGAGTACGGCACCGGAACAGGATTCGGCAACATCAGGATCATCGAGCACAGCCAAACGCCCAGGTCATGAAACACCGGCGTTGGTACTTTACGGGTCTAACTTGGGCACGACGGAAGAATATGCGCGAGATGTGGCGCGTGCGGCGGATCTGAATGGCTTTGACGTAACGCTCGCCGAGCTTGATAGCTGTGTCGGGAAACTTCCAAAGGACGGTGCCGTGCTGATTGCATGCGCCTCCTATAACGGAGCGCCGCCTGACAATGCCGCGAAATTCTTGCACTGGTTACGGGGTGCCGAGGCGGGTACGGCAAAGGGCGTTCACTTTGCAGTGTTTGGATGCGGGCACAGCGATTGGGCATCCACTTTCCAAGCCACGCCCCGCGAAATTGACGCATTGTTAGAGCGGTTGGGTGGAACCCGCATCATGGCACGCGCGGAAGGCGACGCACGAGACGACATCGATGAACAATTTGATGTTTGGTCCAAGGAGGTTTGGCCAGCCGTTGCGTCAACCCTGTCACTGGAAGTAGACTTTGCCGAGACAGACCAAGCCGCCCCGCTTTACGAAGTAGAACGCCTGACCGCGACACCTGCAAACCCTGTCGCACAGCAAGCTGGTGCCAGCGCGGCAAAGATCCTGGTCAATCGAGAGTTGCAAAATGTGGCTCTTTCCGGGCGATCAACACGACATGTCGAAGTGACGCTTCCCAAAGACGGGCAGTATCGAACGGGAGATCACTTGAGCGTTGTGCCTGTTAATTCTGCTGCGCTGGTTGATCGCGTTTTGACGCGGTTCGGTTTTTCTCCAGACGAACAGCTTCGCATCACCTCGTCAGCGCAAGAGCATAGCCAGTTGCCGACGGACACGCCGATCTCCATCAACCGGCTCCTTTCGCAGATGCTTGAACTTCAATCGGTTGCCTCGCGCCGCGATGTTACGACCCTCGCACGTTATACCGAATGCCCGCGATCAAAGCCCTCTCTGGCGGCATTGGCGGATGCAGATTACAAAGCCAACGTGCAGCAAAAACGGTTGTCCGTGCTGGACCTTCTTGAGGCATTTCCAGCCTGCGAATTGCCTTTCGGCGTCTTTCTTGAGTTGATGCCGATGCTGACCCCGCGCTTCTATTCCATTTCGTCCTCGCCCCTGCAGGATGCTTCAAGCTGCTCGATCACAGTCGGCGTTGTAGATGAAATCGCACTTTCGGGTGAGGGTCGCTTCAAAGGCGTCTGCTCAAATCACCTGGCGGAATTGGCTGTCGGAGAGACCGTTCATGTCGCTTTACGAGCGACAAGCGATGGCTTTCGCCTCCCCGAAGACCCGACTGTCCCGTTGATCATGATCGGCCCGGGAACAGGTATTGCACCTTTCAGAGGATTTTTAGCCGAACGTGCCGCATTGAAAGCGAAAGGCATTGAGCTGGGACCTGCAGTGCTGTTCTTTGGATGCAGACATCCCGATCAAGATTTCATCTATCAAGAAGAGTTGGAGCGATATGCAGACGACGGGGTTGCTGATCTGCACGTTGCCTTTTCGCGGCAGGAAAAGCAGAAGACATACGTTCAAGATGTGATCAGAACACAGCGTGAAACAGTTTGGTCATTGCTTGAGAAAGGCGCGCGCGTCTTTGTTTGTGGCGATGGAAGCCGGATGGAACCCGACGTGCGTCGCGCATTGTCCCTGATTTATTCTGAAGAAATGGACGTGGGCGCCGAAGAGGCTGATGCCTGGATGGATAAGCTCTCAACTGAGGGGCGCTACAACTTGGACGTTTGGGCATCCAACTAAAAAACCCGCCTGAAAGACGGGTTTTTCAAGTGTCAATGATCGCTTAAGCGGCTTTGTCAGAACGCCACATTTTTGTTGTCGTATCGCGCAATGCTGTGCCGTTTTCAGTAACGACATCGCGCACATATTCCATGGCTGAGCGAGCGTTGTTCATGCTGCAGGTTGTTTGCTCGCGCACATACTCGCTTTGGATCTGCATCGCATCAGAGATCGACTTTGCCTCGGCCAGCTTCTCTGCCGTCGCGATGCCGCGATTCACATTGACCTGAGCCGCATCCGCAATGCTGCCCAGCACATTCACGTACCCGCGCGCTGCGCGTATCAGAAAGTTCTCTAGATCAGCGTTGTACTTTTGGCCGTTCTCAAAGAACGTATCGGTACGCTCTTTTGTGGAAGAGGCGGTGCGTTTCACCATCTCACGTGCACCGTCAGAAACGCGGTCGGTCAGTGTTGTATCTTCTGATACGGCCTTTGTTTCTGCTGTTTTCGCTGCTGTCTTCTTTGTCATCTTATTTCTCCCGTTTATGCCTAGTAGGGCGGCAGTGGTTCGGTGTGTCTTTCGTGATGTGACGTATGTGGGATGCTTCATGCTGCAGTGCAACATTTTTCGAAAATTACGTGGGGTCAGAAAGGGCGAATAAAATTTTATCTTTTAAATTCAGTTTCTCACAAATGCTGCTTTGCAGCATTCTTCGCGCAACTCGGTCAGATCACCTAATGCTGCGACGCAGCATGTTGAGTCTCATCCGTCCTATTGATATCTGAGAGAACAGCAAAAGGATAGGATGTTTGAAGGACCTTGAACCAAATGAATTGGCGAAGCTGAAACAGCTTAACCGGGTTAAGATTTTAGCAACGCTCGTCTTGATCGCCTGTTTTGTCGTGATGGTCGTCGCGAAAATACTAGAGCATACGTTCCCCATCTTTGGTCCCATCGCCGCTTTTGCAGAAGCGGCCACGATTGGTGGGATCGCCGATTGGTACGCGGTCGTGGCTCTGTTCAAACGTCCGCTAAACCTGCCCTTCCCGCATACCGCAATTATTCCAAGCAACCAGCCGCGGATCGCAGACAACCTGGGTCACTTTATTGAACGTAACTTTCTGGCAAAGGAACCGGTCGAGCAGAAACTGCGAGAGATCGACTTTGCCGGTGAGATTTCTGATTGGCTCGCCGCGCCATCACGGTCGGAAAGCCTGGCCCGCTTTATCGTTCGCCTCATACCGCAGTTGATGCAAAATATAGATGACAAAAACTTGGTGAATTTTGCGGCCACACGCGTCAGTGGCCAGCTCGCCAAAGCGGACATCGCACCTTTGATTGGCAATGTATTGCATGCCTTCACGAAAGAAGGTCGCCATCAAAAACTGCTGGACGATTTGCTTCGAGTGCTGAGCCGTTTTCTAAACGATGAAGCCACCGTGGATGTCGTGCGTGCAAAGGTGCAAAAAGAACTGCCCGTGCTTTTCAATGTCTTTGGTGCAGACACACTGGTGCTTCGCCGGATTATCACGTCGGCGACCGAACTGCTGACCGAGGTAAAGAGAGATGCAGAGCATCCGCTACGCGCCGAATTCGAAACCTTTCTGGTATCTTACATCAACCGAACGCGCCGTACTAAAGGCTTTGCGAAACAAGTCGAACGGATCAAGCAAATGCTGCTCAACCGTCCGGAAGTTGAGGACGCAGCGCAGCATCTGTGGAGCGGCTTGAAACACTACGTGATTGAAGATGCGCAAGCGAACCAGAGCGTCTTGGTCACGCGGATGACCGAAATGTTCGTGGAGATGGGGGCAAGTCTGGCGAATGAAATCGAGCTGAAGCGCGACATCAATGAGGGCATGGTGATCGTGCTGTCCAAACTGATTGAGGAACAGCGCAGTGGCATCGCCGCCTATGTTGCGGAGCAGGTCAAGGCATGGGACATGCAAAGGCTCTTGCTTCTCATCGAAGTGAATGTGGGGCGCGATCTGCAGTACATCCGCTTTAATGGAATGATCATCGGGGGCTGCGTGGGGCTCACTCTCTACGCAATCGAAACTCTGCTCTTGTAATGGCGCCATCACCATGCCTAGCATGTTGAAGGTAACTGGCGGTATCGGTCGAAAATCGGGAGAGATAAGATGGCAAACGAAGGCAACAAAAACCCTTTCATGGATATGTTTGAGAGTTTCGGCAAATCGATGAGTATCCCGAGTCCAGACATGAATGACCTGCTTGATTACCATCGAAAGAACCTTCAGGCACTTCAGGCGGCAGCCCAGGTGAGTTCGAACAGTGCGCAGGCGTTGATGAACAAGCAGCGCGAAGCGTTGGAAAAGACCCTCGCCGATATTTCAGACAGCGTAAAAACGGCAACGTCCTCTGGCGATCCTTCGGGAATGATGTCAACGCCAATGGATCTGGCGAAGAAAACCTTTGATGCGACGCTACAGACCACACAAGAGATGGCCGAGATTGTGCGTCAAGGCAACATGGAGACGTTCGAGGTTATTAAGGACCGCGTTATGGAAAGCGTTGAAGAGCTTTCTGGGAAGAAAGAGTAACCGGCAAACATCGTCGGCTTGAGACAAGCTTAGCGATGTAAGTCATTTCTCACCGCGCTCTTTCTGAGGGCCCAAGACGCGGCCAATATCAGGCATAACACAAAGCGGTCACAGCCCCGCAGACATCTGCAACCCTTCTGTGGGTTTCATGTCGGATAAGCTGGCTCAGGATAAACCAAGCTGCGAAACCCGCTGCGGTCGAATGGTTGCCAGTCCCCCTCGGGTTGGGCAAGCCGATCTGCGATCGCAAAAACCGCTGCGGGATGGTGCCCCAAACCGCAATGGCTGGCCTTCACCTCGATATTTTCAGCGATGGATGACTGCGCTTCGATGCAGTTCTGCCAAGCGCAGATGCCATCCGTTTTGCTGTAGATCGCTGTGCTTGGCATCGGTGGCGGCGCCGAAATAGCGCCTCCCATGTGGCGCTCACCTTCTTGAGCGTCTTGCCCGCTAACCGTCTCATAGACACGCCAGGCATTCGTTGCACGCGGTGTCCCTCCAAAAGGGCTCCCCAAAGAGATGACTTGGCGTATTTTGTCGGGCAGCATCTTTCCAAGTTGACGGGCGTAGATCCCGCCGAGGCTCCACCCGACGATGCTGATCTTGCGAGAGTACTGATCATACAGGCTGTCGACGAGATCAATCAAACCTTGTTCCACGCCCGGGCGCGGCCCCAGATTGAGCCCCATTTTCCAACCATGAGTGGGATACCCTTTTGATTTCAAAAACCGCCGCAGAGCGGTTGTCGCACGATCACCCGTCGTTAAGCCCGGCAAAACCAAAACCGGTTGCCCATCCCCACGTGGGGCCAGCGCCGTGAGCGTTGGCAAGGCGGCAGCAAAGCCAAACAGTTCAGGGATCGCCCGCCCCTCTAGCAAAAGGAGGGCTTTATTCGGCGCGAGAGCTGTTGACTGAACCACATGTTTTCCTTTCGAATGCGCAATTACCTTGCGTGCAGCTTCATAAAGAAGACATATTTTTACTGTGTCAACATTACCTAACGGCAACTTCGTTCTGCAAGTTAGTCAATGACAAGCAATATTTGCCTGACAGCATCCGGCCCCAAACTTGCTACTCCTTACCCCATACCGACTTAGCGCCGGTCCCGGGGGCGGGACGGCGCAGCTTAACAGAAGCTGTGAAGCGGTTGGGTGATAGGGAAGGGTGTGTCAGGCTTAAGGCTGGATGCTTTAGGCTCGGCTCTTCGCGGCCCTTTTATTCAGCGCTTCTTTCAATTCCTCAAACGCGTGCAAAAGCAAATCGGCAAAGTCGTCCACATCGGGCATCGCCTTGTAATCGGCAGTAACACCAAAATCCAAGTGTTCTCGGTAGCTTTGAACAGTCACATTCAAGCCAACGCCATGCGTGGCAATTGAAACCGGATAAAGCGCTGTCACCTCCGCACCTGCGCAATACAGCGGAAATGGGGGACCCGCGTTGTTTGAGATGCACAGATTAACTGGCTGGGGAATGTAATCAGCCATCCGGGTGCCCCCGTAAAGCTGCATCAATCCCGGAAGCAATGTCGGCGCGCCAATCACGGTAAAATCTTGCGGCGCTGCATCTTTCACGCTGCCTGCGATGGTTTTGGACGTGCCAGATTCCTGTGATATCTTCTGCAGGCGTTTGACGGGATCACCATAGTTTGTGGCAAGCGCCACATTCATACCAAAAATCTGATTGTTGATGTCAGAATTTCCCAACTCCCTCAAGGAAATCGGGACAAAAGCAACCAGTGCAGCGTCGGGCAGTTGCTGTCTCTGCATCAGATAGCTGCGCAAAGCACCGCTCGTGATCGCCATGACAACGTCGTTGAGTTTTGTTCCCGTTTCTTTCGCAATCGCCTTTGCATCCAGCAGTGAAATGGACCGAGCCGCATAGCTTCGTTTGCTGTCGACCGTCACGTTAAAAGGGGTGCGTGGTGCCAGCAGCTGTGGCAATCCAACCTTACCAGAGAGCACGGGCGCGATCATATCAGCCATTTGTCCCAACATCTTGGGCACGCTTTCCAGCAGGTTAAGCTGCTGTCTGGCGATATTTGCGGCCACATCATTGAAGCTAAGGATCGCGCGTTCCACGTCGGTAGGTTTGCGCGGGACGGCTTTCGCCTCGGGCGTGGGAACAGCGCGCGGCGTTTCGGTGACGTCATAGAGCGCCTGAGTGATCACCATGCCAGCACCACCATCCACAGCGGCATGATGAACCTTGGAGTAGAGCGCAGCCTGCCTGCCTTCCAGCCCCTCAATAACCGTAAATTGCCACAGCGGTTTTTTGCGATCCAACGTCGTGGCATGCAATTCTGCGACCAAATCTTCGAGTTGCTTTCGATTGCCCGGTTTTGGCAATTTCGCCGCTTGAATGTGATAATCGAAATCAATTTCACCCGCATCAACCCAGCCGGGATGGTCGATCTCAAAAACGGTCTTGGCCAACTTCATCCCAAAAACAGGGATGAGATGCACACGCCCCTTAAAGAACTCGGTAAAGTGCTTGTGGAACGAGCCTCGAAAACCCTTCGGTAAGTTATAAAGCGTGAGACCAGCGACATGCATGGGGGTCTGTTCCGTCTCCATATACAGAAATGTCGCGTCAATGCCGCTGAGTTGCTTCATTTTGGTCTGTCCCTTCCAGTTGACGCTGCGCGCCTGCTTGATCAGTTGACTAAACTCTATAACCTTGGTCAAGCGCGCCGCCTATACCGATGAGGAACGCATGAGTGAACTAACCTTTGATCAGATGGCCAACATGATTGGGGCCGAGTTGGGGACATCTTCCTGGCGACCAGTGACGCAGGACACCGTTAATTCATTCGCCGAGTGCACAGGTGACACCCAATGGATCCACATCGATGTGGAACGGGCAAAGAAGGAAAGCCCTTTTGGCGGGCCTGTGGCACATGGCTATCTGACGCTCTCAATGCTGTCTGCGATGGCCATGGAAATTGGTGTTGTGCCCAAACACACAGCCGCTGCGCTGAACTATGGCCTGGACAAAGTACGCTTCCTTGCGCCCGTGCCCGTTGGCGCACGCATCAGACTACACGCGAAACTGGTAAGTTTCGAGCGCAAGGAGAACGGTCAATTTCTCATGAAAGCTGGGAATACGATTGAGATCGAGGGGACTGAGAAACCTGCTTTGATCGCCGAAAGCTTGGCAATGCTTGTGCCGACACCCGGTGCGACACAACAAGGGGACACTCCATGAGCGAAAAGAAGCTGTCGAAAAACGCCCGCGACATCGCGGAAAACGCCTCGGAAAACACGCTGGCGCTAAATCCGCTCGTGAGTTTGCGCGCTGAAGACATGTTCGGGGCAGGCACAAATCTGGTGCGCGCCTTGGCCGCGCAACCGCAGGCGATGATGAACCAATGGATGTCGCTGGCCAATGAGATGACAAAGATCGTCACTCAATCGTCAGAGGTAGCACCTGATCGGAAAGATCGTCGTTTTGCTGATACGGCTTGGCAGAACAATCCGATTTCCAAAGGGATGATGCAAGGCTACCTTTCTTGGGCAGAAAGAGTAACGGAGATGGTGGAAGAGCTCGATCTGCCTGATAAAGATGCAGCCAGAGCCCGATTAGTGACATCCATTTTCGTGGATACGATGGCACCCTCTAACAACTTTTTCATCAACCCCACCGCGATGAAACAGTTCTTTGAAACCGGTGGCAAAAGCGCGATCAATGGGTTGAAAAACCTGCTTACCGACGTGACCGAGAATGGCGGCCTCCCCGCTTCGGTCGACACGTCAAAGTTTAAGGTGGGCGAGAATTTGGCGGTCACGCCAGGCCAGGTTGTCTTTAAAAACGATGTCATCGAACTGATCCACTATACGGCGACCACGCCGAAAGTGTACCAACGGCCACTTTTCGTCGTGCCGCCGCAGATCAACAAGTACTACTCCATAGACATGGCGCCGGGCAAAAGCATGATCGAATTTTTGCTGGCCCAGGGCATTCAACCCTACTGCGTCTCTTGGCGAAACCCGACCAAGGAACAGCGCGATTGGGATATGCAAACCTATGTAGAAGCTTTGGATGAAGCTTGCGACGCCGCGCTTGAAATAACTGGGGCGGATGCGGTCAACATCATGGGGTCTTGCTCCGGTGGGATCACGCTGTCTACCTATGCCGGATGGCTCGCGGCGCAGGGAAAGCAAAGCAAAATACACTCGGTCATCCTGGCGGTCTGCGTGCTAGACACGATGGCCTCAACAGAAAACGATATGGCGGCACTTGTCACACCTGAAACGGTGAAAGCGGCCAAGCTTGCGTCATCAAGTCGTGGGGTACTGGACGGTCAGGACATGGCAAAGATGTTTGCCTGGATGCGACCCAACGATCTGATATGGAACTATTGGGTTAATAACTATCTGCTGGGCAACGCGCCGCCCGCTTTCGACGTGCTGTATTGGAACGCAGACACCACGCGGTTGCCCGCGGGGTTACACGGCGACTTTCTTGACATGATCTTCACCAATCCATTTCTGAACGCAGGTGAAATGACCGTCGGTGGTCACGCAATTGACATGTCAAAGGTTGATTATCCCACCTATGTGATCGCAGGCACGACAGACCACATCACACCTTGGAAAGCAGTCTATGAAACGGCACGGCTCTATGGGGATGACACGACTTTCATACTCTCCAACTCAGGTCATTTGCAAAGCTTGCTGAACCCGCCTGGAAATCCAAAAGCTTGGTTCATGAAAGGCCCGGCGCAGCAGTCAGACCCCGATGAGTGGGCTGAAGTGGCTCAAAAGCACGAAGGCAGTTGGTGGCTTGATTGGGGCGCTATGCTGCAAGAAAATTCGGCCAAGCAAGTCACCGCGCCTAAGAAACCCGGCAGCAAAAAGCACCAACCGCTTGGTTCGGCGCCGGGCACGTATGTTTTTGAGCCATGAACCATCGCAAAAAAGAGGATGATCCGGCATGACCACCAAGACCGAGGAGAGTTACCGGATCACACCGCCCAAAGGCATCCGGGTTGAGATGCGAGATGTGCGCGGCCAGAAGCTGCGCGTTGCGATCAAAGAAGGTGATGAGAGCATACCGCCTTTACTGATGTTCAATGGCATCGGTGCCAACTTGGAGCTCGGTTTCCCCTTTTTGAAAGAGCTGACAGATCGACGTGCCATTTTGTTTGATGTGCCAGGTGTCGGAGGGTCCCCGCTGCCTGCCTTACCCTATCGGCCGACCACACTGGCGCGCCTGTCAAAACATCTGCTGGAGGATCTGGACATTGATCGCGTCGATGTATCTGGCGTGTCCTGGGGCGGTGGTTTAGCGCAGCAATTCGCTTGGCAATATCCTAAGATATGTCGCCGCCTCGTGCTCGTTGCGACGTCCTCTGGGTGGACGATGGTCCCAGGTCGACCAAGTGTTCTGTCAAAAATGTCCAGCATCAAAAGATACACTGACAAAGGATACATGCGTTCGATCGCAGCGGAAATCTACGGCGGGGCCTTCAGACGCGATGACACGCTGATCAATGCCCATGTCGCCGGCATGCGCCCTTCTTCAAATGCTGGCTACATGCTTCAGTTGTTGGCGATGACCGGTTGGACAAGCGTGCCGTGGCTGTGGCGTCTGCGTCAACCAACGCTTGTCATGTCGGGAACCGATGATCCATTGATACCCGTTGCAAATGCCCGAATGCTGGCACATTTGATCCCAAACGCCAGGCTTAAGCTGATCGATGATGGACATTTGTTCGTTGTTACCGACCCAAAGCGCTCTGCGGGTATCGTTCAAGACTTCCTTAATGCCGCGTTGTGACCTTAGACGGTCAAAAGCGCTTGCAAACTTGGATGGGGAAAATCACGGGGGAGTGTCACGGCGTAGAACGGCTCGTTGATGCCAAGATCAAAAGGGGCTGTCATCACGAGCCCTTGGGCAATCTCATCGGCCAAAACAACTGATGGTGCGATCGCAACGCCTACGCCTTCTCGGGCGAATAGCCTTACCATGGCCATATCATCTACGTAGGCGATTACCTTCGGCGCCACATTCAGTTTCGCAACCAGATTTTCAAATCCCGAACGGATGGTATTTTCTGTCGGCAAAATAAGAGGTTCGCAAGCAAGAAGCGCCGCCAGGCTGTCATAGTTCAATCTTCTTTCTGTGGCATGAATTTCAACGGCCTGCTCCGCGATTTTTTGTGCGGCAAATGTTGTCTTGCCATCGCTGGGCGGCAGCTCTGTCGTGAGAACAACGTCAAGATCCAAACGCTCTAGCCCGCGCAGAAGGCTCGCAGTGTCACCAGATTTGAGGAGCACACGCCCGGCGCTTTCCGACAACAGCGGACGTAGGAACTGCAACTGAAAATTACGCGACATCGTTGACAGCGCACCGACCCGCAAACGGGGGTTGGTTTTCTGGTACCGGTTCAAAACATGGATAAGCGCTTCACCGGTATGAAAGATCTGGTCCGCATGAGACAGGGCAATCTTTCCAGCCTCCGTCAGTACCAGCGTACGTCCGACGCGATCAAAGAGCGGTTGACCCAGCCTGCCTTCTAAAGCCCGAATTTGGATCGACAAAGCTGACTGCGATACATTCAACTTCGCCGCGGCACGACCCAGGTGCCCCTCGGTCGCGACCTCGCGAAAATATCGCAGATGGTGATAGTTCAAAGACAAGTTCATTTCTTTTTATAGAATGATTAGTTGTAAAATGAATACTTTTATACGATCAAAGACCAGCATAATTGCTCCCTCAGATGAACCGGAGCAAGACAATGGATGCAGCAGTCGATGTCATCAGCACGCTGATTACCCAGTTTCAGCAACCCACCCTGGCTTTCCTCATCGCAGGAATGATGCTTGCCGCGATGGGCAGCAAATTTGAGATCCCTGAGCCGGTGTACAAATTCATCGTCATCCTCCTTCTGTTGAAAGTTGGGATGGGGGCAGGCACGTCAGTTCGCAATGTGCAATTCGTTGAATTATTTGTCCCCGCCGTGGGTGCAGTCACGGTCGGCATCGGCATCGTGTTTTTGGGAAGATGGTCTTTGCTGCGCTGGCGCGGGATATCCGAGGTGGACGGCTTGGCGACCGTCGGGCTTTTCGGCGCCGTATCCGCTTCAACACTCGCCGCCAGCATGGCAATTCTGGATGACGGCGGGATCGTATACGAAGGGTTCATTGGGGCACTTTACCCCTTCATGGATATCGCCGCGCTGATTACCGCGATCCTTCTCGCTAAAGTCAGTGCTGCAAGACGCGCCTTGGTTGCCACCGATGGGACAGTCGCGATGGGTGGCGGCACCGATAGAAACAACGACGTGACCCGTGATTTGTTGAAAAGCATCTTTGTGGACACGTTGCGCAGCCCTGCCATCTCCGCTTTGCTGGCCGGGCTCGCGCTCGGTCTGCTCGCCCGACCAGAGACTGTTTACGACAGCTTTTACGAGCCACTTTTTAGGGGTCTGCTCTCGATCCTGATGCTCATCATGGGGATGGAAGCTTGGCTGAGGTTTGCAGAACTCCGCAAAGTCGCCCATGCTTACATTCTCTACGGTTTGACAGCGCCTATCGTGCATGGCTTGCTTGGCTTCGGCGCAGGGATGATCGCACATGAGTTCACGGGATTTTCAGCAGGGGGCGTGGTTTTGATGGCGGTGATGGCAAGCTCCAGTTCTGACATCTCAGGACCGCCTACAATGCGCGCTGCCCTGCCAGAGGCCAATCCGTCAGCCTATGTTGGGACATCAACGGGGATAGGTACGCCCATCGCGATTTTGAGCATTCCTTTCTACATCGCACTGGCGCAGGCATTTATCGACTAGCGGTGTGTGACAACGACGACAGACGAATGCTCTCACGCTGTTTGGCGGCACGGGTGGGGTAATTGCGCATATGCATCGAACAGGCGACGATTAGCTCGATGCCGTTTCAGCGAGCCAATCAAAAAGCGTCTTCGCGCTTTCAGAGGCGTCATTTTCAAGCTTCACATAGAAATCCAGCGGGGAAGGAAGCGCATCCGGTAAGACCTTTACGAGACGTCCCGCGCGCGTATGCTCCTGCGTGAGCCCCTGCCAGCCCAAAACTGCGCCGATCCCGTCCAGCGCTGCTTGAAGAGCAATAACATAGTTATTCACGCGATGCGCTGTGCGTAATCCACCTGTGTAGCCCAACGCACGCGCCCATTGCTCCCACGTGGTCCATTGACTGTATGGTGTGTCTAAATGGATCAAAGGCATTTTCCCGATGCGACCGATATCATCCGTCGCATGGCGCGCGGCAAAGCTTGGACTGCCCAGCGCGACAATCCGATCCTTGAACAACACTTCACAGCGACCGCGCTCACGCCCAACGTCTCCGTAGTGTATTCGTAGATCAGCGTTGCGATGCTCGTACATGCCGTCGCTCACGATCTGCCCGACAGATATATGGCTGTGTGCCCGCCAGAATTTTGCCAGCCGCGGCGTCAACCAAAGTGAACTTACGGCAGTAGAGGAATGTATGGTGACAGCAGCCGGATGAGACCGCGACCGAAGCTGATCCACGGCTTCGCTGATCTCTTCAAAGCCGCGTTGCAGCGCGACCAGCAAATATGCCCCCGTTTCAGTGAGTTCCACACCCCGGTGCGTTCGACGGAACAGTTGAAAGCGCAATTGGTGCTCAAGCGCTTTGATCTGATGGCTCACTGCCGCTGGCGTGACATTGAGTTCCTCAGCGGCATGCTTAAAGCTCATCTTGCGGGCCGCGGCTTCAAAGCTAACCAGCGCCCGCATGGGCGGCAGGTGATATGGGTTTTCCGGCAAAGTAAGCTCTTTATCTGACACTTCACATTAGTTGAGCTAATCTGAAATTAGTTTTTTTGCAATTGCTCCGCGCGCGATCTCGCGCGTTCATGATGCGAGGTTTCAGGTGTTTTCGAAAGGACCTGTCATGAAAGCGCATGCACACGCAGTTGTGGTCGGGGGCGGCTGCGTTGGTGCTTCAATTCTATACGGTCTGACGCAGAACGGATGTGATGACTGCGTGATGCTTGAGCGGACGCAGCTCACGGCTGGATCAACCTGGCATGCGGCAGGGCTGCTGGTGACATTCGTGCGCTCGCACAATGTGTCAAAGATGACTTTGGAGACAATACGCATCTACACCGAGGTGGAAGAAAAGCTCGGCACCTCGGTCGGATTGCGCAAGGTTGGCCAGCTGCGGGTCGCCAACACGCAAGAACGCTGGGATGAGTTTCAAAGCTACATCTCGGTAGCTGAAGCAGCAGGTGTGCCGTGTCACCTACTTTCACCAACAGAAATTGCTGAACTGCATCCACTGCTGCATCAAAACGCGCAGATCAAAGGCGGCATTCTCCACACCGAGGATGGCTATGTGAACCCGGCTGACATCACCATGGGTATGTCAAAGCTGGCGCGCGATGCGGGCGCGACTATCTATCAAAACACCGAGGCGCGCGCCTATACAAAGCTTGAAAACGGTCGGTGGAAAGTGACGACGTCTGCGGGCGAGATCACCTGCGATCATCTCATCTTTGCAACGGGCAACTACGCGCGCGAGAATGCCCGCCGGGTGGGGCTTGATCTGCCCTGCATTCCGATTGTGCATCAATACTGGACGACAGAGACGGTACCTAAGTTGAAAGCACGCAAAGCTGCAGGGCTTCCGGAACTGCCGATTTTGCGCGATGAGGATTACGGTGCCTACTTGAGGGAAGACGTCGGAGGCATTCAGTTCGGTCCCTATGAGTTTGAAAAAGATCTCAAGCTATTTGCTGAAGATCATGTCCCTGCTGATTTCGGTGCTGACTTGCTGCCAGAGGATTTTGACGCAGTCGAAGCTCAATGGGCCCGCGCGATCGAGCGTGTACCGGCCCTGGGCGAGGTTGGTATCAAGGCGAACACCCGCGGACCGTTCCAGATGACGCCTGATGAATTGCCTTTGGCGGGGCCCGCACCAGGGCATGACAACCTTTGGCTCGCAGAAGGAATGCCCGGCGGGATCCTTTGGGGCGGCACGGTCGGAGAGCGACTGGCGCGCTGGATCACAAAGGGCGATCCGGGAATGGACATGTCCGAACTTGACCCACGCCGCTTTGGGGATTTTGCCTCTAAGCGCTGGACAATGGACAAAGTGCGCGAAACCTGGGGCACCCATATGAATGCGCATGTTCCGGGGGAAGACTTCCCTTCTGCTCGACCAATGAAAACCGCCGGCTCTTACGATTTGCTGACCGCTCAGGGGGCGGTGTGGACCAGCTTTAACGGCTATGAGTTCCCGCGTTGGTTTGCGCCTACCCGCGAAAAGGCGGTGCCAGAGCATAGCTTTAGACGCACAAACCACATGGAATACGTACGCGAAGAGGTGCGCCGCACACGCGAGGATGTCGGCTTTATCGAGATGTCGCCAATGACCAAATTTCGCGTCAGCGGATCGGGTGCGGCGATTTGGTTAAACGCGATTATGGCAAACAAACTGCCACGGATCGGACGCATGACGCTATCGCTTTGCCTGAACACAAAGGGTGGCATGGATGCGGAATACACTGTCGTGCGCTATGCCGAGCAGGAGTTTTACCTGGTCAGCACCCCGAACTGGCGCGTCTACAACTGGGATCAGCTTCAGCGACAGCTGCCAGCCGATGGGTCGGTTCAACTCGAAGATCTCTCAGAACAGCTTGGCGTGATTGCCCTGGCCGGTCCGCGCTCCCGCGAGGTGCTGCAACCGTTGACAGACAATGATCTATCGAATGACGCCTTTCCCTGGCTGAGCGCTCAAAAAGGCGAAGTTGGCTATGCCAAAGACGTACAGTTGCTGAGGGTAAGTTACACGGGCGAGCTAGGGTGGGAATTGCATCATCCCGCAGGATACAATCGACACCTGGTTGACCTTTTGCTCAAAGCTGGTGTGAAACCATTTGGATTAGAAGCGCTTGAGTCAATGCGGCTTGAGAAATCCTACCGGGCCATCAACCGTGAGATTTGCAAGGATGTCACGCCTTTCGAGGCAGGGCTTGATCGTTTCGTTGCCTTTGAAGGACGCGAGTTTATCGGCAAGGACGCTCTGTTACAGCAGAAGGCGAGCGGCGAACACCACGTTCTCGCGACCATAAAGCTGCCGCTTCGTGACACCTCGGTGATCGCCTTTGAGAGCGTTTGGAAGGATGATGAGATCGTCGGGCGCGTCACCTCGGGCGGCTTTTCTTACTACATGAACCACGACATCGCGATGGTGCTTTTGCCCAAAAGGTTGGCGGAAGAGGGAACCGCTTTGCAGGTAAAGGTTCACAACGAAATGCGGGATGCGGTTGTCATTGCGGGATGCGTCTACGATCCCGAAAACATCCGCGCGCGCGCTTAAAGATGGCGGAGGTGCGCGCACGTACAGGCCGCAGCGGTCGCGCCGCTCGGCTGCAAGCGCGGATCAACCCAGCACCGGTCTATTTGTCGACGCTGCATCGCAAAGTAGGGCCCATCGACTTGCTCGGGCGCGAGGGGGTTGAGCGCATTCACAACGCTGCAATGCAGATCTTGGAAACCACAGGAATTGAATTTCGAGACCCGATTGCCGTGGCGGATTGGAAACGCGCCGGCGCTAACGTGCAAGGCGACAGGGTGCGCATTGGGCGCGAAATGCTCATGGATCTAATTTCAACCGTGCCAAGCGGCTGGGACTATCACGCGCGAAACCCGTCGCGCAGTATACGCGTCGGCGGGCGTGACACCGTCTTTGCCAATGCCTATGGCGCACCTTTTGTATATGATCTAAATGGCGTTCGGCGACCATCGACCTTGGAGGACGCGCATAACTTCTTCAAGCTGGCGCAAATGAGCCAGGCCATGCATGTGCCGGGCATTCTGCCGGTAGAGCCACAAGATGTGCCCATACCGCAGCGCCATTTGGAACTTGTCCACGCCGCGCTGACCCTGACGGACAAACCCATCAAAGGATCCGTTCTTTCAGAAATAGCAGCGCGTGACACGATGGATATGCTGCGCCTCGTGCACGGAGAGACCTTTGTCGATGAAAATGTGGTTGTTGCAGCTTTGCTGAACTGCAACACGCCACTGGTCTGGGATGAAACCATGCTGCAAAGCCTGCGTATCTACGCTGCGGCCAATCAACCCTGCCTACTGTCGCCCTTTGTTCTTGCCGGCGCCAGTACACCCGCAAGCCCAACCGGGGGCGTCGCATTGCTGATTGCAGAAGCGCTTGCTGGGATGGCCTATTCTCAAATCATCCGCCCCGGCGCACCCATGGTGTTGGGGGTGGCGATCATGGGCGTCTCAATGAAAACGGGCGCACCCATGATGGGATCGCCGGAACCCGGGCTGATGAACCTTCTGGTTGGACAGATGGCACGGCACTACGGCGTGCCTTGGCGATCTTGCACCATGTGGTCGGGCGCAAAAGCCGCCGACCTGCAAGCGGGTTTTGACAGCGCGAACACGATGTGGCCGGTGCTTTTGGGCGGTTGTAATTACGTCGTGCATTCAGCCGGGTTTGTTGAAGGGGCACTGGGCGTAAGCTATGCGAAATGGGTCCATGATGCCTACCAACTTGAATCTTACCACCGCTTCTTTTCGGGCCTGCAGGAAGAAAACGTCGATGCGTTGCTGGATGACATCGAACATATCGGGCCTGGCGGCCACTTCCTTGGAACCGACCATACGCGCGAACACCCGATGGTCATGAACCCCCTTCAAAATAACGATAGTTTTGAGCAATGGGAGGGAGAAGGCGCGCAGTCAGCCGCGGAAGTTGGATTGATCGAGGCATCTCGAATGTTGGCGCAGTATGCAAAGCCGCCTATGCCAGATGATCAGGCGGGGACGCTGGCCGAGTTTGTGGCGCGCAAACGTCTTGAGTACCAGAACTAATCGGATAGGGCGCCGTGATTGAGGACATCAAAACGCTTTCACTCGCCGATATCCGGTCATTGTCCAAGAACATTCTGACAGGGGCTGGGATGGATGAAACCGGGAGTGATGCGCTGTCCGATCTTATCATGATGTCAGAACGGGACGGGCCGCGCAGCCATGGGCTCCGCATGCTGCCTGTGTACGCGAACAGCTTCTCTTCAAGCTACGCGAACCCCGCGGCGCAGCCGACAGTGACGCAGACAGCACCGGGTGTACTGCGCGGCGATGGCGACAACGGCTACTATCAAATTGCCAGGCTGCGCGCCGAAGCTGATCTGATCCGCATGGCGCGCGACGTTGGGATTGCTGCGTTCACCTGCGCGAATACCCACCATCTGGGCGCTTTGAGATTTGACACAGAGCCTTTGGCCAAGGCCGGGCTGGTCGCATTTTCAGTCGTGAACTCGCTGTCGATGATCGTGCCACATGGTGGGGCACGTCCCGTTTTTGGGACAAATCCGATGTCCTTCGCCTCCCCACGCATGGGGCGCACACCAATTGTATGGGATCAGGCATCATCTGTGGTTGCGCTGATGGATGTGAAACTCGCCGCAGCGGAAGGGCGCGATTTGCCGCATCCAGGCGGGCTTGATGCTAACGGCGCCGTGAGCGCCGATCCACATGAAATTTTGAAGACGGGAAGCCTTTTGCCCTTTGGTGAGCATAAAGGCAGCGCCATTGCGTTTATGGTTGAAGTCATGGGCGCGGCACTCGCTGGTGGCACGCTAGCGGTCGACAATGAAGAACGAAAGGCCAAGGGGGGGCTGAACGTGAAAGGCGGCGCCACATTGATCGCCATCGACCCTGAAAAGTTCGGTAATCCGGCTTTCGGCGATTATGTCGCGCGGATCTGTTCAGAAATCGACGGGAATGGCGCGGCTCGGGTGCCAGGTGATGGCCGTCTCGCACGTCGGGCGAAAGCAGAACGGGAAGGGGTCGACGTGCCCGCAGGTCTGCTGGATCAATTGCAAGCGATGAAAACTCTGGCGGGGGATTAACCCCGCCAGAGCCCCTGAAGTTAGTTCAGCGCTTTTTCAGTGACAGCGTGGGTCCAAGCACCTTCTGGCGCCTTGGTAATCACAGGGTCTGATCCACCAGCGAGCAAAGAAGCCACCGTGCGCTCATAATCAGCAGGTTCAAGCTTGCCGTTAGAACCTGCTGTTAGCTTGGCGATTTCCCCCATCATCCGAACCTGATGCGCTTCGGTTTGTGCGCCGGTTTCGTCATACTCCAACACGATCATTGCCGCGTCTTCTGGGTTTTCCTCTGCCCATTTCCAACCCTTCATCGAAGCACGCACAAAGCGCACCATCTTATCCTGGAAGGCTGGATCAGCCAGGTTTTCTTCCAGCACGTACAGACCGTCTTCGAGTGTCGCGACACCTTGATCCTCGTACTTAAATGTGACCAAATCATCTGGTGTTAGGCCCGCATCGATGACCTGCCAATATTCATTGTAGGTCATTGTCGAGACGCAAGCCGCTTGACCATTCAAAAGCGGATCGACGTTAAAGCCTTGCTTCAGCACTTCCACACCGTCGTCACCGCCATCGGTGGAAACACCAAGCTGGCTCATCCACGAAAGGAAAGGATACTCGTTCCCAAAGAACCAAACGCCCAAGGTCTTACCGGCGAAATCATCCGTTGTGGAAACACCTGAATCTTTTCGACAGGTCAGCATCATGCCCGAGGATTTGAAAGGTTGCGCGATATTAACCATCGGCAGACCTTTCTCACGCGCTGCAAGCGCGGCCGGCATCCACTCAACAGTGACATCAGCGCCACCGCCTGCAAGCACCTGTGTCGGCGCAATGTCCGGCCCACCAGGTTTGATCATGACGTTTAAATCTTCCTCTTCGTAAAACCCCTGATCCAAGGCAACATAGTAGCCAGCAAATTGCGCTTGCGTGACCCATTTGAGTTGCAGCGTCACATCGTCTGCCGCCAAAGTAGCGCCGGCAACCAGGGAAAAAGCAGTTGCCCCCAGCGTTGTTTTAAAGTTCATCTCTTACTCTCCTTTGTTTTTGCATTCGGGCTGTTTGTCAGCCTCTTTGTGATGGGTGCCAAAAAGTCACCCGCTTTTCGATCCATGCGACCAGACCGTAAAAACCCGTTCCCACAATCGCAGCCACTGTGATTTCTGCCCAAACAAGATCGATGGACAAGCTCCCAACCCCGGTGGAGATGCGAAACCCCATGCCGCGGGTAGGAGAGCCAAAATATTCAGCAACTATCGCGCCGATGAGCGCTAAAGTGGTGGCGATCTTCAACCCATTAAAGACGAAAGGCATCGCGGCAGGCAACCGCAACTTCAGCAAGGTTTGCATGTATCCTGCCGCGTAGGTGCGCATCAGATCTCGCTGCATCGCGTCGGCTTCGCGCAGACCTTGAACCGTATTCACGAGGATCGGAAAGAACACCATCACGACGACCACGGCCGCCTTTGATTGCCAGTCAAAACCGAACCAATTGACCAAGATCGGCGCGATCCCAACGATTGGTAGTGCTGCAACGAAATTGCCAATGGGAAGCAACCCGCGGGTCAAAAACGCGCTGCGATCTATCGCAATGGCGGTCAGGAAAGCGGCGATGGCGCCGATGATAAAGCCACGCAATGCGCCTTTCAGAACGGTTTGCTGAAAATCCAACCAAAGCAAATCTGTCGACGTCACGAAGGTCTGCGCCACTGCACTGGGCGCGGGAAGGATCACGGGCGATACGTCAAAAGCATGCACTGCACTTTCCCAAAGCACCAATAGGGTAACACCAAAAAGCAAAGGTACCGAAACACGAACCGCCAACAGATGTGCCGCAGCGCTGTTGGCCAAGCGGATGTTTACCCACCACGCAAGGGCCCAAAAAACCATTGCCGCCCCAAGCCAAATCATGCCCGCATGCCCATGCGCGCCAGCACGCCGCGTTGTAGCGCGTCAAGCAGAGTTACCAAAAAGCCGGCCAAAATCGCTGCCGCAAAAAGTGCAGACCAAATCGCCAGCGGCGTCCCAAACTGGTCACCGATCAGAATGCGCGCACCCAGCCCACTAATCGCGCCAGTTGGTAATTCACCAACGATTGTGCCGACCAAAGCAGCAGCAATGCCAATCTTCAACGATGTGAACAGATAGGGCATGCTCGCGGGCAGCCGCAGCTTGATAAAACTCTGCAGCCCCGATGCGCTGTAGGTTCGAAGCAGGTCAAGATCTGACAAGGCAGGAGACCGAAGCCCCTTTACCATCCCAACCAGCACAGGGAAGTAGCACAAATAGGCCGAGATGATCGCCTTTGGCACGCCGCGTCCATCGATGCCCATCTGATTTGACAGCACGATGATCATGGGGGCGAGCGCAACGATGGGAACCGTTTGGGAGATGATCGCCCACGGCATCAAGCTCATGTCTGCAACGCGTGAATAAGCGATGGCGATCGCCCCCAAAACGCCGAGGCTGGTTCCCAAAAGGAAACCCCAAAGCGTCGACTGAAGGGTGATCCAACCATGATAGATCAGCGATCTTTTTGACCATGCACGACCTTTCAAAGCCATCGCGCCCGTGGTCTTCCAAAGCTCCGCCCCAACCTGTGCAGGTGTCGGTAAACGCGGGCGATCCAAATCGTAACCTGCGCGGATGTGCGCGGGATTGTCGATCATCAATTGCCAAACGCTGACATCGCGGCGCGGCACAGACCCCTCAGGAAGTATAACTGCCCCGCGACGCTCTGCAATGTCGAGGGACGCGCGCATATTCATCGGCGCAACAGCCGCCCACCACAAACCCACAATCACGGTAAGAACACTCAGAACAGGCAGTAAATTACGCATCGGCGCAGCTCCAGCGATAAAGAATGTCCGGAAGCCCCTCTTCATTGTCGCCTTTGGTGCGACGCATTTCGACGAAACCCTCTCGTTGATAAAAGCGCTGCGCCTCGGTATTGGCCACGAAGCTCCAAAGTTCGAGAGTGTCGCGTTGTTGTTTCGCGTAATCAAGCAGGCGTTTGCCAAAGCCTTGCCCAGGTTTCGAGGTATAAAGCGCTGTCACGACAGACGATTGATTGAGCGATAAAAACCCAACAACGGGCATGCCAACGACCCAAAGCTTCTGAGATTTATACACTTGGTTTACGTAATACTGATCCCTCTCCTCTGGGCGGTGAATGCGCGGAAACCAATCGCTGACGTCGACCCATGCGTTGAAGATCGTCGCACAGGCGCGCGCCTCCGCGCGGGTCGCAGCGCGAATACTGCGGTCTTGCTTCGGTTTCATGCGGGTCAAAGCACCAACCGTCATTGGCGATGCCTTTGGTAGCATTCTTTACACGCATGGAACGCGCTGAAAAGCGTGACGACCAAGAACATCAAAGCCAGCGCCAACTCGCCATCTAGCACGTTCGCACCGGCCGAACTGAGAAAAATCAAAGCCCCAGATGCATTGGCATAAACACCGGACAACTCCCGAGGATGCGCTACCAGCCTTCGCATATCACGCTCCGTTGCTCACTGGGTCTCTCCACCTGACAACCCAAAATGAACGTCCATTCACAAACGTTGTCATTCATAGGAGTGCCCCGCTCTCAACCCTTCTCGCACCCTGTGAGCAACGTCCAGAAACGCTTGCGTGTCTCTTATTTCAAGCGGTCGGTCTTTCGGTAGCGGGCTATCGATCACATCCGTAACGCGCCCTGGGCGTGGCGACATCACGACGATTTTCGTGGAAAGGTACACAGCTTCGGGGATGGAGTGGGTAACAAAGCAAATGGTCTTTGTCGTTTTCGCCCAAAGCGCAAGAAGCTGTTCGTTCAAGTGATCGCGAACGATCTCATCCAAAGCGCCAAATGGTTCGTCCATGAGCAAGAGATCGGCGTCAAAAGCCAGGGCCCGCGCGATAGAGGCACGTTGCTGCATCCCGCCGGAAAGCTGCCAGGGGAACTTGTTCTCAAACCCGTCAAGGTCGACAAGTGCGAGGGTTTCCCGAACCCGCCGGACCTGCTCAGCTTTATCATAGCCCATGATCTCGAGCGGGAGCCGAATGTTGCCCCCAATCGTCCGCCAGGGGTAAAGGCCCGCGGCTTGGAAGACATATCCATACCCCCGCGCAACCCGCGCCTCCGTAGGGCTCACGCCGTTGACCGTGATGACGCCGTCATTGGGCTGCTCAAGATCCGCGATCACACGCAGAAACGTTGTCTTGCCGCATCCGGAGGGGCCGATAAAGCTCACAAAGTCACCCTTTTCGATGGCGAGTGTCACGTCGCTTAGGGCGTGCACGGGCCCGTCATTCGTCTCAAAAGTGAGCGAAAGGTTACGGGCCGAGATCACTGACGCGGCGGCAGAACTCATGCAGGGGCCTTTAGCGCGTCAAGTGCGGCGTCGATCTCACCGACAACCTTCGGCGCAAGCGGCTGCAGCGGCAGCGGCAACGGCAATGACCCGAGGCCCAGTAGCTCAGCGATATGAGGGACAACGCGGATGCTCCCATGAGTGTTAAAGAGCTTCCAAAGCGGATCGGCGCGCTTGTGCAGGGCCGTCACCCTTCCAACGTCTCCACGCGCCCGCCAAAGTTCCAGTGCAACATCCGGTAAAACACCGGCTACCACAGAATACCACGCGTCTGCGCCAGACGCCAAAGGCCCGTCTATCAGCGCGTCCCCAGAATATCCGATCACGAACCCTTCGGGCACACACTCACGCAGACGCGCCAGCTCAGCTTTCGTGGCTGCAACCGTTTGCGGCGCGGGGTTCTTGAGGCCCTGTACCTGGCTCTTCGCGGACGCTGCAGCCACGACGCTGCAACCAATCGTGAAACCCGTGGTGGTGGGGTTGTTATAAAGGTACAGGGGCAGGCTCGTTGCGGACGACACAGTTTCGACAAGCTCAAGAACGTCGCGATCCGTAAGGGGCAGATAGCAGACGGGGGCGAGAAGGAGTGCGGACGCTCCTGCGGCCTCCGCAGCCTTGGCGTGGGCCACGACATCAGAGGTCCGCAGCGCCCCGATCCCCGCGAGCACGGGCGTCTGTCCCGCAGCCTGCACTGCCGCAGCGATGGCCCGCGCCCTCTCCGCCGCGCTCAGATACATGTAGCTGCCTGTCGATCCCAACACACCGACGGACGCCACATCGGTGGCGGCAAGCCGCGCCACCAGTCGCGCCAAATGGTCAACATCCACGACACCGGCGTTGTCCATGGGTGTCAAAGCAAAGGCGGACAGTCCTGCAAGCATCAACGCGCGTCCCTCAAACCCCAGTCGCCGGAATACCGGTCCGCTCTACCGGGCGCGGGGCAGTCAGTTCTTTCCATTGTGACAGCGCTTTGTTGACGGTCGCGTTGGGAGGGCGTGATACAAATTTACCGTGCCCTTCTTGCGTGCGGATCTCTCCGTCATGCACCGCTACTTGACCTCTGGTCAGGGTAAATCGTGGCAACCCTTTGACGCGCTGCCCTTCGAATACGTTGTAGTCGATCGCGGATTGTTGAGAGCGCGCCTGGATCGTCTTTTCCTTTTCGGGGTCCCACACCACCAGGTCAGCATCTGCGCCCACCAGCACAGCACCTTTTTTGGGATAGCAGTTGAGTATCTTTGCAATGTTTGTTGACGTGACCGCAACGAACTCATTCGGCGTCAGGCGCCCCGTGCCAACCCCATGCGTCCACAGCATTGGTAAACGGTCTTCCAGGCCCCCTGTACCGTTCGGTATCTTGGAAAAGTCACCCACACCGGTGCGCTTTTGCTCGGTCGTAAACGCACAGTGATCGGTGGCCACCACGCTCAATGACCCAGACATCAGCCCATGCCAAAGACTTTCCTGATGCTTTTTGTTGCGGAAAGGCGGAGACATAACGCGGCGCGCGGCGTGATCCCAATCTTCATGGAAGTACTCGCTTTCATCAAGCGTTAGATGCTGGATCAGCGGCTCTCCCCAAACGCGTTTGCCTTGTTGCCGGGCGCGCCGAATTGCCTCATGCGCTTCCTCGCAAGAGGTGTGCACAACGTAAAGTGGAACGCCCGCCATATCGGCAATCATGATCGCGCGGTTGGTCGCCTCGCCTTCCACCTGAGACGGACGAGAATAGGCATGCGCTTCGGGTCCCGTGTTGCCTTCCGCCAACAGCTTCGCCGTCATCTCCGCAACGACATCGCCGTTTTCGGCGTGCACCATGGCTGTCGCACCGAGTTCAGAAAGGCGCTTGAAAGAAGAAAACAACTCGTCATCGTTCACCATCAAAGCGCCCTTATAGGCGAGGAAATGCTTGAAGGTGTTGATGCCGCGGCCTTTCACCACCTCGGCCATATCGTTGAATACCTGCTCGCCCCACCACGTTACGGCCATGTGGAAGGAATAATCGCAATTTGCGCGGGTCGACTTATTATCCCAGCGCTTGATCGCATCCATCAAGCTTTCACCTTGATTGGGCAGACAGAAATCGACCACCATCGTGGTGCCACCGGCAAGGCCAGCACGCGTGCCGGATTCGAAATCATCAGAAGAATAGGTGCCCATGAAAGGCATCTCGAGATGCACATGCGGATCAATGCCACCCGGCATGACGTAGCATCCCGTGGCATCGAGTGTGTGATCGCCTTTGAGGTCGGGACCGATGTCGGTGATGACGCCGTTTTCAACGCTGACGTCTGCTGTGTAGGTCAAGTCGGCTGTAACGACCGTGCCGCCTTTGATGATGGTGCTGGTCATGGTTTTCTCCCTGCGTTTAGACGGCACCGCACTTGTTGCGGGGCCTCACCGAAAAGAGACCTCCATCGTCAAGTCGCGCCATTTTGGATTCTGTTTCTCGATCAAGGCGTTCTTCCACGCACGTCGCCAGCGCTTGAGTTTGCGCGCGCGCGCCATTGCCAAAGGCAGTGTCGGGTACACCTCGAAATACACCAAATCGCGAATGAGATACCGCCGCGTGTGCGGATTTCCCACGCCAGTTTTGAGCGCCGCCATCTGCTCGAGCATATCGTCCGTCACACCGACATACAGAGTTGAGCGCGATGTGCATGCAGCGATGTAGGTATAAAACACCATGTGCAATAACTGCAGAAGCGTGGTTAACAAAGTGTAAGCGCCGCCCCGGATAAGATCCGGGGCCTTTTCTGTGGTCTACATCCAAGAGGTCCCGGATCAAGTCCGGGACTGCTCCACGTATGGAACACCCTGTCACTCCACAATCTCCGCGGTCTCAAGAACCGCATGAAGCAACACATCCGTGCCCGCCTGCGCCCATTCCTTGCTAATATCCTCTGCCTCGTTGTGGCTAAGCCCATCCACGCAAGGGCACATGATCATCGCAGTGGGGGCCACATCGTTGATCCAGCAAGCATCGTGACCCGCGCCTGAAACGATATCCATGTGACTGTATCCCAGGCCCGCCGCCGCCTTGCGCACTGCACTGACACACTTCTCATCAAAAGCAGGAGGATCAAACTGGCCCACAATTTCGCATTCAAACGAGGTGCCGATCCCGTTGCAGAGTGCCGGCGCACGCTCCATGAACTCAGCGACCATCCCATTGAGCTTGTCCAGCAAGTGCGTGCGCATATCCACTGTGAAGACGACTTTACCCGGAATGATATTTCGGCTGTTGGGATAGACATCGATATGACCGATCGCCCCGACGGCATTGGGCTGGTTTTTCATCGCGATCTCGTGCACCAGTTCTGTTACCAGTGCCAGAGCGCGGCCGGCGTTCTTGCGCATGGACATCGGGGTAGAGCCGGTATGGCTTTCCTTGCCGGTCACGCTGCATTCTATCCAGCGCAGCCCCTGCCCATGCGTGACAACACCGATGTCTTTGCCCTCGGCTTCCAGAATTGGTCCCTGTTCGATGTGCAATTCGAACATCGCGTGCATTTGTCGCGCGCCCACTTGCTCGTCGCCCACCCAACCGATGCGTTTGATTTCGTCGCCAAACCGTTTGCCATCCGCGTCGGTGCGGTCATAGGCCCAGTCTTGACTGTGCTTGCCGGCAAAAACACCTGAAGCCAGCATCGCGGGCGCAAAGCGAGTGCCTTCTTCATTCGTCCAGTTGGTCAACACAATTGGGTGTTTTGTCTTAACGCCCATGTCGTTCATCGTCCGGATCGCCTCCAAACCGCCAAGCACGCCTAGAACGCCGTCGTATTTTCCACCTGTCGGCTGGGTATCAAGATGCGACCCCATGTATACCGGTAGCGCTTTTGTATCTTCGCCTGCGCGCGTGGCAAACATGTTGCCCATTGTGTCAACACCCATGGTCATGCCAGCAGCTTCGCACCAGCTTTGAAACAGCGCACGCCCCTGGGCATCTTCATCCGTCAAGGTCTGGCGGTTGTTGCCGCCCGCAACGCCCGGCCCAATCTTTGCCATTTCCATCAAACTATCCCAAAGCCGGTCTGGATTGATCCGCAAGTTCTTTCCGTGCTGCATGTGCGTCAGATCCCTTCGTTGTAGGTTAAGGCTGTAAAACTCTTCCTGATCGGTCAAGTTCTTTCCTGAAAGATGTTGCAAAAACCGGCCGTTGGTTCTGAGTTTTAATCGCTTGCACCCCCTGTTTCGGAAGCGCGGATTTCTCGCTAACCGCGCGTTTGAAACCAGTTACCATCCGGCCAGAATGGGCGATCCCACGCACCATATATCTTTGCCACGTGTCTCGTGCGCAGTGCCTTGGCTGGTCCCGGACATGATCCGGGACCTTCACGCTCATCAAGAGGTCCCCGATCACGTCCGGGACGGCGTCAGCATTCGCCGGTACATGGGGATCAGGAAGGCCTCAGCGTCTTGATAAAGCGTTGCCATCTTTGCAGGCGACAGTTCCGCGATCTGCGCCTCAAAATCCGCGTAGTGCTGCGTGGTCGCCCAAATCGAGTAAATCAGATGGTGAGGATCTTGAACCGTAATATGCCCCTTTCTCGACCAGGAGGTGATCAACGCAATCTTATCTTCAAATGTGTCCCGCAGGGGCTCAAACACTTCCTCCCGGGCATTCGGGACGCCCATTAGGATCTCACCTGCAAAAAGGCGGCTCTGTTTTGGAAAGCGCTGAGACATCGACAGCTTCCGCCGAACATAGGCACAGATCTCCTCAACCGGCTCGCCGGACGCGCTCAGTTCTTGCAAAGGGCTGCGCCACAGCAGAAGCGTGGACTTCAACAGCGACCTGTAAAGCGCCTCTTTATCTTTGAAATGATACAGCAGTCGCGGTGTGGACATTCCCGCCATTTCAGCGATGCGATTTATAGATGCGCCGCGAAACCCGTGCTTTGAAAACACCTCAAGTGCCGCCGCGAGTATCTCTTCGCGCCGGGCGCGCTGTATCCGGGTTGGCTCTTTCGGCTCTCTACCGGCATCGCCGCCAAGTTCTGCTGCTTGTGGTGAGACCATCGCCCTATCCTGTGTCCGCGTTTGTCATCAGCAAGAATTCACGCTTGAAAGAGAATTGCCGCGTGCCTTCAGCGCGCCTTTCACAAACCTGCGGCATGCGCCACTCGCTTTCCCCAAAGCAAAGCGCGTGAAAACCGCTTTCTAGTGTGTCCCGACACAGTGCCGGACACCAGTTTTCAGAGGCCATGCTACTTCTTAACATGACTGGATTTTAGCTCAGCGCGGGGATCACCGTTTTCCCGTATTCGGCGATGATGTTTTCCTCATCTCCGTTGTCGAGGTAGATATTGAACTGTGTGATCCCAACGTTCTCGAGCGTTTTCAACTTTGCGATGTGATCCTCAGGCGTCCCCAACACAGCAAAGCCATCGATGATGTCATCGGTGATAAAATCGAGATACGGGTTATCAGACTGCCCATGTTTTGAGTAATCATAGCCCTTTCGATCCTTGATGTAGGCAGTCAACGACGGCGGTATGTCTTCACGGTCGGTGCCGTATTTCTCAACGATATCCGCGACATGATTGCCAACCATCGCGGGGAACCAACGCGTCGCCTCGCGGCAGGCCTCCATGTCGCCAAAGAAGGCCGGTGCTGCCGCCATCACGCGATAGCCTGACATATCGCGACCATTCGCTTCGCCTGCGGCGATGGCTTGATCGGCGAGCCACTTGCAAATGGCTGGCTCAGCGACTTGCAGTATCAACCCGTCACCCATACGCCCGGCACTGTCGAGCGCCTTTGGCCCATAAGCGGCGACCCAAACGGGCAATTCGTATCCCGTGGCCCAGGGGAATTGTATCGGATTTGGGACATCCCCGTATTGACGCTCTTCACCCCGCACGAGGCCCTTCACCACGTCAATGAATTCATCCATCTTTTTAAGCAGCGCGGGCTTGCGCCCCATCACACGTACAGCGCTGTCGCCGCGACCCACGCCAATGTCGAACCGGCCGCCAGATTGGTAGGCAAGGCTCCCGAAGAGAGAGGCCGCAGCAGACCATTCACGGGTATTCGGATTGGTCACGCAAGGCCCGAAACGCATCGTCTTGGTATGCTCCATGCACATGGCCATCGCCGGAAAACTCTCGCGCCAAAGAATGTGGCTGTCATAGAACCAGCAATAGGTGAACCCCGCCTCCTCTGCCTGCGCCACGAGTTTGCGCGCGCGATCGGGTTCCATGAACCCTTTAAATGTAATGCCAAATTCCATGAGTGGACTTCCTTTCTTACTGTTCGGGTGGCCAAATGCGGATGCCGGCGTGGCTGAAAGGGACCGCCTTGGAGATGTTGATGCGGATGAGGATCGGGGTGATGGCTTCGATGCAGCGGGCGGCCTCGGCATCACCAGCATTGTAGGCACGGACCCCAAGCTTTTCGATCAGGGCCATCACTTTCTTGCGTGGCTCAAGACCATTACCGCAAACCAGCACATCGCAATTGATTGCAGCTTCGAGGTCATGCAACGTATGCGCAGAAACATTGTGCAGAGCCCCCATCACGGGCACTTCTGCGCCCAGAATGGCTTGGGCGGCCTCAGTCGCTGACCCTTCAGGCGGCATATCCACCTTCTTTGGATCTCCCTCTTTCAAAGGTACAACAATATCGATCAGCACCTTACCCGCCATGCCGGGTTTGATGGTGTTGAGCGTTGCATTATGCCCAGACCAAGGCACGGCGAGCATCACGAGTTCCGGCGCCGCTGCGACCGCGCCCTCATTATCATACCCGGTGATCGTGGCGCTGCCTGGTGGCAGCTTTGAGTGCAGTTGTGTCGCGACCTCTGCCGCGCGACCTGCATCGCGTGATCCGATCGCAATGGGCACGCCTGCCCGGGCAAATCTCAGTGCCAGGCCTTGCCCCTGTGGCCCCGTCCCACCGATGATGGCAAGTGTCATCGAAACACATCCTCTTTGCTGGTGCGCAGAATGTTACGTGCGCTGGTTGTCGCCTGCCCGGTCCAGGCCACGCCGCGCATCCGCACGACGGGTGTTTTTGCTGCTTTCGCCACCACCAGACCCGACGCAGCGGCGAGCTCATCGCTCAGCGCGGGTTCGGTCACCGCCAGGGGCCTTCCCCAAGCGTCCGTCCCACCAACGTCTGACGTGCGCGCGGGCACGCGATGAAGCCCGATTGCCACGTTCACTTGGCCCAACCGCCAGGGCCGACCGAATGTATCTGTGATGACCACGCCAATCTCAACGCCAAAGCGCTGTTCAAGCGCGTTGCCCAATCTCCTCGCGCTGGCGTCTGGATCATCAGGCAATGTAATCACCGTGTCAGCGTGCTCGGCATTGGATTCGTCTACCCCTGCATTTGCCGAGATAAACCCTAACCGATGCTCACAAATCAGCGTTCCCTCGTTTTGTTCGGGCCGTTTGAAAGCCCGCACAACGCGGCTGGATTGACCCAGTACAACTTCTACTTTGGCCGGATTTTTGTTCAGTTGCGATGCAAGCTCTCGTGCCCGCTCAGAGGGGTGCACTTTCGAAAGGTCAATGACATTGTTTTCAGACTTGGACACGATCTTATGTGCGATGCACAAAATATCATGCTGCGCCAAGCCATCCTGTTGTTCCAAGCAATCGCCAATGATGCGCGGCAGATCATCGCCCGGTTTGATGTCCGGGATACCGGTAAGCGCCGCGATATGCACGGTCTCAGTCATCGGCCAACAACCGCAAGCTCTGGGGCTTGATGGATCGCGCGATCCAGACAAGCGCTGCTGTCAATGTCGAAGCTCAAGCTGTCAAGCGGCACCACCTTCGTGCTTAGCCCACGCGCCTGCGCCGCCTGCATGTGGAGCACAGAGGACCGCCGCCCATAACAAAACGGCAATACGTTGGGCAAAGATATTAGCAGCGCATTGGTGCCCAAGTCATTGGCCGGGCAGATGGTGACGTTAGCCGTGCTGCGCAGCAGGGTGATCACATCATCTGAAGTTGGTGCAACCAAATCGGCCGGGATCACGCAAAGCCGAGCATATCCATGCTCTGTTGCCCAAGCCGCCGCATGGCTCGCGGCGCGGGAAAGGGTTGAATGCGCAGCTTCGTGGATCAACGCACAACCCGCTTCACGCGCTATCATCGCTGCAATCGAACTGTTTGTGACAACCGCCAAATCAGCACCTGTCTTTGCTGCGATCGAGCCCAAAAACCTGAGCGTTCTAGCATACAATAAACGCGCCAATTTCGCGCGGTCATCGCGGCCTAAAGCCCCAGCCAAGCGCGTTTTGGAGGCATGCGGGTCTTTCATCGGCACTGTGATGAGGGTCTTGCTCACGCCGCGCGCCCTCGCTTTGACTTGCGATACAGTTCCACAATTTCTTGAGCGAGTCGCGTCTTCGCTGCGATATCAGGCATGAGAATGTCGGTTGCATGCGCCATCATCCCCTGCGCTACGATCTCATCGCTCAAGGCCGCGTCCTGAGCATCGACAATCAGATAATTGGCGAGCCCGGCATAGTATTCTGCGATGCCCACAGCATCGGCACGCCTGCCGAGCGACTGCATCATTTTGTCAGCAGGTCCTTTAACAACCTTGCCTGCGATCAACGGAGACACTGCGAAAACCTCAGCCGGTGCGGTGCTCAGCGCTTGGTGCATCCCAGGAATAGAAATGATTGGCGCGATACTGACAAGCGGATTGGATGGTGCCACCACGATCAGATCTGCACGTGCGATTGCTGTCATCGCCTCGGTCGTCAACGTCGCTTGATGCAAGCCGTCGTATGTCAGTTCTTTCACCTCGGGCGCGCAACGCTCACGCACGAAATACTCTTGAAAACGAAGCCAACCTGCATCTGTGCGCACCCGCGTTTGCACTCGGTCGTCGGTGGGCAGAATGATCTGTGCGGAAACGCCAAAACGCTTTGCAATGTCTTGCGTGATTTTGGTGGGCCTATCCCCACGCCGCCGTCTTTCGGTTCGGTAGATATGCAGCCCAAAATCGCGATCACCCAAAAACATCCAGGTTTCCGCACCCAAGTCTTTCAGCACGTCAAGCGCACGATTGCCCTCATCAGCGACACCCCAACCCTGCGCGCGATTGATCCGGTTTGAAAGCGTGTAGATCATGGTGTCGATGTCAGGTGAAACCCATAAGCCATGAAATTCATCGTCATCCGCCACATTCCCGATCACGGTCAAAGCCACGTCATCCAAAGCCGCAAAGCCTTCCGCCATTTTCGCGCCACCGACACCACCAGCAAGTAATGTGACGCGGATCATCTCGTCACCTCTGGAAACAGGTTGAGAAAGTCGATTGGCCCTCCACCAGCGCGGCTGACAAGCGGCGGCATCTCTGCCGGGTCATGATTTTCAAAGACATCGACGACCTGATAGACCGTGTTGCGGCGAACGGGCACGCGCCCAGCAGACCGAATGAGGTCGCAAAGTTCACGCGCGGTAATTTCCTGCCCGTGTTTTGCGCCGGCAGCGCGGGAAATGCTCTCATTCATCAATGTACCACCCAGGTCGTTCACACCGCGAGACAGCATTTGCCGCGCGCGTTCGGCGCCCAATTTGGTCCAGCTCACTTGAATATTGTCAATGAACCCGTGGAGCATGATCCGCGCAACCGCATGCATCAAATCAACCTCGTCCGCCGTGGGACCGGGGCGCACATTCTGTGGGTCGTCTGTGTAAAGCGGGCTTTCGGTATGAACGAAACTCAACGGAACCAGTTCTGTAAAACCGCCCGTCTCACGCTGAATATCGCGCAAAAGCGCGAGGTGCGCGGCCCAATGTTCTGGCCCATCAACGTGCCCGTACATGATTGTTGCCGTTGTCGGGATACCAAGGCTGTGCGCGGTGCGAATGATCTTAACCCAGCGCTCTGCACTCAGCTTGTTTTTTGTCAGCTTTTTGCGCACTTCAGTGTCCAGGATCTCAGCGGCTGTACCTGGCATAGACCCTAATCCACAGTCTTTAAGATCGCTCAGAAAAGCACGATAACTGAGCTTGGACTTCACTGCCCCGTACCAAACCTCGAAAGGGGAGAACGCGTGAATGTGCATGTCTGGCAGCACTGATTTTATCGCGCGCACGATGTCGCGATAAAAGTGCCCGGGGAGTCTGGGATGCAGACCCCCTTGAATGCAAACCTCTGTACCGCCACGGTCCCAAGCTTCCTGCGCGCGCGCTGCAACTTGTTTGGGTGTCAGCCATTCTGCACCCTGATCCTCGGCCCTTTTGGCAAAGCCGCAGAACCTGCAGCCCATGTAGCAAATATTTGTGAAGTTGATATTCCGGTTAACGACAAAGCTGACGTGATCACCGTTCACCTTTGCACGCAGGGCATCTGCGGTTGCAAAAACTGCCTCTTTGTCCGCGCCTTGGGAGCGGAACAAATTGACAGCTTCAGGCTGGGTTATCTCCTTTCCCAGAAGCGCGCGGTTTAAAATGCGCCACGTTGGGCGGCTTGCCTTTTCAAGCTGCGCCTGAAGGCTAACCGCACGGCGTTGCTGGAAAGCGTGCGGCGTCTCCCTCATTCGGCAGCCTCCAAACACTGCTTTTGCGCAAGACCGTCGTCCCGCGCCATCGTGATCACACGTGTGCGCAGGCTGGGGTGAAGGTAAGCGGTACGCGCGCTGATGAAACGCGGGTAAACTGTCAAGCGCTCAGCCAATTCAAAGCCACCCGCTACACAACTCTCGGAAAGTTCTGAGAGTTCAGGCCAAGCATGTTGCGGGTTGATAAAGTCGATCGTCACCGGACTGATCCCGCCCCAATCGTTGATCCCCGCTTCAAGGTAAGCGATATGACGCTTGTGCAAATTCGGTGGGGCCTGCAGGCTGATCTCGGGCTGCAAAATCAGTCGCGCCGCCGCAATTGTTCTCAGCATGTCTTCCAGCGAAGGTTCTGGGTGGTCCGCCATCGCGATATCTGGCTTACGCTGGAAGTTCTGTATGATCACCTCTTGAATGTGACCGTGTTTCAAATGTGCATCATTGATCGCATGAAGGGCATCAATGCGGTCTTGCCAGGTTTCGCCGATCCCGATCAAAAGACCTGTTGTGAACGGCACGTTTTTCTCGCCGGTGCGTTCCAAAGTGCGCAAACGCTGGAGCGGCAGCTTGTCGGGGCAGGCGTAATGCGGACCGCCTTTTTTGACCAGGCGTCGGCTGATCGTCTCAAGCATCATCCCCATGGAGGCTGAGACCGGCTTGAGCGTGTCGATTTCATCCTCGGTAAGCGTACCCGCATTCACATGCGGCAAAAGCGATGTCTCTGACAAAACGAGCGCGCACATGTCAGCCAAGTAATCCGTCATGCGACTGTAGCCCAGCGCCTCAAGTGCCGTCTTTGCTTTGAGATACCGCAGTTCTGGCTTCTCACCCAAACTGAACAGCAGCTCTTTGCACCCCCGGCGCTCCCCCAAATGGGCTTGTTCAAGCACTTGCTCAGGCGTCAGAAGCTGCGCCTGTGAATTGTTGGGATGTTTCACAAATGTGCAGTAGCCGCAAGTATCGCGACACATGTTGGTAAGCGGCACGAACACTTTCCGTGAATACGTAACCCGCCGCCCCCACTGCGCGTCGCGCACCTTACTTGCCAGCGCCATCAATTGTGATGTTTCAAGCGCCGCGAAATGGCCTGCTGTGTCGCAACTATGCTTCATACCCATGTCCCTTCGCCGAGCGTGGCGGAGGGTTTCTCAAAAAGCAAGAAATTTTATCAGTCGCTAAAATATTCGATTGAGGATCTCGTGTTCACGATCAAAAAATCGCCAGGTCTTAGGCATTCGCCGTTTGCGTATGGCACTTTGCCAAAGATCGAGGATGAAGAGCCTAAGCTGCGCTCTGCTCATCTATTCTTGTCTGGAGGAGCGCCAGTGAGATCGCTGTCACCATCGCGCCTGAGATCAGATAGAAAGACACCGCCCAAAGCCCAAATTGCCAGGCCAGGAACAATGCGATGTAGGGGGCAAATGCGGCACCTAGGATCCACGAGAGATTTGTTGCCAAAGCGCTACCGGAGTATCGAAACGTAAGCGCAAAGCGATTGGGCACGATTGAGCTTGATTGGCCATAAGAAAGACCCAGCAACACGAAACCGAACAAAATGTAGACAGCAGGATTGGTGTTCAATGTACCAATCGCAAAACACAGCAAAGGAACAAAAGCGGTGCTGACGAGAAGGACAAGGCGCTTGGAGAATTTATCAGCCAAAAACCCTGATAAAATAACCGCCGCAATGGCCAGGATCGCGCCGACCAACTGCAACATCAGCACGTAGGGAATGGATTTATCACTGAAAAGCATCGCGTAAGTAAGCGGAAATACAGTGACCAGGTGGAACAACGCGTAGCTAGAGATTGGGATCATGGCGGACAGCAGCACATTGCGCCACTCCACCCGTAAAAGATCGAGCATTGGGGATGAGCGCAACAGCAGATCGTCACCGCCAAAGTTTGTCGTCATCAATCGCAAGCGCGCAAACAAAGACACCACATTCACCGCCATGACCGCGAAGAAGGCAAATCGCCAGCCGTAGGTGATGAACTCCTCATCCGTCAGAAAGCCGGTCAACACAAAGAACAGCGCCGCCGCCACGGCAAATCCAATCGGTCCGCCAAGTTGCGGCACCATGCTGTAGAGACCTTCACGACCTTTGGTGGACGCCGATTTGAGTTGGAGCGTGATACCATCCCAGGCACCGCCAAGGCCGATGCCTTGCAGAAACCTTAGAAATCCAAGCAGCACCGGTGCCATCCACCCCAGTGTTTCGTAGCCCGGTAGCAGCCCGATCGCCACGGTCGATGATCCCAAAATCATGAGAGCAAGGGTAACTTTGCCGGGTCGTCCGATCTTCTGCTGAATGACACGTCCTAACATGCTGGCGATGGGTCGTGCCAAAAACGCGAGCGAGAACAGCGCAAAGGACCAGAGCGTGCCAGCGATAGGATCCAGGTGAGGGAAAAAGACGCGTGGAAAGACCAGGGCAGAGGCAATGGCATAGACAAAGAAGCCAAAAAAATCGGTCACGCGTGCCATGATTACCGTAATGACAACGTCGTCTAACCGAACGTTATGTGTCCCGTCTGTGGTCACGTCTGACATTGAAAAACTCTTACTTTCATCGATTGATAAGGGATATACGCGGTAAGTGATGCAGGTGCTGTGCGGCCTTTTTACACACGAGTTTCGCTTGAGAGGCCAAGTACCCAACAATATGTGTCTATTGCGTTGAGAGAATAGTATATTGCCGATGCCAGGCAATGCTCAGCAGCGCACGGGACACTTAGTTTGCGCACGATGGTAAGAAGAAAAATGCGTTCCTTGAAGCTAATAACACTCTTGATTGCAGTCCTGGCGATAGCCGGCTGCAACCTTGTGGTGCTCAATCCATCGGGTGACGTTGCAGCGCAGCAGGGTGACTTGATCATCTATGCGACCGTTCTGATGCTGATCGTGATTATACCGGTGCTAGCGCTTACTGTATTCTTTGCCTTCAAATATCGCGCGTCGAATGAGAAATCTTCGTATGATCCGGAGTGGGATCACTCGGTCAGTCTCGAAATTGTCGTTTGGTCGGTGCCTTTGGCGATTATCATATGTCTGGCGGGGCTGACATGGGTCGCCACTCACAGGTTGGATCCCTATCAAGATCTCCGCCGTATCTCAGCGGAGCGTCCGATTGATGAAAGCGTCGAACCGATGGAGATCCAGGTGGTCTCACTCAATTGGAAGTGGCTCTTTTTGTATCCTGAGTACGGCATCGCCACGGTGAATGAGGTGGCGACGATTGTCGACAGGCCGGTCGAGTTCAAGTTGACGTCCGCCACGGTCATGAACGCTTTTTACATCCCCGAAATGGCGGGGATGATTTATGCCATGGCCGGGATGGAGACGGAATTGAATGCCGTCCTAAACATGCCGGGCCAGTTCGAAGGTTTTTCAGCGAATTACAGCGGCAACGGTTTTTCGCAAATGCGGTTTGATGTGCACGCCTATGAAGAGGAAAACTTTGACGCTTGGGTGGATACGGTAAGGTCTGCTCCACAAGCGCTCACCTCAACTACATATGTTCAACTTGAGCAGCCTTCAGTTGACCACCGGATCGAACACTTCAGTTCGGTGGAAGAAGGCATCTGGCGCAAGATCCTTAACATGTGCGTTGGAGGCGGTGGATTGTGTTTAGATGACATGATGATGGTCGACGCACTCGGTGGCGGCGGCATTGAGGGGCTGTTCAATCGCGAGGTCTTTGCTGGCATTTGCTCGGCTGACGATCCGGCGGCCACACTCGCCATTCTGAAACCTGAGCTGAAGTTCAGACAAGGTGAGATCCTCTCTGCGATGAGCCTCATTCCACCTGAAAGCAACATTTACTCAAATTAAAGTTTGTCTGACATGGCGTATCCTTCATCTATCGTGATCACTCCCGGCACTGATGTCGTCAATTCGGCGCATTGGTTCTGGGGAAAGCTGGGCTGGGATATTTTTCCCTTCTACGATCCGATCATCTTCGGGACTTTCATCGGGACGTGCATTTTGGGCGCGGCCGTGATCGGAGCGATAACCTACTATCGGCTGTGGGGATACCTTTGGACTGAGTGGTTCACGTCAGTCGATCACAAAAAAATCGGCATCATGTACATGATCCTTGCCGTGATCATGTTGGTACGTGGATTTTCTGACGCGATGCTGATGCGGCTGCATCAAGCATTGGCATCTGCAGGCTACGTAGGGTTTCTGCCGACTTATCACTACGATCAAGTCTTCACGGTGCACGGCGTGATCATGATATTCTTTGTCGCCATGCCGTTTATCACCGGGTTTATGAACTACGTCATGCCGCTGCAGATTGGCACGCGAGATGTGGCTTTTCCCTTTCTAAACAATTTCAGTTTCTGGCTGACCGTGTCAGGCGCCGTGCTGATCATGATATCCTTGTTCGTGGGTGAGTTCGCGGCCACTGGCTGGTTGGCGTATCCACCGCTTTCTGGACTTACCTTCAGCCCCGGCGTTGGCATGGACTACTATCTATGGTCGCTCAACATCGCAGGGATCGGAACCACCCTTTCCGGTATCAACCTCATCGTAACGCTCGTAAAGATGCGCGCGCCAGGGATGACCTGGATGAAAATGCCGGTGTTTTGCTGGACGACGCTGTGCACAAATATCTTGATCGTTGCCACGTTTCCGGTGCTGACAGCGACGCTCGCGCTGTTGACGGCCGACCGCTATCTGGGGACCCATTTCTTCACCAATGACATGGGCGGCAATCCGATGATGTATGTCAATCTCATCTGGATTTGGGGCCACCCGGAGGTGTATATCCTTACGCTGCCCATCTTCGGGATCTTTTCAGAGGTTGTGGCAACCTTCACCAAAAAGCGGCTCTTTGGATACACCTCGATGGTCTATGCGACATGCGTGATCATGATACTGAGCTACATTGTATGGCTGCACCACTTCTTTACGATGGGTGCGGGTGCTGACGTGAATTCGTTCTTTGGCATCACCACCATGATCATATCCATCCCAACGGGCGCGAAGCTCTTTAATTGGCTTTTTACCATGTACAAAGGGCGGATACACTTTGAGCTACCGATGATGTGGGCCGTCGCCTTCATGTTGACCTTCACCATCGGTGGCATGACCGGCGTGCTTCTGGCCGTGCCGCCTGCAGACTATGTCCTTCACAATTCGCTGTTTCTTGTGGCGCATTTCCACAACGTGATTATCGGCGCGGTGGTTTTTGGCATATTCGCGGGCATCAACTACTGGTTTCCAAAGGCATTTGGTTTCCGCCTTGACCCTTTCTGGGGCAAGGTCAGCTTTTGGGGTTGGGTCGTTGGTTTCTACTTCGCCTTCATGCCGCTTTACGTGCTGGGGCTGATGGGCGTCACGCGGCGGTTGAGCCAATTTGAAGACACCATCTACGCTGGATATTTCGCAACCGCGCTGGTCGGTGTGATGCTGATTGGGGTTGGGCTTGTTGCGTTCATCATCCAAATTGTCGTGTCCATCCGAAAGCGCGAAGAATTGCGCGATGAAACCGGCGATCCCTGGGGCGCCCGCACGCTGGAGTGGTCAACGACATCACCGCCGCCCTACTACAACTTTGCCTTCACACCCCGCGTCTATGCTTTAGACGCCTGGCACCATATGAAGCAGCACGATGCGACGCCGCCAAATGAAGGGTTCGCGCCGATCCATATGCCCCATCACACCGCGAGCGGGGTCGTCATTTCGGGCCTGTTGACAGTGATGGGCTTCGCCTTGATCTGGCACATTTGGTGGCTTGCTGCTTTGGGTTTCCTGGGGGCACTGTTCTGGGGGATCGGACACACCTTTGTCTATGACCGCGATTACTATGTCGGCGCCGACGAGGTACGCATGATTGAAAACGCGCGTGAACCTCGCTTCGCAGCCGCAGCGGAGTAAAGCAATGGCGTCAGATCAAAGCACAGCGACCGCTGAACGGTTTTCCTTTTACGTTACAGAGGATGTGCACGCGGATCCGCATGCCGGTGAGGCGCATGATACAGGCACGATGCTCGGCTTCTGGCTGTATCTCATGAGCGATTGTCTCATCTTCGGCATTCTCTTTGCGGTACATGCCGTTGTCGGGCAAGGCTATGCTGCTGGCCCGGCGCCAGCTGATCTGTTTGAGATTGACAAGATACTCCTGGCCACATTCTTTCTCCTTTTTTCTTCAATCACTTACGGCTTTGCCGTGATCAACATGCATCAGCAAAACCAACGCGGCATGATAATGTGGCTCATGATCACCGGTTTGTTCGGTGCTGCATTTTTGGTCATGGAATTGCTTGAATTTCAGCATCTTTGGCACATCGGCGCAACGCCCGGGGCAAGCGCGTTCCTGTCGTCTTTTTGGGTTTTGGTAGGCACGCATGGACTTCATGTGGCGGCGGGCACGATCTGGCTCATCGTATTGCTGATGCAGGTGCAGATGCACGGCCTAACTGCGGTCAATCAGCGGCGGATACTTTGCCTGTCACTGTTTTGGCATTTCCTCGACCTCATCTGGATCGGCGTATTCTCTTTCGTATACCTCACAGGGGTTCTTCTATGAGCAATGCTGCGCAAGTAAACCATGGCTCCTATCGCTCCTACGTTATCGGCTTCGCACTCTCGGTGCTGCTGACTGTGGTTCCTTTTTGGATCGTTTTGGGAGAGGTTGAGATCTCAACCGGTTGGGCGATCGCCATCATATTTCTGCTGGGTGCCGTACAAATCGTCGTGCACGTCAACTATTTTCTTCACGTGACGGTTCAGGCGGAGGAAGGATGGCAAGCCATG
>JBCCQX010000008.1:0-119817 GCA_039208585.1 Pseudomonadota bacterium | reverse complement strand
CCAGGGTCCAAATCCTGGCCAGCAAGGCAACTGCAGCTCTAACTGCACCGATGGACCAGCTGGAGAAGCTCGTGAAGACTGACACGTACGAACGCTTCTTAGGACCGGCCTCAACGTTCAAGATCATAGCGAAGATGTACTGCTTCATGCGTGGAGAGCAAGAGTTCTCACCCGCGCAAAGGAAGTCATAAACGCTGGAATTCCAGCCTATGACCCTATCAACACCGAATGGTTGCACGAACTACCCAAGCTTAGTGTGTTTCCAGATGGCCCATTGCGAGCGAAACAAAAATTGCATGAAGCAGGGATCATATTGATCGCGGAACGACAAATTCCTGGCCTCGCGATAGATGGTGCTGCGTTCATCGAAGCAAACGTGCCAGTCATCGGTTTGACGCTAAGAAAAGACGACATAGGCAACTTTTGGTTTAGTCTGCTGCACGAAGTCGGGCATGTCGTTCTGCATCGCTTAACGGGTCTTGCAAACGGATTTGTTGATCAATTCGATGCGTCATCAGTTGACGAACAAGAAGCGGAAGCCGACGCTTTTGCGTCCAATATGCTAATTCCAGAAGAGCGGTGGCGAAAATCCACTGCAAGGATAGCAAAAACTGCCCAGCCAGCGGAAAAGTTGGCGAAGGAACTGGGGATAAATCCGGCGATTGTATTTGGTCGGATTCAAAAAGAGAGAAACAACTATGCGGTGTTCTCGAAGAAAATCGGGAGGAATACCATGAGAAAGATACTGATCGAGCAACCCGAGGAGAACAACGATGCTGCCATATCGTCCGGCACTAAGGTTTAAACAAGGGGAATACAACGCAGCGGGCCGCATCCGGCCGGAGATGCAGGAATACGTTCGCCCGTACTTCATACTGCCCCCGATTATCGAAAACGACCCCGAGATGGGGCGGGTGCTAACGCATGATGAGATCGCCTATGTGACGGCTGAGCGCATCGGAAAACACTGGCCCCGATTGCCAGCCTACATGGATGCCCAGTATGTGATGAGCGCCCCAGATGACGTGGCGCTCCGTCGTCTCTATCAAGTGGCGCGCGCCCGCAACCCCAACCTAATCGCGGTAATCCCAGTTTCCGATGTTGCAAACCCCGTCTGGCGTGATTTGCTGCTTTCAACATATCCACGCGCCGCAATTCATATTCCGGCAGAGGACTGGGACGGTGACACACTGCGTTCTGGTTTGGCAAAAATCGGTCTGGAAGCATCAGACTGCGAGGTATTCATCGACTTTGCTGGACTTGAGCTTGATCCCGATGTCGCTACCGAAGTTGTAAGTGGCGCATTTGACGATTTGTCGGAGGTAGCAAACTGGGGCTGCATCATCTTCCAGGGGTCCAACTTCCCAACCACAAACCCGGCGGAACCTGATTCTACTCAATTGGTCCCGCGTCACGAATGGACAATCTTCAACTCTGCGGTGCGGACGTGCGGTGTTCCTATCGAACGGCTCGGATTTAGCGACTTTGGCGCGGATTGCGGGCAGATCAACTTCCCCAAAAAGAAGGGCGGCGCAATTCCAATTCCACACGTCCGGTACACAACCGCAACTTCTACGGTGGTAGTCCGTGGCAAGGCTAGCGGTAAGCAGTCGGCAGTTATGACCGAGGTACTGAGAACGCTGGTCGCCCGTTCGGATTTTGCTGGCAGGAGCTTTTCTTACGCGGACCGCCGGATGTAGGAAGTGGCGAATGGGAAGGCTACCGCTGGGAATGCAAGCCAGTGGCGTGAGTGGAACATGGCGCACCATATTACCCGCGTTGTGCATGACCTTGCATTGATTTCTGGTATCCAATTTGAAGAAGAGAACGAACAACCCGAGCCGGAACAGATCGACCTATTTTCTGACTAGACCTTTGCTATTTGAGATTAACGACTTTGCCGATTGTAGATGATGACGAAATTCGACGTTTGCTTGCAGAGGGCAGCATTGGCGCTCTTTCTATCGACACTAACGTCTTTGACGCAAAGGGGCTGCAACTAAAGTCGCCTGCTTTGATGGCAATCGCAGAGTTGCGGAGGAAGCCATTTCCCTTTGTTCTTTCAGGTACAGTAGCAAGAGAAGTCCTCGCGCATCTGAAGAAAGACGGCGAGGATGCGCTCCGCGAGGCAAAGCGGAGCATTGGCAAGGCACTCAATGCGTTTGAGATTGCGTCGCCAACAAGGGTCGACCTACTTGCCCTAATTTCAGGCGGTAAGGACGCGAGCGACGCTGCGCATGAGCGTTTTGATAGCTTTGTCAAAAGGTCCGCCTGTGTGGTTTTGGACGACGCATCATTGGTAGATACTGCGACCCTGTTCGACAGCTACTTTGACGGGATTCCGCCTTTTGGTGTTGGGAACAAAAAGAGCGAGTTTCCTGACGCGCTGGCACTTAACGCGCTTGAAAAATACTCAGATCAACAAGGCTTCGCTATCCTTGTGGCATCGAAGGACAAGGACTGGAAAGCGTTCTGCCAAGTCTCCGAACATCTCTATCTGGTCGAGGACGTAGAACGTGCGCTCGCATTAGTGAACAATGCAGCGGAGCTGCTGAACAAGGTGGTAATGAATTGGGTGGCTGTTGGTGGACTTGGTCACGACGAAGTGCTTGGCCACATTACCCATGATGCTGAACGAATTTCGTTCTCGGCAGATGGGAATTCCACTTCCGGCTCGATGGAGGCCGTGGCATGGGATGGTCAAGTCACAAACATGCACTGGCCTTCAAGCTCGGAAATTGACCTCATTCAATTCGGTAAGGCCGGAGATGAAGACGCTCTAGAAGTGGTTCTGAGCTTGCCTGTTACACTGTTCATGCGTGTGCCAGTCGAACTGAGTTTTTCGGCATTCGATAGCATTGATCGCGAGACAATCAGCATGGGCGGGCGCGAAGAGGAGATCGACGAAGAAATCGAGGCACGGGCAACGGTTACGTTGCAAGTCTTCGATCTTGGCGGTGAAGACGAAGATGTGGTGTTCGTTGACAGTGAGATCGACGTGAGTGACGTCGAAATCTACCTATCTAACGTCGATGTGTTCCGCCCCGAGGATTACTGGGATGGCACAGAATGATCTCTCAAATTGTTGTAGAGTTGTTGTAGAGCTTGCCCCAAACGACAGAAGCCTCTCGATTGAGAGGCCTATGTCGTTGATTTTATTGGATTTGATGGCTCCGGCGGTAGGGATCGAACCTACGACCAATTGATTAACAGTCAACTGCTCTACCGCTGAGCTACGCCGGAACATTGCGGTGCTATAGCAGCGGCACCGAAGGCCGTCCAGGGGTTTGTGCAAGGGATTAGAAACTCACGCACCACCGTCTCGGCGCTCAAAACAAGCGGCGGTACTGAGCTCTCCGATGGCCCTCACATGGTCCTTTCCCCACAGGTCGATGAGATGTGCAAAAACGTTTCGTGTTGCCGCAGGCAATAGAGCCGCAGGAACATCTGTGTATATCTGATGGGCCAGATCATCTGCTGTTGCAGCACCCTTGCCAAGACGTTGGAGGATTTCCGCCTCGCGTGTTTGACGATGCGCGATAAGCCAATCCAACCGCTCATGCGGCGCATCAATCGGGCCCCCGTGACCAGGATAAAACACCCGCCATTTCCGGGTTTGGAGCTTAGCGCAAGAGGCCATGAAATCTGTCAAGTCGCCATCGGGCGGCGATACGAGTGAAGAAGCCCAGCCCATCACGTGATCTGCGGTAAAGCAGCGATCCTCCCAAGCCAAACACACGTGGTTCCCGATGTGACCGGGCGTGTGAAGCACTTCGAGTGAGAGAGTGTCGCAGGAGATGATCTCTCCGTCCACGATGCACCGGTCGGGTGCGAAGCTTTCATCAATGCCTTCGCCACCGCCGGCTAAGCCAGCTGCGTGCAACTGGCGCATTACCGGGCTCATGCCCGAGCGTGCATCGCCAAAGGCCAGAATTTCAGCACCTCCCACAGCCTTTGCCAAAGGGCGGGCCAGTTCGGCGTGGTCAACATGCCCATGGGTAACAATAATGTATTTCACCCGTTGTTGAGGTTCGACAGCAGCGAGGATGGCGTCGAGATGCGTGTCGCTCAGCGGGCCTGGATCGATCACGCACAATTCGCGCTGGCCAAAAAGATAGGTATTGGTACCACGGTAGGTCATTGGAGAAGGATTGGGGGCGACAATCCTGCGCAACCCCGGCTCTAACATCTCTGCGGTGCCGACGGGCGGGTCAAAGTTGTCGGGTGGGATCATGGTTTCACCTTTCAGATCTGCGACGGCGGGCTTAATCTGTATCTCATGTTCTTTACCTGGCTCAAACGCTATCTGCCGCGGGGTATTTATGGGCGTGCTGCGCTGATCCTGTTGCTGCCCGTGGTGTTCATCCAACTGGTGGTCACGGTGATCTTTGCCCAGCGCCATTTTGAAGGTGTGACGCACCAAATGGCGGATTCCGTTCTTCGGGAGCTCAACTTGGTGATGCAGGTTTTGGAGGATGCAGAAGCACGCAGCGATGTCAGTCGATCCGTGGAAGACGCGCTCGGCCTGTTGGAAATCTTGGTGATACCCATCCCCACCGCCGAGCGTACGCCCCCCAATAGTTTTGTGTGGTATGAATATTCGGGTCGGGTGCTGGCGCAGCGGCTTTACGAGCGCCTCGACGGGCTGCGCGCGGTGGACCTCACCACAGATCGGCGTGTACGGCTGTTTTTGGATACGGCGAAAGGCCCCTTTGAAATTCAGTTTGCACGCTGGCGCGTCACGCCCTCAAATCCCCATCAGCTTTTTGTGTACACCATTTTCTTTGGCGTCGTGATGACGGTTATCGCGTTCATTTACCTGCGCAATCAGCTGCGCCCGATACGTCGACTTGCCCATGCGGCAGAGGCATTTGGGCGCGGGCGGCACATGCCGTACACACCGGCTGGCGCGGTGGAGGTGCGCGCGGCAGGCAGTGCCTTTGTCGACATGCGCGCGCGGATCGAGCGGCAGATTGAGCAGCGCACGCTCATGCTATCGGGGGTAAGCCATGACTTGCGCACCCCGCTCACCCGGATGCGGCTGGGGCTTTCTATGCTACGGGAAGACGAAGCTGCGCCGTTGATGGAAGACGTTGATGACATGCAGCGCATGCTGGACGAATTTCTTGACTTCGCCAAAGGGGCAGGGCGCGGCGATGCCGAACCTGTCGAACCACGAGAATTCGTGCGGCAGATTGTGAGAGAGGCGCAGCGCGCGGGCCATCCTGTCACGCTGATGCCGGATCAGGGGGAAGGCGCGGGCACGGTGATGCTTCGCAAAATAGCAATCCGCCGCGCAGTGGGCAATCTGATTTCGAACGCCGTGCGCTATGGCGCGCAGGCGGAGGTGTCTGTGCGTTTTACCGACAAAACGCTGCGCATTCGGGTTGAAGATGACGGGCCTGGCATCCCGCCAGATCGCCGGGTGGAGGCGGCGCGCCCCTTTGTTCGATTGGATCCGGCGCGAAATCAGGACAAAGGCAGCGGCGTGGGGCTGGGGCTTGCCATCGCCACGGATATCGCGCGGGCTCATGGCGGTGTGCTGCGTTTGGGTGAGGCGGCTCAACTGGGTGGTTTGCGCGCCGACATCGTGATTGCGCGCTAAAACACCCCGCTTTCAATCTACCACACCTTGCACAAACCGACTGAGCGCCGCCCCTTTGGAGCGGACAAGCGCGGCCCAACAGAAGCTGTTGAGCGGGTGGGTAGTGGGGACGAGATGGACTAGGTTCAAGGTTGGATGTTTCAGGATCAGATGGCGAAAGGGTCATCAATGACCCCGAGCATCTGCACGACAAAGTCGCTGGTGTCAGGCGCTGCCGCCTCGGCTGCGGCGGCGTCGATCTGTTGTTTCAGCGTCGCCAGGTGATCTGCCTCGGCAGTAAAATCATCCATAAGCGCGCGCTTGCGTGGGATTGTATCCTTCGTGCCCGGGTGTGTTCAGCGCCAGCGCGTGCACATAGTCTTGCAACGCAAGTGCAATCTCGTACGTGTCAAAGGATAGAACTGTGGTTTCATGAACAAATATGACCGGATCGCCATTGCTGTTGTAAATTGGTGTTATCTGTCTTGGTAACACATGAGACAGCATCTCTATTTCGTTGATTTTGCGTGATAAAATGCCGTCATGTGTTCGCTCGAAATCGCCGCGCAACACGGTGTTGTAGTTTTCATATGAAAACTGGATCTGATTGACGCTACTTGCAGAATGGAGTGTCACACGCTCTGAAAAAGCAGTCATATTGAAAACTGTTTCCAAAGATACTTCGTTCGACTGTGCTTCTGGAAAAGTATCGATCAAGACAGTGGAGCCAAGGCGGGTCTGATGCACCCCCTCAAGAAAGTACGAAGCTGAGACGTGATAGCCCTATGTTTTGATCCTCATTCAAGGTCTTCTTTCCACGCGCTTGGGATGTAAAGTAAATAAATATGTTAAAATCACTTTACATGCTGCGAAAGATGTGTACAGTAGGTTGCACTACACTCGTTATCAAAGGGGCGCTCAGGGTCCGATGCTGTTTCTCCCTCGGCAGATAGTATCCTGAGCGTTCTTTTGGTGCATTGTGCCAAACGCGGATGAGAGTATGCAGGGAGGACGGTAGGCCCGGCAGGACTTGAACCCGCAACCAAAGCGTTATGAGCGCTCTGCTCTAACCAATTGAGCTACAGGCCCGCCACTCTTTTTCCGTATGCGCGCCACGCGCTGGCGTCAAGACTTTGCGTTGCGCTGCTACATCGGATGCAATAATGCACTCCTAAAGTAGCAACCAGCGAACCGCGCAGCATGGCAAACTCAAAAAATGGTATCACCTATGCTGACGCCGGCGTCGACATTGATGCGGGCAACGCGTTGGTTGAGCGCATAAAACCCGCTGCTAAACGAACGAAACGCCCGGGCGCGATGAGCGGATTGGGTGGATTTGGCGCCTTATTCGACCTGAAATCGGCGGGTTTCAAAGACCCCATTCTTGTTGCTGCGACGGACGGCGTTGGCACAAAGCTCCGGATCGCAATCGATACAGGCCATGTCGAAGATGTGGGCATCGATCTTGTCGCGATGTGCGTGAATGATTTGGTTTGTCAGGGTGCAGAGCCGCTGTTTTTCTTGGACTACCTTGCCTCAGGCAAGTTGGATATAACTCAGGCTACCATGGTGATAGAAGGCATTGCTGAGGGCTGCGCCCGCGCAGGGTGTGCGCTGATCGGCGGAGAGACGGCAGAAATGCCCGGCATGTACGCCACGGGCGATTTTGACCTGGCGGGTTTCGCTGTTGGCGCATTGGAAAGGGGCTCGGAACTGCCGCGAGATGTGCAGACAGGTGACATTTTGCTAGGGTTGTCGAGCGATGGTGTGCACTCAAATGGATTTTCTTTGGTCCGGAAAATTGTCTCGACCAGCGGGGTGCGTTGGGAAGATCGCTGCCCGTGGGATGCAGAGACGACGTTGGGTGCAGCTTTGCTGACGCCGACCAAGCTCTACGTGAAAGGTGCCGTTGCAGCAATCCGCGCGCACAGCGTCAAGGCGTTTGCTCATGTCACTGGGGGCGGGATAACAGAGAACCTTCCTCGGGTGTTGCCAGAAGGGTTCGGCGCGCAGGTAAGGTTGGGGGCGTGGCAACTGCCCGCCGTGTTTGACTGGCTTTCACGCGAGGCAGGGCTTTCGGAGTCCGAAATGCTGAAGACATTCAATGTCGGGATCGGCATGATTGCGGTCGTCGCACCAGAGCATTTGACCGCGGCGAAGGACGTCTTTGAAAGCCACGGGCACGCAGCATTTGAGATCGGCGAGATCGTTGAAGGCGTCGACGTGACTTATGAAGGTACTCTTTTTTGACGCTGAAGGTGGCCATTCTGCTTTCCGGGGGCGGGTCGAATATGCGCGCCCTTGTGGAAGACATGCGCCAAGATCATCCCGCGCACCCTTGTTTAGTTCTGTCAAACAAGGCCGATGCGGGCGGCATCACCTGGGCCCAGGCGCAGGGTATTCCCACTGATGTTGTGGATCACCGCCCGTTCGGCACGGATCGCCCCGGCTTTGAAGCGGCCTTGCAAAGGGCGCTAAGGCAGCATGCTCCGGACATTCTCTGCCTTGCTGGGTTCATGCGTAAGCTCACGGCTGGCTTCACGGATGCATGGGCGGGTCGGATGCTGAACATACATCCGTCTTTATTGCCGAAGTACAAAGGTTTGAGCACGCACGCGCGCGCGTTGGCCGCCGGAGATAAAGATCACGGATGCACCGTGCATGAAGTCACCGACAAACTGGATGACGGTCCCATCCTCGGTCAGGCGCGGCTCCAAATCGCTGTCGCGGATACGGCAGAGACACTGGCGGCGCGCGTGCTCGCGCTAGAACATCGGCTCTATCCCGCGGTGCTGCGTCGCTTTGCAAGAGGTGATAGGAGCATGCTTCGCCTGAGTGCCTGACTGGTCAAAGCGGGCTGTTTGCTGTAGGCTCGCTGAATGCGCATCGGCGCAGCGCGAGACAAAAAATGCAAACAATAACAACAACTGCGGCATTGGCCGAATTCTGTCATGAGGCCGCGCAGCAGTCTTTCGTCACGGTAGATACGGAGTTTCTTCGCGAACGCACGTATTATTCAAAGCTGTGTTTGATACAGCTTGCGATACCGGGGACGGATGAGGACACCGCCGTTCTGGTCGATCCGCTTTGCGAGGGGTTGTCATTGGGACCGCTTTACGCGTTGTTTCAAGACACTTCTGTCGTCAAGGTTTTTCACGCCGCCAGGCAAGATCTGGAAATATTTTTCATCGATGCTCAGGTGTTTCCACAGCCGCTTTTTGACACGCAAGTTGCTGCTATGGTGTGTGGATTTGGGGATCAGGTGGGGTACGAGACGCTGGTGCGCAAAATCTGCCGCACAGGCATTGATAAAACCTCTCGCTTCACCGATTGGTCGCGGCGCCCGCTATCAGACGCTCAGAAAAAATACGCGCTCGCCGATGTGACGCATCTCAGGCAAATCTACACTGCTTTGTCGGAAAAGATACGGGATAGCGGGCGGAGCCACTGGGTCGACGAAGAATTGGCGAGCTTAACGCGGCCCGAAACCTATACGATTGAGCCGCGAACGGCCTGGCGTCGCGTGAAAACACGCACCAATTCGCCGAAGTTTTTGTCCCTGGTTCGAGAGCTTGCAGCGTTTAGAGAGACATATGCACAACAGCGGAATATCCCGCGAAATCGTGTCTTTAAAGACGACGCATTGATTGAGGTTGCAAGCCTGAAGCCGAGGACACATGAAGAACTTGGCCGCGCGCGGTTGTTGCTGAGAGAAGCACGCAAGGGGCAAATCGCCGCCGGCATCTTGGATGCCATCACCGCCGGGCTGTCATGTAACCCGGACGACATGCCAGAGCCCAACAGGCAGCGAGATAAGCTTCAGGTAAACCCAGCATTGGCTGATTTACTGCGCGTTCTGCTCAAGGCCAAGACAGAGCATTTTGGCGTCGCGGCAAAGCTTATCGCTGCAAGTGCCGACCTAGATGCAATCGCTGCGGGGGAGCGCGACGTGGCTGCCTTGCATGGATGGCGCAAAGAGGTTTTTGGCGCGGATGCGCTGCGGCTGTGTTCGGGTCAAATCGCGTTGACGGCGCGAGGCAGCGAAGTTGAGGTTGTAACCCTTTGATGGAGCCCGAATGGCCAAAGCACGCGACCTGTTATCAGCAGCCTCGCGTGAGACGCGTGTTCCGAAAATGCCGAAAGCATAACGGGATGTTCGCGCACGTGGCTAGAGATCAGGCGCTTTAGCGGCGCACCACCTGGGCGTTTAGTAGACCTTCGACCCGAATGCTGCGCACGCCTTGCAATTGATTGGTCGTCAGCCATCTCGCCGCTGTCACTTCGCGTGTGGGCGGGCTGCCGATCGGGGTATTCCGTTCAGGTCGTACCCCTTCCAACCTATAGGTTAGCACGCCGTCCACGGGTATCTCATCGTCATTCGCTGGAGTGAGCTGCACCTCATAGATTCCCTGACGCGCGGCAAGACCGGTGGCACGAATGATCGCACCGCTTGGTGTGCGGTCGATCTTCAAATCAGTCACCTGTTCAAAGGCTCTGCCTTGATACACATCCTGCTCTGCCCGGGCGCGTGCGAACAGACCGCTGCGTCTGGGGATCAGGGGATTGGTCGTCTCTTGCGTTTCAACAAGAGTTTCCGATTGCGCGCGGCCAAACCAATTGAACGGGTTGATCCGGCTGTCGCGCACGCTTGCACAGGCCGTTAGCACCAGGCATGACGATGCCACAATAAGGGTCATTTTGCGCATTGGTCCCGCCACGACATTCCTGTTGCGCAGTGAGTATCCTATCATCTTCAACTTGGGAAGAGGCTGGACCTTTATGCGCTCACCCCCTACCTCCACTAACGGCACATTTAAGGAGCTCATCGCGATGGCCACGCAAGCCTTCGAAGGTCTGGTCGAGGATTTCGACTTTTTGGATGATTGGGAAGACCGGTATCGTCATGTGATTGATCAAGGCAAAGCGATGATACCGCTCGACCCATCTTTGCGGGTGCCCGCGACCAAGGTCGAAGGCTGCGCGTCTCAAGTTTGGCTGCATGCAGATTTTTCCGATGGCAAGCTCCAGTTTGAAGGGGCGAGTGACGCAATGATCGTGGCTGGGCTGATTTCAGTGCTTCGAACGCTTTACAACGGGTTGTCCGCGCAGGAAGTTCTGGCGGTTGATGCGCGTGCAGAGATGGCCCGGCTCGGCTTGGACGATCATCTGTCTGCGCAAAGATCCAACGGACTGCGCGCCATGATTGAGCGTATTCGCCAATATGCAGCGCAGGCAACCGCGTAGAAAACGCTTACCCCAATTGCTGTGCGTTGCTTTCGACCCGCGCTGGGATGCCGCCGGTTAGAGTGTGCGAAGTGATACTTCCAGATCGCCATACCCCGTAAAGCGCCTTTCAAAGGTCAACCCCAGCTGCGCCGCGCAGGTGCGCGCCTTTGCCGTGAGCGCGGGATTGTCGGTCTGCGCTTGATAAATCAATTTTTCATAGTGACCGAAATACATATCCCGAAGCTCTGGATGCCGGTCGAGACCCATGGGTTTGAGCACGAAAGCTTCAAACTGTCGAACCAAAAAATCCGTCAGATAAAAGCTCGTCAGCTCGTCTTCTGCCTTTTCCGCGAAGGCGGTGTTTCCCTCAAAGAAACTGTAGCAATGTGGCCCCGCAATCATTTCAACGCCGAGCGCGTCGCAGGCCGCCTGCAGCTGTCCACCCGTCCCACAGTCAGCGTAGACAACAAAAATGCGATCATACTCAGAGCGATTTCGCGCGACCGTCTCTTGCACAGCCTCGGTGATCTTATCCGGGTAGAGGTGATACTGCGCTGGCAAGCAGGTCAACGTCATGTGCGACCAGCCATTCATCTTTTTCAGATGTAAAATCTCGCGTGCCAGTGCACCGCAGGCAATCAACAACAATCGCGGCAGGTCTGCTGACGCGTCGCTGTCGGGGGGAGGTATCATTTTGTAAGGGTCCGAAAAGCGATTGCTGCGATCAGCAATGCAGGCAGGGCTGCCACCAAAACACCCGCATTGTTCATGCTCAGGAGCCAAATCGTTATTCCAGCAGCAACGATCACGCATAGGATAAGAAGGATGAGAGAGCTTAAGGACATGCGTTTTACCGATCCTCTGCTACACAACACCTGTTGCTTGGCGCGTGCGACCCCTTACTAGGCTGGCTGCATCGCGGCCATGCTATTGTGCTTGCGCGCCATCCATTCTTTCGCCGTTTCGACGGCAACCGCAGCGTCACGACAATAGGCGTCAGCACCGATCGCTTTCCCAAACTCTTCGTTCAAGGGCGCCCCACCGACCAGAACGATGTAGTCGTCCCTAATCCCCTGTTCGATCATGGTGTCGATCACAACTTTCATATAGGGCATTGTGGTTGTCAAAAGCGCCGACATTCCCAGGATGTCAGGGCTCTCTTTTTCCATTGCCTCGATGTAGTTTTCGACCGGATTGTTGATGCCAAGATCGACCACTTCAAAACCAGCCCCTTCCATCATCATCCCGACCAGGTTTTTACCGATGTCGTGAATGTCGCCTTTCACAGTGCCGATCACCATTTTGCCGACACGCGGTGCCCCCGTCTCGGCCAGTAGTGGTTTCAAGATCGCCATGCCGCCCTTCATCGCGTTGGCGGCCAACAGAACCTCTGGGACAAAAAGGATGCCATCGCGGAAATCAGCGCCAACAATGGTCATGCCGCCAACCAATGCCTCGGTCAAAATGCGATAGGGCTCCCACCCGCGTTCCAGAAGGATTTGAACACCTTCTTCGATCTCTTCCTTCAGCCCATCGTAAAGATCGTCGAACATTTGCTGGACAAGTTCCTCATCATCCAATTCGGCCAGGATGATGTCATCTTCGTCTGACATGCCGCATTCCTTTTTATTTGCGTGGCGTCTTCACGATATTTTTTGTCTCACAGTTTTTTCTAACTGGTTGCATCTTTTGCGACATCGGCGACAAGTCGCGCGACCTATCGTCGCTCATTTGCCCGCCATTTGTGTTGTTTTGGACGCGTTTGCCAGACTGCGCGTTGCAGATGTTCATATTTTGTTCTATAAAACGGTATGGATACAGAAACTCAGCGATTTCGGACGCGCGGGCGTGCGGCGCTTAGCAATCATGCCGGTCGTTTTGAACAACATGCGCGCGTCGCTGTTTCGGATGGTTGGGCACCAGAAGCAGATTTGCCTGTGCTGCGCACGCAGATCCGGGTGGAGCGTCCGCGCAAAATCATCTCGTACAACAAATCGCCTGATCTGCCTTTCGACCGTTCGATAAACCCCTATCGAGGGTGTGAACATGGCTGCGTTTACTGTTTCGCCCGCCCTGGTCACGCCTATCTTGGATTATCCCCCGGCCTTGATTTCGAAACGCAGTTGATCTCGCGACCGGAAGCGCCAGCGCTTCTGGAACGGGAGCTTGGTCAAAAACGATACAATGTTGCTCCGATCGCCATTGGCACAAACACCGACCCCTATCAGCCCATTGAAAAAGAGCACCAGATCATGCGCCAATGCCTTGAGGTGCTGGCACGATACAAACACCCCGTTGCCATCGTCACCAAAGGCAGTTTGATTGAGCGAGATATCGACATTTTAAGTGCCATGGCGGCAGATGACTTGGTGCGGGTCGGCATTTCTGTCACCACGCTTGATGCGCGCCTCAGTCGGTTGATGGAACCGCGCGCGCCAGCGCCTTTAAAGCGCCTTCACATGATCGAACGCTTGTCGAAAGCTGGCATTCCGGTACGCGTCGCAGCCTCCCCTATGATCCCAGCGTTGACCGATCCTGAGCTTGAGACGATTTTAGAGGCCGCGCGGCAAGCGGGCGCAGATTATGCGAGTTGGGTCATGCTGCGTCTGCCCCGAGAAGTCGCCCCATTATTTGAAGAATGGGTTAACGCGCATTTCGCGGATCGCGCAAAACGCATCCTATCGCGGGTGCGCGAAATGCACGGTGGCGCGCTTTATGATGCGACGTGGTACCGGCGGATGCGTGGGCATGGGCCCTATGCGGAATTACTTGCGCAACGCTTCAATCTCGCGGTGAAAAGGCACGGACTTCAGGTTAAAGCGCCAAAACTTGAAACGCAGCTTTTTCGCCCTCCGAGGGTCAGAGATGAACAATATTCTCTGTTCTGAAAATGCATTATCGGGGTTCTTTATCTGGATCTGATCTCACCTGCGTCAGACCCGCTCGCGAAAGCGTTTCGACTTGAACCTGAAGCACTTACTCGCTCCAGCTCCCTTCGGTCGAATTCGGAAAGTGATACGTGATATCTTAAGTCTGCTTAGAAACGCTCTAAGCAGAAGCGGACCGTCTTCTTCCTGCACGCCGGGTGGCTCTTCGCGGTTGCTTCTCTTCCGTCCCATCGCTGTCTGATGAGAATGCCCCCAGCGTCGCTGCAATCTCTTGAAGTGTCGGCGCGCTGCCTTTTGGCGTGCAATCCAGGGCATCACGCATCTGAACAAGGTGTTCGGGCATGGTGCCACAGCAGCCCCCGATAATTGATGCGCCGCAGTCTCGTGCCATCACTGCGTATCGCGCCATCAAATCGGGTGTCCCATCGTAGTGTATATGCCCATCGACATATTTTGGGATGCCCGCATTACCCTTCGCGATCAGCGGCAAACGTGGCGTTTTGCCAGCCATACCCAAAACAGTGCGCAAAAGATCGGAGGCACCTGTGCCGCAGTTTGCACCAAATGCGAGGGGTGGCTCTTCAAGCGTTTCCACAAGATCGACCATCCCCTCTGATGTCAGGCCCATCATGGTGCGCCCTGCGGTGTCGAAGCTCATCGTGCCGCACCAGGCTAAGCCGGCAAGGGCGAAACCCTGGGCCGCCGCGCGAAATTCCTCGGGCGCGCTGATCGTTTCTAGCCAGCCGATATCGGCCCCGCCTTCTTTCAACCCATCCGCTGTCTCGTGGAACATCTCAACCGCGAGCGTGTGTTTGAGCTGGCCGAGAGGCTCCATAATTTCACCTGTTGGGCCGACCGAACCCGCTACAACAATTGGTCGCCCAGCTTTGTCCGCCACCTCCCGTCCGATCTCGGCAGCGATGCGGCTGAGGTGATGCGCACGGTTTCCTGCATCGTGCAACTTAAGCCGCGCCGCATTGGCACCGAAACTATTGGTCAAAAAAAGATCGCTGCCTGCATCAACGGCTGACGCATAGAGCGCGTGAATACGTTTAGGGTGATCCTCGTTCCACAATTCTGGCGCATCGCCTGACATCAGGCCCGCGTTAAAAAGATTGGTCCCAGTGGCCCCATCCGCCAAAAGGAACCCCCTTTCAGCTAGGAGATTGGTGAAAATTTCACTCATGCATGCTCCATAACATTCGGCAGACATGTCATGCACGCATCATATGATCAAATTCATAATCTTCATTATAATGATGAGTTCGATTTCATTTTCCTTCGGAAAACAACCCCAACGTTTCGGGCAAATGTGCAAGGGCGGCAGAGAGGGGCCAGCGCTTGCAGGGTTAGGCGTCATGGACTAGACACAAGCGCGACGGGCGGCAGCAATACGCCGCCTTTCGTGAGAAAGGATACCGATGGCCCGGCGCAAAAAGATCTACGAAGGTAAAGCAAAGATCTTGTACGAGGGCCCGGAGCCCGGGACGATCGTGCAGTATTTCAAAGATGATGCCACCGCATACAATGCTCAAAAAAAAGAGATCATCGACGGCAAAGGCGTTCTGAACAATCGGCTCTCAGAGTTTTTCATGCAAGGGCTAGGCCACATCGGCGTGCCGACGCATTTCATCAAGCGCTTGAACATGCGCGAGCAGTTGGTGCGTGAGTGCGAGATTGTGCCGCTTGAGGTGATTGTGCGTAATTACGCTGCGGGGACCATGGCCAAGCGTTTGGGCATCGAAGAGGGTACGCAGCTGCCCCGACCGATAGTGGAGTATTGCTACAAAGAGGACAGTCTGAGCGATCCACTCGTGACCGAGGAACACATTGCCGCATTCGGCTGGGCAAGTCAGCAAGATATGGAAGATATCCTGAGCTTGGCCTTGCGGGTGAATGATTTTTTGTCCGGTATGATGCTCGCCGTTGGCATTCGCTTGGTTGATTTTAAAATTGAAGTGGGTCGCGTCTATGACGGGGATTTTCAGCGGCTCGTGATCGCAGATGAGATTAGCCCTGATAGCTGCCGTCTGTGGGATATAGAGACGGGTCAACGTTTGGATAAAGATGTCTTCAGACGCGACCTGGGGTCATTGACAGATGCCTACACAGAGGTGGCGCGGCGCCTTGGTGTCATGCCAAAAAGCTCTACGCCGCTCGTCAAACCAACGCTCATCAATTGAGCGTTCGGGAGAGGTTGAAGCAGCAGTTTGCAAAGGAGCGTGTCGAGAATGAAAGCCCGGGTTCACGTAATGCTGAAATCAGGTGTGCTTGATCCCCAAGGGGAGGCCGTGCGCCATGCTCTCACCGCGCTCGGGTTTGACGGTGTAGAAGCAGTACGACAAGGCAAGGTCATTGATCTTGATCTGTCCGAGGGGACAACCGAGGACGAGATCGTGCAAATGTGTGAAAAGCTGCTCGCCAATACAGTCATTGAATCCTATTCGGTGGAGGTGATGTAATGCGCGCTGCAGTCATCGTGTTTCCTGGGTCCAACTGCGATCGCGATCTTGCGGTTGCCTTCAAGGCAGTTGGCGCTGAGGTTGCGATGGTTTGGCACAAAGACAGTGCTTTGCCGACCGGGATCGATGTCGTGGGCATACCGGGCGGTTTTTCTTACGGAGATTATTTGCGGTGCGGGGCCATTGCGGCGAAATCTCCGATTTGCGCAGCGGTTCATGATCATGCGCAACGCGGTGGCTATGTCATGGGCATCTGCAACGGTTTTCAGGTATTGACCGAAACCGGTCTTCTACCTGGTGCGTTACTCCGCAACGCGAGACTGAAATACATCTGCAAAACCGTCGGTCTTGAGGTGCAGACATCGCAAAGCGATTTCACCAGCGGATACAATGCAGGGGATGTGATCGACATACCTATTGCGCATCATGACGGGAATTACTTTGCCGACGCCGAGATGATTACCCAACTGCATGCGGAGGACCGGATCGCTTTCACCTACCAGGACAATCCGAACGGATCACAATCGGATATCGCTGGCATCTTATCCGCCAATCGTCGCGTGCTTGGGATGATGCCGCATCCCGAGCGGGCCATAGACGAGGGGCACGGCGGCAGTGACGGAACAGCGCTCTTCCGCGCATTGACAGGTGCCCTGAACATCGCGTGACTTGAGCGCGCTTGCGGACGCGCATACTCTGCCTTCATGGTTGATGTGAAAGATGCGCAAAATACCCTGGTCGTCTCATGGCGCGCCCGCTTGGGTGTTGCCGCACTATTGGTTTTTGCCGTCGTTGTGATCTCGATCACCAACAAGTTGTTGACAGATCGCTTTACAGAAAGCACCCGCAACCGAGCAGAGTTGCGCCTTGCGCTTTACAGTGGGAATTTGCTTGCCGAGTTGCGGCAGAATGCCATCGTCCCACAGCTCCTTGCACGCGATCCCACGTTGATTAGCGCATTGCAGTCGGCAAATTATACTTTGTCCACACAGCGGTTGATTTCCTTCGTGGAAGAGATTGGTGCCGCGTCACTCATGCTCTATGACATTGACGGGCGCACGGTCGCGGCGACAGACCGTAACCGCTTGGGGTCCTTGCATCGTTCACAACCCTATTTTGTTGATGCGATCCGCTCAAATGCCACCCTCTTCAGCACGATCAAGGTTGAGGGAGGGGGATATCAGTTCTTCTACTCGCGCCGAATTCAAGACGGCAATGGCACCTTGGGTGTGATCGCAGTTGAGGTGGATTTGCAAAAATTCGAACGTGCCTGGGCGGGCATTTCAGACGCTGTCATCGTGACAGATAGCTCGGGCGAGATCGTGTTGGCCACTGCACAAGGATGGCGCGGCATGACTGAAGCAGAGGCGCTTGCCACCTATACACCGCAAACGGCGATTGAACGGGCGATCAAAGCAACCGCTGATTGGACCGCACTGCCCTCTGATGCGTACATCCAGGGCGAGGCTGTGATGCGTCTGGAAAATCGCATTCCTTTTCGCGGCTGGCGGATGACCAGCTTTACCACCTACGCGTCGGTCAGGGAGCGTGTGAACGGGGTTTTGGCGTTAGAGGTCATGGGTTTTGCAATCCTGCTGGCCTTTACGTTTTATTTTCTCAATCGGCGGGCGACTGGAAGACTGGCGATTTTTCAGCGTGAATCGGCAAAACTCCGCGCTTTGAATGCTGCGTTGCAACGCGAAATCGCCGAGCGCAAGCGGATGCAAGAAACGCTTGCCGTGGCTGAACAAACCCTGGAACAATCCAGCAAACTCGCCGCGCTGGGCGAGATGTCGGCCGCTGTGAGCCACGAGTTAAACCAACCCTTGGCCGCGATGAAAACGTATTTGGCGGGCGCCCGGCTGTTGTTACGGCGCAATCGACCGGAGGAAGCTTTATCGTCTTTTGGCCGCATCGATGATCTGATCGAACGGATGGGTGCGATCACGCGCCAGCTCAAATCCTACGCGCGCAAGGGCCAGGGAGAGCTTTCGCCCGTGGATCTTGGCGCTGCTGTGGCCTCCTCGCTGTCAATGATGGAACCGCAACTTCGGCAGCGCAAGGTTCAGATCGATCGGATTTTGCCTGATGACCCGGTAATCGTCATGGGTGACAAGATGCGTATTGAGCAGGTGATGGTGAACCTGCTGCGGAACGCGCTGGATGCAACCAAGTCCACGCGCCATCCGCGGATCGAGGTGATGTTGTCGGCTGCAGATACAGCGACTTTTACCGTGCGCGATAACGGGCCTGGCATTGATGATTTGGACGCGCTTTTTGAACCCTTCTACACAACCAAGCAACCCGGGGATGGCGTTGGTCTGGGGCTTGCCATTTCCTCTGGCATTGTCACCGACCTTGGGGGGCGGTTGACTGCGCGCAGTGGCCAAGCAGGCGGAGCGGTTTTCGAAATGCAGCTGCCCTTGCAGCGTGCCGGTAACAAGATAGAGGCGGCGGAGTGACAATGACGCAAGTAATGAAGATCGCGATTGTGGATGATGAGCATGATATGCGTCAATCAATCAGCCAATGGTTGGCGCTTTCTGGCTATGACACCGAAACTTTTGGCAGCGCTGAAGATGCGCTGAAATCGCTGGGCCCCGATTACCCCGGGATCGTGATCTCTGACATTAAGATGCCCGGCATGGATGGGATGCAGTTTCTGAAAAAGCTGATGGGCACTGATTCTGCCTTGCCGGTGATCATGATCACCGGGCACGGCGATGTGCCCATGGCGGTTGAGGCGATGCGCGTTGGCGCGTTCGATTTTTTGGAGAAACCGTTTAACCCGGACCGCATGTCGGAGCTTGCCAAAAAGGCAACGAACGCCCGCCGGCTTGTCATGGATAATCGCGCGCTGCGTCGCGAGCTATCGGACGGCGGTCATCTGATGAAAAAACTCATTGGCAATTCATCCGCCATGGAACGGCTGCGCGAGGATATCCTCGATCTTGGTCAGGCGGACGGTCATGTCCTGATTGATGGTGAGACGGGCACAGGTAAAACGCTCGTTGCACATGCTTTGCATGCGGTAGGCAGCCGAGCGGGGAGGAAATTCGTGCTCGTCTCTTGCGGCGCGTTGGAAGAGGAGGCGCTCAACAAGCGGCTGTTTGGACCCATGATGCCAGAGGATGCGCAACTCCCCGCGATGGAAGAGGCGCGGGGGGGTACCTTGGTTCTAGAAGACATCGAAGCCCTATCGGAAACACTCCAGGCACGGTTGCTAAACGCAATAAATCAGCAGGGTTCGCCCGCCGAGACACGCATTACCGCGATCTCAAATTTGCAAGAGGCAGGCCGCACGTTAGAGGATGTCCTGCGCAGCGATCTTTTTTATCGGCTCGCGGCGCTGCGGATCACGGTGCCACCACTTCGGCAACGTGGTGAAGATATCCTCACCCTGTTCACCAGGCTTAGCGATCAGTTTGCAGAGGAATATGGTTGCGATGCGCCCAAGGTGACGGCTCAGGAGGCAGCTCAGCTATTGCAGGCACCATGGCCCGGGAACGTGCGACAATTGATCAATGTCGCAGAACGTGCCGTGCTGCAGGCGCGCCGCGGGTCGGGCACGATCGCATCGCTGCTGATGTCTGACCACGAAGAGATGCAGCCAGTTATGACAACCGAGGGGAAGCCGCTGAAGGAGTATGTCGAAGCGTTCGAGCGCATGTTAATTGACAACACCATGCGGCGGCACAAGGGGTCGATCGCCAGCGTGATGGATGAATTGTGCCTTCCGCGGCGCACCTTGAACGAAAAGATGGCAAAATACGGGTTGCAGCGATCTGATTACTTGTAGACCCGCTTAGGCGCGACGCACTTCAAGCAGTTCGACGGCGCGACCATTCTCATCAGTGAAACAGGTCCAAGGCCGCGCATTTGGCACGTCGATGATGTACTGGTAAAGTTCTACGACCGCCAGGGTTGTGTTCAGCGTCGCCCCTTCAACACCGGTTTCCCTCTCTACCGCCCGAATGCAGCTATTGATGCCGCGCGTTTCGACAAATGAATTCGTTCCGCCACCGACAGCCGCTTGATCGCAAGCCGCAAGAGCAAGCAGTGTCGCGAAGGCGGCAGGGCGAAAAACGGAACTCATCTTAGGCACCTTCTGGTTATGCGGTCTGTGCGACGCCATCTTTTGCTGCTGAACGGTCATTTGCAGCAATCTGTTGTGCAGTCCGATGTCGCGAAAAGCCCGCTTTTTGTCAAGCGAGGGGGATCGCTTTTGCAATTTGCAAGGCGTTGCGTGGATTGACCATTGTCAATTTGCCACGAAAAGCTTTATCTGTTGAGAGCGGTAGAGATCTACCGCGAGAGAATTTTTCTGATCTCGGATGTGAAGCAGCTGCTGAGATGAGACAGATACGGTCGAAAAATGGCCAAAACTGCCGCCGCGATATTCAGTAGATCCTGATCAAACGGCGTCATGAAGTTGTTGGGGGTGTTTGATACGCCCGCATCGGAGAAGAACCGCGATGACGCGCGCAGATGCTATGAGCAGGAGCGAAACGGCCTTATGTGGCCCCTCCAGCGTCGCGTCTCATGTCGCCTGTAAAAGTCACACTCAGCTAGGCGGCGCCTCACTTAGCAGGCGCCTCTCTGCTGACATGTGCATTGTGAGAATATGCCCAAAAAAATGCTTATTGATGCCACCCACGCGGAGGAAACCCGCGTTGTGGTGGTGGATGGAAACAAAGTTGAGGAATTTGACTTTGAATCCGAAAATCGCCGTCAGCTTGCTGGCAATATCTACCTGGCCAAAGTCACCCGCGTAGAACCTTCGCTTCAAGCGGCCTTCGTCGATTACGGCGGAAACAGACATGGATTTCTCGCCTTTTCTGAGATCCACCCGGACTATTATCAGATCCCAATTGCAGATCGTCAGGCGCTGTTAGAGGAAGAACGCGCTTACGCCGAAGCTCTCGCCGCCAAAGATGAAGAAGAACCCAAGCCCAAGCGCCGTACCCGCGGTAAGGGAAGGCAAAAGGCAGCGCGCACGGAAACTGCCGATGCAAAGATCAGCGCCGATATCGAGGGGATGGAGACCCTTGATCTTGGTGACGAGGACGACGTCATCGTGAGTGATGAGGAAGCGTCCTCTCCGATGGAACGCGTGTCTGAAACGCCGGTGGATACCCCGGACGCCACGGAAGCTGATCTAGAGAGCGAGGGGGCACCAGAGGAGAATACCGAGGACGACGCGCTATCTGACGACGAAAGCATAGAGGCGGTCGCGGACGACGATGACCCGGAAGATATTCGCTTGCCGCGCAAACCGCGCCCACGCCGCTATAAGATCCAAGAGGTGATCAAAGTACGGCAAATCCTGCTGGTGCAAGTGGTGAAAGAGGAGCGTGGCAACAAGGGTGCGGCACTGACCACATACCTGTCACTGGCCGGGCGATATTGCGTCTTGATGCCCAATACCGCGCGCGGCGGCGGGATCAGCCGGAAGATCACAAATGCTGCTGATCGCAAAAAACTGAAAGAGATCGCCGGCGAAATCAATGTTCCGCAAGGGGCTGGCTTGATCATTCGGACCGCCGGGGCGAAACGCACGCGCGCAGAAATAAAGCGCGATTACGAATACCTGCAACGTTTGTGGGAACAAATCCGCGAGCGTACCCTAAAATCGATCGCGCCGACGAAGATCTATGAAGAGGGCGATTTGATCAAACGCTCTATCCGCGATCTTTACAACCGCGAGATTGAAGAGGTCCTTGTTGAAGGTGAGCGCGGGTATCGCATCGCCAAGGATTTTATGAAAATGATCATGCCGTCTCATGCGAAGAACGTGAAGCGGTATGAGGAAGCCTTGCCGCTCTATGCACGCTTTCAGGTGGAAAGCTATCTGACGGGCATGTTCAACCCGACGGTGCAATTGCCGTCTGGCGGCTATATCGTGATCGGCGTGACTGAGGCATTGGTGGCTATTGACGTGAACTCTGGCCGGGCCACGAAAGAAGGCTCGATCGAGCAAACAGCGCTGAAAACCAACCTGGAAGCCGCTGACGAGGTCGCGCGACAGCTGCGTTTGCGCGATCTGGCCGGGCTGATCGTAATCGACTTCATCGATATGGATGAACGCAAGCACAACAGTGCCATCGAAAAACGCATGAAGGACAGGCTAAAAACAGATCGTGCGCGGATCCAGGTGGGGCGGATCTCTGGTTTTGGCCTGATGGAGATGTCGCGCCAAAGACTACGCCCCGGGATGATCGAGGCGACAACGCAGCCTTGTCCCCATTGCCACGGCACGGGCTTGGTTCGATCTGATGACAATCTCGCTCTGTCGATCTTGCGGCAGGTCGAAGAGGAGGGCACCCGGCGTCGGTCTAGGGAGGTGTTGGTTAAAACGCCCGTCGGCATCGCTAATTTCATGATGAACCAAAAGCGCGAGCATGTGGCCCGCATCGAAGCGCGCTACGGATTGTCAGTTCGGGTCGAGGGTGATCCGCAGTTGGTCAGCCCTGATTTTTCTATTGAGCGCTTCAAGACGGCGTCACGTTCCATAGCGGCGGCTGAACTGCCGATCATTTCGGTCGACACCTCTTTGATGGATCAAGTGGATGAAAGCGAGGCGGACGCGGAGGCGCAAGATGGGGACGCCTATGACGGGCATAGCAGTGGCGCGCCAGGATCCGAGGAAGACAGTGAGGGACGACCAAAGCGCCGTCGGCGCCGTCGTCGTGGGCGTGGGAGGGGCCGCAACACGCCAGCCGATGATCGTGATCAGGAGACGAGCGAGAGCTCAGAAGAAGTGGCAACTGAGAAAGCAGCGGACACTGCCGTTGCCGTTGAGGAACATCCACCCAGCAAGATTGAGACAACGGACGATGCAGAAGTTGGTGACGCATCGGCGGCACCGCAGCCCGAGGTAGAGGAAAAGCCCAAACGCCGCGGTCGCAAGGTGACGTCGAAGGCTGATACTGCTGCAGAGGCATCGGAAGGTGAGGATGAAAAAACTGCAGCTGCGGCGAAAGAAAAGCCCAGGCGGAGAACCCGCAAAGGAAAGACGGCAGCGCAGGAAGATCAGGGCGATGCTTTGACAGAAGCTGCCCCGCAGGAAGCAAAGGCGGAAGCTGAAGAGGAACCACCGCAAAAGCCAAAGCGAAAAAGCAGAGCGCGCGTCAAACAACCCGTAGCCGAGACGGCAGAAACCGATGGTGTAAAAGTTACTGCTGACGAAACGGAGGTCCCGCCGAAACGCACGCGTGCAAAACGTGGTAAAACCGCGGCACAGGAGATGCCCGTAGCGGAGGAGGAGAAGCCAAAGCGAAAGCGCGCGCCGCGCAAGAAGGCCCAAGAGCCGGCGCAGGGTTCAGAACCGTTAGCGGAACAGCCTCAGCTGAAGTCGTCGGAAACGCAGGAAACGTCAGTGACGGCAACAGAAGACGTAACGGCAGCGCCGGAAGAAACGTCAGATGCGGCCAAGCCAAAGCGCCGTGGCTGGTGGTCATTTGGTCGGTGACCCGGGGTTAGCCTGAGCCTTTGCGCACGAGATAAAGATGTGCAGCGCCGTCTTCGCGGGTCTCGATGAGAGTGTGGGCAGCCTCCGCGCAGAAATGCGGCACATCGACGAGTGCCGCGGGGTCATCCGCGCGCAGGCGCACCGCCTCTCCTGAGCGCAAGCGCGCCAAACGTTTGCGCAGTTTGAGAACGGGGAGCGGGCAAAGCAGCCCCGTCGCGTCTAAATCTTCAATCTTCATACCGGGCACTTAGGTCAGATGTTACATCACGTCCACGGCCTTGTGACTGGTCCAGGCGTGACCTGTGCCGCAAAGCACTCTAAGGAGCTAACATGTTTGGAATAGAGCTCATCGACGCCGGTTTGTTGCCAGCTATTTTTGTCGCTTTGCTGGCAGGCGTGATCAGCTTCCTTTCCCCCTGTGTCCTGCCCATCGTTCCGCCTTACCTTGCCTACATGAGCGGGGTGTCTTTGAACGATATGTCAGGGGTAGCGAGCGACCGGCGCCGTGCCACGATTGCCGCACTCTTTTTCGTTTTAGGATTGAGCACTGTCTTCCTGATACTCGGTTTTACCGCCTCTGCGTTCGGTGCGTTCTTTTTGCAGAACCAACAGCTTTTCGCGCAGATCTCTGGCATCGTCATCCTGGTCTTCGGTTTGCACTTCCTCGGCGTGTTTCGCATCACGCTGTTGGATCGCGAAGCACGATTAGACGCAGGTGACAGAGGCGGCTCAAGCTTTGGTGCCTATATTTTAGGATTGGCATTCGCTTTCGGGTGGACACCCTGCATCGGACCGCAGCTTGGCGCGATCCTGTCCTTGGCGGCATCGGAGGCTTCGGTTTCGCGCGGGACTTTTCTCTTGGGCGTCTACGCGGCGGGGTTGGGTATCCCTTTTCTTCTTGCCGCGATGTTCATGAGCCGCGCAATGGGTTTGATGAACAAGATGAAGCGCCACATGCAAACAATCGAGCGCATCATGGGTGCGCTGCTGATTTTCGTCGGCATCGCGATGCTCACCGGCGCATTCACTGCCTTTTCGTTCTGGCTGCTAGAGATGTTTCCGGTTCTTGCGACCCTCGGGTAACGCCTTACTCTCGCCTGAAACGTCGCTATACTAAGGACGCGAGGGAGTGATGCAGATAAGAGATGATCGACAAGTCAGGCGACGCCGGGTGTTCTATATCCCCGGCTACGATCCGATACATCCGCGCCGGTATCGCGAACTCTATCGTAAGGAGTCCGCAGAACAGGCAAAGATCTCTCGATACCACATCGAAATGACCAAGAAAAAATCCCCGCAGAGTCATTTTGGCTGGTCGGTAAGATCATTGATCGAGGGGCGCTCTGTTGAGGCGGATGTAGAGGTGCTGCTTTGGTCGGATATCGTGCGTGACAGCATGAAAACCTCAATTCTTGCCACCTACGGTCAGCTTTTTTACACGGCTTGGGTGTACATCACCTCCGGTGCGTTGTTGCGATTGATGCGATTGCGCAAAGGTCCGGTGATCGCGGCGCTTTATCCGATCGTGATGCTATTGCTGCAGTTAACCTTCGCTATCTTGGTGGGCGCTCTTATCGCGCGTTGGGGCGGCGCAAGCCTTTCACTCGCGTTGGGTGCCACGATTGGCTATATCATCGCCTTTGTCCTCGGGGGTGCTGCCGCAGCGTGGATCCTGAGATGGTTTCAAAAGAATGACCCGCGGTTTTTCGCTTACTATCTCATGCATGATTACGCCTATTCGGCTGCAACGCTCGGCGCAAATCCCGCAGAGCTCGAGGCGCGCATCGCCAGTTTCGTCGACACAATCTCTCACGCTCTGAGGGATAAGGTGGATGAGGTTTTGGTTATCGGACATTCCTCCGGCGCGCATCTGGGCGTATCGATCTTAGCCGATCTCATCCGGTCGGGCAGGGTGCCCGCACATGGTCCTGCGTTGTCCTTTCTTTCCCTAGGGCAAGTTGTGCCCATGGTGTCTTTTCTACCCAAAGCGTATCGGTTACGCGCCGACCTTCACTATCTTTCGGCGCGCGATGAATTGACCTGGATCGATGTCTCTGCGCCCAGCGATGGGGGGTCTTTTGCGCTTTGTGATCCTGTCGCTGTTTCAGGTGTCGCCCCAGCGAACAAGAAATGGCCATTGGTGTTTTCTGCCGCCTTTACCAAAAGCTTGAGCCCGGAGCGGCGAAAAGCGTTGCGCTGGAAGTTTTTTCGGCTGCATTTTCAGTATTTGTGCGCTTTTGATCAACCGCGCGACTACGATTACTTCAAGATCACAGCGGGCCCAAAGCTCTTGTCAGCGCGCTATGCCAAAAAACCTGCGTCCCGGTCACGGATTGATCACGCCGTCAGCAAATTCACCTCTGTTTCGGCATGACCCACCTACCGCCGAAACCGTCAAGCAGACCGGATCGCGTCTCGCTATGGCGATATGCCCGGCTGTTTCGACAAGATATTCTTTCAGCCCAGCCTCTCAGGCTTTACCGCGCATGGATGGCGGAGTTTAAAACGCCGTTTTTTCGAAGCTATCTGATGAATCAGCCCGATCTGGTGAAGACGATTTTGAAAGACCGACCCGATGACTTTCCAAAATCAGATCGAATTGGGGAAGGTTTGCGGCCCTTACTTGGCAATTCTGTCTTTCTCACCAATGGGAAAACTTGGAAACGCCAACGTCGGATCATCGATCCGGCTTTTGAAGGGGGGCGCTTGCGCGAAATATTTCCCGCCATGTGGGCCGCGGCGTCAGACGCGGTAGACCGGCTTCAGCAATACGACGGTCGGGTCGTCGAGATTGAGCAAGAAACCAGTCATGCCGCAGCAGATGTGATTTTTCGCACGTTGTTCTCGCTGCCAATTGATCATCACATCGCGCAATCCGTCTTTCGGGAATTTCGCCATTATCAGCGCTCGCAACCGATCCTGAACATTGCAGCCTTTATCCCGCTGCCGCGATGGGTCCCGCGGGGGTTTCGCCGACAGACAAAGGTGAGCGCGGCAAAGATACGCGCTTTGATTACCCAACTGACGGATCAGCGTCGGCGTGAAATCGCGGCAGGCACCGCACCTAATGACCTTGCCACCAAAATCATGACAACCGTAGATCCTGTCACAGGCGACACGTTTGACACCTCTGAGATGATCGATCAGGTCGCGATTTTCTTTCTGGCTGGGCATGAGACGAGTGCCTCTGCCCTTGCATGGGCGCTTTATTTGGTGGCGACCCATCCAGACTGGCAAGAACAATTGGCGCAAGAGGCGCAGGCGTTGACGGAATGTGAATTTTCAGTTGTTGCAAAGCTAAAGCTAAGCCGAGATGTTTTTCGAGAGACGCTGCGCCTGTATCCACCGGTGCCCATGATGGTACGGGAGACAACCTGTCCGGAAAGATTCCGCAATCGCAACATAAAGCTGGGCGCTCAACTGGTGCTCAGCCCGTGGCATCTCCACCGTCACAGCCGGCTGTGGGACAACCCTGATGGCTTTGATCCCACGCGCTGGCAGACAGAAAACGGTCAAAGATGTTTGAGAGAGGCTTTTATCCCCTTTTCAGCGGGAAGCCGGGTCTGCACTGGTGCCGGTTTTGCGATGGTTGAAGGGCCTTTGCTGCTTTCCAAAATACTGCGCGACTACAAAGTAACGGCGGTTCCGAACAAAACTCCGGTACCTGTAGCGCATCTGACGGTGAGATCGGCTGAAGGCATTTGGCTGCGTTTAGATCGCCGCACAGCGCTATCATCCGTTGCACCCTTGCAGTAAGGATGTGGGTACACAAACGGCAAAGGCGGAGTAGAGCCATGAACCAGGCACAATGGGCGCAGATCGCGGAGGGCAAAGGCTTCATTGCAGCGTTGGATCAATCTGGGGGATCGACGCCGAAGGCGCTCGATCTCTACGGTGTGCCGCCAGCGGACTATCAGGATGAGGAAGCGATGTTTGCGGCCATGCACGCGATGCGCCAGCGGATCATCATGGCGGATGCCTTCACGCGCGAAAACATCATCGGTGCGATCCTTTTTCAGCGGACAATGGATGCGACGATCAAGGGTGTATCGGTTCCAAAGTTGCTGTGGGAAGAGCGCGGCGTCGTACCCTTCCTGAAAATCGATACCGGCCTGGCGGAGAGAAACCAGGATGTGCAGCTGATGAAACCGATTCCGGATGTGCGGTCTTTGCTTACGCATGCTGCATCGAAAGGTATTTTCGGGACGAAAGAACGCTCAGTGATCCACGAGGCCAATGAAGCAGGCATTGAGGCGGTGGTTGTCCAGCAGATCACGCTTGCAAATATCGTGTGCGCGATGGGGCTGGTTCCAATTGTCGAGCCCGAGGTTAACATTCACGCGCAGACGAAAGCGCCGGCAGAGGCGTTGCTCAAAGACGCGCTGATCCGCGGCCTTGCCGATCTCGAAGAAGGGCGTCAAGTGATGCTGAAATTAACCTTGCCAAGCGTGGCTGGGTTTTACGATGATCTGGCGGCACATCCCAAGGTGCTGCGGATCGTGGCGCTGTCGGGCGGATATTCGCTTCAACAAGCCAGCGCGCTTTTGTCCAAGAACAGCGCGATGATTGCCAGTTTCTCGCGGGCGCTGACGGAAGGGTTAAAGGTCGATATGACCGACCAAGCGTTTGCGGCCGCATTGCGCACGAATGTCGAGGCCATTTACAGTGCCTCCGTCACATGATGGGCCGGAAACTTTCAAAGTTTCCGGCCGTTTTCTTTGAAAGAAAACGGCTACAGAATTTGCCGGATGGTGTCGTGGTTGCAGAAAATGACGATTTGGCCCGCGTTTTCGATGGCTTGAAAGCCACGGCGCTGCAACTCCTGCGTGAACTCGGTCATCCCGACGTAGCGTTCGATATCGCGTTTCTTGCGTCTTATAACGCCTCCAGATGCCGCAGCGCGGGAACTGAACATGTCGATGATCCAACCTTCGGCGCTCAGCGGTGAAATGCCGTTCTCCATGCGCTGATCTAGCCTCAATTTGGTAAACGGTCTGTTAATTTTCGCAGGACGTAAAGCCGTAGTGCAGACGCAAGGCCGATGTCGAGACTGCGATTTGCATCAATCTCTGAAACGAGTGCGTTCATTGCGATATCTTGCTCTGATGCCAGCGTCTTGAGTGCTTCCCAAAATTCATCTTCCAGTGAGACAGAGGTACGATGCCCTTGCAATGTGACCGAGCGTTTTGCAGGACGCCGGTTCATTGATCACATTTATGCCCGTAAAGCTTTTGTTGTGCCCGCAAAAGTTCTGCAGCTGCCGCCTTTTTCGCGGCTTTTGTGCGGCCAAACCGCGCCGCATTTTCATCAGCACGTGCTTTTTTTTGCGCGCGCATTTTTTGTTTGCGGTGTTTGTTCAGATTTACGGGTTCATTCATTTCGGGCCAATCATCTGTTCTGGCCGCACAACACGGTCAAAGGTTTCAGCGTCGACGAAGCCAAGGTTGATCGCCTCTTCTTTAAGAGTTGTGCCATTTTTATGGGCCGTTTTGGCAACTTTGGTCGCATTGTCATAGCCGATGGTCGGCGCAAGTGCGGTAACGAGCATCAGGCTTTCTTTCATAAGCTTGTCGATCCGCGCTTCATTTGCTTGGGTGCCGCTCACCATGTTGTCCGCAAAACTGCCGGCGGCGTCGCCCAAAAGCTGCATTGATTGCAGCACATTGAAGCTCATCATCGGATTGTAGACATTGAGTTCGAAGTGTCCCTGGCTACCTGCAAAGCCCACGGCGGCGTCGTTGCCCATCACATGAGCACAAACCATCGTGAGGGCCTCGGCCTGTGTTGGATTGACCTTTCCGGGCATAATCGACGATCCAGGTTCATTCTCGGGTAAGATAAGTTCGCCAAGCCCAGAGCGCGGCCCTGAGCCCAACAGGCGCATGTCATTTGCAATTTTAAAGAGAGAGGCGGCAACGGTCTTCAATGCACCTGAAAACATCACCATGGCGTCATGCGCTGCGAGGGCTTCGAATTTGTTGGGTGCCGTTACAAAGGGCAGACTGGTAATCTTAGCAATCTCTGCCGCAACCTTCTCGGCAAAGCCGATCCGGGTATTCAAACCCGTGCCGACAGCGGTGCCGCCTTGGGCAAGTTCGTATATATCGGGAAGGCAGGCTTGCACGCGTTCGATGCCTTTATGCACCTGATGCGTGTAACCGCCAAATTCCTGGCCAAGCGTAAGCGGTGTGGCGTCCTGAGTGTGCGTCCGCCCGATCTTAATGATGTCGCTGAAGGCCTCGGACTTTGCTTTCAAAGCGGCATGCAGTTTGGTGAGACCAGGCAGCAATGTGTCCCGTGCAACCATGCCGATGGCCACATGCATCGCGGTTGGAAATGTATCGTTGGAAGATTGGCCCATATTGCAATGATCATTGGGGTGCACCGGTTCTTTCGTGCCCATCGTCCCGCCGAGAATTTCAATCGCGCGGTTTGAGATCACCTCATTGGCGTTCATGTTTGACTGCGTGCCAGAGCCTGTCTGCCAGACAACCAGGGGAAAGTTATCGTCAAATCGGCCATCGATGACCTCTTGTGCAGCCTGCTGGATGGCGGGGGCAATCTCTGAACTAAGGCCTTGAAACTCAAGGTTAACCGTTGCGCAGGCTTTTTTGATGACGCCAAGCGCGCGCACAATTGCCACCGGTTGACGTTCCCATCCGATGGGAAAGTTCATGATTGATCGTTGTGTCTGTGCGCCCCAGTATTTCTCGGCAGGTACCTCAAGCGGTCCAAAACTGTCGGTTTCTGTGCGGGTCTGAGCCATCACGATATTCCTGCTTTCTGATCATTTCATCGACCAGCTATCAGCCGATGTGCGTGATCGCAACAATCGCATGGGATGGTTGAGGCTATTTGCGAAATGAATCAAGAGAGACAATCTGCGCGTTCTTTGCAGCATTGCCTTTTTTCGTCAGAGGCGGCGAGGCCGGCGTTTCTTTCACAACCGCGGGCACAGTCTCAGGCGCTGCCTCATCTTCTTCCTGCTGTTCGAATTTCAGGCCAAATTCGACGGAGGGGTCGACAAAGGTGCGAATGGCGTCATAAGGGATATACAGCGGCTCGGGCGTGTCACCAAAGTTCAATGTGACTGAAAAGCCTTCCTCGGTTACGTCCAGCCCGTCATACCAATGTTGCATGACCACCGTCATTTCACCGGGGTATCGATCAGAGAGCCAATCCGCAAGTTCGGCATCGGGGTGCGATGTATCAAAAGTGATAAAAAAATGATGTTTTCCAGGCAAACCACGTTCGGCCACGTCAAGCAACACCTTGCGGATCAATCCGCGCATCGCCTCGTGCATCAAGTTACCGTAGTCAATGTCACGGCCCATGACGTTTCTACCTTACCTTTGCATGTTCTCGATCATAGTCTGTTTTTGCTAAAGGGGAAGGGGCATCAGGCGGAGACTAGGAAAGTGGATAACACGCCCAAGCCCGCCATCACCGCCATCGTGCTCGGCAGCCCGCGATTAAACAGGAGCATCAGGCAGGCTGCGCAGATCATTAGCATTCCGGCTCTTAGGTCCGCGCTCTCCAGTTCGGGTGTGGGAAGCGCTAAGAATGCGCCGGTAGTCACGTTCCCAAAAAGAACATGAAGGGCGAACCAAACAGACAGGTTTGCGATGACGCCGACCACCGCCGCTTTGATCCCCTCCAACGCAGCCGCAAGGCGCGGTTCATTTGAGATCCGCTCCAAATAGGGACCGGCGACAAAAATCCAGAGAAAGCAGGGCGTAAAGGTTACCCAAAGCGCCAGGATTCCTGCAGTGATCGCGCCGATCAGTCCCGCATGTGCATATCCAGCAAGAAGCGCCACGAATTCGGTCACGAGGATCAACGGACCGGGCGTCGTCTCTGCTAAGCCGAGCGCATCGATCATCTGCTGCGTTGAGATCCAGCCGTGCTCTTGGACCACCGTTTGGGTCATATACGCCAGCACAGCATATGCGCCGCCAAAGGTCACAACAGCGAGTTGCGAGAAGAAAAACCCGAGTTGCAGTAAGAAATCTTGGTTTGTGATCCAAAGCAGCAGCAGGGGCGCACCCCAAAGGCTGCTCCAGATCGCAATCGTTCGCACAGTTTGCGCAGGTTTTTGATTTCCTACTTCTCCTGGTTCAATGGTGTTTTTTGAGGAAAACAGCCCATAGAGAGCGGCCAGCACGATAATTATGGGGAAGGGCAAGGCGAAAACAAACAATGCGAAGAAGGCAGCAATGGCCAGGGCCCAATTTGCTTTACCATTGAGGGCGGTGCTAGAGAGCTTTTGGAGCGCTTGGAAAACGATCACCACAACGGTGGCCTTGATGCCCAAAAACGCGGCTTGCACCAGGGGAAGCTGCCCGTAAAGCGCGTAGAGAAGCGCCAGTAGAGCGATCACCAGCGCTCCTGGCAAGACAAAAAGCAATCCGGCAAGGATACCGCCGGGTGTGCCGCGCAATCGCCACCCCGCGTAGGTGGCCAGTTGCATCGCCTCGGGCCCTGGAAGAAGCATGCATAACGATAGTGCCCGCAGATAGGTCTCTTCGGTAAGCCAACGGCGCTTTTCGACCAATTCATGATGCATCAACGCGATTTGAGCCGCAGGACCGCCGAACGAAATGAGGCCAATCCGACCAAAGACACGGGTCATCTCGCCCCAGGTGATGTTGTTCATAGCTCGTGCCCTTGGGGCCAAGCGTGGCTTTCACCGATCCCGTCGCGCGCCCATCGGTAAAGCGCATCGTAAAGAGCGATACCTGCCTCTAGCTGGGCCAGATCATCCTTATCCTGACGGGACAGACCAACGGATATTGCTAATACGCCTGCCGCCTCGGGGCAGTTCTGATGGGCGTTTGTATCCGCAGCACGAATGACATTGGCAAGACGATCAAGCGCCGGGGTGTGCAGCCCAAACTCATCGAGCATCGTGTCGAATGTGCATTTATCTTGACGATGAGACCAAAACGTACCGGGTATATCAAACGGGTTCGCGGCAAAGCGATCTGCAACACCCAAAACCTGAGCAGGAGAGACAAATAAAAACCGTGCGCGCCGGTCGACAAATCTGCGGATCAGCCAAGGACAAGCGATGCGGTCAATCTTGGGTCGATGTCGCGTCACCCACAGTGTTCCACCCTGTATTAGGGGCGGGATCGAAGCAAAGGGCACGCGCGGCGCATCTTTGTGGTTTCGCCAGCCGTAATTTCCACCCTGTAGATACTCCGCTTTGATCCCCTGGATGCGCAGCAATGCGCTTAATCCTTGGCTGAGCTTCATGCCTTTTTGACAGACGATGACGCAGGCTTGACCGTCAAGGCGGGCGCTCAGGCCCGCAGGGTCTGTAGGCGGATGACGCCACGCGCCGGGGATCAAAAACGGGTCATCTGCAAAGTCTGTATCGATAGACAAATCGACGATCTGAGGGCAATCGGGCGTTCCAATCAGTCGTTTAAGTTGGGATACGGTGATCTCATGTGGGGCTGCCATAGCATGCATCCTTTCGCCGGAAACATGCGAACCTCCAGCTTACGCCTCACGGGGCGTCCGCGACAAAGACCCCATATCGTCAGGGACCACGGTGTGACGTTTCTGTCAAGCTTTGCCTGAGGGTTGAGATGTCGGATTCTGTTGCCAGGTTCCGACAGACCCCGCCCAGGGCTGCAAGGCGCTAGGACTTAGATTTCAGTCTCTCCGGCTGCTTACGCGGCCATTGCGACTGGAGCACGATTGTCATTTGCAATTGTACAGTTTGAACCGATAACGGTGGTATCTCACCGAGACAAAGCAAACCCCTTTAGACGTTCGTCGATCCTGTTTCGGCCCCATGATCCCCAAATGAAGGATAGTGGTGGAGCCGCCGGGTACCGCCCCCGGGTCCGATCCGCTTATTACGAGCGCGTTTATGTCCATAGTCTTTTCAGACCCTTTATAAATAGGAGGTTTGGGCATTCACTTCAACGCATTTCGTCATTGAGTGATGATGACATGCTGAAAGCGTTTTTGGCGGATCCTGTAAAAGTTGGTGAAGAGGCGGATCTGAGCAAAGCGCAGTGGTCCGTCCTCAGGCGGGCAAAGTCGGTTGGGCAAGGTGTCTTAGATCTAAGGTCCGATGCTTTCGTCCCGCCATGCTCTCCCCCCGGATTTCAGGTTGAGATGGTGTCACCGTCACAACTTGATGCCTGGATGGCACATCCAGGGTTTCGATCACTCTACTGAACAAGGGCGATGAGGTGTCATCCACGAAGCGCGGTTTTGTTTTTAAATGCAAGCGTGCGGGTCACTGAAAAGGGTCAATGACCCAACGCATCAATAAATGCTGGACACTGACGCCAACAGGATGACTATCTTCGAGGTTGTCGCGCGGCAAAGGCGCTCACACCCAGCGCTTGCGTCTCGGCTTCTAACGCTGTCAGCCCCATTTCGACCAGCGCCGCGTCACGCTTTTCAACGGCGTCAGCGATGTCAGCGTGCATTTTCACGATCCGCGCGCGGTCCCTCGCGGTGAAGGTGATCATATTCATCAACGGTTGCATCGCCTCGACCGCCCCGGCAAGCTGGTAAGACATCACCGGGTTGCCTGCGCCATCGACCAGGGCGCGGTGAAACGCCACGTCAGAGGCGCAGAACGCCTCATCCGTCAGCCCAGGCTGACCTTGGCGAAATATCTCGGCCCGCATCGTCGCTAAATGATCCGCGGTGCGCCGGGTCGCGGCCAGCGGCGCGCAGGCCCGTTCCAGCGCGAAACGCGCCTCGCAGGCGGTTTCAAAACTCACCTCGTTCATGCTGAGCAAGAGCGTGGAGGTCGTCACCTGCTGATTGTATGCCTCTTCAAAGCTGATGCGGTTGACGAAAGCGCCCCCGGTCGCGCCACGCTGCGTCCGGATTAAAGACTGCGCCGCCAGGCGTTTAAGCGCCTCACGCACAGTAGATCTCGATACACCAAATTGTTCTGCGAGTTCCGCTTCAGAGGGAAGACGTTGATCGACGATCAACCGTTTCTCCACAATTGCATCCCGTATGTCCGAGGCGATCTGATGCGACAGATCCACCGTTGTTTTGCATTCACGGCTCATGCGCTGTGTCTCCTCGTTCGGCAGTCTCTCACCGTCGAAAAATGCCGCAAACCCACTTGCCACTCAAACGAGATCTTTGAAGCGAGAGGGTATCTTAACGGCCCAGCCGTGACGGTCATTCCAGTAAAAGTTCCCCGACTGAAGCTTTTGCGGTCCCAGTGCTCTCACCCCGTTGCGATAGATATACTCCCGCCTGGCGATGGGCATTGAGGTGTCATAGTCTGCAAATTCCTCTACCTCGGCGAAGACAGAGTATATTTCAAGGCGTTTGGAAATGTAATCGCCAAAGCTATTGTCGGGATCGAAAGCAAATCGTGTTTCCGAGCGTTCTTCGATCATCTTCTTGTCAGCCCACCCTAAGTGAAGCATGGCTGAATTTTCGGCGATGGCGACACCGCTGCCTTTGCATGTTCGATGGCCGCCCGCGTTGTAGGTAAAGCCCTGCTCTCTAAACCTTCGAGAGAGCAGGTTCACTTTGAAGTAGGACTGATAGATCAGACCAAAATCGCGTTGATGCATCAAGCTCTTGTTCAAATCCACCGGCCCCTCGACGCGCAGATTTTGGATCACGTCAATGCCCGAAGAGAAGAGGTATCCCAAACTCCCGATTTCATCAAAAATCTCTGAAAAATCTTGCACTTTCAACGGATCGTGGATGACATATTCATCGCAGTCACCTCGAATGACGAATTCATATCCTTTCTCAAAGAAAAGTTCGTCGATCAGGTCAAGTTGAAAACGGACCATCCGGCGGTCAATTCGCACCCGGTTCATGTTTTTGCGAGGGCGCTCGATCACGCGGCTATTCACCAAATCGATCGCAGGCGTCGGCACCCAGTCAGAGCCATCCAAGAGCACGAAACAATTCTCGCCGCCAATCCGCTGCGCGTAATGTCGTATCCAGTGATCAAGGAAATATTCATCATGCCTCACATGCGTGACAGCGGCGATCTTTTTGTCAGTCACATATCTCTCCGATCGGCGGCTAGTCGGGGTGCGGCAGTTACCTCACCAGGTTCGTATGACGAACACAGTCTTTAGGCAAAGTCTTTGTTGTCTTGCGCACGCGCGCGCTTTGATTTGTCGCAACAACGGTTTATCGCGCCGTCATCTCTTAACGTTTGCGAAAACGCGAATTGTCTGACAATAAAAATGCTGTAACTGAGTCGGACGTAGATGCAATGAACTCTGTCGTGCGCAGCACACTCTGGCTGGGCTTTTTCGGCCTTATCATCGCGGCGTGGGCCTGGATGTACATCATGGCGATGAATATGGACCTGGATCTCTTGGGACGCCCGGGTGAGATGGGAACGCGGATGCGTGTGATGGATCCGCGCATGCCCATGTACATGCCGATGGCGAATTTTGGCCCGCTGTTCATCATGTGGGCCGCGATGATGGCGGCAATGATGTTGCCCACCTTGGTGCCCACCCTGCGCAGCTACGAAGACCTGATCAAAAGCGCGGACGGGTCGCGCGCGGGCTGGCTCGGTGTCCTTCTAGGGTATTTTATTGTTTGGGTCGTATTCGCGGCGGTCATCGCTGCGGTGCAGCTTGGTTTGCTTTTCGGTGGTGTCGTAGACATGTTGGGGATCGCCAAGTCGCGGTGGTTTGCGGCCGCATTGCTGTTTGTCGTGGGGCTATTTCAATTCACCCGCACAAAAGAGATTTGTCACGGTGTGTGTCATTCCCCGATGAGCTATTTCCTCGGCCACTGGCGCACCGGTTTTATGGGTGGTCTGCGCATGGGGCTCGGGTTGGGCGCCTTCTGCGTTGGGTGCTGCTGGGGTTTTATGGCTTTGGGGTTCGCTGGCGGCGTGATGAACCTGGCTTGGATGGGATTGGCGACGCTCTTCATGGTGATCGAAAAGCTGCCTCAAATCGGACATTACGTGACAAAACCAATGGGTTTTGCCCTGATCCTCGGCGCGGGCATCGTGGCGGGCTGGCCCCTCATTACGGGAGGATAAAATGGCACTCGAAAAAAGACCGGACGCAGATCGACTTCCGATTTCGCAGCGCATCGACAGCCGGATGCCGAACCCGGCGCGTCGCCAAAGCAGGCCGACCGAATGGGCGATCAAGGGAGAGTTGTTTCTAAATTGCTCGTGCACCGTCTTTTGTCCCTGCGTGGTGAGCCTTGGCGCGCATCCCCCGACCGAGGGACATTGCCACGCGTGGATGGCGATTGCGATCGACGATGGGCATTTTGAGGGCGAAGACCTGAGTGGTTTGAATGTCGGCCTGCTCGTCGACATTCCCGGCCGCATGGGGGAGGGCAATTGGAAAGTGGCCGCTTATGTGGACGAGCGGGCGAGCGGGAAAGCCTACAACGGTATCTTACAGATTTTCAGTGGGGCTGCGGGGGGCACAACCGGTCTCTTCACAATGCTGGTGTCAGAGATCATCGGGGCAGAGCGGGCGCCGGTAGAGATTGTGCGCGATGGCAACAGACGGTCCATTGTGATCGGGCGCAAGATCCAGGGTGAGATTGAGATGATTGCGGGCAAGTCCCCTGAACATCCTGTGATGGTCAGCAACTCTAAATACTGGATGGGTCCTGACATCATTGCTGCGCAAGGCACCAAAAGCCGCGTTCGCGACTACGGACGCGTTTGGGATTTTGGCGGGAAATCTGCTGAAATTTGCCCCATCGACTGGAAAGGCCCCAAACCGTGATCGACACATCCTATGTAGTGACGATGGCGCGATATAACGCGTGGCAAAACCGTCAGATCATAGAATGCATCGCTGATATGAAAAAGGCAGATCTGGTCAAAGATCAGGGGGCGTTTTTCGGATCCATCCTGGCGACGTTGAACCATATTCTGTGGGGAGATCAGGCTTGGCTGAGCCGGTTGTGCGATGATGTGCCTGCACCGGGCCCGCCACCGGAAGATTGGATAAATGTTACCAAATCCGTCGCTGATTGGAAGGAAAAGCGTCACGCGACAGACGGTCGTATTTTGACATGGGCACAGACATTGTCGCATCTGGACGTGCTAGGCGATCTGACGTGGTTCTCGGGTGTTTTGAACGCCCATACAAAAGCGCCCAGAGCGCTCTGCATCGCTCACATGTTTAATCACCAGACCCATCACAGAGGGCAGGTTCATGCGATGTTAACCTCCCAAGAGGGCCAAGCGCCCGTGTCTGACCTCATTTTCATGCCGGAGGACCTCTGATGGCGCTGATCTCTCCTTCGCGCCGTCTTCGCCGCACGCCATTTTCCGACGGTGTCGAAGCGGCTGGGGTCAAGGCGTACACGGTCTACAATCACATGCTGTTGCCGACTGTGTTTCGCAGCGTGGAGGAAGACTATCACCACCTCAAAAATGCGGTGCAGGTGTGGGATGTCGCTGTGGAACGCCAGGTGGAATTGCGCGGCCCGGATGCTGCCCGTCTCATGCAGATGCTCACACCGCGGGACCTGCGGGCAATGCTGCCCGGCCGCTGCTTTTACGTGCCGATTGTGGATGAAACCGGCGGCATGTTGAATGACCCCGTGGCGGTCAAACTTGCCGATGACCGGTGGTGGATTTCGATTGCTGATTCAGATTTGCTGTTTTGGGTCAAGGGCATCGCGAATGGCTACCGGCTGGATGTGTTGGTGGATGAACCGGATGTGAGCCCGCTGGCGGTGCAGGGGCCAAAAGCTGACGCACTCTTGGCGCGTGTTTTTGGCGATGGCGTGCGCGAAATTCGTTTCTTTCGCTTTGGTCTGTTTGACTTTCAGGGCCGGTCACTCGTGGTTGCGCGTTCTGGGTATTCCAAGCAGGGCGGTTTTGAGATCTATGTTGAAGGCAGCGATCTGGGCATGCCGCTTTGGAACGCGCTCATGGAGGCAGGTCGGGATTTGGACGTTCGCGCCGGCTGCCCAAATGGAATTGAGCGCATTGAAGGCGGGTTGCTGAGCTATGGCAACGACATGACAGACGACAACACGCCGCATGAATGCGGGTTAGGTAAATTTTGCGACACACAAACCGCAATCGGATGTATCGGGCGTGTCGCGCTTTTGCGCGGCGCCAAAGAGGGTCCGGTCACGCAAGTGCGCGCGATTGACATTGCAGGGCCAAAAGTGCCGCTTTGTGACCGACCTTGGGAATTGACCGTCAAGGGAAAGCGTGTGGGTCAGGTGACATCAGCGGCTTGGTCGCCTGATTTCGAAACCAACGTGGCCATTGGCATGGTGCGGATGACCCATTGGGATGATGGAGCGGAAGTCCAAGTGGAGACGCAGGAAGGCGTGCGCCCGGCAATCGTGCGCGAGACGTTTTGGATCTAGCAACTGCTTCAAAGCCGGACCTGAGAGGCCAGCCTGCCGCGTGGCTGGGAGTATTTGTGCCAAAAGTGAGGGCAGGCCCCTCGAAGGGAGAGAGTGATGTTTGATGCATTAATAGTAACCAAAGATGACGACGGGAAGACAGCGGCGGCGGTCACTCAGATCAGCGAAGACAACCTGCCAGAGGGCAATGTGACGGTCGCGGTCGAATATTCGACGGTCAATTACAAGGATGGTCTGTGCATCGGCCCCGGGGGCGGTTTGGTGCGGACCTATCCGCATGTGCCGGGCATCGACTTTGCCGGAACGGTCGAAAGCTCTGACGATGATCGCTATGCACCCGGTGACAAGGTGGTTCTGACCGGCTGGCGCGTGGGTGAGGTGCACTGGGGCGGCTACGCGCAGAAAGCGCGCGTGAACGCGGATTGGCTGGTGCCCTTGCCGACAGGGCTCGACACACGTCAGGCGATGGCGGTGGGCACCGCTGGCTTCACGGCAATGCTTGCCGTGATGGCATTGGAAGATCACGGGATTAAAGAGGCGCCGGTTCTAGTGACCGGCGCGGCGGGTGGCGTAGGCTCTGTCGCTACAGCCATCCTCGCCCATCTGGGGCATGAGGTGGCCGGTGTCACGGGTCGGCCCGAAACGGCGGCATATCTCACATCGTTGGGTGCAACACAGATCGTTGCGCGCGAAGAGATCAACGAGACGGTCAAGCGTCCGTTGGAAGCTGAAACCTGGGGCGGCTGTGTGGATGCCGTGGGCGGTGCGATGTTGGGCCGTGTCTTGGGTCAGATGAAATACGGTGCCTCGGTGGCCGCCGTTGGTTTGGCGGGGGGCGCGGCTTTGCCCGCGACCGTCATTCCATTCCTACTGCGTGGGGTGAACCTGCTGGGCATCGACTCTGTCATGCAACCTTATGACAACCGCCTGCGCGCCTGGGAGCGGATCGCCCAGGATCTGCCCATGGACAAGCTGGAAGCGATGATCCAACCGGCAACACTGAGCGATCTGCCCCAACTGGGCAAAGACATCCTGAAAGGTCAGGTCAAAGGCCGCGTTGTCGTGGATGTGAACGCCTAAAGAGCATGCCCAAGATCCAGTTTGACGCTCTGCCGACCTATCAGGGGCCCGACCGCGCCTCAGCGGTGCTGGGCGACGTGGGTGCTTTTGAGGGGCGCAGGCTGGGCTTGGGCTACGCTGGGGGCCAATGTGGAAACGCTGATGCCCGGCTCTGCCTCATCTCACCGTCATTGGCACAGCCATGTGGATGAGATTATCGTGCTCTTGAATGGTGCGCTGACGTTGGTCGAAGACCTGGGAGAGACGCCATTGTTGCCGGGCGACATTGCCGTATTTCCCGCGGGCGTTTCTGATGGACATTGCTTGCGCAACGACAGTGCAGCACCTGCGCAGTTTTTTGTCGTAGCCTCCCGCGACCCGGCGGATCGGTGCCATTATGCAGATGCGGATCTGATTGCAGAGCCCGATGGCACGCTGCGGCGCGCGGACAGAACGGTGGTCGCATGATCGCCCGTGCGATCCCTGTGCCAAAAGATGCTTTGCTGAATCGCTATGTTGAGACGCCTGGTGCCTATACCGACTGCTTTGAAGTGATGTCACCGCTGTCGATCAGCCATGATGAATTTCTCAGGGCTTTCTATACGACATGGCTTTTTCGTCTTGAAAGGGTGGTGCTTTCGATTGCTCTGCGTCGCTGGATCCGCGATAACGAGTTGGACATGCTGGTTCGGGGTAGGGCTGACGCCTTCGCTGTTTGGTATGTAGAAGATCGCAGAACCGGGGAAATCTTGCTGCGCGACAAATCTGGAAGGACATGCTCTTACCTCGCAGTGTCTGGCAAATCTGGCGGCGCAACGCGGCTGATTTTCGGATCTACTGTATTTTATTCCAATCGCAATGCGCCCTGGTGGCTCGCAGCGGTTATTCCAGCGCATGTAATTTATTCAAAGGCTCTTTTGCGGGCGGCAGAGTTGAAAACCCGCAAGGCTTGAAGCATCCGACCTTAAAGCTGACATCCCTCGCTCACTATCAACGCCCCGCTCAACAGATGCTTTTGGGCCGGGCCGTTCCGCCTGACAGGACGACGCCAGGCAGGTTTGGGAAAGGTGTCTTAGGGTTAAGGCCGAAGGCTTTAGGCTCGACCTTTTATCTGCTTCTTTTTATGACGGCACGAAACGCGATGAGGAGTGTGCAATGCCTGCTTACGATCCAGAAAATATCTTTGCTAAAATACTTCAGGGAGAGATCCCATGTGTTAAGGTTTATGAGGATGACGACACGCTTTGCTTCATGGATATTTTCCCCCGCACTGACGGCCACTGTCTGGTGATCCCGAAAACACCCTGTCGCAATATTTTGGATGCAACACCCGAGCAGCTTGCGGCCTGTATGAAAACGGTTGCTTTGGTAGCCCAGGCTGCAAAGTCGGCCTTCGCGGCGGATGGCGTTACTCTTTTTCAATTCAGCGAGGCCGCGGGCGGGCAGGAAGTCTTTCATTTGCATTTCCACATTCATCCTCGTCATGACGGAGTTCCGATCAGACCGCCGGGAGTGGCCGGTGACATGGAAGCAATCAAGCGGCATGCCGAAAAGATAAGCGCGGCGATCAAAATTTAGTAAGACTTTGAAAATATGGGCCATGGAAAATCGTAAGCCGCTGTAAACGCGAGATTTGTTTTTCTTTGTTGATGTGTACCTCGGCTTTAGGGTCGAAGAACAATAACAGGGACATGAAACATGGCATTAGAACCACCACTTTCCGATTTGCCGATCAAAACGGCAGACCGGGGCTTTTACGGCGGCTTCAGCGTAAGCGTGACCGTCGTGAGCAAAATCATCCTTTCGGCTCTGGTCGTTTGGGCAATTGTCTGGCCGGAATGGGCGGGCGAGGTCTTGGGCGCTTGGAACAGCGTCATTCTGCGCAACTTTGCGAGCTGGTATATCTGGAGCGTCGCCTTCTTCGTTCTGGTCTGCCTCGGGCTTGCACTGTGGCCGACGGCTGGGCGGCTCGTGCTGGGCCAAAAAGGTCAGAAGCCGGAATTCTCAAATTTCTCTTGGTTCTCAATGATGTTCGGCGCTGGCATCGGGGTGGGCATGCTGACATGGGCCGTGGCCGAACCCGTCGCGCACTTCAAAAATAACCCTGCTGTCATTCAAGGCGTGAATACCGCTCTTGGCGCAGACAATGTGCGAGAGGCCTATGTGTGGTCTTTCTTGCACTGGGGGCTGGGTGCTTGGGCCTGCTATGCGATTGCAGGGCTGGCGTTGGCCTTTTTTAGCTATCGTCGCGGGCTACCGCTCACCATTCGGTCGTCGCTAACGCCACTTTTTGGAAAGTCACTTTCCGGCATGACAGGTCACATCATCGACATTGTCGCCGTGGTCGCAACGATCCTTGGGGTGGCGCAGACACTTGGCTTTGGGGTCGAACAATTTGTTGCTGGTTTAACCCGCATCGGCATCGGCGGCCTTGCCTTGGAGGACGGGTCAGCGACATCGCTTGGCATCGTTGTCGCGCTGCTGGTGATTATGGGTGCCTCCACGCTCTCGGCGCTGTCGGGCGTGGGTAGAGGCATCAAATGGCTGTCCAACATCAACATGGTGTTGTCCATTGTGCTGCTGGGTTTCTTCATGATTTTCGGGGCAACCTTCTTTGGCGCGACGGCCTTCTTTGTGGGTATTTGGGATTATCTCGTCGCCTTGCCGTGGTTGAGCTTTAACGTCTATTTATCAGACGGTGTGGAGGGCAGCACGGCGTTCAAGCTGGCGCAATGGCAAGGCTGGTGGCCGGTGTTCTACTGGGCATGGTGGATCGCATTTGCCCCTTTTGTGGGGCTTTTCCTGGCGCGCATCTCCAAAGGTCGTACCATCCGCGAGTTCGTGTTGGGCGCGATGATCGTCCCTTCATTGATGTGTTTTGTTTGGTTTTCATGGGCTGGCGGCACCGCGATTGATCTGGAATTGAACGGCCAGGCCAACGGTTTGATCCTGGATGCGGCCAATGGGGATAAGATCTTTGCGATGACTGAGTTCATGCTGGCACCGATTGCGCAGGCATTGGCATGGGGTATGGCACTGCTGATCGTGGTGCTGTTGATGACTTTCTTGGTGACATCGGCAGACTCTGCCGTATTGATCGTGAATACGATCAACGCGGCGGGGGACGAAGGCCCAAAGGCGCGCCCACACATCCTTTTCTGGGGTGCTGTGCTGGCGCTGGTTGTCGGCGGTCTTCTGGTCTCTGGCGGTACGGGCGCCATTCAAACCGCGATGGTCATTGGGGCATTGCCGTTTTCGATCGTCATGGTTCTGATGTGTGTTGCACTGATCAAAGCGATCTATAATGATGGCCGACGAGAGGCGGCAGGCGTTCCAACCTTGGTGAACGACATTCAAGCCGCGCCAGCCGAGTAAGTTGGGAGGAGCTACTCGGTTTTATTGCCCCGGTGCTGTCGTGCGCCGGGGCATTTTCGTTTGACGACGCGTGTTCGAGAAGAGATGGTTCGCTGATGAAATTTGACGTCGACTGGGTCCGCACCCAATTTCCCGCCTTTCAAGAGCCAAGCCTGAAAGGGCAGGCGTTTTTTGAAAATGCTGGCGGCTCCTATACGTGCAAACCGGTCTTGGATCGGCTGACGCGGTTTTACACGCAACGAAAGGTCCAGCCCTACGCCCCCTATCGGGCGAGCACTTTGGGTGGGGAAGAAATGGACGAGGCGCGGCAACGCCTGTCCGCGATCCTTGGGGTGGAGCCAGATGAACTGAGCTTTGGGCCTTCGACCACGCAAAACACCTACGTGCTGGCCCAGGCGTTTGCTGAGATGATGCAGCCTGGAGAGGTGATCATTGTCACCAACCAAGATCATGAAGCCAACAGTGGCCCGTGGCGCAGGTTGGCGGATCGCGGTATCAAGTTGCGTGAGTGGTGTGTCGACCCAGAAACAGGATGGCTCAACCCCGCTGATCTGGAAAATCTGCTAGATGAAAGCGTGCGATTGGTCTGTTTTCCGCATTGCTCTAATGTGGTGGGCCAGATCAATCCGGTGGTTGAGATTACTGCACTTGCGCACGCAGCGGGCGCTTTCGTCTGCGTCGATGGCGTTTCCTATGCGCCGCATGGATTTGCCGACGTGGGCGCCCTTGGACCCGATATCTATCTCTTCTCGGCCTATAAAACCTACGGGCCGCATCAGGGTCTGATGGTGATACGCCGCCCCCTCGCGGAATTGCTGCCGAACCAAGGTCATGTCTTCAATGGCGGTTCTTTATATAAACGCTTTACACCCGCGGGTCCCGATCACGCGCAAGTCGCCGCCTGTGCGGGAATGGCGGATTACGTTGATGCCTTTCACGCCCATCACATCGGAACAGAGGAAGCGCCCAAGCACAAGGCCGCCGCAATGCATGACGCGATCAGGGCGCGCGAGGTGTCTTTGTTGCAGCCACTTTTAGACGCTGTGAAATCCCGCAACTTGGTTCGACTGATCGGTCCGGATGACGCGCAGGGGCGTGCGCCAACGGTCGCCTTGGCACTGGACCGATCAGGGCAGGCGGTGGCCGCTGAACTCGCCTCTCATGGCATCATGGCGGGAGGCGGGGATTTTTACGCCGGGCGCGCACTTCAGGCGATGGGCGTCGACCCGGCTAAAGGTGTTCTTCGGCTCAGTTTCACGCATTACACATCCGAGGGGGAAATTGATCAGCTTCTCAATGCGCTCGACGCTGTTTTGTAATCTATTAACCTTGATTGCAAAGCGCCTGCGCTAACTGTGCGGCAGAAGAACTGCGCGAGGTTACATGAGCGATCTCTGTCCGATATTAGTATGGTACCGGCGTGACCTTCGGTTGAGCGACCATCCTGCTTTAACTGCCGCGAGCAAGACAGGCCGCCCCATCATTCCGATCTTTATCCATGACACGCTTGTGTCAGATCTGAGGGCCGCGCCGAAATGGCGCTTAGGGCTGGGCATTAGTGCGTTGGAGGATCACCTGCGCGAAAAGGGTAGCCGGTTGATCCTGCGAAAAGAGAGCGATGCGCTTGACGCGCTGCGCCGGCTCATTGCCCAAACCGGTGCAACCTCTGTTTATTGGTCGCGTCTTTACGATCCAAAGAGTGTTGAGAGGGACACCCGGATCAAACAAACGCTGAAGAAAGAGGGGATCGAGGCTCGGTCTTTTGGTGGCCATTTGATGTTTGAACCCTGGTCCATCAAAACAAAAACGGATGGGTTCTATCGGGTGTACACGCCATTTTGGAATGCGGTCAAAGCCATCGAGGTGGATCCGCCTCATCCTATTCCCCCGTCTTTGAACCCACCTGCGTCTTGGCCGGAAAGCGACGTTCTGGCCGATTGGCGCATGGGAGAGGCGATGCACCGCGGGGCAGAAATTGTTCGCCCGTTCGTGCAACTGGGCGAAGATGCGGCGCAAGCGCGCCTGGCATCCTTCGCTGCGGACGCGATATCGCGGTATCACGATGCACGCGATTTACCGGCGACGGATGGCACTTCAAATCTGTCTGAGCACCTCTCATTGGGAGAGATTAGCCCTCATCAATGTTGGCACGCGGGTTTGCGCGCTCGCGACGCGGGGCAAGCAGGGGCCGAGGTATTTTTGAAAGAACTGGTTTGGCGTGAATTTGCGTATCACCTCATGCACCACACGCCGCACATCATCGATCAAAACTGGCGGCCTGAGTGGGAAGCATTTCCGTGGAACACCGATCCAAACAGCAAAGAGGTGATGGCCTGGAAGCAGGGGCGCACGGGCATCCCTTTCGTCGATGCGGCGATGCGCGAGATGTATGTCACCGGAAGGATGCACAATCGCGGCCGTATGATTGCCGCAAGCTATTTGACAAAACATCTGATGACGCACTGGCGGATCGGTCAGCAGTGGTTCGAGGAATGTCTGATCGATTGGGATCCCGCCAGTAATGCGATGGGGTGGCAGTGGTCTGCTGGATCAGGTCCTGATGCAACGCCCTATTTCCGCGTCTTCAACCCTGAGACCCAGCTTGATAAATTCGACAAGACGCATGCGTATGTCAATCGATGGATCGCCGAGGGCAGGGCATCCCCACACAACGACGCTTTGTCATACTTTGAGGCCGTGCCGAGCGCCTGGGAACTTCACCCAAAGGACCGGTATCCAGCCCCCATTGTTTCTGCTGCCGAAGGTCGGAAGCGCGCCTTGTCGGCCTATGAAAATCGCAGCTTTTAGAATTGTGTATATTTGCCGCTGGGTTAGTGTAGCGGTGAAGCGGTAGGGGATTGGGGGAAGAATGTTCACCACGACCGAGGGACAGAAGAATTTACCAAGGTATTTCACCCGCGTGTTTGCTATGGCGCAACAGCTCAAGAATGGACGTTGTGACTTTCATTTACCTGATGGTCGGATATTCCGCGCGAAGGGTGAAAAGCCAGGCTACGTCGCAGCGCTTCATATTCACAGCGATGATCTGTTCGCGCGGCTTATCCGAGAAGGCGATTTGGGGTTTTGCGATGCCTATCTCGATGGCGATTGGTCCACACCAGACTTGCAAGCCTTCATGGATTTGATCCACCATGGTAATGAAAATATCTACGACGGTTTTCCGGGCATGGGTCTCGTCCGGCGTTTTGAGAAACTTCGGTTTTGGCTGCAGCGTAACTCAAAAAACCGGGCCCGCAAGAACATCAGCTATCACTACGACTTGGGCAATGATTTTTACGGGCTCTGGCTCGATGACACGATGACATACTCCGCGGCACTGTTCGACAGCAGCGCGCAGCACTCGTTAGAGGCGGCGCAGATAGCGAAGTATAAAAGCATGGTCGATCAGATGGGAGTTGTCCCCGGTGATCACGTGCTTGAAATCGGCTGTGGATGGGGTGGTTTTGCCGAGTATGCCGCCAAAGAGCGCGGCTTGAAAGTGACAGGGCTCACGATCAGCGAGGAGCAGTTCAAATACGCAAAGCAGCGGATTGAGAAGGCGGGCCTTGCGCATTTGGTGGATCTCAAACTTCAAGATTATCGCGACGAGCGAGGCGCCTATGACGGGATCGCCAGCATCGAAATGTTTGAAGCCGTGGGTGAGAAATATTGGCCCGTGTATTTCAGCGCGTTACACGCCCGGCTAAAACCCGGCAAAGCGGCGACGCTTCAGATCATCACCGTGGATAATGCGCGATGGGATGTCTACAAACGTGGCGTTGATTTTATTCAAAAATACATCTTTCCTGGCGGTATGCTGCCCAGCCCAAAAGTTCTGAGAGAGCAGATACAGCGCGCCGGTCTGGTGGTGGACCGCTCGATCGAATTCGGCAAAAGCTATGATATCACGCTGCGCCGCTGGCATGACACGTTCAACGCAAAATGGGATGAGATTACCGCTCTAGGATTTGATGAAAGGTTCCGCCGGATGTGGAATTTTTATCTCACGTCCTGTGCTGCCACCTTTGACAGCGGCAATTGCGACGTCACGCAGATCACCATCCGGCGTCCGGCTTAGCGGCTTGCGTGGCTCCATGCGCCCACCTCAACGAAGCCAGTAACGTAGACGGTGAGGGATGTTTTTCTACGGCAGCCTGCGACATATCCCTTTGCTTGAGATTGTGTTGGGTCGACCGGTTGATCCATCCGACATGACCTTGTCGCGCCTGCCGGGATACAAGGTGATGTCTGCTGCAGGTGGTATGTTCCCAACGTTGATCCAGTCTCAAGAAGATTGGGCAGACGGGCTGTTGGTGCGCAACCTTTCCGTACAGGATATCGCCCGGCTAAATTTTTATGAAGGCGGGTTTTCCTATGCTCTGGGCCGTGTCACGCTCCAAGATGGCACTCAGGCTGAAACTTATCTGCCGCCGAATGATCAGTCCGATATCGAAATTCCCTGGAAGCTCGAAACATGGGTGGCCGAATGGGGCGAGGTAACATGCCTCGCCGCGCAAGAGGTCATGGGCTACTTTGGCGAACGCCCCGCTGATGAGGTCGCCGCCATGTTCCCGGCCATCCGTGCTCGCGCTGCATCTCAAAGGCGAGGGCCCTATTCTCGTCACGGTGCGCGCACATTCAAGGGCACTGCTGATATTTTCACGCGGCGGCGAAGATACTCCGGCTTCTTTGCCCTGGACGATGTCGCGTTGCGGCATCAAAAATTCGATGGCCTTTCTTCAGATTTGCTCAATCGGGCCGCGTTTATCAGCGCGGATGCAGCATTGGTTTTGCCCTATGACCCTGTGACGGATCGGGTTCTTTTGGTTGAGCAGTTTCGCGTCGGCCCCTTCCTGCGGCATGATCAAGCGCCTTGGCAGCTAGAACCAATCGCCGGTCGCATTGACGCGGGAGAGACGCCCGAGGCAGCGGCGCGTCGGGAGAGCTTTGAGGAGGCCGGGCTTGCGCTTGATGCGCTTGAAACCGTTGCAGAGGTTTATCCTTCGCCGGGGGGATCAACCGAGTTCTTCTATATTTTTGTCGGGTTGGCTGACCTTTCTAAGGCAAAAAGCGAGATCACGGGTCTCGCCTCCGAACATGAAGACATCAAAACGCACATTTTATCCTTTGATGCATTGATGACGCTGGCGGCTGATTTTGCCGTGGCCAATGCGCCGCTCGCGCTATGCGCCTATTGGTTGGCCTACCACCGCGATCGCTTGAGGTCTGAGAGGGGCGAAGGTACACCTAGCACAATGTAATGCAGGAGTATCTATGCACGTTGCCTCAGATCTAGCGCATGCCATTGGCAACACGCCGCTGATAAAGCTGCGAAAAGCGAGCAAAGAAACCGGCTGCGACATCTATGGCAAGGCTGAGTTCATGAACCCTGGTCAATCGGTCAAGGACCGGGCCGCGCTTTCCATAATCCAGCACGCGGTAGCCAGTGGGTCTCTACACCCCGGCGGGACCATCGTTGAGGGGACCGCGGGCAACACGGGCATTGGTTTGGCGTTGGTCGGCGCGTCGATGGGGTTTAAAACCGTGATCGTTATCCCGGAAACTCAAAGCGAGGAAAAAAAGCAGATGTTGCGCCTGGCCGGGGCGGAACTTGTCCAGGTGCCCGCCGCCCCTTACCGCAACCCCAACAATTTTGTTCGATATTCCGGGCGTCTGGCTGCTGCTTTGGCGCGCGAGAGCAAGGAAGGCGTGATCTGGGCCAATCAGTTCGACAATGTGGCCAACCGACAGGCGCATGTTGACACCACCGGTCCCGAAATCTGGAAACAGACCGAGGGTCGGGTCGATGGGTTTTGCTGCGCTGTCGGCTCGGGTGGCACCCTGGCCGGCGTCGCTGAGGCGTTGCAGCCCAAAGGCGTGAAGATCGCGTTGGCTGATCCCGATGGCGCAGCCTTGCACAGCTTTTACACGACGGGGGAATTGGCCACCGAGGGTGGCTCCATCGCTGAGGGGATCGGGCAGGTGCGCATTACCAAAAATCTAGATGGCTTCACCCCTGATTTCAGCTATAACGTTTCGGATCACGAGGCGCTGCCGATCGTCTTTGATCTGTTGGAAAACGAAGGGCTCTGCCTGGGTGCATCGTCGGGCGTGAACATTGCCGGTGCCATGCGGTTGGCGCGTTCGCTGGGACCGGGGCATACCATTGTGACCATTCTGTGCGATTACGGCACGCGGTATCAGTCAAAACTGTTCAACGCCGCCTTCCTGAGAGAGAAAGGGTTGCCCGTGCCCTCTTGGCTAGATCCCGCTGCGACAGAGTTGCCCAATGTTTTTGAGAACCTCTGATGCGTTTTATGAAACGTATCGCGCTCGTCCTATTGACGATCCTGCACGTCAGCAGCACTGCTGCAATTGCGCAAAGCTCAGAAGGGCTTTTGACGGACATTGAACGTTGGACAGAGCTTGCTGAACGCGCAGAGAACATTGTCGACCGGGGTCGCGGAGATGACCGGACCTTCGATATCTTGCGTGGCAATATCGCGCGTTACAGGGCAGAGTTTGAAGCGGCGCGCGATCTGAACAGTGATAGGATCGCCGCGCTGCGCGAGCAGATCACGGCCCTGGGCCCATTGCCTACGGCCGAGGGCGCCCCACCCGAACCAGAAGATGTGGCCGCACAGCGGGCCGCCTTGACCGAACAGCTCAACCAACTGCTTGTCCCGGTGCAGCGGGCAGAAGCGGAATTTGTGCGCGCGAATGCGTTGATCGCGCAGATTGATCAGATCATCCGCGATCGCAGGACACAGCGTTTGTTGACTGTCTCTCCAACGCCGCTCAATCCGACGTATTGGCCTACCGCTGCGGCCGACCTTACCCGTGCTGTTGCCGAGGTATGGTTCGAAAATCCCGTGCGCGGCAGCCAGCGCAGCATAACTGAATTACGCGAGACTTTACCGATTGTCCTGCTGCTCGCTTTGGTCGGCCTGGTCCTGATCGCGCGGGGGCGCAGGTGGGCCCTTGCTGTCGTGTGCGGGCTTCGAGGCTTGCAGAGCCAAGGCTTTGGTCTGTGGCATTTCTTAGCCTCTCTCTTGCGCATGGTTTTACCTTTTGGTGGGATCATGGCGCTGACCTACGCAGTCATCCTGACAGACTTTTTCGGCACCCAGGGTAACGCGTTGTTGCTTCAAGTCGCGTATCTGTCCGGCGCAATGCTCGGGGTGCGCTGGGTCTCAGAGCATGTTTTTGCCGCTGATGAAGCTGATGCGCTTATCCGCCTGCCGGAAGAAAAACGCATCGCCGCACTGCTGCAGATCGGGATCATCACGACGATGGTCGTTGCCGCCTCCCTGATCGCTTCGCTGCTGCCGCTTGGCGCGCCGGCGGCGGCGAGCGAGGCTGTGTTGATGTTCCCGATCTTCTTGGTGCTTTGCATTGCGCTCTTCCGATTTGGCCGCATCTTGCGCGGGTTTGACCCGAGACCTGAGACACCAGACGACAGCGTTGAGTTTCGCCCGTCCACCTTCAGGCGGATCGTGCGCGCGGCAGGTCTCGGTGCGATACTTGTCGCCCTGGCATCACCGATATTGGTGGCCGCTGGATACTACAACGCCGCGCAAAGCCTGCTGGCGCCTTACACGATGACGTTGGCCATCCTGGGGCTGGTGATGACCTTGCAACGGATTACCGCCGACCTCTATGGCGGGATCACGGGGCGCGGTGCTCAGGCGCGTGAAACGCTGATGCCCGTTCTTTTCGGCATCATTCTTTTGCTGTGCTCAATGCCGCCACTGGCGCTGATTTGGGGGGCCAGCCCCACAGACCTCACCGAGCTTTTCGCCGCTTTTGGGCGTGGTTTTTCTGTTGGTGAAACGCGGATCTCGCCCACAGATTTCTTCGCTTTCGCGCTGATTTTTGTCATCGGTTACACGCTGACACGCCTGGTGCAATCCGCGTTGCGCGGCAATGTGCTGCCCAAAACAAAGATCGACATCGGCGGGCAGAATGCCATTGTCTCAGGGGTTGGCTACATCGGCATCTTTCTCGCCGCTCTGGCCGCCATTTCTGGCGCGGGCCTTGACCTGAGTTCGATTGCGATCGTCGCAGGGGCGCTCTCCGTTGGGATCGGTTTTGGATTACAGAACATTGTCAGCAATTTCGTCTCTGGCATCATTTTGCTGATTGAGCGTCCCATTTCAGAAGGGGATTGGATCGAAGTGGGCGGGGAAATGGGATACGTCCGCGACATCTCTGTTCGCTCCACGCGGATTGAAACATTTGCCCGAACTGACGTGATCATTCCGAATGCCGATTTGGTCAGTGGTGCGGTGACAAACTACACGCGTGGCAATACTGTCGGTCGCTTGATTGTTCCTGTCGGGGTGGCCTATGGCACCGACACCAGGCGCGTACACGTCATTTTGCAAGAAATCGTGGAAGCACAGCCATTGGTTTTAGCAAAGCCCGCCCCCTCGGTGGTCTTCTTGAATTTCGGCGCGGATGCGTTGGAATTTGAAATCCGCTGCTTTTTGCGCGACGTGAATTGGGTCATGTCGGTGAAAAGCGAGGTTAATCATTTGATTGCCGCGCGTTTTGCGGAAGAGGGGATTGAGATACCTTTCGCGCAGCGGGATATCTGGCTGCGCAACCCTGAAGCGCTGAAACCCGAGCCTACAACCCCGGTTGGAAAATTTGACGGCCGGTCCACTCCGGAGTAGGTCGGATCGCTCCTCGGCCTGTCGCTCGGCCCAGCGTGTAGGCCTTTGCAATTCATCCTTGCAAGTGAGGCAACACCCAGGCTACACCGCCCTGCACGGAGCGGTGGCCGAGTGGTCGAAGGCGCACGCCTGGAAAGTGTGTAGGCGGGAGACCGTCTCCAGGGTTCGAATCCCTGTCGCTCCGCCATCTCATATTTTTGTTCTGAACCTGGCGTAAAGCCCCGTAAACACTGGTGGTTTCAGCGGTTCGAAATCCTTCGTTTCGGGCATAGGGCAGCGGTGTGGTGAAGATCAGTTTCAGGACGGTTTGTTGGCTGGTGCCGTCTCCTTTTTCCCAGAGCTTCCGCGGGTTTGCGAGGAACGCGAGGGCGGTTCGAAATTTTGCATGAAAATCTTCGGCTTTTGGTTTGCCCAGGGCGAGGCTTTCGGCGATTTGTGCGCGCTCGGCGTCGAGTTTGTCGATTTTGGCTTCCAACGCGCGGGTCGTTGTTTCGCTGGTGGTGTCGGTCAAGCGGTTGGTGGTGGTGTTGATGGCGCGGTCGAGACGACTCAGTTTGGCCTTTTGGGCTTTTCTTTGATCTTGCCAGTTCGCGATGCGGCTGGGATAAAAAACAGCGTAACTGGCCTAACAGAGACGAGTTCGTATTCGTCTGACAGCACTCCCGGAATATCTGAGTCAAATTTCGGGCACTGCTGCAAACTTTGAGGGAATCCTCAATGCTCTTTCGACTGTAAGGCGTACAATAATGGTATAACGAAAGTGCCGCGCGTCTCTTTTTGCAGAAAAATCAGAACTTTGTGGGGAAATTTGGCAGCCCGTAGGGGAATCGAACCCCTCTTTCCAGGTTGAAAACCTGGCGTCCTAACCGATAGACGAACGGGCCGCGGCTGAACCTGACACCTAGGCAATCCCCGGCGCGCGCGCAAGCGGAAAATGAGCTTTGATCGGTGTGAGTGCCCTAGGCAGGAGCGGCATCATCAAGCCTTAGTTGAATGGATCGACGGCCTTGCCAATCATTCACATCCAACCGTCCAGCGAGGTGAAAACGGGCGCCACCGTGGTTCTCCAAGGTAGATCCCAGGGGGCCGTCAAAGGCGTTGAAGGCGATCCCGTCCAGCTTTGCACCAAGGCCGTCACCGACACAGAGCTTCAGATGATTTTCGCCAACACGGCGGACACTCAAAATCTGCACATTGCCAAACGCGAAACGCGGGGCAGGGGCGCTCGGCCCAAAGGGGCCTGCATCCTCCAACTGTTCCGCCAATTCTACATTTGCTGCACCGGGCATCAAAACACCGGTGAGCGAGAGGTCGGCTGGACCGTTCAGATGCGCCCCTTGGCGGGAAAGCAGTGCCGAAAGTCTTTCCATCGCCGGTTCGATCTGATACTCGGCAACCGTGAGACCGGCCGCCATTTTGTGCCCGCCGCCTTTTATCAATAGACCTTCAGAGGCGACCCGCTGAATTGCAGCGCCCAGATCGACGCCAGCGACCGACCTGCCGGACCCTTTGCCGATGCCATTTTCGATGCCGATGACGATGGCTGGTCGATTGGACGTTTCTTTAAGACGGGATGCGACAATGCCGACAACGCCTGGGTGCCACCCATCACCCGCAGCCCAGGCAAGCGGCCTGTCAAATCCACGTGCGGCAGCTTGATCAAGCGCCGCTGCGCGCACTGACGCCTCAATGTCACGTCTTTCTGTATTGAAGCCATCCAGGCGTTCCGCCAGGTGCAGGGCCTCTTGCGGATCGTCGCAGGCCAGCAAACGGGCGCCCAGATCGGCTTGCCCGACACGTCCTCCTGCGTTGATGCGCGGCCCCAACAGAAATCCGAGGTGGTAGGCCGTTGGTGCACTATTCAGCCGCGCGATGTCCGCCAGTGCGGTCAGCCCTGGGCGTGCACGCGTTGCCATGACGCGCAGACCTTGGCGAACGAAAGCGCGGTTTATCCCCACGAGCGGGGCGACGTCAGCCACCGTGGCCAATCCAACAAGATCTAGAAGATCCATGAGATCGGGGGCTGACTGCCCCGCCAGGCGAAGCTGTCGTCCAGCCTCTACCAGCATTAAAAAGACAACACCGGCCGCGCAGAGATGCGCATTCGCCCCATCTTCATCCTGTCGATTTGGGTTCACCACCGCCATTGCAGGGGGTAATGTCTCAACCGCGAGATGGTGGTCGAGCACGACCACATCCGCCTCTGCCGCCGCGGCGATCGGTTCATGAGAAAGCGTGCCGCAATCCACGCAAATGATGAGATCATGCGTTTTGGCAAGCGCCGTCATCACCGACGTGTTGGGCCCGTACCCTTCATCGACCCGGTCTGGAACATAGAGCGTTGCCGTCCGGCCCATCGCCCGCAGCCAAATCAGAAGTTGTGCTGCAGAACTTGCACCATCGACGTCATAATCTGCGAAGATCGCGACCTTTTCTTTCCTGTGGACCGCCCGCAGAAAGCGCGCCGCGGCTTTTTCCATGTCTTTCAAGGTCCTTGGATCCGGCAGAAGGTCACGCAGCGTGGGAGCAAGAAAGCGTGTCACCTCTTCCGCCGCCACCCCACGTACCGCGAGGGCCTGGCAAAGCGCCCGAGATAAGCCACTGCGCTGCACCAGAAGTTCCGCCGCGCGTTCTGTTTCGAGGTCTGGCCCAATCCATCGGCGCCCCGTTAAAGAGCTGTGAACGCCCAGAAAACCCATCCTGCGCTATCCGCTCTCATCAACGGGCGTGCGGTAGTTTATGCGCCTGACAGAGCCTGTTTTTGAGCGCATGATGAGCGTCTCCGTCGTCATCCACCCCGGCTCTCGCCGCACACCGGGCAAGAGCGTTCCGCCGGTTACACCCGTGGCCGCAAAGATGACCTCTTCTGTCACCATGTCGTCCCGCGTATAGACACGGTGCAAGTCGGTAATCCCCGCTTTCTTCGCCCGGTTTCGTTCATCATCGCTGCGAAAGAGCAGCCGGCCGAACATTTGACCACCCATGCATTTCAATGCAGCAGCAGCGAGCACGCCCTCAGGTGCACCTCCTGCACCCATGTACATGTCAATTCCGGTTTCAGGATCAGCGCAATGCATAACGCCAGCCACGTCTCCGTCTGTGATAAGCCGAATAGCTGCGCCCCTCTTGCGTACCTCTGCAATCATCTCTTGATGGCGCGGGCGCTCAAGAATGCAGACCGTAATATCCTGGGCGCGACATTCCCGCGCCTGCGCGAGCGCGCCGACCCGCTCCGCCGGGGTCATGTCAAGCGTGACAACATCCTTTGGGTACCCCGGCCCTACGGCTAGTTTGTCCATGTAAACATCAGGGGCATGCAGCATCGACCCTCGGGGGCCCATCGCGATGACGGTAAGTGCGTTAGGCATGTCTTTTGCGGTTAATGTCGTGCCTTCCAGAGGGTCCAAAGCGATGTCGACACCGGGACCTGCGCCGGTGCCCACTTCCTCGCCGATGTAGAGCATCGGTGCCTCATCGCGCTCGCCTTCGCCAATGACCACGACGCCTGCGATATCAAGCAGGTTGAGCTGTGCCCGCATCGCATTCACGGCAGCTTGGTCTGCCGCTTTCTCATCTCCCTTTCCGATGAGCTTGGCCGATGCAAGTGCGGCTGCCTCCGATACGCGGGCAAGGCCAAGCGACAGCATGCGATCTTGAAAATCAGCGGGAGAATTCATGAGGGGTTGGCCTTTCGGTCTGTCTAATCAGTGCCTGTAGCAGCAGCGCCAGCGTTGTGCCATTCAGCAGATGCCAAAAAATATGCGTGCCATGCGGCCAAGCCGGGCAAAGATGCATGTCAACGCTTCGGAATGTCAGTGAAACAAGGAAGACGGCTGTGGCTCCTGCGAACCACCACCGTATCGGGTGCCGCCGCGCCAATGCCGCGGTGGAGAAGATCAGCATCGCCAGAACAGCGGGAAAGTACTGATCGGATCCGTTGAGTTGGTTAAGTATGCGCGCCGCTGCACCGCCCGCGTTGGAAAGAGCCGTCAGCGCAGCAGCCATGAGCACGACCAAAGCAATCACAATGGCGGCGATGAACGCCGCGCGTAGCGCAGACGCCCCGCTGAGGAGTGCGCTTGCCACAACAATGTAGCTTGCAACAAAAAGCCAGATTGGCAGCACGTCAGCTAAAGCGGCCCAGCCCGTGGCAAAGGTGTGAAAAAGGAATGATCCGATGCCAATGAGAAACGTCAGCGTGATCAAGAGCCAGATCGAAAATCGTGATACGTCGCGTCGCTGCGCTTCGTAGGCGGCCCAGAGCGCGGCAAGGATAAAGGCGATATTGGACACCGCGTTGAGCGGCTCTGACCAGAAAGAGGCGTCAACTCTCTCACAGTAGATGTCGATCGGACTGGTCCAATCCACCTCTCACACCTCTTCGATCCGCAAAGCAACCGGGGCCGCCGCCAGGACGCCCGTGCTTTCCATAGCGACCAACGCGTCTTGCAACGATTTTGGGCTCGTTTTGTGGGTGACGATCAATACGGGCGCGGCAGAGGCTTTGTGCTGGTATTGGCGCATGCGATAGATGCTAATGCCTGCCTCACCCAGAACGGTAGCGATCTTTGCCAAAGCCCCTGGTTTGTCCACAAGTTCCGTGCGGAGATAGTAAGGTGCTGGTGTTTCAGAGCGGGCGGCACTGGAGGTTTTCAGCGTTTCTGCTGGTTGACCGAAGACGGGGCCGCGAAGGCCACGCGCGATGTCGCAAACATCCGCCATCACCGCACTCGCTGTCGGGCCTTCACCCGCCCCCGCGCCGCGCAGAACGATTTGACCGACTGCATCCCCCTCCAACATGACCATATTGGTGCCGCCCTGCAGTTGACCCAACGGAGCGCTTTGAGGGACGAGGCAAGGTTGCATCCTCTGTTCAAGACCGCGCCCGGTTTTTTGCGCGACCCCCAGTAACTTGATCTTGTACCCCATATCGGCCGCTGCGGTGATATCTTCGATGCTGATCCGTTCGATGCCCTCAAGCTGGATACCGTCAAAATCGACTTTGGTCCCAAAGGCGATCGTGCTCAACAGAGCGAGCTTATGTGCGGCATCAATCCCACCCACGTCAAGTTGCGGATCGGCTTCGAGATAGCCAAGCCCGTCAGCCTCGGCGAATATTTCCTGATAGGTCTTACCTGAGTCCTCCATCCGGGTGAGGATATAATTGCATGACCCGTTCATCACGCCCATGACGCGCGTGATCTCATTACCGGAGAGCCCCTCCAAAAGCGTTTTGATCACTGGGATGCCGCCGGCAACCGCGGCCTCATATCGAAGCGCGCGACCTTTCTTTTCCGCTATTTCCGCCAGATGCTGCCCATGGATCGCAAGCATGGCTTTGTTTGCTGTCACCACATCCTTGCCCGCTTCCAGCGCGGCTTCAGCGGCCGCCTTTGCAGGCCCATCCTCGCCGCCCATGAGTTCGACAAGAACATCCACATCAGGGCGCTTCGCCAGGGCGACAGGATCATCTTCCCAATCGTAAGCGGCAAGAGCGACGCCGCGTTCTTTAGATCTACTGCGTGCGCAGACAGCAGAGATTTCTATGGAACGGCCGGTGCGTGCGGTGAGTAACGCCGCCTGCTGTCTTACAATGCGAACAACGCCGACGCCAACGGTGCCCAAACCTGCAATACCAAGGCGAAGGGGATCTGACATCGCGTGTTTCCTTAATCAGCAGCTTTGCGGGCGATGTAGCGGGTTCGTCGCAGCGGTGCAACGCAGGATCTCATTAAGAAAATCTGGTCCACTTCCTTCGTTCGCCTGGGGTCAATTGCGCAAGACGCTAGTCAACATCTTGATCCGAATTTTCGCTCTTCAGACCGTTTCCCAGCCGCTTTTTTTCTTCAAGATCGAGTACGTCGCTGCGTAGCTCTGCAGCGCGTGCGCGCAGTCGGTTTAAGCGCACACTTTGCGTCGCTGCAGCAATCGCGACTGCCTCGGGTGCGGGAAGCGCCGTGTCGGCCAAGATTGGTTCTAGGGGTAGCAAAGCGGGATAATCCGCCGCCGCGAGCGCCGCCGTCTGCGTGCGATCCAACTCAGGAAATTGTGTGCATCCGGTCAAAATCAGACCAAATCCCGCAATCCCCATCACCAATCTTGTCACGCGCATACAGGGATGTTGCCCAACCGAGTGCGCGTGTGCAAGCTCTTTGCTTTTGAACATCCGTTCATTACCGTTTGGATCATGGCAAGGACATCGGGTTCGCAGGCTCAGACGACTGCACTGCGGGTGCGGGCAGCAGCGACGCGTCTTTTTGCTTCACGCGGCTATGCGGCGGTGTCGATGCGGGCCATTGCAGCAGAGGTCGGCGTGCACGTTGGCGCGCTCTATCACTACACCAAGGACAAGCAGGCGCTTCTTTTTGATCTCATGCGGGAGCATATGGAGGTGCTCTTATCCGCATTGCCAGCACCCGACACCTCAGACCCCATGATGCGTCTGCATGCGTTCGTGCGATTTCATCTTGAGTTCCACGCTGATCGCCCTGACGAGGTCTTTATCGCCTACATGGAATTGCGCAATCTGACGCCCGCAAACTTCGCAGAGATTGAAGCGCTCCGCCGTTGCTACGAGGACCATTTAGAGATGATCTTACTTGATGGTCGGCAAGCGGGTGTTTTTCAGATGCGTGATACGAAAATCGTCACGATGGCGCTGATCGCGATGCTCACGGGGGTGAACACCTGGTTTCAGTCAAAAGGACGTCTGTCACTAGAAGAAGTGATAGATGAATATTGGGAGCTTGTCAGAAAAGCGGTCGGTGCAGGCGATATGCGGTGCCGAGAGCAAGACGATAGCCCAGCTGCATCCGCTCGGCGTCGCGATTAGGCGCGACAGGTCGGAAATGCCGCTCCTGAAGTGTGCATGTGCGATTGGAGGAGAGGTGGCATGAAGGTCGGGTTTATCGGTTTGGGCAGCGTTGGCGGCAAACTAGCGGGCTCATTGCTGCGCAACGGCGCCTTATTCGCCGCACATGATTTGAATACGTCACTCGTGCAGGATTTCAGGGCGCGCGGTGCTGTCGACGGCGGCTCCCCGGGCAAGATGGTTCAAGACTGCGACGTGGTGATCACCTGCCTGCCCAGCCCAGCGGCGTGTGCGCGTGTTATGGCCGAGATGCTGCCGCACATAAAGCCCGGTAAAATCTGGATGGAGATGTCGACCACCGATGCCCAGCAGATCAAAGACCATGCCGCGCAGGTGATTTCCTCAGGTGGAGAGGCTGTTGATTGCCCTGTTTCAGGCGGCTGCCATCGCGCGGATACGGGCAATATATCGATCTACGCAGGCTGCACGCGGGGGACATTTGAAACAGTCCTGCCGGTCCTCGCTCACATGGGGCGGCGCATTCTACATGTTGGTCCCGTGGGCGCCGCCAGCACGCTGAAAGTGATGACCAACTACTTGGCGACGATGAATTTGCTTAGCCTTTGTGAGGCTCTCACCGTGATGAAAGCTGCGGGGATGGATCTGGCTATGACCTATGAGGCAATTGCGATGTCATCGGGCAATTCATTTGTTCACGAGACGGAAAGCCAACTCATTCTGTCTGGCTCGCGCGATGTAAACTTTACGCTCGACCTCGTTCAGAAAGACGTGGGGTTGTTTCAAAAGCTCGCCGATGATCACGGCATCACGCTGGAATTGCTGCCAAAGATGCTGGAAATGCTCTCAGACGGTCAACGGCGATATGGAGAGCACGCGCAATCCGACAGGATGATCGAAAGGCTCGAAGATCAGACGGGGTTGAGTATCACCGCCCCAGGGTTTCCAAAAGAACTGATCGACGACGAACCCGAGGAGCGCGGCTATGAGGTCATCGCGCGGCGCTAGGTTTGCAGCACTTTTTAATGTGATTGCCCGCGGTGGACCCAAAGCCTTCGACCTCAAACTCAAAACACCTTGCCCCACCATCTCGCGCCGGTCGGAGGGGTAGTGCAATCGCGCCGCCCCCTGGGGCGCGACGGTGGGAGGGAAGGGGTGTATCGGGTGTAAGGCCGGATGCTTGACGCATGAAATGTCGCGCGGCCGATTGCAGCCTAGGGATGGTGACGATTGCGTTAGTTTCACGCGACTGCACCCTGCAACGCTAACAATTAGGAACGTTGATCGCCAAGCCACCCAAAGAAGTTTCTTTATATTTGTCGGCCATGTCTTCCCCGGTTTGGCGCATCGTTTCGATGCATGCGTCAAGAGGTACAAGATGCGTGCCGTCTCCTCTGAGTGCGAGGGATGCGGCAGACACCGCTTTGATGGTGCCCAGCCCATTGCGTTCAATGCAAGGTACTTGCACCAAGCCTTTCACCGGATCGCAGGTCATGCCCAGGTGGTGTTCAAGTGCGATTTCAGCAGCGTTCTCTACCTGCGCAGGCGTGCCGCCCATCACAGCGCAAAGCCCCGCCGCTGACATCGAAGCGGCCGAACCGACCTCGGCCTGGCACCCTGCCTCTGCGCCAGAGATGGATGCGTTGAACTTGACCAAACCGCCGATGGCGGCGGCGGTGAGCAAAAAATCCTCTACATCTGCCTCAGACGCGCCCGGCACGTGATCCAGATAATAGCGCAATGTGGCGGGCAGGACGCCTGCAGCCCCGTTTGTGGGTGCCGTCACCACCTGTCCGCCGGCGGCGTTTTCTTCGTTCACCGCCATAGCATAGACGCTCATCCAGTCATTGATCGTATGCGGCGCTGGCTGATTGAGCCCGCGCTCCGCCATGAGCGCTTCATAGATACCTTTTGCACGCCGCCGCACCGACAGACCGCCCGGTAAAATGCCATCAGTCGATAAACCCCTGTCGATGCAGTCGTTCATTACCCGCCAAAGCTGCTTGGTGCGTTGTCGCAGCGTATCGGCATCGATGCGGGATAATTCGTTTATGCGTTTCATTTCGGCAATCGATTTACCCGACTGACGCGCCATTTCCAGCATGTCGGCCGCTGATTTGAAGGGGAACGGCACCGGGCTGCCGCTGTCCTGGTTGCTGCCTGCGGCGAGTTCAGCCTCTGTCATTACAAAACCACCGCCGATGGAGTAATATGTTTCGCGCAGCGTCACGTCGCCCTGCGCGTCCGTGGCCATCAACACCATGCCATTCGCATGGCCTGTCAGGCGGGTTTCATAGTCAAAGATCAGGTCGGTCCGTGGATCAAATTGGAGGGGCGGCAGACCTTGGACGCTGATTTCGTGCGTGTTGCGTATTTGGCTCAGCGTTTGCTCTGCCTTATGCGGGTCGTAGGTTTCAGGCGTGAACCCCGCAAGACCAAGGATCGTTGCGCGGTCTGTCGCATGGCCAACGCCCGTGAACGCCAAAGAGCCATGTAAAGAGCCGCGCAAACCCGCGAACCGAAAGGGCGATTGGCGCATCAGATCCAAAAAGCGCGCCGCCGCAACCATCGGCCCCATCGTGTGCGATGAGGAGGGGCCGATGCCAATCTTGAACATCTCGAAAACAGATAGAAACATCAGCGCGCGGTTCCCTTGAGCGGATTAGGATAGCGTGGTCGGGTGAATGGATGTCGTCCAAGCCCTTCTGCATGCATTAGATTGTTGCAGCACGGCAAAATCTCAACCTTTTGGCAAATTTGTGCAAGCGCCATGTATTGGCTCAGGTCAAACCACTGCGCTTCATCGTAGCTGGGGTAGATTGCGGACCACCGCAAGAGCGCGCACAGATAAAAATCCAGCACAGTGGGCGCGCTATCCCCCAACCAAGACGGCTTGTCTGCTGCAATCTGATCGATGGTCGTGAACTGAACGTGCAGATGGGTCTGAAGACCCCGTCGTAACGCAGTCACATGATCTTCTGCGATGTATTTTTCGGGATAAAAGATCATTCGCAGCGCAGGATGCAGCGTATTCGCGGCAAAAAATAACCACTTCAGAAAGTCACCACGCGCCTTCGATCTGGGATCAGGGCCCAGCCCACCGTGCGTATCCGCCAGCCACAAAAGGATTGCACCGGTTTCAAACAGCGGCCCCTGGGGCGTTTCCAGAACAGGTATCTGACCGTTTGGATTAAGCCCTCGGAAACCGGCTGTGGTTTGCTCCCGAGCGGCTCTGTTCACCAGTTTTTTCTTGTAGGGTATCGCGCGGTGTTCCAGCGCGAGCCGGATGATCATCGACGCATTGTCAGGAGCGTAGTGCAGCACGTAAGTCATGAGGACGTGCTAAGCTGGAGTAGCGAAGTTTCGCGCGTAAAAACGACATCTTTGACCCAGATCAGGCGCAATTGCTGGTGCGCGGCGGCGCTGCAGGCTGCGGTGGGTAGGCGATCAAAATCAGGGGCCTGTAAAAAGATGCGCCCTCCTCTCGCCCCGCTGCTGGAAAGCGCATATAAACACGTGGCGATGAGCAGGGAAAATACATGAACGATCAATCTATGTCATCCGTCGATATAGCAAAGAAAGCGGCGGCGGATTACGCCGCAGATCTTGTGCGGGATGGTATGAAAATCGGCTTGGGCACTGGTTCGACAGCGACTTGGCTCGTGCGCCGACTGGGAGAGCGTCGACAAAAAGAGGGTCTGCAAGTGACCGCGGTCGCGACATCCTCCAAAACCGCAGCGCTGGCGGAAGAGGTGGGCCTGACCCTGTCAACGCTCAACTCCCTGAGTTGGTTGGACCTGACGATTGACGGTGCCGACGAATTTGACGGCGACTTTTCTTTGATCAAAGGCGCAGGCGGCGCATTGCTGCAAGAAAAAGTGGTGGCGGCCGCCTCAGATGAGATGGTCGTGATCGCCGATCCGAGCAAAAGCGTGGCGATCCTGGGCGCATTCCCGCTGCCCGTTGAGGTGCTGGAATTCGGGCGCGCGGCAACGGAAAAACTCTTGCGTCAGGCGCTGGGCGATTTGAACCTTCCGCTGCAAGACTGCCGGTTGCGCTCCTTTCAAGATCAGCCGTTCGTCACTGATGAAGGTAACCGCATTCTCGATCTGCATCTGGGCAAGATCCCGGACGCGCGTCAGTTATCCTTGGCCTTGAACCAGATCCCAGGTGTTGTTGAAAATGGCCTGTTCCTGGATTTATGCGACGCGGTGGTGATCGGGCGCGAAGATGGCGGTGTCGAACTGCGGCGCAAAACGGATGCGTCACGCGCTAGAGGGGGATTGTGATGGCCGATGCGTTTGATTTTGATCTGTTTGTGATCGGTGGCGGCTCTGGTGGCGTGCGCGCTGCGCGGGTGGCTGCAGGCGAGCATGGCGCGTGCGTTGGTTTGGCGGAAGCGGATCGCTACGGTGGGACCTGCGTTATCAGAGGCTGTGTTCCTAAAAAGCTCATGGTTTTTGCGTCAGAATATGCGCGTTTGCCCGCCGAAGCTGCATCTTATGGGTGGAACATCTCACAGGGAAGTTTCGATTGGGGAAGTTTCAGGCATCGGCTAGAAGCCGAATTGGATCGCTTGGAGGGTGTCTATCGGAAACTTCTGTCTGGATCTGGTGTGCAGACGTTTGACCAACGCGCAGTGCTTTCAGACGCGCATACGGTGGTCCTGGCGGATGGCACCCGCAAGACTTCAAAGCACATCTTGATCGCAACTGGCGGACGACCGGTCCGACCCGAGATGGACAATGCCTCGCTCGGTTTTGTGTCTGACGACGTGTTCCATCTCTCTGACTTGCCTCAATCGATTCTGATCGTCGGTGGCGGATACGTCGCTTGCGAATTCGCCTGCATCCTGAACGGGATGGGGGTGAGCGTTACGCAATATTATCGTGGTGGCCAGATTTTGCGGGGATTTGACAATGAAGCGCGCGATCTGATCGCTGAAGGGATGCGGGCCGATGGCATCGATTTGCGCGTGAACACGGATATTGCGCAGATCGATCTGGCAAGTGTGGATCCTGGCGGTCCGCGCCGGATCGTGAACACGCAGGGCGAAACCAACGACTATGATGCGGTCTTCTTTGCGACGGGTCGCATGCCCGCGACGCAAAATATGGGTTTGGAGGAGATCGGGGTTGCCTTGGGCCAATACGGTGAGATCATGGTGAATGAGTACAGTCAAACCGACGTCCCTTCGATCTATGCCATCGGTGATGTCACCGACCGGGTCAATCTAACACCCGTGGCAATTCGGGAAGGTATGGCTTTTGTGCATACGGTTTTTGGCGGCAGACCGACGCCCGTCGATCACGCATTGATCCCCTCTGCCGTGTTCACGCAGCCCGAAATGGGGACTGTTGGCATGACGGAAGAAGAAGCTGCTCTTTCCGACAGAGAGGTGGAAATATACGCGACCTCTTTCAAACCCATGCGGTCTTCTTTCGCGGGAAGCTCCAGCCGGGTTCTGATGAAATTGGTCGTGGACAAAATCAACCGGACGGTGCTGGGTTGCCATATCGTCGCACCCTCAGCGGGTGAGCTGATCCAACTAGCGGGTATTGCTGTGAAATCGGGGCTGACGAAAGAGCAATTTGATGCAACCTGTGCTGTTCATCCGACCATGTCCGAAGAGCTGGTAACACTGCGCAATCCGATCCGCAGCGCTTGAATTCAGCGACTTTGCACACACATGACGTCTAAGTAATCGACGGCTGCTTTTGTGCAGCGCATAAGGGGATACAATATAAATGGCTGGTAACAATGGCGGCCCTTGGGGTGGCGGTGGAAACCGTGGGGGCAGAGATGAAGGCTCGGGCAATCGCGGCAGTAACGGCGGCGGACGCGGCCCGGGGGGCGACAGGCCGCCGATACCTGAAATCGACGAACTGGTAAAAAAGGGCCAAGAGCAATTGCGCGTCCTGATGGGCGGCGGCGGTCGCGGACGGTCTAACGGCAGCGGTAGTGGAAGTGGCGGACCGATCCTCACGCGCGGCACCGTTGGTTTAGGCGTCGTGGTGGCGGTGGTCGCCTGGGGCTTTGCGAGCTTTTACACGGTGCGTCCCGAGCAGCAATCCTTGGAGCTGTTCTTGGGCGAATTTTCAGAGATTGGGACAGAAGGATTGAACTTTGCGCCCTGGCCGCTGGTCACTGCTGAAGTGTTCGATGTCACAACAAACCGCACCGAAGAGCTTGGCGTGCGTCGTGGTCAATCAGACAACGATGGGCTGATGTTGACCACCGACGAAAACATCGTCGACATCGACTTCCAGGTGGTTTGGAACATCAAGAACGCCAGAGACTTTAAGTTCTCCCTGCGCGATCCTGAACAGTCGGTGCGTGCGATCTCTGAATCTGCGATGCGCGAGGTCATTGCGCAGTCTGAGTTAGCGCCGATCTTGAGCAGGGATCGTGGGACCGTCGCAGCACGCGTTCAGGAATTGATCCAGAACACATTGGACGACCGGCAAACGGGGATCAACGTCGTGCGCGTCAACTTGAACAAGGTGGATCCACCCAGTCAACAGGTACGCATTACCGCAGCCGATGGTGGGGTCACGCAGGGCTCCGTTGTTGACGCCTTCCGCGATGTCCAGGCTGCTGAACAGGAGCGCGACCGCTTGGAGCGTCAGGCAGACGCCTACGCAAACCGGCGTACCGCCGAGGCGCGCGGGGAGTCGGCTCAGCTATTGGAGGCTGCAGAGGGATATCGTGCCCGCGTTGTGAATGATGCAATCGGTGAAGCCAGCCGGTTCGAAGCGGTACTTGCAGAGTATCAGCAAGCGCCCGAGGTTACGAGGAAACGCTTGTACTTGGAAACGATGCAAAAGGTTCTGGGTGACGTCGACAAAATCATTCTGGAAGGAACGACCGGCGCTGGCGGCGGTCAGGGCGTCGTCCCCTATCTTCCGCTGAACGAGCTGCGTCGCGCTGGGGGGACAAACTGATGCGTGCTGTAAATTACTTGGTGCCAGTCCTCATATTGGCGGTCATCATCGGTCTGTCCTCAATCTTTGTGGTGGACGAGCGCGAAAAGGTGCTGGTGCTGCGTTTTGGCCAGATCAAACAAGAGCGGACAGATCCGGGGATTGGCTTTAAGCTGCCTATCCTGGACGAGGTGGTGCGCTATGAGGATCGTATTCTGTCGCTTGAGACAGAGGTGATCGAGGTGACGCCTGCGGATGATCGTCGTCTTGAAATTGACGCTTTCGTTCTTTTTCGCATTGAAGACATCGTGCAGTACAGACAAGCGATTGGTGCGGGAGGAGAGCGTCAAGCGGTCAATGATCTGAGCGGTATTCTGGAATCTCAAATACGAGCGGTCCTGGGTTCCCAGGGTGTGACGTCTAATACGATTTTGTCACCAGAGCGTTCTGAGCTTATGCAGCAGATCCGACGCCAAGCGGATGCGCGCGCAGAAGCTTTGGGGCTTGAAGTGGTTGAGGTGCGTTTGCGCCAGACCAACCTGCCAGAACAAAACTTTGATGCGACCCTGCAGCGTATGATTGCTGAGCGGGATCGCGAGGCGACTGACGAACGTGCGCGGGGCCGCGAAGCTGCTGCGCGGGTCATTGCTTTGGCGGATCGAACCTACGAAGAGATCCTGTCAGAGGCGCGCCGCGATGCCCGGATTATCGAGGGTGAAGCGGACGCCGAACGCAATCGAATTTTCGCTGAAGCATACGGTAAGGACCCGGAGTTTTTCGAGTTCTATCGCTCTCTTGCTGCCTATGAAGAGGCTTTGCGCGGACAAAATTCGACGATGGTCATGTCGCCTGATTCCGAGTTTTTTAACTATCTTAGGTCTGATCAGGGCAACAACGCGCTGAGCCAGTAATGGCTTTTGTCCTGTTGGCACTCGGCATAGTGCTGATTTTTGAGGGGCTGGTCTACGCACTGGCCCCTTCGTTTTTGGAACGTTTTCTTGAGGCGTTGAGAAGTTTGCCAGATGGTGCGCTGCGCCAGCTCGGCGCGCTTGCGATCGTGATGGGCCTCATCTGCGTTTGGGGTGCCTTTCAGTTGGGCGTTTAGCGTCAACACCTGTTGAAAATCACGTCCAGACCCGTCGCTGGACAGATATCAACGCGATTGCCGTTACCCCTTTTGCTTTTGCAATTGGCGGCGTCAGCGCCTGTTGAAAATGTCGCGGGCAGCCACATTTACTGCGATAGAGTTTAGCAGCCGAAAGCGCCATGAAGGAACGTCGGCAGATACGCACGGGAAAGACAAAGCAGGAGATACTCATGCAGCGAGGCGGTCAATTATCACCAGCAAAAGTGGTTGCACGTGCACGCAGCATCGCGCGGGTTAGAACACAGTTGGGGCTGTTTGCGCTGTTGTTCTGGTTGATGGTTCTGCTGCAGTCAGCGGCGGTTTGGTCCAAACCTGAGAGCCTCGCGCCTTTGGCTGAACAGATCAGTCCCTCCGTCGTTAACATCACAACGTCAACCGTTGTTGAAGGTCGGACCGGGCCGCGTGGAATCGTGCCGGAAGGATCACCTTTCGAGGATTTTTTCCGAGAGTTTCAGGATCGCAACAATGGCGACCGTAACCGTCCGCGGCGGTCTTCTGCGCTGGGATCTGGCTTCGTGATCTCTGAAGATGGATTTGTCGTAACAAACAATCACGTGATCGACGGCGCTGATGAAATAACGATCGAGTTTTTTTCAGGTGAAGAGTTAGAAGCCGAGGTCATTGGCACCGATCCCAACACCGATATAGCCCTGCTAAAAGTGGACACAGACATGCCGCTGCCCTTTGTGCGGTTTGGGGACAGCGACGCGGCGCGCGTCGGTGACTGGGTTATTGCGATGGGCAACCCTTTGGGACAAGGCTTTTCAGTGTCTGCCGGGATTGTATCCGCGCGCAATCGGGCGTTGTCAGGAAGCTATGACGATTACATTCAGACGGATGCCGCCATCAACCGCGGCAACTCGGGCGGTCCACTTTTTAATATGGAAGGCGATGTCATCGGCGTGAATACCGCCATTTTGTCGCCCAACGGCGGGTCCATCGGGATTGGGTTTTCGATGGCGTCAAACGTCGTGACGCGCGTTGTGGATCAGCTTAAAGAGTTTGGCGAAACGCGTCGCGGCTGGCTTGGGGTACGCATTCAGGACGTGACCGAGGATGTGGCCGACGCCATGGGGCTGGAAACTGCGGCGGGTGCATTGATCACGGATGTGCCGGCGGGACCTGCCAAGGAAGCGGGGTTGCTGACAGGGGATGTTATCCTCTCTTTCGACGGTGTTGACGTGGAAGACACGCGGGGTCTTGTGCGCCAGGTTGGCAATAGCCCCGTGGGAGCAACGGTGCGCGTCACAGTCATGCGCGATGGCAAAAGCCAGATTGTGAGGGTTGTCCTGGGGCGCCGAGAAGAGGCAGACGCGGCCCAGCCTGCAGTGGCCGTGGAACCCGAGGCACCTGAGCCCAAGTCTTTGTTGGGATTGACCCTGAGCCCCTTGACACCGCAACTGCGCGAAGAGCTTAGCGTGGATGAGGCTTTTGAAGGGCTGGCGGTGACGGCGGTTGAGGAGCTGTCAGAGGCGTTTGAGAAGGGGTTGCGTGCTGGCGACATCATCACAGAGGCAGGCCAGCAGCGTGTCACGAGCATTGATGACATCGAGATGCGCATTGCCGAGGCGACCGAGGCTGGGCGAAAGTCACTTTTGCTGTTGGTGCGCCGCGCTGGTGATCCGCGTTTTGTCGCATTGTCGCTGCAAGAATAATGCATGGCATCTGCCGATGCTGCAGCAAGATCAAATGTTGTAAAACTAGATAGGCAATTGAAATGCCCAAAATTACCTATGTTGAATTTGGTGGCGCAGAACACGTCATCGACGTGCCCAGCGGGTTGACCGTTATGGAAGGTGCCCGCGACAATAACATCCCGGGAATGGAAGGGGATTGCGGCGGCGCATGCGCTTGCTCCACCTGTCACGTCTACATTGATCCAGCCTGGGTAGATAAGCTTCCTGCTAAGGATGACATGGAAGAAGACATGTTGGATTTTGCATATGAGCCTGATCCCAACACGTCTCGGCTTACATGCCAGTTGAAGGTCACGGATGAACTTGAAGGTTTGCGGGTGCAGATGCCTGAACGACAAATTTGAGAATGGGGTTTGCTTCTGTGTTGCGCGGTCTGTGCGCCGCCTTCATAGCGTCTGCGTTTGCTTCGTCGGCCTTAGCGGAAAGCGATGCGATCATTGTATCGTCAACCTATGCTGAGCCCACAAAGCGCTATCCGCACGGTGTATTGGGTGATGATATCGAATGGGGCGCGTTGCGGTTTAACCTCAAAGACTGCGCAACCTGCGATAAGAACGAGATCACCCGCGTCACGCTGAGGTTGCCTGAGAGCAGAGTATTCGAAGATACCGAACCGCGTTTGATTGACCTCTACGGGCAGGGGGAGAACACCGCCGTTGTGGTTGTGGAAAGTGACGCGCGGCTGGGCGCCCGGCTCGCGATATATGACGCCGCAGGCGTAATCGCGGCCACTCCCTTTATCGGCATGCGCAATAGATGGTTGGCCCCGATCGGGGTGGCGGACATGGACGGCGACGGCCGGTTAGAGTTCGCCTACATAGATCGACCGCATCTCGCGAAGGTGCTGCGCCTTTGGCGGTTCGATCCTGATAGACAAATGCTGAAGCAGATTGCACAGTCCCCCGGTCTGACCAATCACCGAATTGGTGAGACTGACATCGCAGGCGGTCTTCGCACCTGCATGGGAACGACGGAGATGATCGTCGCAACGGGTGATTGGTCGCGTCTGATTGCTGTGCGATTTCAGGATGAACGCCTTGTACCACGCGATATCGGCGCTCATAAAGGGCGCGCAAGCTTTGCTGCAGCGATGGCATGCCGCTGATCTGATTTTAGGGTTGATCCGCATTTATCGTGCATCGCCAGATCCCCTATTCTGTTCCCGATAAAGAGCGTCGGAGGAGGTGTCTTGGATCGCCCCAATCAGATGTGACGCAGCTCAGGGGCAGAACAGGTGAACTGGCAAGGCGCTCCTGTCGCTTGACTTCAGCCTATTTGTCCGCTTGATCGTGGAACAACTATAACCGGCGCGTTTCCAACCCACTGAAGTTTCGTAATAACAGTTCTGACCACACGGGATTATAGGGCCCCACCCCCAAAAGCTAGAGCATCCGGCGCCAAAGCGTCGTCCATTTAACCTGCAACGTTCATTCCGAAATGCTTAGGGCAGCGCCCGCCTAGCGGAGCGGTCGGGCCCTGCCCGGTGGTGCCCACCGAGCGGGACGGGGAACGAAGGCTGTCTCAGATTTTCTGGATGATGCCCCAGATCCAAGATCCTCTGCCCGAAGCGAATTGGCGCCGCCACGTGGGGGCGGAACGGCGCGGCTCAACAGTGCCTGTTAGGCCGTAATGTGAGAGGGGACGGGTGTCTTAGGTTTAAGGCCGCAAGCTTTAAAGCGCGCGCCACCCGATATCGCGTCTGTAAAACCCTTCGTCCCAGTCGATCATTTCAACGATTTCGTAAGCGCTGCGCTGGGCTTCTGCCAAACTGCTTGCGCGGGTGGTTACATTCAGCACCCGACCGCCATTCGCGGTGATGTCACCGTTCTGACGCTTGGTCCCGGCGTGAAAAACCATTCTGCTGCTATCTTCTGGTAGGTTCTCTAAACCATTAATCACAGAACCTTTTTCATAGCTTTCAGGGTATCCCTTTGTCGCCATCACGACCGTGAGCGCATGATCATTCGCCCAGTTTACCCGCATCTCCGCGAGCCGCCCTTCCGCAGTGGCCTGGATCAAGTCAAATGCTTGTGCCCCAAGGCGCATCATCAAGACCTGACACTCGGGATCACCGAACCTGACATTGTACTCTACAAGCCGCGGCTGCCCGTTGTCGATCATCAGTCCAACATAGAGCACCCCTTGATAGGGTGTATCTCGGCGCGCCAGCTCATTGATTGTGGGTTGGACGATGTCGGCCAGCGCCCGTGCGATCACCGCGTCCGTCATCACCGGAGCGGGTGAGTAGGCTCCCATGCCGCCCGTGTTTTGGCCGGTGTCACCTTCGCCGACGCGTTTGTGATCTTGTGCAGTCCCTATCGGGAGAATGGTTTTGCCGTCACACAACACAAAAAAGGAGGCTTCTTCGCCCTCCATAAACTCTTCGATCACAACTTCGGTGCCCGCAGCCCCGAAAGCTCCATCGAACATGTCATTGACTGCCGCATGCGCTTGTTCATGGGTTTCGGCGATGATCACGCCTTTACCTGCAGCGAGCCCATCCGCCTTGACCACGATCGGTGTCTGCTGATCATCCAGATAATCATGCGCTGCTTTTGGATCGGTGAAATGCCCATGCGCCGCCGTCGGGGCGCCGGAGGCTTGGCAAATCTCTTTGGTGAATGATTTTGACGTTTCTAACCGCGCTGCCGCTGCAGAGGGCCCGAAGACCGCAAATCCAGAGGTGCGTAGGTCGTCTGCGACACCTGCGGCCAAAGGTGCCTCGGGTCCAATGATGACAAACTCAATGTTGTTGCTTTCGCAGAATGCGACGATGGAGGCCCCGTCAAGAATGTTGAGATCGGCGCAGTCTGCAATCGCGGCAATGCCTGCGTTCCCAGGTGCCACAATCAGCTTGTCGCACTTTGGGTTCTGCATGACAGCCCAGGCTAACGCGTGTTCACGCCCGCCACTGCCCAAAATCAAGATGTTCATGGCCGCTCTCCCTTGGCCTATGCTCGGCCGCGTTCTAAGCTCGGCCTTACAGGGATACAAGGAGTTCAGATGGATCTGATTGATGACCCGCGCGCGGGTGAGAACAGCCCCGAATTTTCTGTCACTGAGCTTTCTGGCGCGATCAAACGTGTTATCGAAGGAGAGTTTGGTCATGTCCGGATCAAAGGTGAGGTGGGTCGTGTCAGCCGGCCCCGATCTGGCCATGTGTATCTCGATCTCAAAGACGATCGTTCGGTGATTGCGGGCGTCATCTGGAAAGGCGTCGCTGCGCGGCTTAGCAGCCAGCCAGAGGAGGGGATGGAGGTTGTGGCGACGGGCCGCGTGACCACTTTCGGCGGGCAGTCCAAATACCAGATCGTCATCGAAGATATCAAGCCTGCCGGGCTGGGTGCATTGATGGCTTTGTTGGACAAACGCAAGAAAATGCTCGCGGCAGAGGGGCTTTTTGAGACGGCGCGCAAACGCCCTTTGCCTTACTTGCCTGAGGTCATCGGTGTCATCACCTCGCCTTCGGGTGCGGTGATCCGCGATATCTTGCACCGGCTCAGGGATCGCTTTCCGCGCAAGGTCTTGATTTGGCCGGTTGCGGTACAAGGCGCGCAATGCGCCCCCGAGGTGAGCCGCGCGATCGTGGGGTTTAACGCGCTGACAGCAGGCGGTGCGCTGCCGCGTCCCGAGCTGCTGATCGTGGCACGCGGCGGCGGTTCTGTCGAAGACCTTTGGGGATTTAATGAAGAAAGCGTGGCCCGCGCCGCAGCGGCGTCGGAGCTTCCGCTGATTTCGGCTGTGGGGCACGAGACGGACACGACGTTGATCGATTATGTCGCCGATAAACGCGCGCCGACACCAACTGCGGCAGCAGAAATGGCCGTACCTGTGCGCCATGAATTGGCGGCCTGGCTGGAAGGGCAGGGCGCGCGCATAAAACAGGTGATGAGCCAAGCACTGTCGATGCGTGATCAACGGCTGCGCGATTTGGCACGCGCGTTGCCCCGCCCTGAGAGCTTGTTGGAAGGGTCTCGCCAGCGGCTTGATAGAGCTTCGGATCAGCTTGGAACAGCGCTGATGAAAGGGGTGCAGCGGCGCCGCGTTCACCTAGCGGATCTATCAGGTGCCTTGCGTCCAGCCACCTTGGATCAACGGCTGCGAAATGATCGGCGTCGGCTGCGCGATCTTTCGGCGCGGCTGCAACCTGCGCTGACGCGGGTGTTGCAAGCGCGTCGCGACAGATATCTTGCACAGGGCCAGCGGTTGAGATCGGAGGTGGTCGCTCAACAATATGCGCAGAGGACGGATGCCTTCGCGAAACTCACCGCCCGACTTGCCATTGCGACCGATCGTCAGCTGCGCCACTGGCGGGAAAAAATTGATGCTGTCGATCGCCTTCATGAAACGCTAAGCTACAAGGCAACGCTTGCGCGTGGCTATGCCGTCATTCGTGGAGACGGGCAGATTGCAACGCATCTGGCGGCAGCGCAGAGGGCAGCATGGTTAGAGATAGAATTCGCCGATGGTCGGTTAAATATTGCGACGAAATCTCAGATACGAAAGACGAAAGAGAAAACACCGGAACAAGGGTCACTTTTCTGATCTGACCAAGGTGTTTTGCGCCCAATGAAGCATGTCAGCTGAAGGGGCGCTTGGATGGATCAGGTACAGGGTATCTTGCAGCCACCCCGCCTTAAACTTGTAACACAAATACCCTGCCGCACGCCGCGCTTTTGAGACGTTCATCATGCAGCATGCCTCGGGTTAAGCAGAACGCCGCAGGAGAAAAATTAACGAGACAATTTTGGTTTGCGTTTGAAGCGGAAGCATCTGGTCTCAAGCTGAAACATCCTGTTCTTTCGCTGCCGAGCTCAACTGCTTCTGTTGAGACGCGCCGGTCCGCCCCCATGGGGCAGCGCGATTGCGCGACTCCTCGGACCGACGCTAGGTTGGTTTGGGCAAGGTGTATCAGGTTTAAGGCCGCACGCTCTAGACGGGAAGTGGCGGGTGTAGCGATACGCAGGGTTTGGCCAAGTCTCTACGTGCCGCCGCAGTTTTAATTTGGGTTACACCCCCACCTCTGGGCCGAGGCAAATCATCTGCTCGCCATTGTCTTCCGCTTCGTAGAGTTCTGTCATATCTGGGTTATCCTCAAACCGCGCCATGAGCCCGTTGGGTGTTCTAAAGAAGCTCCAGCACTGCGGATCGAGATTGTCTTCATACACAAAACAGATCAGATCTTCTTCTTCGTACCAAAACCCCTTCTTGCACACGCCGTCCAGAAATGACCATTCGACCTGGCGGTTTTCGCGGTAGATTTCAGCGCCATAGGTGGCACCGTTTTGACTGTAGAAAAGGGTTTTGCCCCGCGTATAGGCATCAAACTGTTCCGCCGTCATACGTTCCTGCGCGCCAGCGGGGGCCGTCACCAACACCCACAGCAAGACAAACAACATTCTCATCAACAGACTTCTTCGTTCAATGCGTGTACTTACTATCAGTATGCATTGGACGCTTTGCTTTGCCAATGCGCAACGCGGGGATCCATCAGTTTTCGCCAAAGGCCCGGCAAAAGAGCGATGACCGCCATCATTGGCAATGAGTAAGGCAGCATCGGCATTGACGCATCATCGATCTGCAGCTTGGTAAACTCTCGCCCCGGATTTTGGTGATGGTCTGAATGGTGCGGCGCGTTCAGAAGCATCGCCGAAGAATACCAATGCGGTGCGTTCCAGCTGTGCTGTGGCCCGGTGGGTTCGGTCTTTCCTTTCCGAGACAGGCGACGCAACCCGTAGTGCTGCACATAATCTGACAGAAAAAGCTGTATCTGCGCATAAGAAGCGATCATGAGATGCGCCAAAATGCCAAATGGCCCAGCAACTGCAAACGACGCGACCAGCGCTGCGCCTGCACCGACCAGATAGAGCGTGTAAGGGTGCGAAAGCCGCGTGAGCGGCGTCCGCAATCGCGCCCGATGATTGGTCTCGGCTTTCAGGCCCGCGGCAAATTCAGCGGGCCAAGCGCGGATCAGATACCGCCAAAACCCCTCGCCTTTGCGCGCCGAGTTGGGGTCCGCATCCGTCGCAACGAAGATATGGTGCACTCTTAGATGCGCCGACACGTGATGCCCGTGTAGGAGCGAGATGTAGACGTACGTCCCGAGCTTATGCAGCGCTTTGTGCCGCGCATGGATAAGTTCATGCGCGTTCGAATTTGAGATTTGTCCCAGGTAGAGTCCGAAAGCGTTGAACAACAGCACTTTGTCGAGCAGGGAAAGGTGATCCGGTTTCGCCAGTGACCACACGCCAAGTAAGAGAAGCGGAAAATGGATGAGCGCGAGGATCACGCTCAGCACGCGACCAGATCTTTCATTCGCCGGTAGCTCACCACCGACTTTGTCCATCAGATAGGCAAAGATCGTGACCGACAGGAGCGCTAAACCGGCAAAGGGATCGCCCCACACACTGGCCAGCCCGAGCATCGTCGCGGGCAAGATTGTTGCGATGTAAAACCAGATCATCTGCTTTCCCTCATTGGTGAGACGGGTTTCCTATCGATAAACTTTGTTCGGCTGAACGCCTTATCGTTAAATTAATGACGCGCAAAGAGAGAGGAAATTGTCGTTTTTGATACCCATCGTCGCATCCTCTCTGATACGTTTGTTGGAATTTTGAGTGGAGTGGCACAATGGCGCTTGACGATCAGCGGAAATTTGCGGGCGGCAAGCCTGAAAAGGGCGTCTGGAAGTCTGGGAAGGGGAAAGGCCGCCGGCATACAAAGGGGCGGCAGCTTGACGATGTCGCCTGGGCCGAGGTCCGCGCACTTCTCGGCGATAAACCGCGCCGCGCGGATCTGCTGATCGAGCATTTGCACCTGATCCAAGACCGTTACGGGCATCTGTCCGCCGCGCATTTGCGCGCCTTGGCCGAAGAAATGCGCATGTCGATGGCCGAGATCTATGAAGTTGCGACTTTCTATGCCCATTTCGACGTGGTGAAAGAGGGCGAGACGCCGCCGCCGGCGCTGACCATCCGCGTGTGCGATTCCCTTTCATGCGAGCTGGCAGGGGCTCAGCACCTCAAAGCAGCATTGGAGAGCGGGTTGGATGCGCGAGACGTGCGTGTTCTGCGAGCTCCCTGCATGGGACGCTGTGATACCGCTCCCGCGTTGGAGATAGGGCACAATCACATCGACCATGCGACGGTCGAAAAGGTTGAGGCGGCGATTGCAGCAAAGGATACCCACGCGCATCTGCCGGATTATCAGACCTATGCGGCCTATGCTGCTGAGGGCGGATATGAAACGCTCAAAGCGCTGCGCGTAGGTGGCGACTGGGAGGCGGTGCAAGACAAGGTGTTGGCCGCTGGGCTGCGCGGGTTGGGCGGTGCGGGCTTTCCTTCGGGCAAGAAGTGGGGCTTTGTGCGGGCCAATCCCGGGCCGCGCTATCTGGCTGTGAATGGGGACGAGGGCGAGCCGGGCACGTTCAAAGACCGGTATTATCTGGAGCGTACGCCGCATCTGTTTCTGGAAGGGATGCTCATCGCTGCCTGGGCGGTAGAGGCGCAGACCGTCTTCATCTACATGCGCGACGAATATCCGGCGGTGCTAGAGATCTTGGCGCGGGAGATCAAAGTGTTGGAGCAGTCAGGCGTTGTCGCCCCCGGCTATATCGACCTGCGGCGCGGGGCGGGGGCCTATATTTGCGGCGAGGAATCCGCGATGATTGAGAGCATTGAGGGCAAACGTGGCATGCCGCGACACCGCCCCCCTTTCGTGGCGCAGGTGGGGATTTTTGGGAGGCCCACGTTGGTGCATAACGTAGAGACACTGCATTGGGTGGCGCGCATCTGCCGAGAGGGACCGGAGGTATTCGCCTCGGTCGAAAAGAACGGGCGAAAGGGCTTGCGCAGTTATTCCGTGTCCGGCCGGGTGGCGCAGCCCGGAATGTATCTGCTGCCCGCAGGCTCCACGATTGTGGACATCATCAAGGCTGCCGGTGGCATGGCGGATGGTCATGTCTTCAAAGCCTATCAGCCGGGGGGGCCGTCATCAGGTCTTCTGCCCGCGACGTTGAACGATGTGCCATTGGATTTCGATACCTTGCAGCCGCACGGCAGCTTTATCGGGTCGGCGGCGGTTGTCGTGCTGTCGGATCAGGATTCCGCGCGAGGGGCAGCGCTCAACATGCTGCGGTTCTTTGAGGATGAAAGCTGCGGCCAGTGCACGCCCTGCAGGGTGGGCTGCGAAAAAGCGGTTAAGCTGATGCAGGAAGAGCGCTGGAACCAGGGGCTGCTGGAAGAGCTGAGCACGGCGATGGTCGATGCGTCAATCTGTGGCCTGGGGCAGGCGGCGCCCAATCCGATCCGTTTGGTGATGAAGCATTTCCCGGAGGAGGTCTAAACCACGAAGGATTGAAAGGATCAACGACCGCTGTTTCGGGAGTTGTAGGTCTTGAATACTATCGGATGCCCATCCTCCGATGCTTGAAAAGGGTGGAGACGGGGCGCGGCGCTTATCGATCGCGGCCTCTCATAGCCAAGAGATCAATTTCATATCTTCTCATCTTTCTGAGTTGGGCTTCCCTCGGCTCCTGTCAGCCTATACATCGTAAGAAACGGGTTCGGAGACGGCATTTGGCGTTTTTTTCAAAGCTGAAAGAGCGGTTATTCAAGTCTTCGTCGAAAATCGACGAGGGGTTGGAGGCGATCGTAAAGGACGGTGGTACGGCAGAGCCTGAGCTGCCGCGAGAACCAGATGCGGGCGACAAGGCGGTCGTGGAGCAGTCTTCGGCTGTTGAGGCTCAGGAAGACCCACAAACTGTGCCGGAACCTGCGCCATTGAAAGATAACATCAAAACGGTTTCGCCCGCCTCGATGCCTTCGACCTCAGACCCGGGACACCGTACCGAACTCGACCTAGCGGCGGCACGAGGGGCGGAAAGGCGCAGCCCAATACTGGCCGCTGGGCAGAACGGTGATCAGCAACCGGTTGCATCAGGTTTAAGGCCGCAAGCCTTGACGGAGGAAGCTTCAGCAACAAACCGTCCGGGCCTGATCGGGCGGCTCATGGGCCGTGGTGCGGCGCCCGTGATGCGGCGGGCGTTGGATGATGAAATGTTGGAGCAGTTGGAAGAATTGCTCATCACCGCCGATATGGGGGTGGAGACGGCGCTGAGGGTGACGGCGAACATGGCCGAGGGGCGGTTTGGCAAGAGGCTCTCTACCGCCGAGATTAAGGCGCTGATGGCTCAAGAGGTGGCAAGGATCATGGAACCGGTCGCGCTCCCTCTGCCGCTTTATCCTCAGACACCCCAGGTAGTGCTGGTGGTGGGGGTGAATGGCTCGGGCAAGACCACGACGATTGGTAAGCTCGCCAGCCAGTTTCGTGCGGCGGGCAAGAAGGTGGTGATCGCCGCGGGCGATACATTTCGCGCGGCGGCAGTGGAACAGCTTCAGGTCTGGGGCGAGCGTGCAAACGTGCCGGTGTTGACGGCAGCCCAGGGTACGGACCCGGCAAGCCTGGCCTTTGACGCGATGGGGCAGGCGCAGGCAGAGGGCGCGGACCTGCTGTTGATCGACACGGCAGGACGGCTCCAGAACCGCGGCGACCTCATGGAGGAGTTGGCCAAGATCGTGCGTGTCATCCGCAAGAAAGATGAAACAGCACCGCACAATACGCTTCTGGTGCTGGATGCGACCACGGGGCAGAATGCCGTCAGTCAGGTGAAGGTGTTTCAGGACATTTCGGATGTGTCTGGCCTGGTGATGACCAAGCTTGATGGCACAGCTAAGGGCGGCGTGTTGGTGGCCCTGGCGGATCAATTCGGTCTACCGATCCATGCCATCGGGGTAGGAGAACAGATTGATGATCTAGCACCCTTTGACCCTAAGGAATTTGCCGACGCTTTGGTGGGGGTTGCGTGAGATTTTGGCTCGCCATGCTTGCCTTCGTGTTCCCTTGCACCGCCTGGCCGCAATCTTCTATTGAGATATGCAACGACGTCTTTGAAAGCGTTGCCACCGCTTTGATAAGCGAGGCGGCACCGACCTATCAGACGCCCGATTTGGAAAACGGGACCTGCCGGTTCTTTGACTTGCGCATAGAATTGGATCGCATCACGCTTACTGCTGAAACGCTTACCTTTCGTGTCGTGGGCGATGTCGCGGCGGTACTGCAAAGACAGCAGCTTTTTGACGGTGTTGAGATCAAGATCCACGGTCTGCGGTATTTTGCGAGAACGGGTTTAGGGCGGTTTGACTATGTCTATGAGGCGATTGCAGTAGCCAACACGGGTGTTGAGGTGAAGCTTTCCGTCACGCAGTCCGACGGTGTGGTCATCCTTGACCCGTTGCAACTTGACTTCGATGCGATGAATTCTGTCAAGGCCGCGATGCGCGTTACGGGTGTGTCGACGGTTCCTGACCTCGCTTCGCTCGCAATCGAGGAGTTTTCTGTTGAGGTGTTGACCCATGGTTTGTTTGAACGTACCCTACTGACATTTGTGGCGGATGCCATTCTAGGGGCGGGCGATGATGCGTGGGTAGCGGCCGAGCGCTGGCGTGAGCGTGCACTCACCTGGGTTGCTGCGCTGCCCAGTGATCGTCAGACACGACGCGATCTCTCTCGATTGGTGAACGATATGCCAAATCCAACCGGGCGCATTGTCCTGCGATTTGGTGGCGCATTGCCGGTTCAAGAGCTTGTGAGATGGGGCACTGTTGGTGCGCCGTCGTTCTGGGCAGATACAACACTGCGATACACCCCGCAGTTGTGAGCAATTGGATCCAAAGCATCGAAGGTACGGCGCAAGGGGCAACACTTGCCCTTGTCCTGGCGTTGAGTGCGGCACTTTTACATGCGGTTTTCGGCGCTTTGCAGAAAGGGCGCCATGACCCGTGGTTAACGCGCGGGGCGATTGACGCTTCCTACGCTGTGATGGCGGCACCTTTCGCACTTTTCATGGTGCCTTGGCCCGAACCTCACATGTGGGTTATTTTCTTTTGGGTGTGGGTAATTCACACGATTTACAAGACGCTACAGGCTTGGGCGTACACCAAGGGGGCTTATACCGTGGTCTACCCTGTGGTGCGCGGCACTGGACCCTTGTTCACCGTGATTGGTGCCTACCTGATTTTTGATGAGCGGTTTTCCATCGTGCAATGGTCGGGTGTGGCGGTGCTGCTTACCGGCATTTTTGGCCTGGCCGTGTATAACCTGCGCACGTTGCAGACAGAGCGTGATACTTTGCCACTTGCGCTCACTTTGGCCTTTGTCACCGGTCTTTTCGTCGCTCTTTACACGACTTACGACGCATACGGCATTCGTGCGACGCAGAACCCGTTTACGTTTTTGGCGTGGTTTTTCATGATTGACGGCTTGGTTCTGCCGTTCTTTGCGGCCTACCGCTGGGCACATATGTCAGAGGCCCCAACGATCGGACCTTTGATGATAAGGGGGGTGATTGGCGGTTGGGTGGCATTTCTGAGCTTCGGCTCGATTATGATGGCGACGCGTTTGGACCAGGTGGGAGAGGCTGCCGTATTGCGCGAGACCTCGACCGTTTTTGCCGCCATCATCGGTTGGTTTTTTCTAAAAGAAACGGTGGGTCCGCGCCGCGTGGCGCTCATGGCATTGATCGCCCTGGGGGCTGTGATAGTTGAGGCAGGCGGATAAAGGAGTGCCCATGTCAGAGACAAAACCGATCAGCCCCATCCTGAAACAGGTGCTGGAGTTAGGTCCACCGATTGTCTTTTTCCTTATATACCTGCGCATTCGTGACGAAAGCTATGTGATTGGCGGGGTAGAATATTCCGGCTTTATCGTCGCGACACTTGTCTTTGTGCCGATCTTGATAGCTGCCATGGGTTTGCTGTGGGCGCTTACCGGTAAGTTAAGCAGGTTGCAGATTTTCACCGCATTCATGGTTATTTTCTTCGGTGCTTTGACAGCTTGGTTCAATGATGAGCGCTTTTTCAAGATGAAAACCACCATCGTTTACGGCTTTTTCGCGACCGCGCTGGGCATCGGTCTGCTGCGCGGACGCAGCTACCTTGAGTATATCATGGCTGAGATGATCCCGATTACCCAGCCCGGCTGGATGCTGTTGACCCGACGGTTGACGGCTTTTTTTATCGTCCTTGCTGTCGCGAATGAGGTGATTTGGAGAACAATGTCCACAGACACTTGGGTCAAGATCGAGACTTTTGGTTTTCCAATCCTGATGTTTGTGTTCCTGTGGGCGCAGATCGTGGCGCTTGAGAAATACATGAAACCTGAGAAAAACGAATAGAGCGATACTGCGCTCTTATCAAACGCCTTGGGATTACGGGCACGATTACGGGTTTACTGACGCAGAGACGCTTTGTTTCGAAAAAAAGGCAGCATCAGCATGCCTTTAAAGCACTCAACCTTATACTTGATACATCTTGCCCAAACCGACTTAACGTCGCCTCGCTGGGGCGGAACAGCGCGGCCAAACAGGATCTGTTGAGCGGGTGGGCGATAGAGCATGAGGTGTGTCAGGTTTAAAGCCAGATGCTTTAGCTCTTAAAAAGTTTCTCCTGTGCTGCTTTGTCTTTGGCAAAATCAGCACGCTTTTCAGCAGCTAGCGCGCGACCGCGTTGCACGCCGGGCCGGTTACTCAACTCCTCAAGCCATCTGGCCAGGTGGGGTTTGTCCTCTAAGCTTTGCTGTTGACCTTCCCACAAAGATGCCCAGCCCCAAATTGCGAAATCGGCGATCGACACGAAATCCCCCGCGATATAGCGATTGCTTTCAAGCTGTCGATTCAAAACGGCGTAGAGGCGGGATGTTTCGTTCCGATACCGGTCTTTCGCATAGGGGATGTCATTGGGTGGATCCATATGCGGCGCGTACTTCAAAAAGTGATGCGCTTGCCCCGCCATCGGACCGAGCCCACCCATCTGCCACATCAGCCATTGATCGACGCTGATGCGGTCGCGTTCACTTGTGCCGTAGAACTGCCCGGTTTTTCGGGCGAGATACTGCAGGATTGCCCCAGACTCGAATATTGCGACAGGGGCATCATCCGGACCATTGGGGTCCACTATCGCTGGCATGCGGTTGTTGGGGGATATTTTTAGAAACGCAGGCTTAAACTGATCCCCTGCGCCGATGTCGATCAAATGTGTCCGATAGGGCAACCCCATTTCTTCTAGAGCGATCGAGATCTTCCACCCGTTCGGTGTTGGCCAAAAATAGAGATCGATTGGGGTGCCGTTCATGTTTGCTCTCCCGCTTTGTCGACGGGCATATTTGGCGTGTTTTGACGATGATGCCAAGGGAGACGGGCGGCCACCGTTTTGATAGACCGCTTCGATCCACGGGCCGCTGCGCTGCGTAATGCTGTTTGGTCGGCATTTAGGCAGCGTTCTCTTGCAGCTGAGTGATCTTGCGGCGGGCAAATGAGCGGCAGTGTTGACCGATCACATGCGAATGGATACCAACTGCGGGTGGCGATTTGTTACCAGATTGCGGGCCACGTAAAATCCCCGCTAAAAGGTCGAGAGAAAGCCCCTTTCGCTTGGCCGCGCGAGGGGCTTTTCGTTGCAAACACTGCGCCGATTGAAGACCGAGGGAATGCCGAAATGAGCAGGGATTGGACAAGACGCACACGCGCTGTGCATGCCGGTACACGCCGAAGCAACTATGGTGAGGTGTCTGAGGCGATCTTTCTGACCCAGGGTTTCGTGTATGACACTGCCGAGCAGGCTGAAGCACGGTTTGAGAATGCCGGCCCGGACGAATTCATCTATGCGCGATACGGTAATCCGACGGTCGCAATGTTCGAAGACCGTATCGCCACGCTGGAGGGGACGGAGGATGCTTTCGCAACCGCCTCTGGCATGGCGGCTGTCACTGGCGCACTCATGTCGTTTCTAAAGGCGGGTGATCATGTCGTGTCTTCCCGCGCCTTGTTTGGATCTTGCCTGTACATTACCGAAGAGTTTTTGCCGCGCTTTGGGGTTGAGGTGAGCTTTGTAGATGGCGCGGATCTTTCAGCCTGGGCTTCTGCGATCCGAGATGAGACACGATTGGTCTTTTTTGAAGCGCTCTCAAACCCCGCACTCGATCTTGTGGATATCGCCGCTGTGGCTGATCTTGCACACGCAAAAGGCGCATTGGTGGTCTGTGACAATGTCTTTGCGACACCCGTCTTTTCGGATGCCGTCAGGCAAGGGGCAGACATCGTCGTCTACTCCACGACCAAGCACATCGATGGCCAGGGGCGGGCGCTGGGTGGCGTGATTTTGGGCAAGAAGCGGCACATCAGAGAAATGGTGGAGCCGTTTATGAAGCATACCGGCGGCGCGATGAGCCCCTTCACCGCGTGGATTATGCTTAAGGGTCTTGAGACGATGGAACTTAGGGTTCGCGCGCAAACCGCGACAGCACAGCGGTTGGCCGAGGCATTACAAGGGCATCCAAAGCTTTCTCGGGTGATTTATCCAGGTCTGCCCAGTCACCCCCAAAACGCTTTGGCGATGCGCCAAATGGGGGCAGGCGGAACACTGCTGGCAATTGACATTGCGGGCGGTCGGCACGCCGCCAACCGCTTTCTGAACGCCTGCGCGATAGGTCTGATTTCCAACAATTTGGGCGATACCAAAACGATATTGACCCCGCCATTCAGCACCACGCACCAACGGCTATCGCAAGCACAGAAAGAGACGTTGGGCATCACGCCGGGGTTGATCCGCATCAGCGTTGGCTTGGAGGACCCTGAGGACCTGCAACAGGATTTTTTGAATGCGTTGCAGGCGATTTAGCCCGCTTGGGTGCGGCGCTGGATGAAGTCGGCGTCTAATATCACGGAAACGTGAACTTATGTTTCAATATTCAAGCCGTCCTTATCTACTGCAGGATCAGCCATTTTGTCGCATGTGAAGCTGGCGGGTAGCTGACGCGGGCGAGGTTTGGATTGGTAATATCAATTGCATACCCTAAGTTACCCAATGGGTTAATTAAGGGTTCTGCCATGAATGCCATTACACTTGTCGAAAAAGCGCCTGAACGATCAGAGGCAGAGGCGGCACTTGCCGTTTTGAAAGCCTGGGCAGCAGGCGCAAGCGCGTCCGACATTGCGGGGCTTGACCCGAATGTTGCCGGTCTCATTGACGCTGTATCGCCCTACCCGGAGTTTGGTCGGGAGTATCCCGACGACTTTGTCGTAGATGCCTCTTACAAGGCGTCGCTTCCCGATCTGCAAAACGGTCCTTCAAGTCTCATCCGCGGGGCACGGCAGCAGATACAGCATGTTGGCATCTCAAACTTCCGCCTACCGATTAGGTTTCAAACCCGTGATAACGGTGATTTGACGCTGGAAACCTCTGTGACGGGATCCGTTAGTTTGGAGGCCGATAAGAAAGGCATCAACATGTCTCGCATCATGCGCAGTTTCTATAAACATGCGGGGCGGACCTTTAGCTTCGACGTCATTGCGGCGGCGTTGGATGACTATAAAACTGATCTTGAAAGTATGGATGCACGGATTCAAATGCGGTTTTCATTTCCGATGAAAATCGACAGTTTGCGTTCCGGCATTTCAGGCTACCAATACTACGATATCGCTTTGGAACTGGTTGAAAAAGACGGCCTGCGTCAGAAGATGATCCATCTGGATTATGTATATTCGAGCACCTGTCCCTGTTCGCTTGAGCTTTCGGAACATGCGCGTGAGACGCGGGGGCAATTGGCAACGCCGCACTCCCAACGCTCGGTTGCCAGGGTTTCGGTCAAGCTTGATGACGACCAAGGGCTCTTGTGGTTTGAAGATCTGGTTGACGCGTGCCGTCGCGCCGTGCCGACAGAGACCCAGGTGATGGTGAAGCGGGAGGACGAGCAGGCCTTTGCCGAACTCAATGCCGCCAATCCAATTTTCGTTGAAGATGCCGCGCGTCTGTTTTGCGAGCAGTTGCTGTCAGACCCACGGGTGGATGATTTTCGCGTGATTGCAAGTCATCAGGAAAGCTTGCATTCGCATGACGCCATCTCAGTGTTGACGGAGGGGCCCACCTTCGAAATGCAAAGCATTGATCCCAAGTTGTTCAACACGTTGTTCCACGTCGGATGACGACCTGGGCAACCAAAAGAAACCGCACAGTGAGCCGCCTTCTGGGCGGCTTTTTATATCAACGTTTGCGTGTTGGTTGATCCGGCTATGCAGTTTTCGCGCTACTCTTCGATGCTGTTTGTTCCTAACTTTTTCGCGGGGAGGGGCATGTATCATATAAAAGAGGTATTCCCATGGCCTATCAAACTGTTTCTCAACCAGCGAAGACGTTGATCTTTGAAATTGCCCAGACACGTTTGGGCCTGCAACGCATAATCGATTTCTTATCAACTCTTCTGCGGGTTTTGGTGCTCAATTCGGATGCCCAAAAACGCGTGGCAAGAATTGAAGTGCTCCAGGCGAAAAGCGACGCCCAGCTTGCTGAAATCGGCCTCAAAAGAGAGGATATTGTGCGTCACGCATTCCGTGACAGGCTCCCCATGTAGCGCTGCGCCAACTAAGCATGTCGGGGTGAAGGCGCCGCCTTGATTGCTTGACAGTGTCCCGCACCCGGGCCAACGCTTTGACATGATGGATTTGCGTCCCGTTGGATATGTGATCGGCCTCTTGGTGGCCGTACTCGGTCTTACAATGGCGATCCCCATGACGGTGGACCTTGTCCAGGGCACTGCGCATTGGGCCGTTTTTTTTCAAGCAGGTCTGCTTACGATTTTGACGGGTGGATTGGTCGCCTTGGCCTGTGCTAACGGCGGCCGTCAAGGCTTGACAATCCAGCAGACATTTTTGCTCACCACGGGTGTGTGGGGCGCGCTCCCGATTTTCGGTGCGCTACCGTTTGTTTTGGGAGAGACAGACTTAACCTTCACAGACGCGGTGTTTGAGGCGATGTCAGGTCTGACCACCACCGGGTCGACTGTGCTGAGCGGTCTTGATGCTCTGCCAAAGGGCTTGCTGTTATGGCGCGGCATTTTGCAGTGGCTCGGCGGCATCGGCATCATTGTCGTGGCGATGGTATTTCTGCCTGAGCTCAAGGTCGGCGGGATGCAGATCTTCAAATCGGAAGGTTTTGACACCTTCGGCAAAATCCTACCTCGCGCGGGTGAGATTGCGACACAGATCTCCGTCATTTATCTGTCGCTTACTGTTGTTTGTATTCTAGGCTATCTGGCGGTCGGGATGGATGTCTTTGACGCCACGGTGCATGCGCTGACGACCGTATCTACCGGGGGGTTCGCCAACTATGACGCCTCTTTTGGGGCGTTTGATGGGGCGGTAGAATATGTCGCTGTCATCTTCATGATCCTCGCCGCACTTCCGTTTGTGCGCTACGTGCAACTGGTGAATGGCAACCGCATGGCGCTGTATCGCGATCCGCAGGTGCGCGGGTTTTTGATTACTGTGTTTATCCTGGTGGTGGTCATCGCCTATGTTTTGCAGGAAAGCATATCCTACGATTGGGAGCAGAGCTTTCGTAAGTCACTGTTCAACGTTACGTCCATCATCTCAGGCACCGGCTATGCCTCGGAAGATTACATGCAATGGGGCGCCTTTGCCGTGACATTGTTTTTCTTTTTGGGGCTCATTGGTGGATGCGCGGGCTCTACCACCTGTTCGATTAAGATCTTTCGCTATCAGTTACTCTTCGCGTCGATCCGCGCTCAATTGATGCGTATTCGCTCCCCTCACGGGGTCTTTATACCGCGTTATGAAGGACGCACGGTCGGCCCTGACGTGCTAAGCTCGGTCATGTCTTTCTTCGTCTTTTTCATCGGCACCCTGGGCCTGATCGCGGTCGCACTGAGTCTGACAGGTCTAGATTTTGTAACATCTGTTTCTGGCGCGGGTGCCGCTTTGGCCAACATCGGCCCAGGTTTGGGCGAAACGATCGGGCCGGCTGGCAACTTTGGGGGCTTGCCAGACAGTGCGAAATGGATTTTGACGCTCGCGATGCTGCTCGGTCGGCTTGAACTGATGGCTGTTTACGTGATGCTGACTGTTCAGTTTTGGAGAGCGTGATGAGCGATGACACGATGCGACCCCTGGGCGCACAGATTTCCCATATGTTAAAAGACCGTGGCGTCGATGTGATCTTTGGTATCCCGGGCGTTCACAATCAAGAAATGTATCGCGGGATCGAAGAAGCGGGGATCAAGCACGTCTTGGCGCGTCACGAACAAGGGGCTGGGTTCATGGCCGATGGCTATGCCCGCGCCACTGGAAAACCTGGCGTGGCTTATGTGATCACGGGGCCCGGGCTCTGCAATATTATGACGCCCATGGGGCAGGCTTATTCGGATTCCGTGCCCATGTTGGTGATTTCTTCCTGTCTGGATGAGACAGCGGCCCGACGTGGCCAACTGCACCAGATGAAAGACCAACGCGCCGCGGCTGAGGCAGTATGCGATTGGTCAGAAGAGGCACGCACGGCCGAGGCGGCCTATGCTCTGATCGACCGTGCGCTGACAGAATTTAAAACGCAGCGACCGCGCAGTAAGCACATCCAGGTGCCGATTTCTGTTTTGGAAGCACCAGCCGCTCCAGCGCAACCGCGCCCCAACGAAATGCAAGATTGGCTTGTTCCTCCTGCATGCGCGGTCCATGATATCATCCATCACTTGAATGAAGCGCGGCGCCCGCTCTTTATTTTTGGCGGGGGATGTTACCACCAGCAAGATGATATCCCTTCGGCAAAATACGTGCGCGATCTGGTGCGACGCACCGGTGCTGCTGCGTTTATGACATACGCGGGGCGGGGGCTTTTGGCACCGGACGATCCGTTGAGCTTTGGATCGGGCCTTGCCAGGCCAAGCAGTGCAGAGGTTTTTGCGCAGGCAGATTTGGTGATCGCCTTTGGCACTGAGCTGGCTGAAGTTGATCTTTGGCGGAGCCATCTGGGTCACACCTGCCCTTTGATCCGTGTCGATGTTGACGCAGAAGTTCTGGCTCAAACCGATCACACTGTGGCGCGCTATCTCGCCGATGCTTGCGATACCATGATCCAGCTTTTGGCGAAATTGCCGGACATCCAAGAGCCGAAATGGGATGTCGCTGAGATCGCTGCTTACCGTGCGCGTTGGCGCGCAGAAGTAACGGCGGAGCGCCCCGGCATTGTGCCTGTTGTCGATGCCCTGCGGGAATGCGTGCCAGATGGCACGACCATTTATTCTGATATGACCCAATTTGCCTACACGGCAAAAGAGGTCTGGGACATGACGCATGCCGGTTTTTGGCACCATCCCAGCGGGTTCGGGACGCTGGGATATGCCACGCCAGCAGCGATTGGTGGTGCAATCGGAAGCCCAGAAGCGCCGACGATGGCGATCATCGGAGACTACGGGTTCCACTACACGATGCAGGAACTCGGTGTCGCGGTTGAGTTGGGCCTACCCCTGCCGATTATACTCTGGGACAATGGCAAGCTGAAAGAGATCGAGGACAGTATGGTGCGGGCGCAGATCGCACCAAATGCGGTTGTGGCGCGCAATCCAGATTTTGTGAAGGTTGCAGAGGCGTTTGGCGCGCGTGGCGTAGCGCCAAACTCATTACATGACTTGCAGGAGAAAGTGCGAGAGGCATTCACAGCGGATGGACCCACTTTGATCTATCTTACGCCTGATATCGTATCCTGATAGGTTGTGTTATTTTTAACTGACGCCTCCGTTGTGGATCGGAAAATTTCAAATTTTCCGACCGTTTTCTTTGAAAGAAAACGATCCCTCCTATCGAAGGCAGTTTAATAATACAGCAATGGTAGATCGCTTCTCTTAGAAGCCTCGCACTTACCAGCAACTGACCAATACAGTCATGCCCTGGGCCGCCAGCCGCAAATCACGCGGTACGAGGTTCCCTTGCGCATCTGCTGCCGCAAGCTCAACACCCACTGCTTGTGCGATATCCACAATGGCCTGGCTGTCACGCGCGAAATGCACGTCATCCGGCAGCTGTGGCCCGACGGAGGATTTGGGTAAGAGCATGCCCATCACGCCCCCGCTGGCGTCGAACACAGGGCCACCAACATCACCGGGTTGTGCGGTCATCGACAGACGGCTCAAGCTATCCTCGCCCCGCAATCCTTTCACGTCAGAGAGTTTACCAAATGTTAGCGTTGCCGCACTCAGCACGCCTTCGTAGGAATAGCCTGCGACGGCGACGTCTGATTGCAAACGTGGGTCGGCGACATTCAATGCCGCGACGGCGAGAGGCGACAGTGGTTGCGTTGGCCTCAAAAGGGCGATCCCCTGTGCCGGATCGTTGGCCAAAACCTCCGCCGTTATGTCGCCATCAATGGTTAAACGCGCGCAGCTTCCCACGGTTTCAGAGGTTGTCGCAACCAGCCCGCTTTCATTCAGGAAAAACCCAGATCGTGAGATTTTTGGTTGCCGTATCTGCAAACCGGATACCAGATCAATGGATTGCGTATCGACGCTTCCAACGGTGGGGTCCAACACGGCTTCGAGCCTTGTGAAACTCTTTGTCATTTCAGCCAAGACCCGGCGGCGGCGTTCTTCATCTCTGGCTGGCCAAACGAGTGTGAAACCTTTGATCTGGCCATTCTGCAAGGACACTTGGGTATGACTAACGATCTGATCGTTTTCCCCGACAAGTTCAAATGAGTCATTGCCGCGCTCTCTTGCCCCGTCGAGGGGCACAATCTCAAGCGTTTGCATGATTTCATAGAGGCCGAATAACGTATTCTGATCGCCCGCCTGCGATATGAGCAGAACGCGTGCACCGATGTCGTTTTTTGAGCCATAATGCGCGAAGGGTGGCTCGTAGCGCGCAAATTCAACCGCTGCAGTCGGCATCATCATCTCGATACCTGCTTCTTCGTCTCGAACGAGGGCAAGATCGAGCCCGTTTAAAACCGCATTGTACTGATCAATCAGTGCTCTGCGCTGCAGCGTCGTTAGCACGCCGGTTGCTTCAAACCCGTTCTCTTCTTGCCAGGCGCGCATCGAAGCGCGGGTCCCTCGGCCGAATGCGCCGTCGATGGCTGCCGTATAGTACCCCGCCCACTGCAAAGCGATCTGTAACGCCTTCCGCTCATCCGCTGTGAGCGCTTGTTCGCTGCGCCTGGCCTCGGCACGCGTTTCGTCAGGTTCGGTGAGAGTTAGCGCTGTCTCATCAGTTGCAAGCTGAACCAACCAGGGTCTTGCCGGCCCCGCCTGATCTTGGAGCGCCAAAGGCAGAAGGTTCCGCGCAGACGCCTTAAACACGTAACGCTGCGTGATCCCTGTACCGAACGCATCAATCATTGGTATTTGCCAAGCACTCGCCGATGGGCTAGCCGCACCCGCTTGGTGGTACCACACCGCGTCAAAGGTCGAGGTGGGTTGCATCCAACCGATGGATTGCGCGCGGGCGCTTTCAGCAGTCTGCAGCATGATACTGAACGCAGCGATGAATGTGACTGAAGATAAAAACCGCATCATTGCGAAAACGTCCCTGAAAACCTTGATTGTTGGCGTTAAATAAGCAGCAAAGTGGTTGGAAATCCACGGTTTTCAGATTGAATTTATCGGTGTGATGCAATTGACGCAGCGAGGTGACACCGATAGGTCAAGCGCGCGGCGTTACCGAGGTGGCTTCATGTCTACATCTTCCCCGAAACCCAGGTCTTTTCAGGGCGTCATCCTCGCGCTGCAAAGCTATTGGGCGCGCCAGGGATGCGCCATTCTGCAGCCCTATGACATGGAGGTGGGTGCAGGCACGTTTCACCCCGCCACCACGCTGCGGGCGCTGGGCACGCAGCCATGGACGGCCGCTTATGTTCAGCCTTCGCGGCGCCCGACGGACGGACGATACGGGGAAAACCCCAACAGACTGCAGCACTACTATCAGTATCAAGTGCTGATCAAACCCAGCCCGCCAGATTTGCAAGACCTGTATCTTGGGTCATTGGCCGCCATCGGGATCGATATGGATCTGCACGACATTCGGTTTGTCGAGGATGATTGGGAAAGCCCAACCTTAGGCGCCTGGGGTCTCGGTTGGGAGGTGTGGTGTGACGGCATGGAAGTCAGCCAATACACCTATTTCCAGCAGGTGGGCGGGCATGATTGTCGCCCTGTCTCGGGCGAGTTGACCTATGGGCTGGAACGCCTGGCAATGTATATTCTGGGCGTCGATCACGTGATGGATATGCCATTCAACGACCCTGACGCACCGATCCCACTGAAATACGCGGATGTCTTTAAGCAGACAGAGGAGGAATACGCGCGCTGGAATTTCAACATGGCGGACACGGATGTCCTGTTGCGTCAGTTTGAGGAGGCAGAGGCGCATTGCAAAGCCATTCTAGATCAAGCAGCTGAGGATCCGAAAACCGACAAACGCATCATCATGGTGCATCCGGCCTATGATCAGTGCATCAAGGCGAGCCACATGTTCAACCTGCTCGACGCGCGCGGCGTGATTTCCGTTACCGAGCGCCAAGCCTACATTGGCCGCGTGCGCGCGCTCGCGAAAATCTGCGCAGATGCGTTTGTTCAGACGCGCGCTGGCGGATGGCATGAAGACGCCGCATGAGCTTTCGGAATGCCACCCCCGTGATCCGCGTGTCCGACTATCAGCGCGCCAAAGCATTTTACACCGATGTTCTGGGTTTCGATATCGTTGAGGAAACGGGCGAGCCTGTGGTCGGTTTTGGTATCTTTTCGGCAGGCAGCGTGCAAATCTTTCTCTGTTCTTGGGACGGCGCGGGAGAGCCCTGGGATGCTTGGCGTGCCTACTTTTACGTCGATGATCAGCCGAGCTTTGTGGCCCGTCTGGCCGAGAAGGGCGTGGCGTTCAAAGGGCCAAAGGATACCGTCTACAGCATGCGTGAGGTTGAGGTAGCAGACCCTGATGGCAATGTTCTATGCTTTGGCACCGACCTTACCAAAGCGGAGCCGCGGTCAGCATGAGCGGTAAATTTGTGGGGATTGTGATCTTGCTTTCAGCAGCTATCGCAGGGGGCGCGCTGTATTACCTCCAAATCTATGGTTTTTATGACGCGGTGTATGAGGACGAGGTGCAACTCGTTTCCATCGTCACAGAAGAGCCCGAGAGCATTCCGTTCGAGAACTTTGAAGCCATCGATGCAGAGAGCTCACCAATTCGCTACCGTGCGTGCTTTACCACGGTGCTGAGCCTTCCCTTTTTGACCGAAAGCTACGTGTTGATTGAGGCGGCCACCCCGCGTAACGCGCCTGGTTGGTTTGAGTGTTTCGATGCGCGGGCCATCGCGGCAGAGCTTGATGCAGGCACGGCGCTCACTTTCCTTGGCCAGAAAAACGTCGATTTTGGCGTCGATCGCTATGTCGTTATCACCGATGACGGGCGCGGCTATGTTTGGCACGAGCTGAACGATTGCGGAGAGAAAGCCTATGACGGCACCATCATCGGCGAAGAATGCCCCCGTCTCCCCAACGACTGATCAGGGCTAGACCCGTCAACGTCATCCAGATATGCCCCCGCCATTGTTCCGAGGAGCCCCCGTGCCTGATTTGCTGATCGAACTGTTCTCTGAAGAGATCCCTGCCCGGATGCAGAAGCGCGCGAGCCAAGATCTGCAAAGACTTGTCACAAATGGTTTGGCTGAGGCGGGGTTGACCTATGTCTCTGCCGCCGCCTTTGCCACGCCGCGCCGTCTGACGCTGACGGTGGCGGGGATGTTGGCTGAAAGCCCCCGTCAGGTTGAGGAACGCAAAGGGCCCAGGGCGGATGCGCCGGACAAAGCCCTCGAAGGCTTCCTGCGCGGCGTGGGCTTGACCCGTGATCAGGTGGAAGAACGGCAGACGCCCAAGGGTAACGTTCTGTTTGCCCGCATCGAAAAACCGGGCCGCCCGGCGGCAGAGATTGTGGCAGAGGTCTTGGAACAGACCATCCGCAATTTTCCCTGGCCCAAATCCATGCGCTGGGGTGACGGCGCGCTGCGCTGGGTGCGCCCATTGCAAAGCATTCTGTGCCTGATCACGTCAGAGCGCGGGGCGGAGGTGGTGCCGCTCACCGTGGACGGCTTTACGGCAGGTGACACCACCTATGGGCACCGTTTCATGGCACCGGGCGCGATCACCGTAACGGGGTTTGATGACTACGAAGCCAAGCTGAAACGCGCCCATGTGATCCTGCAGGCCGACGAACGGGCCGAGACGATCTGGAACGACGCCACCAACATGGCTTTTGCGAATGACTTGGAAGTGGTCGAGGATCCCGCTTTGCTGGCGGAGGTCGCGGGGCTGGTCGAATGGCCTGTCGTGCTAATGGGCAATATCGCCGAGGATTTCCTGGACCTGCCGCCCGAGGTGCTGCAAACCTCCATGCGCGAGCACCAGAAGTTCTTTTCCGTCCGCAACCCCAAGACGGGACGGATTGAGAAATTCATCACTGTCGCCAACCGCACTACAGCGGATCAAGGGGCCACGATCCTGGCTGGAAATGAAAAGGTGCTGTCGGCCCGGCTGTCGGATGCGATATTCTTCTGGGAAAACGACCAGCGCGTGGCGCAGTCTGAGGCTGGTATGTCAACCTGGGTGAAAGCCTTGGAGAATGTTACCTTTCACAACAAACTCGGCACCCAGGCGGAGTTGATTGAGCGCATGGCGGTCCTCGCCCGCGAGCTGGCTCCGATGGTCGGTGCAGACCCCGATCTGGCGGAACAGGCCGCTCGGGTGGCAAAGGCGGATTTATCGTCCGAGATGGTCTATGAATTCCCTGAATTGCAGGGCCTGATGGGCCGATACTATGCTGAAGCTGCAGGTCTCCCCGCTGCAGTGGCTGCTGCGGCAGAGGACCACTACGCGCCTTTGGGTCCCTCCGATGATGTGCCCACGGCACCCGTTTCGGTGGCCGTGGCGCTGGCGGAGAAGATCGCAAAATGGGTTGGCCTTTGGATAAACCAAGAGCAACCTACGGGAAGCAAAGATCCGTTCGCAATAAGGCGCGCGGCGCTGGGCATTATTCGCATTCTCATTGAAAACGATGTTTCTCTGAAGTTATCGGATATTCTGGGGAGTACGATACGTATTCACGATAAGCCTTGGATGGCGAATTATATCGCCATCGAGACTACAACAACTCGAGTTGAAGATGCGCAAGCAATCACCCGAACTGAAGAGTTTGTAGACTTTACCGACAAGACGTCCGAAGAAACTGCCATTTCCGCGGCGCTTAAGGAACTGCTTGCTTTCTTCCACGACCGTCTCAAAGTCTATCTCCGTGACCAAGGCGTCCGCCATGACGTCATCGACGCCTGTATCGCGATGGAGGGGAATGACGATCTGACCCTGCTGGTCAAACGGGCGAAGGCGCTGAGCGAGACGCTCAAGACCGATGATGGGGAAAACCTGATCCAGGGGTTCAAGCGTGCGAATAACATTCTGACCCAGGCGGAAGCGGCCGATGGGGTCGAATATTCATACGGTGCAGATGTGAAATTCGCGGAAGGTGAGGAGGAGCGGGCGCTGTTTGCTGCACTTGACCAGGCGGAGGCGGCGATTGCCCCTGCGATGAAATCGCAGGATTATACGGCCGCGATGGCGGGCATGGCCGCGCTGCGCGGGCCGATCGATGCGTTCTTTGAAGCCGTGCAGGTAAATAGCGACAGTGCCACTGTGCGACGCAACCGGCTGAACCTGCTGAGCCGGATCAGAGCAATTTGCGGGTCTGTTGCCGATCTGACGTTGATTGAAGGGTAGCGCGACATCGCCCCGGGCTTGATCCGGGGCCGCCCAGCCGGTCTAGAGGTCCCGGGTCAAGCCCGGGACAGTGTCACGTTTCATTTACATTGATCTCTTGTCAGACCCCATTTTCTGCCTATGCTGCATCCGACGATAGAGGTGCTGCAATGCAGAATAACCCTTCCACAACTTTGGTAACGCCGAGCGCTCCGATCCACAGTCATACCCATGGCGGGCGTGCTAAGTGCTTGCAAAGGTTGGTGCGATTGGATCTGCCTGTGCCAAGAAGCATCGCGGTTTCTTTTGACGCAGTGCAGCATATTGCGGCGGGTCACATGCCAGATGTAGAGGCGGTTGTTGCCCAGATGCCGAAAGGTGCTTTGATGTGTGTGCGCCCGTCCAGCCAAGACCCTGACTGGGGTGGGCCGGGTGCCGTGCTCAACATCGGCATCAATGCCGCACGGTTTGAAAGCCTTGCCAAGACCCTGGGGGAAACGGCCGCCGCACAGCTTTACACGCGGTTTGTTCAGTCCTACGCGATCAATATTGCGCGGCTGGACCCGGATATGTTTGACGATGTGACGGGTGACGCGCTTTCTGCTCTTGCGCAGTCACTGCATGCCTATGAGGCGGAGACGGAAGAGGCCTTTCCACAAGATCCCATCGTGCAGTTATCTGCGGTGTTGCGATCCATGGCGCGTGCCTGGGATGGCACCTCTGCGCGGTTGCTGCGTCGGGCAAAGGGCGCGCCTGCGGATGCTGGCTTGGGTCTTGTCGTGCAGGAAATGGTCTTTGGTGTGGGGCGCGGGCAATGCGGTTCAGGCGTGTTACAATTGGTGAGTTCTGAGACAGGTCTGCCTCAGATTACAGGACGTTATCTTAGCCAGTCGCAGGGGCGCGACGCGCTGCACAGTGACGTATCGGCGCTTTATCTGAGCAAAGATCCGCGCGGCCCTTCGCTTGAAGAGCTTGCGCCAGATGCCTTCAAAGAGCTGACAGAGCAAGCTGCGCGCATGCGCCGTAAATTGCGGGCAGAAATGCAGGTCGAATTTGTCATTGAGGATGGCAAGCTTTTCATCCTGGATGGTGCCCGGGTCGCGCGGTCTTCACGCGCCGCCGTGCGCATCGCTGTTGCGCTTGCCGATGACGGGATCATTTCGCGCGAAGAGGCGCTGATGCGCGTGCAACCGCGCACCCTGAATGAGCTGCTGCACCGGCAGATAAATCCAAAGGCGCGCCGCGACGTGATCGCGCGGGGCATTCCCGCCAGCCCGGGAGCAGCGACCGGCAGGATTGTATTTTCCGCGGCAGAGGCTCAGGCCAGCGCGGCCCGCGAGGAGGCCTGCATTCTTATCCGTCGCGAGACCAGCCCAGAGGACATTCGCGGCATGCATGCCTCAGCCGCCGTCTTGACAGAGCGCGGCGGCATCACGAGCCACGCCGCCGTCATCGGGCGTGGGTTGGGATTGCCCTGCGTGGTCGGCGCTTCAGCGTTGAAATTCAATTTGCGCCGCAAGCAGATCATTGCAGAGGACGGACGCATCTTTCAGGCGGGCGATGAGATCACGATTGACGGCAGCAGCGGTGAGATTTTGGCCGGCGCTGCCGAGATGCAAGAGGCTGCGCTGGATGAGACGTTTAACCGGTTGATGGACTGGGCTGAGGATGCTGCTGACATTGGTATCCGCGCAAATGCAGATACGCCCGCTGATGCACGGACCGCATTGAACTTCAATGCCCATGGCATCGGGCTTTGCCGGACAGAGCACATGCTTTTTGAGCCTGGGCGACTAACTGTTATGCGCGAGATGATCTTTGCCGAAACGGAAGAAGATCGCCGGGCAGTGCTCGCACGTTTGCTGCCCATGCAGCGCGCTGATTTCGTGCAACTTTTCCGTATCATGAAGGGGCGTCCAGTCTGCATCCGCCTGTTTGACCCGCCTTTGCACGAGTTTCTGCCGCTGACCCGCGCTGGTCAACGAGAGCTCGCGGATGCCTTGGATCTGCCGCTTTCAAGCGTCACGCGTCGGATAGAAGCCATGTCAGAATACAACCCCATGCTTGGCTTGCGGGGCGTGCGTTTGGGTGTCACCGTACCAGGCATCTATGAGATGCAGGCCCGTGCGATTTTCGAGGCGACCGTTGAGGCGAGCCGCAATGGTGAGCCCATCGTGCCCGAAATCATGATACCTTTGGTGACAGCACGGCGCGAAGTTGAGCTTACCAAATCCTCTATCGAGACTGTTGCGGCAGCTGTGCGCACAGATCACGATGCCAGCTTTACGTATCGGCTCGGCGTGATGGTTGAGACCCCTCGCGCTGCGTTGCGCGCCGCAGAAATCGCGCCTTACTGCTCTTTTTTGAGCTTTGGGACCAACGACCTTACACAGATGACCTATGGTCTGTCGCGCGATGATGCGGGGAGGTTTATGTCGGACTATGTGCAACAGGGCGTCTATGTTGAGGATCCTTTTCACATGTTGGACACGGACGGCGTGGGCGAACTGCTTGAACTGGGTGCTGCACGCGGGCGGTCTGTTCAGCCGGGCCTGACGTTATCGATCTGCGGTGAGCACGGCGGTAATCCTGAATCGATCGCCTTTTGTCGGTCCGTCGGGTTTGACTATGTCTCATGTTCACCGTTCAGAGTACCGGTGGCGCGCTTGGCCGCCGCGCAATTGGCGATTGCTGACAAAACAGGCCAATCTTGAGAGGGAGAGACAGGGGGTGGGACCTTCTCAATCAGCCTTGTCCTTTTAGAGTTCACCCTGAGTTAACCGGCTGACTTTACCTCCTTTCACATCTGCTGTAGGCGCTGATCGCGCAAATAATGTGAGAGAATACAGATGACTGCGGTTCGACGTCTCAAGTCTGTCGTTATTTTGGCGATGCTTTGTGCGCTATCTACGCCGCCGGCCTATGCCTCCGATGTGGCTGACATCCTGGCGGAAAGAGAAGCGAGCGGCGTGAACGCCTTGGGTGGCAAAGCCCTGCGCAATCTTTTGCGAGTTCCGAAGCGACCAAAAAGCGAGGCGCAGTTTTCTCGGGCCTGGGTCGATGCGCAGCCGGAGATTAAAGGATCAAAGCAGTGGCGCTGCTTGGCCGAGGCGCTTTATTTTGAGGCACGGGGCGAGACTGTAAAGGGTCAATTCGCCGTTGCCGAGGTCATCATGAACAGGGTGAAAAGCGCGCGCTTTCCCGATACATTATGCGGTGTCATTCACCAGGGGACCGGACAGCGCTTCCAATGTCAGTTCACCTACACCTGTGACGGTCGCGCCGAGGTTATTTCAGAGCCTGAGGCATTCGCCCGCGTCGGCAAAGTCGCTCAAATGACGATGGACGGTCGGGTGCCTGCGCTCACCGGCGGCGCAACGCATTACCACACCACTGCGGTGCGTCCACGGTGGTCGCGGGTCTATACCCGAACCGCCCGCATCGGTGATCACCTGTTTTACCGTCATACCTGGCGCAGCGCTTCGAATTAAAGGTGGCGTGGCGCTGGTGCGCCTTTGGCGTTGCTGATATTTTCTCTCAACGGTCTGATCTGCGCTAGGATGTCATATGCCCGATGAAATAAGACTGGCGTTTGCCCATCCGTTAGAGCGGTCTGAAGCCACCTCTGCGGATCAACCGCTTGACCGTATTTCGCTGCGCGATCACATTGTTGACGTGGACATCGGCGCTTTTCAGGCGGAACGAGGTGTTAGGCAGCGCATATGTTTCAACGTTGTGGTCGAGGTGCAGCCGATAGACGCCCCAGTTGATGACGATGTCGACCGGATCTTAAGCTACGATCGTGTGACCGAGGCGATTGCCTTTGAGCTTGCAGACGAGCGATTGAATCTGCTGGAAACCCTGGCGGAACGCGTGGCGGAGCGCATTTTGCTGGAGCCACAGGCGCAGCGCGCCTTTGTTCGGATTGAGAAGTTGGATCGTGGCCCTGGCGCCCTTGGGGTAGAGATTGTTCGGGCCCGCACATCTTCGCCGGTGGTGCAGATGCCACAGGAAGCGTCGCTGGAACCGAGGTTGGTTTTCTTGAGCAAGGATGCAATCGCCGCGCCGCATCTGTCAGGTTGGTTGGATCAGTTTGAGGCGATGGGCGCGCCTGCGATCCTATGTGTGGGGGTCGACGCGGCATCGCCGCGACCGCAGGTCTCTCACCCGATGGCACAGCGTCGCATCGATCTGCTGGCGATCGAACAGAATGCGTGGGTGCTGGCGGCCAAAGATGATCGCTGCGTCGTCGTGGAAACCCGAACAGAGCTGGATTGGGCGATGAAGAATGGTCAGACATGTGTGTGGGCACCTTCAAAAATTGTTCTCGACGCAGTCGATGCGCCTTCCGTTCAAATGGAAAAGCCTGTTGCGCTGGCGGCTTGGTTCGCAGAAATATTCGGCGCGCAAGAGCTTCTGATCATCGGTGCGCCACCGCCTGACAGCTGTGCGGTGTCCATCCGTTGGATAGATGCGGATCAAGCGACACTGTGATTTCATCCGCTTCCTATTTTCGGCCGCTCGTGCAAGTCGGGGCCGCGCGACCCCAGGGGGCAAAGCCTGTCGCAGGGGGCTGGTGTTGGTTCACGCATGTTGAGGTGCTTTCTCGCAATGGCGCACCTCAGGTGGTTTCTGCGGTCGATGTGCCGGGTCCTGCGCTGTCGGCCATCACTGCGCCACGACCAAAGATTGCCCAGCTCTCGTTCGATGCGCCCATCCTCATGGGCGTTCTCAACACAACACCTGACAGCTTTTCGGACGGGGGGCGGCACGCCACCACTGCAGAGGCTGTCGCCGTGGCATTGGAAATGCAAGCGGCCGGGGCGCAGATTATCGACGTTGGAGGTGAATCGACACGGCCCGGTGCTGCGACTGTCGCGCCTGAGGAAGAAATCAGCCGCGTTGTCCCAGTCATTCAAGAGGCAACCGCCGCTGGTCTGTCTGCTCCAATCTCCATCGATACGCGCAAGGCCGTTGTCGCCAAAGACGCTTTGGCGGCGGGGGCCACGATGATCAATGATGTCTCAGGGTTCACCTATGATCCGGCGCTCGTGGATCTTGCCGCCCAGTCGCAGGTGCCCATCTGCGTTATGCATGCGCTTGGCGATCCGAAAACGATGCAGGCAAATCCATACTATGACGACGTGCTTCTAGATGTGTTTGACTTCCTGAAAGCTCAAATTGCTGCTCTTGTCGCGCGCGGCATCGCCAAAGAAAGGATAATCGCAGATCCGGGCATAGGTTTTGGAAAGACGCTGGAACACAATCTGTCGCTGCTGTCGCGGCTCAGTCTCTTTCACGGCCTTGGTGTACCAATTTTGCTTGGCGCATCGCGCAAGCGTTTTATCGGGACCATCGGTCAAGTTTCTGAGGCGTCTCGCCGTGGACCGGGCAGTATTGGCGTGGCGCTTGCGGCATTGGGGCAGGGGGTTCAGATCTTGCGTGTGCACGATGTCGCCGATACGGCACAAGCGATTGCACTTTGGCGCGCGGCTGTGGCAGGACAACAGCATGGCTAAGCTTTTTGGAACTGACGGCGTGCGCGGGACGGCAAATGTCTTTCCCATGACCTCGGAAATGGCGTTGCGGATCGGCGCTGCGGTAGGGCGCTATTTCAGGCGCGAGGGCAAGGGTGTGCACCGGGTTGTCATTGGCAAAGACACACGGCTATCCGGATACATGTTTGAAAACGCTTTGACGGCGGGCCTGACGTCAACCGGTATGAATGTTTTCATGCTCGGCCCGGTGCCCACACCAGCAGTTGGCCTGCTGACACGGTCGATGCGCGCCGATCTGGGCGTCATGATCTCGGCCAGTCACAATCCATCACACGACAATGGGATCAAGTTTTTTGGTCCCGACGGTTTTAAACTGTCCGATTTGGTCGAGGCAGAGATTGAAGCGCTGATTGATGTAGGCGTGGATCCCGTGCCATCGGGCGAAATCGGTCGGGCAAAGCGCATTGATGACAGCCGCTTCCGATACATTGAGCGTGTCAAATCGTCCTTCCCACGCCAGATGCGGTTGGACGGGCTGAAGGTGGTGATTGACTGCGCCAACGGCGCTGCCCATCACGTGGCACCCATGAGCCTTTGGGAGCTTGGGGCAGAGATTGTGCCCATGGGGGTACATCCAACGGGCCACAACATAAATGAGGGATGCGGATCGACCCAGCCGCAAGCCGCTGCTGAGATGGTTGTCGCGCATGGCGCTGACGTGGGCATTTGCCTGGATGGTGACGCCGACCGCGTCATTCTGATCGACGAAAAGGGACGGGTCGGTGACGGCGATCAATTCATGGCCCTGATGGCGGCGCGCTGGGCGCAAGAGGAACGCCTGCGCGGCAACGCCCTTGTTGCCACCGTCATGAGCAACCTGGGGTTAGAACATTTTCTGCGCGCCCGCCGCTTGCGATTGGAACGCACCAATGTCGGTGATCGCTACGTCGTCGAACGGATGCGGCAGGGTGGGTATAACCTCGGCGGTGAACAATCGGGCCACATCGTCATGCTCGATCACGCGACGACCGGCGATGGGCTGATGGCAGGCGTTCAGTTTCTGGCTGAAATCGTGCGCTCTGGCCGATGCGCCTCTGAACTGCTGCATCAGTTCGAACCGGTGCCACAGCTTCTGCGGAATGTGCGTTTTGCGCCAGGCCAAGCACCGCTTGAAACCGCCGACGTTGCCGCTGCGATTGCTGCGGCAGAAGCGGATCTGGCCCAAGGTGGCCGCCTGCTGATCCGCACCTCTGGCACGGAACCGCTTGTGCGCGTCATGGCAGAGCATGAGGATGCTGCCGTGATGGCCAAGGCGGTTGAGGGCGTCGTCTCGGCACTGGACGCCGCGGTTGCACCATAGATCGCGACGCCTGCGACCCTGGCCTGACACATGTCCGATTGACGTTTTGGTATCAAATTACAATTCGAGGTGCACCAAGAGGAATGCAGCGGAAGAGTGATCTAAGTGCACCGAGAAACGCTCTGAGTGTTTCGACGTTACCTGGAGATATAACGCATCCCTTTTCGCGTTCGATCGGAGGGAGCGGAAGCGAGTAAGCGCTTCAGGTTCAAGTCGAAACGCTTTGGCGCCCGCCCCGCGTTCCCGCCACTTTCAATCGATCACACTGGGAACCGCCATTAGTTCTTGGCCTTGTCCACCATTTTCCCGGCTGAAATCCATGGCATCATCTCGCGCAGGCGCTCCCCAACCTTTTCGATCTCATGCTCATCATTGATGCGCCGCGTGCCCTTAAAGAATGGCTGGCCCACAGCATTTTCTTGCATGAAGTCGCGCACGAATTTCCCGCTTTGAATGTCAGACAACACCGCTTTCATCTTCGCCTTTGTCTCCGCATAGGGGAGGATCCGGGGGCCGGATACATATTCGCCGTATTCTGCGGTGTTAGAGATGGAGTAGTTCATGTTGGCGATCCCCCCCTCATAGATGAGATCGACAATCAACTTCACCTCATGAAGACACTCGAAATAAGCCATCTCAGGCGCGTATCCCGCCTCGACTAAGGTTTCGAACCCCATGCGGATCAATTCAACTAAGCCCCCGCAAAGAACAGCCTGCTCGCCAAAAAGATCAGTCTCGCATTCCTCGCGGAAGTTGGTCTCAATGATGCCTGAGCGTCCGCCGCCGATGGCCGAACAATACGACAGCCCCAATTCAAGCGCTTTGCCCGAGGCATCGTTGTGAACCGCTACCAAGCAGGGGACACCGCCACCTTTGGTATATTCGCCGCGAACCGTATGCCCCGGTCCCTTTGGTGCCATCATGATCACGTCGACACCTGCTTTGGGCTCAATCAGGCCAAAGTGAACGTTTAGCCCGTGGGCAAAAGCGATTGTGGCACCCTCGCGGATGTTATCATGAACGTGTTTTCTGTAGGTTTCCGCCTGTAGTTCGTCGGGCATTGTGAACATCATCAGATCAGCCCAGGCGGCTGCCTCGGCAATCTCCATCACTTGCAACCCTTCTCCCTCGGCCTTCGCGCGAGAGGGTGAGCCTTCACGAAGCGCTACGACCAAGTTTTTTGCACCCGAATCGCGGAGGTTCAAAGCATGGGCGTGACCCTGTGAGCCATAACCAAGAATGGCGACTTTGGTATCTTTGATGAGGTTCACATCGCAATCACGGTCATAATAAACACGCATGGTAACTTCCTTTTTTGACATGCTGATCTTCGCTGCAGCATAAATACTGCGGCTGGGTAAAATAGTTTTCGTTGTGGTATTTCAATGAATAAAACGCATATATTCATGCGTATATCTGGCTCAAAACGGATTAATCATGCTTGATGATTTAGATCGCCGATTGCTGAGGTATTGGCAAACAGATCCTAGCCTGACGCCCACCGACTTGGCGGAGCGGTGTGGTGCGACCACTGGTAAAGTCAGTCGAAGGCTGTCGCGCATGCAAGATTTAGGCGTTGTTACCGGCGTCGGTGCAATCATTGACTGGGCCGCGCTTGGCTATGCTGTTGAGGTGTCATTGCGTGTCACATTGGAGAAAACGCATCCGAATGCGTTTGACACTTTTCTGGCGGCAGCGCGGCAGGTGCCCGAGGTCATTGAGGTGCAGACCTTTCTGGGCCGCGTTGATGCGCGTCTTTCTGTCATCGCGCGGGACATGGCGCATTATCAGGAAATTTATCGCGCGCGCATCCTGACCCTGCCTCACATCACAGACATCGAAGCATTGATGCACGTGGCGCGCATCAAACATGAGGAAGCGCTCCCTCTATGATCGACTTGGATGAACTGGACCATCGGCTGATTGCCACGCTTGCTCAGGATGCGCAGCAATCAGCGGCGGCTTTGGGTGCGCGTTTCGGCCTTTCGCAACCTGCGATGTGGCGGCGGATCAAGCGTTTGCAAAACGCAGGGGTTTTTCGCCGCCGTCACCTACAGCTAAACGCCACGAAGCTTGGTTTCGGCGTTACGGTGTTTCTGGGGGTAAAGCTCGCCACGAAAGGCCGCGTCTCGCTTGAGGATTTTGAGCGTGCAGTGGTCGCGATACCTGAGGTTCAGACCGTCGAACATGTTCTGGGTCTCTATGATTACCGCTTGCGCGTGGTTGCCCGCGACATACCGGATTTTGAACGGGTGTTGCGACGGCGGATCATGACGCTCCCGGGTGCGGGAGAGGTCGAAGCAAATGTGCTGTTGAGCGAGGAACGTCTGATTGGACCATTGCGACGATAGGAAAGCGCAAGGCGGATCGGAAACACGCCCGATGAGAGAGAGTGCATTGTATACTCAGATAGGCTTTGCCAAGTCGCGCCATCGTTTATATGGCAAGGGCGATGCGAGGAGGAAGACAAGATGGCTTTGTTTGACACAGTTGACCCAACCGGTTTGGAGGAATTCTCCGTTGTTTTCACCGATCGGTCGCTCAACAGCATGTCGGTGGCTTTTCAACAGGTCATGCGCGACATTTCTGATCTGCTGAAAGAGGTCTATCAAGCGGATGCGGTGGCTGTCGTCCCGGGTGGCGGCACCTTCGCGATGGAGGCTGTCGCCCGACAGTTTGCGCGCGGCGCCGACGTGTTGGTCGTGCGCAACGGTTGGTTTTCTTATCGTTGGTCGCAGATTATTGAGACGGGTGGTCTGACCGCGAACACCGTTGTCATGAAAGCGCGTCAGCAAGGCAATTCTGTCGACAGCCCTTTTGCGCCCGCGCCGATTGAGACGGTGGTGGACAAGATCAAGGAGGAGAAGCCGCAGATCGTTTTCGCACCGCATGTTGAAACAAGCGCGGGTGTCATCCTGCCCGACGACTACATCGCAAAGATGGCGGCGGCCGCCCATCAGGTCGGAGCACTGATGGTGCTTGATTGCATCGCCTCCGGCTGCGTCTGGGTCGACATGCGCGCGCTTGGGGTCGACGTGTTGATTTCGGCACCGCAAAAGGGGTGGTCCTCCTCTCCTGCGGCCGGTTTGGTCATGATGTCTGACAGGGCAGTGCAGCGCGTGGACGTAACCACATCGGACAGTTTTGCAATAGATCTGGGCAAGTGGCGCGCGATCATGAAAGCCTATGAAGAGGGCGGTCACGCGTATCATGCGACCATGCCGACGGATGCGTTGCGTCAGTTTCGCGACGCGATGATGGAAAGCAAAGACTATGGGTTTGACCGTCTGAAAGAAGCGCAGTGGCGGCTGGGTGACGGCGTGCGCCAAATGATGACCGATAAGGCGATCCCCTCGGTAGCGGCCGAAGGCTACGGTGCGCCCGGTGTGGTCGTCAGTTACACGAGCGATCCTGACATCCAGAACGGTAAAAAGTTTGCAGAAAAAGGCATGCAGATCGCCGCCGGTGTGCCCTTACAAGTGGGAGAGCCAGAGGGCTTTCGCACCTTCCGATTGGGACTTTTTGGCATCGACAAACTGTACGACACCGATGCGACCTTGTCGCGTCTGTCACGCGTGGTGCATGAGGTGCTTTGAAAGGAACCGAAGGATTTTACGGGTAACCCCGGGGAAGGTCCCGGATTTAATCCGGGACCTCTCTCGTGTCGGCCCATTTGCGCGCTCTGGCTGCGTTATCTCACGCCGAGCCCAAGCCGCATCAGTGTTTTTCGGAGAGGCGTGATACCGTAAAGCGCGTTCAGCCCGACGGCCCGCGCGTCACGCGCACCGGGCACGCGGGCTTGAGAAATACGGTTCAACAGGCCGATCCCGCGCATACGCAGCTGAATGTCTGGGTATCGCGCGCGCTGATAGGCTTCCAACATCTCAACATCGCCCAAATGCGTCGGCCGTTCACGCGCCAACTTCAACAGCGTTGCGACATCAGCGAGTGACATGTTCAGCCCCTGGGCCCCAATCGGTGGCATGACGTGAGCAGCCTCGGCGATCAGCGCGGTTCGCTCTGCAGAAATGCGTTCTGCTTGCTGGCTGATAATCGGCCAAATATTGCGCGGGCTGCTGAGCTTTAGATCACCAAGGATATCGCAAGAGCGTTCTGTCATCTCAGTTTCAAAATCCGGCACATCAGAATGTGCGCGCGCGAGCGTCTTAGGCCCGTCATCCATCCACACAACAGCAGAATGCGGGCCGCCATCACGATCTGGAAGCGGCACCAGCGTGAAGGGCCCGCCCGTCCGGTGGATTTCGGTGGAAATGTTTTGATGCGGTAGGTCGTGGCTGACGGTGAACGCTAGCGCTTTCTGCCCGTATCGCTGCGTGCGCACGCCGATACCAGCCGCCTGCCGCATCGCAGAATGCCTTCCATCGGCTGCAATCAACAGGCGCGTCGATAGGCGACGGCCATCGCTGAGCGTCACACTTGCGACGTCCATGCGCGTGAAGAGCGCCGTCGTCGCCACGCCCGGCAAAAAGCGAACAGTGTCGAGCGCATTAACGCGTGCCAGCATTTCGCGACGCAACAGCCAATTCGGAAAATTCCAGCCAAATGGGCGATCGGAAATATCGGTCGCATCGAATGATTTTGTCACGCGGGGTTCCGGTGTTTTACCGCCAGCATCGATGATTTTCATGATCTGCAGTGGCGCCGCATGCGGTGCGAGCACTTCCCACAGACCCGCTTCCTCCAAAAGCGTGCGGGCCGGCTGCAAAAGCGCGGTTGAGCGCATATCTGCGCCATCTGCCTTACCATCGGTGATAGGGGCCGCGGGTTCGACGCAGATTACATGAAAGCCAGCGGTGCCGAATGCCGCAGCGGCGGTTAACCCGGCGATACCACCCCCAGAAATTAAAATGTCGCAATCATACTTCATATCGGAAAGCTAGCCAGTTAAGCGGCGGAGAAAAGAAGTCAGATCGTCCGTATGATGATGAATATGCGCGTCATCGGGTCGCAAGTCTGAGACCAGGACAGTGCGCATCCCAAGTGCATGGGGCACGGAGAGGTTGCGCGGCTCATCTTCGAACATCGCAGCGGCACGCGGCTGCAAGCCGTCCAAGTTAAAAATCTGTTGGAACGCCGCATGATCGGGCTTTGGATGATAGTTCGCGTCTTCAACGCCGTAGATGGCATCAAAAACACCGTCTAAACCACGCGCGGTCAACACGCGCTCTGCATAAGGAACGCAGGCGTTGGTGTATACAATGCGCCGCCCCGGCAAGGCGCGGATGTGCTCGGCAAGCAGCGGGTCGGGGTCGAGCCGATCCATCGGGATGTCATGCACGTCCCTGAGGTAAGGCACAGGATCAATCTGGTGATGACGCATCAGGCCCGCCAAAGTCGTGCCGTGTTCGCGCCAATAACGGTGCCGAACATGCTCTGCCTCCGCCTGGCTGATCTGCAATGTTGACATGACCCAAGCGGTCATGCGCTCTTGTATAAGCTCAAAGAGATTGGCCGACGGCGGATATAGCGTGTTGTCGAGGTCAAAAACCCAGGTTTCAACGTGTTCGAACGCCTGCTCTATCATGCCGAGGGCGTAAGATGTTCGCGCGGATTGTACAAGATGGTTTCCTTGCGGGACTTGCGCATTGATCCCTTGCGGATAAGGTGCTTGGCGAGAGAGGATAAAGACATGCCCGCATCGAAAGCTGGACCAACTGATGCCTACAGCATGATCCTGGACGCGATTGATACGGGCGTTTATCGACCGGGTGACCGGCTGGTTGAGAATGAGTTGGCGGAGCGCTTTAGCGTCTCGCGCACACCGATTAGAGAGGCCCTGCAGAGGTTGGAGACCCAATCGCTGTTAGCGCGAGAGGGGCGGAGCCTGATCGTTGCTTCGCTCGACCATAATCAGACGTCAGAGCTTTATGTGGTGCGCGGAGAACTCGAAGCGCTGGCAGCGCGACTAGCAGCGCGGCACGCCACATCCGAAGAGGTGCGGGTGCTGCGCGAAATGGTCGAGGCTGACAACGCTTTGATTGGCGATCCCACCGCATTGGCGCGCAACAATCGACGCTTCCATCGGCAGCTTCATCTTGCATCGCACAACCGCTATCTCGTTCAACAGCTTGATCTTGTGTATCGCTCTATGGCGCTCATGACGACCACGTCACTGGCGGTTGAGGGTCGTGGCGAGATTGCCCAGGCAGAGCATGACCGCATCGTCTCCATGATTGAGATGCGAGACGAGGAAGGGGCGGATGCTGCGCTACGTTCTCATATCTCGGTCGCCTTCGTCACGAGGCTCAAACGAGAGGCAGAGCGCGTTCAAAGCGAAAGCACGCCATAGGGTGAGGACACGTCAGCGCTGTTTCATCAGCAATGTTATGATGCTAGCTGGTAGCTGAGAGGCGCGCGTCAACCTGTTTCTAAGGCTTGCAGCCTTAACCCTGATACAAGCGTTCCCTCTCAGTGTCCCGCCCAGCAGGCCCTGTTGGGCCCCGCCGTTCCGCCGCCACCGGGCGGCGCTAAACCGGCTTGGTCAAGGTATTTTGGATTTTGCGCCAATGGCTTCGGCTTCAAGCGCCTTGAGACGCTGAGTCGAAGTGATATCAGCGCCCCGCTAGTCGCCTGTTTCACCCCCGCAATGCACCGCGTCTGAGGGCAATAGAACTACCCGCTCTAATCCTCTTTTTCTCAGGGATAACACAGGAGGACGAATGATACAGACCTTATGGGTCACGACCCTAATAAGTGAGCTTTTTGATCGACGGTCAATCTGGATCTGGCGTGACACCATGTTCGGTTTTGTCCCAGAAAAAGGGGCTCACAATAAATTCGTAAAGCGCTTTGGCTGCTGCGACTGCCCCTAACGTGAAATAGAGCGGCGTTGTGAGCACCCAGGGCATGAGGTGTCGATGTTCTTGGCCCGAGACGGCGATCCCTGCGAGAATGAGGTTGAGCGTTTCAGCGAAAATGAAAAAGCTGGCCATGAGCAGGATTGCTGAATGACCCATCGCATCCGCGACGGGATGTGGATATCCCCAGACAACCAGCCAGAAAGACCACAGCAGAGGTGCAAATGCGAATTGGCAAAAAGTGGCCAAAAGCATCGTTTGAAGGCCCAAGAAACGAATGAGCCCAACCTCGCGCAGTAACCGGATGGGATCGCGCATGTGCACACACCAAGTGATCAAAAACCCCTTCAGCCAGCGCGATCGTTGACGGATCCAGGGCCACACCCGGCAATTCGCCTCTTCATAGGTGACGGTCGGCACAAGCTCGGTTCGGTATCCATGTCGGGCTAGACGCATGCCAAGATCGGCGTCCTCTGTCACATTATGGGCGTCCCAGCCGCGCAGCTTTTCCAAGATATCGCGGCGAAAAAAGAGCGTCGTGCCGCCCAGGGGTAAAATCAAGCCCAGCCGTGCGGCACCTGGAAGGATCATGCGCCACCAAGTGGCGTATTCGATGGTAAAGCACCGCGAAAGCCAGTTGGCCCGCGCGTTGTAGTAATCCAACACCCCTTGCAAACAGGCGACATCCCCTGGGGCTTGCTGAAAACGATGGACGATGCGTTCAATCTGATCAGGTTCCGGCGCATCTTCCGCGTCCCATACCCCAATGATGCTTCCCTCACAGAAATCGAGGGCATAGTTCAGCGCACGCGGTTTTGTGGTCAGCTTATCGGCCTCGGGCACTTCGATGACGGTAATCCAAGAAGGCAGCTTTGTCCGTTCAATCGTGGCGCGCGTAATCTCATCGCTTTGCTCAAGCACCAGAATGATGTTGAGTTGCGATTTCGGATAGGTCAGCCGCGTGAGCCGTTTGATCAATTGTCCGGCGATCTCTTTCTCCTTCAACAGGGGGACAAGAACAGAGACTTTGGGCAGACGAAAAGAGGACGGGATAAAAACCGTGGGTCTTGCGCTGCGTTCCGGTGTTTTCGACAGCAACTGCGCGCCCAGAGACAGTAGTTTGAGCGTGGTCGTCATGGCGAGGGTCGCTATTGCCGCCATGGTTGCAGCCACCCCCATCCAAAGCGGTGCAAGCATCATGCACCCCAAGAGCAAGAGAGCGACGCCCATCGCGATGAATAGCCTTCTTTTCCCTAACCTCCAAGTGCGACAGCTTTCGCGCGCGGGTACGCGCACCGCCGCTTGACTGGCCAAGGTGGGACCAAAAAGGCGGCTCAACTGCTGTTGGATCTGTGCCATGTCTGCAATCACCGGCAGCATGGTGGGCTGATTGGCACCCAATGCGCGACGAAACTCCTCAAATTCATGTGGTTTTGAGGTTGCAACCAGCAGCGTGTCGCCAATGGCGATCCAGGGGACCACCCGAAATTTCATGCATTGTGCAACCGGAAGCCGACCCGCCAAATGAGGTCGCGGCGGATCCCGGTCCAGATCCACCAATTGGGCGTCATGCTGTTGGGCAAGTGCCCGCAGCATTTGCGGCCGTTTCAAAAGCCCCTCGGCAATGAGAATTTCACCAAGTGGTGCATCAACGTGATGCTGTAGGTTCAACGCGTGCAGCAGATCGGCGTTCTCAATTGCGCCTGCGTCGACCAGGTGACGCCCCAACGGGCGCTGCGGCGTATTCTTTCGGGCGGATCGCGGCGCAGAAAGCTGAAGTCGAAGATTGCTCATGTGAAGGGCCTTGATGCGGTCGTGCGCCGCACCCTCCCATCGTGACGTTAATCAATCGTTAAAAATTTGCGTCAAATTTTAATCAGCCGCCGCCTTTGCAACCGCCATCGCCTCTGCGAAACGTTCAAAAAGGTAGTAGCTGTCTTGCGGTCCTGGGGAGGCTTCGGGGTGATGCTGGACCGACCACACCGGCCGGTTTGCAAGTCGAATTCCACAATTTGAACCGTCAAAAAGCGACACATGCGTTTCGACCACCCCATCCGGCAACGTCTGAGTGTCAACGGCAAAGCCGTGGTTCATTGACGTGATCTCGACCTTGCCGGTGTCGCGATCCTTGACCGGATGATTTGCGCCATGATGTCCGTGGCTCATCTTGATAGTCTTGGCGCCCAGCGCGAGTGCGAGCATCTGATGACCCAGGCAAATGCCAAAGACTGGCAAGTTCGTCTTCTCCAAAATCTCTCGGATCATCGGCACAGCATAAACACCTGTTGCTGCAGGATCCCCCGGACCGTTCGACAAAAAAATCCCGTCTGGCTGATGCGCCATCACATCTTCAAAGCCTGAGGTCGCAGGCAAAACCGTGACGTCGCAGCCTGCGGATGCAAGACATCGCAGGATGTTTCGCTTTGCCCCGTAATCAAGCGCGACAACTCTGTGACGTGGCTTGTCTTGTTGCGTATAGCCTTCGGGCCAAGCCCATCGCATTTCGTCCCAGCGATAAGATTGCGCGCAAGTGACTTCCTTAGCAAGGTCCGCGCCCTCAAGTCCTGGAAATTCACGGGCCGCTTTTACCAAGGCGGCGATATCGAACTCTCCCTCGGGGTGATGGGCAAGTGCGGCATGCGGTGCCCCTTGCTGACGGATCGCCCGGGTCAGCCGACGCGTATCGATCCCGCCGATCGCAATGCGACCGCGCGCGCGCAACCAAGCGGAAAGCGTTTGCGACGTCCGCCAATTGCTGGGATCGGTCGGCATCCACTTTACGACCATGCCCGCAGCAACCGGATCGGTAGTTTCATCATCCTCGGGGTTTGTGCCAACATTTCCAATGTGAGGGAAAGTGAAGGTCACGATCTGGCCCGCATAAGATGGGTCGGTCATAATTTCCTGATAGCCCGTCATGGCCGTGTTAAAGCACAGTTCCGCCACGGTTTCTCCGGTCGCGCCAAAGCCGTGTCCGTAAAAGATTGATCCATCAGCCAGGGCGAGACAGGCGGTCGGATGGCTTTCGGGGGACATAGAAGGCTCCGTATTGACTGCGCAAATTATAAGCGACGGTAATCGTCAACAGATCCGTGGTCAAGAACGCTTGCAGAACGATATCATCAATGCTTTCAGTAAGTTCCGCCTTTGCCAGTGTGATTGTCAGTCCCGCTTCTCGTCTTATCTAAAGTAAAAATCAGTAATCCCAAAAGGAGATCAGCGATGTCACTCAGAGCGCGCCTTACAGATGCGGTGAAGCAAGCGATGAAAGACCAAGCCGCCAAGAGGTTGTCGACCCTGCGGTTGGTCACTGCCGCGATCAAAGACAAAGACATCGCTTTGCGTTCCGAGGGCCGTGACAGCGGCACGACCGAGGATGAGATACTTGCGCTTCTGGGCAAGATGGTCAAACAGCGGCTCGAAGCCGCCCGTGCCTATGATGATGCGGGACGCGTTGAATTGGCCGAGGCCGAGCGTGGAGAAATAGCGGTAATTGAAGAGTTTCTGCCGCGTCAATTGGAGGATGCGGAGGTAACTGCCGCCATCGACGAAGCGATTAAATCGACCGGGGCGACAACGTTGCGCGACATGGGCAAAGTGATCGGACTACTCAAGTCGCATTACACGGGGCGAATGGATTTTGGTCGCGTCGGACCGCTTGTGAAGAACCGTCTAACGAACTGAGGCGAAACTACCTTTCGTTCGGTTCCTCTTTGAGATTTCGGAGCAAGTCATCATAGAGAGCAAGGCGTTCTTCTTCGCTTAGAAAAGCGCCAATTTCAACCTCTCTGCCTTCCCCTCGCAGTGTTACATACTGCGGGATGGGGCCGTCTTTTTCATACTTGTTGACCTGGGTCCAATATCGGTTGCACTGCCACTCTTTCACCTCCCCTTTGGGCGTTCTATGCGTCAGCCTTGCCATCGTTGGATCCAACGTCAGCACTTCTTCGATCAGTCGCGCTTTGTAGTTGCTCTGCAAAGCGATATAAACTGCTCCAACCGCTAAGAGGGCGAAAGGCAACAGTCCCCAAAGAATGACAGTGCCAAGCACAGTGAGCGTTGGCACGAGGATCATCACAAATGTCACCAGGATGAATGCAACAAACCCGCGTGGGGTGAGCGATTGATGCGGCCAAAGACGCATTTGTTGGGCGCCAGTCTCCGGTTCGTTGGTCCATTGATACGGCATAAATGCTGCTCCATCACGCTGTGCGTGCTAGAATAGCGATTGCAATATGTCTTGCAATGCGACAGCGCGGGCGACCCATCAAAACACCCACTCTTTTGAAGCTGAGAGCGCCGTCACCCACACATCAACTGCGCTGCTTTTTGGCGCATGTGACAGATAAAACAGGAAGTTGGCGTTGCATGAAACGACACTGGCATGCGGGTATTACTCGCTTCATCTCGCCTTGGAACCGAAACAAAGGAGGTCTGACTGCTACGCATAACCAGGCGTGCGCGCGTCTACTCGTACTCCACCAGCAAGTCTTTGGCGTCGATTTGCCCGCCGGGTTGAATATGCACTGCCTTAATGAGGGCATCGCGCTCTGCGTGAATGCCGGTTTCCATTTTCATCGCTTCTATGGTCAGCAGCAGATCACCCGCGCTCACCCTTTGGCCAACCACCGCGCCGACAGATGCAACAACACCGGGCATGGGGGCGCCGACGTGTTTTTCATTGCTTGCATCTGCCTTTGGTCGCTGCGCGGTGCTGGATTTGACCAGTCGGTTGGGCACGCGGATCACACGCGGCTGGCCGTTGAGTTCGAAGAAGACTTTGACCTCACCGTCTTCATTTGTTTCACCTACCGCCTGCAAGCGAATCTCCAGCGTCTTGCCGGGATCAATCTCCGCCGAAATTTCCTCTGAAGGTTCCATCCCGTAAAAGAACGTCTGCGTCGGCAATGTCCGCACCGGGCCGTACTGGCGGTGGCGGCCCATGTAGTCGAGGAAGACTTTGGGATACATCAGGTATCCCGCCAGATCCTCATCATCGACGGTCATTCCTTCCAGTTGCTTGGAGAGGTCATCGCGCGTGGCCTCTAGCTCTACGGGTTTCAGATGTTTGCCCGGACGCTCCAGATTGGGCGCATCGCCTTTCAGTGCTTTCTTGACAATCCCTTCAGGAAATCCACCGGGCGGCTGGCCCAGGTTGCCGCGCATCATGTCGATCACGCTGTCGGGAAAGGCGACCTCTGTTTTAGGGTCTTCCACATCTGCGCGTGTGAGCCCCTGAGAGACCATCATCAGCGCCATATCCCCCACGACTTTGGAGGATGGTGTGACCTTTACGATATCGCCAAACATCTGGTTCACATCCGCGTAGGTCCGCGCGACCTCTGGCCAGCGCTCTTCAAGACCGATGGAGGCGGCTTGCGCCTTAAGGTTGGTGAATTGACCACCGGGCATTTCATGCAAGTAGACTTCAGAGGAGGGGGCCTGCATCCCCGTTTCAAAAGCGCCGTATTGGTGGCGCACCTCTTCCCAATAATCCGAGATTTCGCGGATCGCGGTCATGTCCAGCCCGGTATCCCGGTCTGTGTGTTTGAGCGCTGAAACGACAGAGCCCAGCGTCGCCTGCGACGTGTTGCCGGAAAACGCGTCCATCGCGCAATCGACCGCGTCCACACCCGCCTCAGATGCGGCAAGGATCGTCGCGCAAGCGATGCCTGCCGTGTCATGTGTGTGGAAATGAATCGGCAGACCGACTTCCGTTTTCAGCGCTTTGATCAAGACGCGGGCCTGCGCGGGTTTCAACAGGCCCGCCATGTCTTTGAGGCCCAGCACATGGGCACCTGCCGCTTTCAAATCCTGGCCCATCTGGACGTAATATTTCAAATCATATTTGGCGCGGTCGGGGTCAAAGATGTCCCCGGTATAGCAGATCGTGCCTTCACAAACCTTGCCCGCGTCAATCACCGCATCCATCGCGACGCGCATGTTCTCGACCCAGTTCAGGCTGTCGAAGACACGGAACACATCGACGCCAGAGGTCGCTGCCTGTTTGACAAAGAACTGCACCACATTGTCGGGGTAGTTGGTGTATCCCACCCCGTTGGAGGCACGCAGCAGCATCTGCGTCATTACGTTCGGCAGCCGCTCGCGCAGGTCGCGCAGGCGCTGCCAGGGGCATTCCTGTAGGAAGCGGTATGCGACATCGAAGGTGGCACCCCCCCAGCATTCGACCGAGAACAATTGCGGCAGGTTGGCCGCATAGGCTGGGGCGACCTTGATCATATCATGGCTGCGCATCCGCGTGGCCAAGAGCGACTGGTGCCCGTCGCGCATTGTCGTGTCTGTGATCAAAAGCTGGCGTTGTTGGCGCATCCAGTCGGCCACCGCTTGCGGGCCTTTTTGTTCCAGCAGGTTGCGCGTGCCCATCATCGGCTCTGCCTTCAGCGCTGGTGGCTTGGGGTCACGCACATGCGCGCCGAGGCGGGGATGCCCTTTGGTCTCCGGATGCCCGTTCACGGTGATATCCGCGATATAAGTCAGCACCTTGGTGCCCCGGTCCTTGCGCTTGGAGAACTGGAACAGATCCGGCGTCTCATCAATGAATTTGGTGTGGTAGGTGTTATCGAGGAAGGTGGGGTGTTTCAGCAGGTTCTCGACAAAGGCGATGTTGGTGCTCACGCCTCTGATACGGAATTCGCGCAAGGCCCGGTCCATCCGCGCGATGGCGAGTTCCGGCGTCTGCGCTTTGGCGGTCACTTTCACCAGCAGTGAATCGTAATAGCGCGTGATTACCCCGCCGGAATAGGCCGTGCCGCCATCCAGGCGGATGCCCATACCCGTTGCCTCGCGAAAGGCTGTAATTCGGCCGTAGTCGGGGATGAAGTTGTTCTGCGGGTCCTCGGTTGTGATCCTGGTTTGCAGCGCATGACCGGAAAGCTGGACGTCCTCTTGGGAGGCTTTGCCGGTGGCCTCGGCAATCGTCTTGCCCTCTGCAATCAGGATCTGTGCCTGAACGATGTCGATGCCAGTGACTTCCTCGGTCACGGTATGTTCGACCTGCACGCGCGGGTTCACCTCGATGAAGTAGAATTTGCCGTCCGCCATATCCATTAGGAATTCAACAGTGCCCGCGCATTCGTAATTCACATGGGCGCAGATCTTGCGGCCCAACTCGCAGATTTCGGTGCGTTGCTCTTTGGTCAGGTAGGGGGCAGGGGCGCGCTCCACCACTTTCTGATTGCGCCGCTGGACAGAGCAATCGCGCTCATAAAGGTGATACATCCCGCCGTGCTTATCGCCGAGGATCTGCACCTCAACGTGACGGGCCTTGAGGATCATCTTTTCCAGATAGCCTTCGCCATTGCCAAAGGCGGCTTCTGCCTCGCGGCGCCCCTCAAGCACTTTTTCTTCTAGCTCGCTTTCGGCATAGATCGGGCGCATCCCGCGTCCGCCGCCGCCCCAGGAGGCTTTGAGCATGAAAGGATAGCCAATCTCTTTGGCCTCGGCTTTGATGGCCGCCATATCATCGCCGAGGACATCTGACGCCGGGATCACAGGCACGCCTGCCGCCATCGCCACGCGGCGCGCTGAGGCTTTGTCCCCCAATGCGCGCATGGTTTCCGCCTTTGGACCGATGAAGGTGATCCCGTTTTGCACGCAGGCATCTACGAAATCGGGATTCTCGGACAGAAGGCCGTAGCCAGGGTGGATGGCATCCGCGCCGCTTGCCTTGGCCACGCGAATGATCTCGTCAATCGACAGATAGGCGGCGACCGGCCCCAACCCTTCACCGATGCGATAAGCCTCATCCGCTTTGAACCGGTGTAGGCCGAGTTTGTCTTCCTCCGCGTAGACTGCGACCGTCTTTTTTCCCATTTCATTGGCGGCGCGCATCACGCGGATGGCGATTTCGCCGCGGTTTGCAATCAGAATTTTGGAAAAATGGGGCATCGTGCCGTCCTTTGTCGTTCTCGCGCAGTGTAGAGGGGCGGCGATCTACCGCAATACCCAGAACCCGCATGTCAGGCGATGGCACGGGTCCTTTGGTGCCGGCGGTTTTGGGGGCCAGCCCCCATCGCGCTTGTCAGCGCGATCCCCCCGGAGTTTACGGGCAAAGTGAAGAGCTTGGCTGTGAAAGCACGATGGGAGCGGGCAAGTCATTGAGCGTTGCGGCCCCAAGCTGACCCATGTTCGCGCTCATGTCTTTGGCAAGCAGATCAATCAGATGATCTACGCCCCGGGGGCCAAGCGCCCCCAGCGCGAAATGAAACGCGCGGCCGAGCATCACAAAATCTGCGCCCAATGCGCGTGCGCGGAGAATATCGAGACCCGTCTCAACCCCGCTGTCGAGAATGATGGGTCGCTTTGTTGCGGCGCGAACCTCTGGCAGGGCTTCGATACTGGCCGGGCTTGCATCGAACTGACGACCAGCATGATTTGACACCCAAATGGCATCGACACCGGCGGCATCGAGTTTTGCCGCGTCCTGCGCGCGCAACACCCCTTTGACGATGAAAGGCCCAGGCCAAGCATCGCGCAGCCATGCGACGTAGTCCCAGTCTGGGGACGTGCGGAGTAGATAGCCCACGTGAGCGGTTGGGGAGCGCCCCTGACCAGCGGTATCCGTGTATTTATCAAGACCACGCATGTGCGGCATGCCTTGGCGCACCGTCCCGAAAGCCCAGGCGGGGCAAGCTGCGATCTGGGCGAGAATGCGCGGTGTGATGCGCGGTGGATTGGTCAAGCCAGAGCGAACTTGTCGTTCGCGACGCGAGGCGGTTGGCACATCTACGGTGAGAATCAGCGTGGAAAACCCAGCTGACTTAGCGCGTTTCAGCATATCGCGCCGGATATCGGGGTCGCGCGGCGGATACATTTGAAACCAGGCATGCGGCCCGAGATGTGAGGCAATATCCTCGGGGCTTTGGGTAGCGACGGTTGAGATGCAGTAGGGAAGTGCGTGCCTGGCACCCGCACGCGCGAGATGCTTTTCTGCATTGGGCCAGATCAGACCCGACATCCCGATCGGCGCGATGCCGAAGGGCAAAGGGAAATCATGCCCCAGAAACCTGGTTGACAGATCGGGGTCAAGCTCGCCATGCAAGACCGATGGTAGCAGGCCGATCTGGTCAAGCGCGGTGCGGTTGCGGCGCTTCGTGGCTTCCGCGCCGGTGCCGCTATCCAAATATTCCCAAACGAACTTGGGAATACGTCGGCGCGCGCGCGCGCGCAGATCGGAAAGAGCGGGGTAGGTCGCATGCAGATCCATGAGCGCATTTGCCGCGATGGATTTGGAATTGTCCACCCACGCAATGGAAGAACATCTCAAGAACGTGGGTTTTCCTTTTGCCGCATAATGGCTAGTTTCAAGGTATGAACAATTTTGACGACATTGATGCCTTTGAGGGGGCTTCGCTTTCGGCGCGGGCCATGGCGGCGGCGCGGTCGCCTGCGTATCTTGATGATCTGAACCCGGCCCAGCGCACTGCGGTTGAGCAAATTGATGGGCCGGTGCTGATGCTTGCCGGTGCGGGCACGGGTAAAACCAAGGCGCTGACCACGCGCATTGTACATTTGCTGAATACAGGGCACGCCCGCCCCAACGAGGTGCTGGCGGTCACGTTTACGAACAAAGCCGCGCGCGAGATGAAAAGCCGGGTGGGGCAGCTGCTGGGCCAACAGGTTGAAGGCATGCCCTGGCTGGGGACATTTCACGCCATCTGCGTGAAGCTACTGCGACGACATGCGGAACTGGTTGGATTGAAGTCGAACTTCACCATACTTGATACGGATGATCAGCTGCGTTTGCTGAAGCAGTTGATCCTTGCCGAAAACATTGATGAGAAACGCTGGCCTGCACGGATGCTCTCAGGGATTATCGATGCCTGGAAGAACCGAGCGTTGACGCCTGATAAGATCCCGGCGGCCGATGCGGGGCTGTTTAATCACCGTGGGAGCGAGATTTACGCGCTCTACCAGGCACGGCTGAAAGAACTGAATGCGGTGGATTTCGGCGATCTGCTGTTGCACATGGTCGCCATTTTTCAAGCGCATGGGGATGTTCTGGCGCAATATCAGCGTTGGTTTAAATACATCCTGGTTGATGAATATCAGGACACCAACATCGCGCAGTACCTATGGCTTCGGCTGCTGGCGCAGGGACATCGCAACATTTGCTGCGTGGGAGATGACGATCAGTCAATTTACGGTTGGCGCGGGGCCGAGGTGGGCAATATTCTGCGGTTCGAAGCAGATTTCCCCGGCGCGCAGGTGGTGCGTTTGGAACAAAACTATCGGTCTACGCCGCACATTCTGGCCGCGGCCAGCGGGGTCATCTCGGGCAATCAGAGCAGGTTGGGCAAGACGCTTTGGACGGATCAGAAGGAAGGCGAAAAGCTGCGCCTGATCGGCCATTGGGATGGCGAGGAAGAGGCGCGTTGGATCGGGGACGAAGTTGAAGCGATGCAGCGCGGCACGCGCGGCATGGCGGGCATGAGCCTGGACGCGATGGCGATCCTGGTGCGCGCCTCGCATCAGATGCGGGCGTTTGAAGATCGGTTTTTGACCATTGGTCTGCCCTATCGCGTCATCGGGGGGCCAAGATTTTACGAACGGATGGAGATCCGGGATGCCATGGCCTATTTCCGGGTCGTTACCAGCCCGGACGATGATCTGGCCTTTGAAAGGATCGTGAACACGCCAAAGCGGGGGTTGGGCGATGTGGCCCAGCAGAAAATCCAGAAAACGGCGCGTGAGCAAGGCACAAATCTCATCGATGGCGCGCGGCTCTTGTTGGCCGACGGCGGTGTCAGCGGCAAAGGTGCTGGCCAGTTGCGACTTCTTCTAGACGGGATTGATCGGTGGGGGCGGATGGTGGGCGATGCAGATCTCTCCCACATTGAACTCGCTGAAATCATCCTTGACGAGAGCGGCTATACCGCGATGTGGCAGAATGATAAAACGCCCGAGGCGCCAGGGCGTTTGGAAAACCTCAAAGAATTGGTGAAAGCGCTGGAGCAGTTTGAGAATCTTCAGGGGTTTCTGGAACACGTCAGCTTGATCATGGACAATGAAAGCGAGGAAGGCGGTGCCAAAGTGTCCATCATGACGCTGCACGCCGCAAAGGGATTAGAGTTTCCCGCGGTGTTCCTGCCCGGGTGGGAAGACGGGTTGTTTCCCTCGCAACGATCAATGGATGAAAGCGGCACCAGGGGATTGGAGGAAGAACGTCGTCTGGCCTACGTCGGGATCACACGGGCAGAGGCAATCTGCACCGTTTCTTTTGCCGCCAATCGTCGGGTGTATGGTCAGTGGCAATCTTCCATGCCGTCGCGTTTCATTGATGAACTGCCTGAGGAACATGTCGACGTGCTTACACCACCGGGGCTTTACGGCGGTGGATATGGGGCGGCAGCAATGGGTGGCGGCGCGTTACGGTCGGATCTTCATGAAAAGGCGGCGGAGGCCAATGTTTATAATTCGCCTGGTTGGCGCCGCTTGCAGGCGCGGGCCGGGGAAAGGGGGCTGTCGCAGCCTTCTGAGGCGCGCAATGTGACGATAGACATGAACGCCGTTTCAAGCTTCACGATGGGGCAGCGGGTGTTTCATCAGAAGTTTGGTTACGGCGCGGTGATCGGCATCGAAGGTGAAAAGCTGGAGGTTGATTTTGAAAAAGCGGGTGTGAAAAAAGTCGTGTCCCGCTTTCTCTCGGGATCGGATGATGTGCCGTTCTAGGCGGCTTCTGCATTTAGGGGCTTCTCAAATCGCCTTTCGTTTGATTCAAGATCAAAAACGGGAGGCGATTTTGAGCAGGCGAACTTTGACCGACAGACAATGGGCGGTGATCGCGCCCTTGGTTCCGGGCAAGCATG
>JBCCQX010000007.1:0-122028 GCA_039208585.1 Pseudomonadota bacterium | reverse complement strand
AGTTCGGCGTCTCTGCGCGTTTGCCACGACCTTCGCCAGATCAGCTCTGCTTTGATGGTTTTGAAGAAGGTCTCGACCATTGCCCGGCAGGCGCATGCAAAGCATGCTGCCGAGAGGGGGCGGAGTTGTCGTAACAATTGCCTTTGCCGCTCATCGATACCTTGAACCCGTGCTGGCGCAGTATCTTCTGGTAGTCATGTGAGCAGTATTGCGACCCGCGGTCCGTATGGTGGATGCAGCCTTTCGGCGGTTGCCGCAGCGCGACCGCCATCTTCAACGCCCGGATCGCCAGGTCGCGCTTCATGCGATTGCTGACAGCCCAGCCAATCACGCGCCTTGAATGCAGGTCCAGAATGACGGCCAGGTAAAGCCATCCTTCGCGTGTCCAGACATAGCTGATGTCGCCTGCCCATTTCTGGTTCGGTTGATCGGCATGGAAGTCCCGGTTCAGCAGGTTCGGCGCGATGTTAAAGGCGTGGTTGCTGTCGGTGGTCACCTTGTATTTCTTGGATCGTTCGACACGGATACCATTCTCGCGCATCAAACGTCCCACACGACGATGCCCGACGTTCAGACCAAGTTCTTTCAACTCCTCCGTCATTCTCGGCCTGCCATAGCTGCCCAGGCTGAGACGTGATTGTTCCTTGATGTGGGCCAGGACAACCATGTCGGTCCGCTGCCTTTGACTGGCCGGACGGCTGCGATAGGCACGCAGGCCACGTTCGCTGACATCCAAAACCTGGCAAAGGCGGCTGGTCGAGAATTCGCAGCCATGCTCTTCGATGAACCGGAACCTCATGGCTTTTGGCTCGCGAAGAAGGCCGTGGCCTTTTTTAAGATGTCCCTCTCCTCCTTGAGGATACGGTTCTCCCGTCGAAGTCGTTCATTCTCACGGGCAAGGTCCAAATCCTTGTCTGACACCACCTCGGAGTCCCGGTGCGCCGTCACCCATTTGTTCAGCGTTGATAAGCCAACACCCAAATCTGAGGCCGCTTGTTTGCGCGTCAGCCCGCTCGTCAGCGCGATCCGCACTGCATCAGCACGAAATTCGTCCGTCCGTTTCAGTCCCATAGTTCGTCTCCTTTGCCGAAATAAATGCTATCAAAGGAGCGGCATCAAACCGTGACAGGTCCATTGAAACCTTGGACCACATCACAGCCCCATACGGGCTAACCTGTGTCGTTGGCTTTGTAGGCTCCGGTAAACGCACCTTGCTTTCACTCGCACGAAAGGCATGGCAAGCTGATGGGTATGACATCCACGGCTTGGCGCTCGCAGGAAAAGCAGTTGATGGGCTCAAGGCATCATCGGGTATCCCCTCACGAACGCTTGCGGCCCTGGAAGCGTCTTAGGCTAATGGACATGACCCCATTCCGCAAAACTCTGTCGTTGTCATTGATGAGGTTGATATGGTTGGCAAGCGCCAACTCTTAAGCATCCTGTCAGGTTTGGCGGATTGGAACTGCAAAGTGATACTTTTGGGTGATCCCGATCAACTTCAACCGATTGAGGCTGGCACGCCGTTCCGTGATATCATCGCACGCCATGAACACGCGACACTCACAGAAGTCCGAAGACAACAGGAAGCATGGCAAAGAGAGGCGTCGATTGCACTGGCACAAGGAAACACGCGTAAGGCGCTGTCCAATTGCCACCAAGGCGAGTGTGTCTCAGACCATACCACCGCAGACGAAGCTGTATCAGCATTGGCATCCGACTACGTTGCAGACACGGAAAATGGCGTATCCGGACCAACACTTCTGGCCATGGCGCATCGCCGAAAGGATGTGTTTGCAGTGAACCAAGCCATTCGTGCTTGGTTTCGGGCATCTGACAACCTTGATGCTGATGTACTTATCGAAACCGAGTGCGACCCTCCCGCCTTTGCGGTCGCAGATCGCATTCACTTCACGCGCAACAAAAAGACACTCGGCCTGCGAAACGGGACGCTGGGCACTTTCGAGGATGTCGATTGCGATCACCTGACGGTGCATTTGGATGACGGTTCACAAACCATCACTGTCGATCCGCGCTTTTATGATGCGATTGACCATGGCTAGCCGCCTGTGCTTGTTGTGCCTATGGGACAGCTGCAAGCCTTCTTCAGCCCATCGTCGCTCGATATTCTTGTGGTTAACCGGCCAGCCTTTTGTTCGAAGCAGAGCAGTCACCTTCCGGTCCCTATCGGCCATATTGCTTGGCCAGCCGGATCTTCGCCAGGCGCAGGGCGTTGTCATTCTGAAGTTTGGCCTGGTATCGCAGGCTGGATCTTGCCACGCCAATCATGTCACAAGTCCGGCGCTCAGACGTGTCCAGCTTTTGACGAGTGTGAATAACCGCCTGACGAAGTTGCTCCCGTGTGAGGCCTTCGGCTTTAAATGATCCAGGCTCTCCTTCAGGATCAGCTTGTCGAGCTGCAGATCGGCGACGATCTTCCTCAGCCGCTCGTTCTCTTGTTGAAGCGCTGGCATATCTGACAATTGAGGCCGACCCATCCCGCCAAACTTATTGCGCTAGTAGTAATACGTCTTACAAGAACGCCAACCCTTGCGGCAGGCGCTGAAAACATCCAGTCCATCATGCAAATGCACGTCGATCTCACGCAAAAGCTTCAGCGCATCTTCATGTGAATACCGCTTCCAAGCCATGTCCAACCCCTCCTGTGACACTCGAACAGTTGCACAGTTTTAATGGGCAAAGACACGGGTCAATCATGCCTCCCGTTTAACATGAAGGAGCCGTTTTCTTAGAAAGAAAACGGTCGGAAATTTTGAAAATTTCCGTCACTCGTCCTCGATTGCGCACCGTCACGACAGCTCTCATTTAGTCTAATCGGAAGCGCGTTGCGCATGCCGCAGCAAATCGTCTGAGGCGGCCTCGATCCGGCGTTCCAGTTCTGTCATAAAATCGTGTTTTGCCAAACCTGGGACAATCGGTTCAAGAAACTCAACCACCGCCAGGCCAGGGCGACGATAAAGCCCACGGCGCGGCCAAAAATAACCGGCATTTGTCGCAGCCGGGATGCAAGGTTGACGAAGCTGTTCGTAAAGCACCGCCGTCCCCACTTTATATGGCAAATATGCACCCGGCGCTACACGCGTCCCCTGCGGGTAAATGACGATCTGCCCTGGCTCGATCTGCCCCGCCCGCACCTCTTTCATCATTTTGGCAATGGCCCTACCGCGCTGACCACGATTAACGGACACCATCTGCATGCGCTTGGTGTATTGGCCAATCACGGGCGTCCATAGAATTTCGCGTTTCATGATGAACTTAGCCCGCGGCAAAGCATGAAAGATCATGATGATGTCCAAGAAAGACTGATGCTTTGACGCAATCAGCACCTCACCTTGAGGGATCTCTCCGCGCACTTGGCACCTGAGACCGATCATCCATCTTGCGGTCCACATGCACCATGCGGCATAGGTCTTGCAGGCAGTGTAGGCGCCGGTTTTGGAAAACATCGCCCAAGGTGCAAAAACTAATCCAATGACGGGCATCATCACCGTGACCTGGACAATGTAAATGAGTGAAAGCGCCCATTGCAGCATCATAGCACCCGTTTTAAGCGGCGCGTGGCGGCGCTGCTTGTCGCTGCAAAGGAAACCAAGGCGGCGAATATTGGAATTGCTAAGGGGAAAATCCAACTGAAGCCTTTAAAATGCAGGCCAGCCAACACGCCAAACGGCTCTGGCTGAGGCGGAAAAGCCATCAAGACCACCACGCCAAAGAACACACCAAGACCTGCACCAAACGCAGCGCGCCAGGTGAAACGGCGCACAAAAGCACCAACGATGTAGCTGTCAGTTGCACCCACCAAGCGAAGCACATCGATTACCTTAACATTTGCGGCAAGTGCCGCCTGCGTTGCCAGTGCAATCATGGTTGCCAGGGCACCACCGATCAACAAAACGCAGATCCATCCCAACCAGCGTAAGTGGCGCGCGGCTTGCTCCAAAGGCGCACGCCATCCTCCATGATCATCCAGAACCGCCCCCGGTATCTGACCGCTAAGCTGCAAACGCAGCCCCGAGACGTCTACGCCACTGTCATCTTCGATCACTTCGATGAGGCTCGGCATCGGCAGATCGTTCAGAGCGAATTCTGTTCCAAACCAGGGTGCCAGCAGCGCTCTTTGTTCTTCGTCGGTAAGCACGCGGGCCTCGGCAACGCCACGTGTCGCCTGCAGCAACATCAGCGCAGCCTGGGTCTGCGTCGCGCGCTGATCGATCGGTGCAACGATGCGCACGGTCATCGTGCGCCCCAGCTCACGCTCCCATTCCTGGGCCAGCCGCCCTGCTGAGAGCGAAAGCGCCAGAGCGAAAACAGCAAGAAAAGCCATCGTGGCCGCCGCGAAAATGATGAGATGCGCCGTGATACCCGTTGGGGGGACAACCTCGTCAGCTCTTGCATCACGCGACAGCGCATGACGCAAATAGGTTGAGACGACACTCATAAATCCGCTCCCGCCAATTGGATGCGCCCCTGCGCGATGCGCAGCACACGTGCCTGTACATGCACCTTCGCTGCTCTGATCAACGCCAGATCATGGGTCGCGATCAACACGGTTTTGCCCATCCTGTTAAGCTCGATCAGCAGGTGCAGCAAGCGCTTTGACATTTCCCAATCGACATTGCCCGTCGGCTCATCGGCTAGAACGATATCCGGCGATCTAATCACCGCGCGCGCCAGAGCCGCGCGTTGGCGTTCCCCACCTGAAAGTTCAGCGGGTAACGCGTGTGCCCGTTCGGTTAACCCCACCCATGAAATCAATTCTTGTAGATCATCTTTTTGGAATTGCCCATCGGATCCCGCAACACGCAGCGGCAAAGCGACGTTTTCTTTCAGTGGCAGATGTTCCAAAAATTGCTCGTTTTGATGGACCACGCCAATGCGCCGTCGCAGGCTTGCAATCGCATCACGGTTCATGCCGCAAACATCGTCACCAAAAATCCGTATCTGGCCGGTAACGGGATGAAGTGCGCCATAGCAGAGCCTGATGAAGGTGGTTTTGCCTGCACCGGAGGGCCCGGTCAGAAAATGAAAGGAGCCGGGTGACAGCGTGATAGAAACATCAGAAAAAAGCGCATCACCGCCGTAGCCATAAGCCACCTTTTCGAAATCAATCACCGAAAGCCTCCCTAGGACACCTGCGGTTTTGCCCGAGCGAGGTTGGTGTTTCAATGCACCAGTCTGCTGTTGCGCAGAGATAGACCGCTTTTCCTGTCCAAAACTTGATCATATGCTGCGCGTGACAACAAACGATCGAGCGTCAACAGGAATAGGCATGCGGTTAAACTGCCCAATTTGCGAAGCCATATATGAAGTACCGGATGATGCGATCCCCCCAATGGGTCGCGAGGTGCAGTGCTCAAATTGCGAGCATCGCTGGTTTCAAATCGCAGCGCAAACATCCGGAGAGCCAGCAAGAGCTCCCGGCACTCGGTCAAAAGACCTTTCGCCGCAAGAGGCTGCGGAAGCTGCGATGGAAACCCCGCCACCGACCGCGCGCTCTCTTGATCCTGAGTTGGCCGATGTGCTGCGTGAAGAAGCCGCGAGAGAGGTAGCAGCGAGAGAGAACGACATCAAAAACGTTCGAACACCGGAAGCTGAGGAGCCGGAAACGTCAGAAATCGCGGGGGGCGAACCTTCCTCAACAGCTGACGACAGCGTGAAAACCGAGGAGACGCTGGAAAGCAAAAGCACCTCGATTGTCGCGCCGATCGAAGAACAGCCAGCAGACAAAAAAAATAACTTTGCAAAGGGGTTCATGCTGGCGATCTTGATCGCAGGCATCGCCGCCGCACTCTACGTGTTTACGCCAGACATTATCGTGTGGTTCCCTCAGCTTGACCCTTATCTGACTGCGTATCTCGACTGGGTAGGTGATGTAAGGTCTTGGCTTGCGACGCAATTTTAACGCATTCTTTCCCCCAAGCCCGACAAATAAATGGCCGGGGCGTGCAGAGCTAACTTGCGGCAACCTTACTCGCTCCTCGCGTTTAGCCGCAAACAGGGACTGCGCGAGCAATTTCTAAAGCTCAAAGTATACGATCCTCAGCCCAAGACACCTTGCCAAAACCGACTTGGCGCCGATCCGGGGGGTGGCGCAATCAAGCCGCCCCGTGGGCGCGGACAAGCGAAGCTTAACAGAAATTGTTGAGCAGGTAAGTGATAGGGGACGGGTGTATCAGGTTTAAGGACGGATGCTTGAGCCTGAAACACTCTAAAAGCGCTCAAGCAACCGGTTTAAATAGTCGCGCTCCATCTCCGGCCGATCTGCTTCTGCAGAGCGGCGACGGATCTCTTCAAGCAACTGCCGCGCGCGGTCTGAGTTATCAAGCCCCTGCGCCAATGGCCCATCTGTGCTGGTTGACCCGTTACCCCCCTGCTCGCGGCCCAGAGGATCGCGACTGTCTGCACGACGGTCCGATTCTGCTTCGCCCTGACCCGGCTGATATTCTTGCTCTTGTTGCGCCAATGCTTCCCCCAGAGACCGGATGCCTTCACGCAGCGCTTCCATAGCTTGCGCTTGGTTGTCGATTGCTTCGGCCAGATCACCTTGCCGCAGCGCATCCTCTGCATTGTCCATCGCGTCGCCTGCACGACCCAATGCTTCTCGCGCTGCATCGCCTTCTGGTGTTCCCTGGCCAGGAAGCTGTCCTTGCTGGCGGCGCAGTTCATCGCGCAACGCCTGCTGACGTTCCGCCAAATCTTGAGCACTGTCTGCGGGTGCTTTACCAGCTTGCGCATCGCCCTGTTGAGCGCCGCTGCCGTCGCCTTGGCCTGACTGCCCCTCGTGGCTTTCCCCGCGCCCTTCGCCACCATTTCGGCCCTCATTGCCTTGGCTTTCACCCGCTTGAGCACCCGGGTTAAACTGCTCTTGCAAATCGCGGAAGGCTTGATCGCTCAAGCCTTGCTGTTCGCGCAGCGTATCCGCCAAACCTTCCATCGCCTGCTCGCCCGCCGATTGGCCGCTCTGCCCCTGCTGACTTTGCGACATACGCATATTTTCCATCAACTCTTGAAGCTGCTGGAGTGCTTCCTGCGCCTCAGCCATACGGCCTTGTTCCATCAGCTCCTGGATCCGATCCATCATGCGCTGCAGGTCATCCTGCGTCATCTGCATGCTCTCGCTTTGCTGACCCTGTTCGCCAGGCTGCTGGTCTCGCTCCTCAGAATTCATCGCTTGCTCGCGACGAAGTTGCTGCATGTAATCCTCGGTAGCGCGACTCAATTCATCCATCAGTTCGGCGATTTCTTCATCAGTGGCACCATTGCGCATCGCCTCTTCAAGGCGATCACGTGCACGGCGAAGCCGTTCCAAAGCATCCGCGAGCACGCCTTCCTCTAACTCAATCGCCAAACCCCAAAGATCTTCTGCTAACTCCTCCCGGACGTCCTCATCGAAATCGTATCGGGCGAAAAGTTCGATCCGCTCGACCAACTTGCGCAAACGCAACGCACTTGTTTCCGTCCGAAAAACCTCGTCAGGATTGTAGGAAACGGCGCGCAGAACCTGTGCCATGCGCGACGCATTGCTCCGCGACCACAAAAGATCACGACGCATCTCAATCACAGCGGCCGCGGCAGGATTGAAGAACCGGCGCCCGGGTAAAATCATCTCGGAGATGCCGCTGAAACTTTGCTGTTCTGCAGCATCCAGCACACTCAGATTGATTGTGATCGGCAAGTTAGCCCATGGATGCTTAGAAAAGTCGTCGATGATGTTCTCTTCAAACTCTTCGCGCCCGCCAGAGATGGGCATTGGCAACGGCAAGATGACCTCGGGCCTTGGATCAGGATCAGCGATCAAACCATAGCGGCGATCCACAGCGTCCAGGTTCAAACTGATGCGCGCCTCGCCGGCCTCAACACCGTAATCATCGCGTGCCGCGAAGGGCAGCCGCATTTCACCCATCGCCGTCACATTTGGTTCACCTAAAATCTCAACCTCAGGGGCTTCATCCGGGCGCATGGTGATCGCCCAGACGCGACCATTCGGGCCGTCGATGGCAATTTCACCATTCCTCAAGATCGTGAAATCTTGCGCCGGGTTGCTCGCGTCAGCGTCATCACGTTGCCGCCCCGACACATCCTCATTCAAATTTAAGGCACCCGGTTCGCCATAAAACCGGACGGTTATCAAAGTACCCGTCGGTAACAATAACTCGCCTGCCTCTTGGTCATTCAGATAAAGCGTTGGCAGCCCTGTATACCGCGGCGGCTCCGCCCATCCTTCCCAGACCGGGCCACTTACAACGTCGGTCCCACCGGGCGTAAGCTCCGCGACAGAGCCAACACGCCAGATCGAGCCGAAAATCGCCGCGACGACGAAAGTTAGGACCGCAGCATAGCGCAACGCGTATGGATCGCGCTTCGAAACGCGCAGATCGCCAGCCACCGCTCGTGCGCGCGAGGCTGTCTCAGACATTCTGGCCTTATGGGCGCGCCAAACGGCCATGGCGGCATCGTCATTTTCACCGATCGCAGGATCATCGAGTAGTGCACGAATGGGACGACCGACTAAACTGCGATCCAAGCGTTCCATCGCTTCTTTCCAACGTGGCAAACGACACCGCCGCCAAGCGTAGACCATCGCGCCCAACATACTCACAGCAAAAACAGCGCCCAAAAGCCAGACAGCTTCGAGTGGGATCGTGTCATGCACACCCAACATGAGGATCGCAACAATGACCAACATCAGTGACATCAACGGCCAGAAGGCTTGGACCAACACCTCGGCCATCATCCCAAGCCACGTAAAACGCAGGGGCCAGCGAAGCCGGTCCAAAGTTCGGCGTAGATCATTGGGTGTGAAACTGCTCATCACGACATCTCCATCAACTCCGGGCATCGTTAGTCAGAGCCACCCAGGAATGATATCTCGGTTTATCATCTCGTCAAAGGTTGGGCGCTGACGGATGACTGCAAATTGATCGTCTTTCACCAGCACTTCAGGAATGAGCGGTCTAGAATTATACTCTGAGCTCATCACTGCGCCATATGCACCCGCAGATCGGAATGCGACCAAGTCCCCCGCAGCGAGGGGCGGCATCAATCGTTGCTTGGCAAATGTATCGCCAGACTCGCAAACCGGCCCCACAATGTCGATGGGGCGTTGTTCCCCACCCGGTGAAGGTTCAGCTACCGGTACGATATCATGGTAGGCGTCGTACATCGCGGGGCGGATCAGATCATTCATCGCCCCGTCCAGGATAAGAAAATCGCGACCTTCGCCAGACTTTACGTAAATCACCCGTGCCACCATCAGACCGGCATTGCCAGCGATCAAACGACCCGGCTCTATTTCAATCTCGCACTCAAGATCACCCAGCGTGGCCTTTACCAACGCACCATAATCAGACGGCAGAGGCGGATCGGCATTGCTGCGCTCATACGGGATCCCCAGCCCCCCGCCGAGGTCGAGCCGACGAATGCCGTGCCCGTCTTCGCGCAGCAGCTTGGTGAGTTCTGCAACTTTTTCATACGCCAGCTTGTACGGCTCCAAGGTCGTGAGCTGAGAGCCGATGTGCACATCTATACCGACCACGTCCAAACCGGGAAGCGCTGCAGCCTTTCGATACACCTCTCTTGCGCGCGCAATCGGGATCCCAAATTTATTCTCCGACTTACCGGTTGAGATTTTTGCGTGGGTTTGGGCATCTACATCCGGGTTCACCCGGATGGTGATTGGAACATTGCGTCCCGTCTTTGCAGCGACGGCACTGATCAACGCCATTTCAGACTCGCTTTCGACGTTGAATTGACGCACGCCACCTGTCAACGCGAGTTGAATTTCCTCATGCGTTTTGCCAACCCCAGAGAACACGATTTTGTCTCCTGGTACGCCCGCTGCACGCGCGCGGCGATATTCTCCGCCAGACACGACGTCCATACCGGCGCCAACTTGGGCCAATGTTCGAATGACTGCTTGGTTGGAGTTTGCCTTCATCGCGTAGCAAACCAAGTGATCAGTCCAATCCAGCGCCTGGTCAAAAAGAGTAAAATGGCGAAGCAATGTCGCTGTTGAGTAAACATAGAACGGCGTGCCGACGGATGCGGCAATCTCTGCTATGGGCACGTCTTCCGCGAATAGAGCGCCCTCTCGATACAGAAAATGATCCATCTTGTTTCGCCCAACACAGCAATGAGGTCAGCCCGCTATTTTAGCGGTGCAGACCTCAAGAAAAGATACAGCGGCAGGCCACAACTTACCCCGATGCAAAACGTCGCGGGAATAGCGATGAGCGCAATCCAATTGCGTCGCACCGCCACTTCCGCAATGATCCATATGGTCAAGCTTACCGCAGCAACCGTTAGATCCCAGACCAGACCACTGGTCGCCGCGTTCACATGCCAAGCATCGACCATTGCCATGATGCTGTAGCTGTTTTCATTGAACCACGTTATAAAGTAGTACATCGGATGTACGGTGCCCCATAAGGCAAGCGCCAGATACAGAATGCGCAGCGATGACATCTTAGAAACTCCCCATTACACCAACGGTCACAGACCCCGATATCTGAACGCCGCTTGCGGTTGCAGAGGGTTGCTGACGCAGGTCATTTGCACCGCCATCGGCCCGTTCAGATGGGGGCGGGGTGCATGCCGAGAGAAATAAAACGAAAATCAGTGCTTCTAGGGCTTTCATGTCAGCATCGAAGCTCCACGCTTTACCTGCGCCTCTACCGGGGATTCAGGGTCACCATCAGCACCGCAAGATGCCAAAAGACAGATCATCAGCACAATCGGAATGATCTTCATCTCAGCAAACCTTTCCATCTTGCGATTTGTACACGCACCTGTGCCGGCGCGGTTCCACCATACGAAGTACGAGAGTTGACGGAGTTTTCCACACCGAGGACATCGAAAACACCATCATTAATGTTTGCACAGACGCTTTGCATCTGCGCCAGGGTTAAATCGGGCAAGTCGCATTCCTTAGCTTCAGCCAGTGACACCAGTTTGCCGGTGATGTGATGCGCTTCCCGAAACGGCATGCCCAATACACGTACGAGCCAATCGGCCAAATCGGTTGCCGTGGAAAAACCCGCCTGGGCGGCAGCGGCAAGGGTGTCACGGTTCGCGGTCATATCGCGCACCACGCCGTCCATTGCGGCCAGTGCCAGCATGAGACTATCTGCTGCGTCAAAAACCTGCTCTTTATCTTCTTGCATGTCCTTAGAGTAGGTAAGCGGCAGGCCCTTCATGACCAGCATGAGCGCAGTTTGCGCCCCAAAAATCCGCCCCACCTTGGCGCGGATCAATTCGGCAGCGTCCGGGTTTCTTTTCTGAGGCATGATTGAGGAACCTGTCGAAAATCGATCTGAGAGCATCACAAAACGGAACTGCGCTGAGGACCAAATCACCAGCTCCTCTGCGAAACGGCTCAGATGCATGGCGCAGATGCTCGCAAACGACAGAAACTCCATCGCGAAATCACGATCACTCACCGCATCCAGGGAATTGGCGGCTGGCCGATCAAAACCAAGAGCAGCGGCAGTTGCATCGCGATCAATCGGGAAAGACGTTCCCGCCAAGGCCGCTGCACCCAATGGGCTTTCGTTCATCCGTGCACGGGCATCACGCAAACGGCTCAGATCTCGACCAAACATTTCAACATAGGCCATCATGTGATGTCCCCAGGTGACGGGCTGCGCAGTCTGAAGATGCGTGAAACCGGGCATTACCCAGTCTGCCCCTGCCTCCGCCTGATCTAAAAACGCCTGCATCAGTCTGATCAAACTGGTCTCCAAGGCATCGCATTGACCACGTACCCACAATTTAAAGTCGGTCGCGACCTGATCGTTGCGCGATCGCGCGGTATGCAGGCGACCAGCAGGCGGGCCGATGATGTCTTTTAGCCGCGCCTCGATATTCATGTGAACATCTTCCAAAGCGGCTGAAAAAGTGAAGGAGCCGCTTTCAATCTCTGACAATACTGTGAGCAAACCTTCCCGGATCAGATCAGCATCGCTACTGCTTATGATGTCTTGCGCGGCAAGCATCGCGGCGTGAGCGCGTGAGCCTTGGATGTCTTGTGCGGCCATCCGCTGGTCAAAAGTGATTGAGGCGTTAATTGCCTCCATGATCGCATCGACACCAGTGGTGAACCGGCCTCCCCACATCTCATTCGATGTCGCGTCTGTCATTTTGAATCCTCGGAGGAGCAGATGAAAAATCTTATCGTTTCCATCGTTTATACGGCCCTTTTAGCCAGTGCAAACGCAGCGCTGGCGAATACGGTTGACATCGCAGCCCTTCGTGAAGGCGACATGAAAAAACTCGTCATTCATGCAGCGCCAAAGCCCACATCGTCCGCCGCCTTTGACTTGGAGGATAACGGCGGCAAAACAACGTTGGCCGATTACCAAGGCAAATACGTATTGGTGAACTTCTGGGCCACCTGGTGCGCGCCCTGCAGGAAAGAAATGCCGCAGTTAAATGCTCTTCAAAAAGAGTTCGGCGGCGCTGATTTCGAAGTGTTGACGATTGCAGCGGGACGCAATTCACCTGCTGGCATCATGAAATTTTTCGAAGAAGCGGGGATCGATAGCCTTCCACGCCATCAAGATCCCAAGCAGGCGCTCGCAAGCGAAATGGGGGTCTTCGGGCTTCCCATCACCGTATTGATTGACCCTGAAGGGAATGAAATTGCCCGGCTGCGCGGTGACGCAGAGTGGGACAGTGACAGCGCAAAGGCGATTGTTGGCGCGCTGCTCGACAGCCGAACAGATAGCTAAACACGCCAACGCCGATACCCCAGGCGCAAACTTGCAAAATGTCGTCATTTTGCTAGCGTTTACACTCTACGAAAGGAGTGGCCATGTCGGATAACGCACCCCCTCTTCCAGAGCGACGGATCGTTTCATCGCGCCACCTTTCCGAGGGAGACGGGTGGGAAGCTTCCGAGTTGGAATATGGTATGATCATCGCCTACAACGCGTTCACTCGCTGGATGTCTCGATGCATGGCGGCAGCAGGAAACGCAGACCTGACACCGCTTGAGATATTGGTGCTGCACAACACCAATCACCGTGATCGAGAGAAGCGGCTAACAGATATCTGCTTTTTACTGAACATCGAAGACACGCATACGGTCAATTATGCGCTTCGCAAACTGCTCAAGTCGGGCCTCGTCATGTCCAACAAACGCGGCAAGGAAGTATTTTATCGTACCTCGGCACAAGGCAACGCGCTTTGCGAGGCATATCGCAACATTCGAGAAGCATGTTTCCTGGACGGGTTGAACCGTATGGAGATTAAGGGCGCAGATCTTCGCCAAATCGCGGCGAGCCTGCGCGCTATTTCTGGTCAATATGATCAGGCAAGCCGAGCTGCAGCATCACTTTAAAGGATCCGGCCTTTAATTTAAGGCACCCTGGCCAAAACGACTTATCGCCGCGCAGTGGGGGAGGACCGGCGCAGCCCAGCAGAAGCTGTTGATATGGAGCTGGGTGTATCAGGTTTAAGGCCGGATGCTTTAGCGGCGCCTCTCTGCGTAAGGACAAAGATCGGGTCGTTTCAGGCGGACAGCCTGAGCGGCGCAGACGATTTTCCCAGAAACTGAGCCATCACACGCGCGGTGTCATTCATGCGGTTGGAAAACCCCCATTCATTGTCATACCAGCTAACGACGCGTACCATCCCACCTTCTGTCACCTTGGTCTGTGCCGCTGCAAAACATGAAGAATGGCTATCATGATTGAAATCAATCGACACAAGCGGGTCGCTTTCATAGGATAAAATGCCCGCAAAAGGGCCCTCTGCCGCGGCTTTCAAAGTCGCGTTGACCTCATCAGCTGTGGTTGCGCGCTTGGGCATGAACGAAAGATCTACCAATGAGACATTTGCCGTGGGCACACGCACGGCAGACCCTTCAAGCCGACCTTGCAAATGTGGTATCACTTCCGCAATCGCAGCCGCAGCCCCGGTTGACGTTGGTACCATAGACAAGGATGCGGCCCGCCCGCGATACAGATCCCGGTGCGCGGTGTCATGACTGGGTTGATCGCCGGTGAAAGCATGAACTGTGGTCATGTAACCCGTTTCAATGCCGAAAGCGTCGTCCAAAACCTTAGCCAGAGGAGCAAGGCAGTTGGTCGTACAAGATGCGTTAGAAACGATGACGTCCTGTGGTCCAAGGTCGTTGTGGTTGACACCATAAACAATGGTCTGATCGACGCCTTTGCCGGGGGCTGAGATGAGAACACGCTTGCTCCCATTCGTCAAATGCGCTGAAGCTTTGTCTCTTGAGGTGAACAGACCCGTGCATTCGTAGGTAATGTCCACGTCCGGCCAGGTTAATCTTGCTGGATCACGCTCGGCGCTCATGCGTATGCGATGCTTCCCAAGGCAAAGCATATCGCCCTCAAGCGTCACCTCAACCGGCAGACGACCATGCACCGAGTCATACTTGAGCAAATGCAAAAGTGTACCCGGGTCGGCCAAGTCGTTTATGGCAACCACACGCAGGTCATTCGCGTCAGTTTCGATCAACGAACGCAGCACGCAGCGCCCGATGCGGCCAAATCCGTTAATCGCAATATTCGTCGTCATCACAGCCCTTTCCGCCCATTACGCCTAACTTCTTTGCATGTTAGCGCTAACTTGCTCATTTTTCAACATCGTCAACATTGCGCGGATGACCCCGTGTAGAACCCGTGTGTTGTGAGAGCGACAGCGCTCTCGCTTGGCAAAGCGCATCTTTGCCAAATGCCCTTTTCGCCTGTATGCGCTTGCAGGTTCCTTTATATCTTTCGATATGATCGAAAAATCTTCTCTCCTCATCTTGGGCGTAGACGGTGGTGGAACGGGGTGTCGCGCTGCCGTCAGCGCGCCTGGCCAACGCATCCTGGGCTATGCCGAAGGGGGGCCGGGCAACGTCGAAAGCGATTTCGACGGGGCCATCACAACCATTAAAACGTGCATAAACAACGCATTGACCCAGGCAGGTTTAGAAACAGCATCACCCGACCGCATCGTGGCACACATTGGTGTTGCCGGCACGAATGACGGGCCGCTGGTCGAGAAAACAGCAGCGGCGTTCACCTTTTGCAAAACTACGGTAACGGGGGATCGAACGACAACCGTCCGAGGCGTTCTGGGTGACAAAGACGGCCACGTCGTGGCGCTTGGAACAGGCACAATCATCGCCAGACAAAAGGCAGGGCAGATGCGTGCTGTCGGGGGTTGGGGGTTTCACCTCTCTGACAGAGCATCCGGCGCATGGTTAGGCCGTCGCTTATTAGAAGAAACAGTCTTGGCCGAGGATGGGTTAATCACGCATACAGCCTGCACAAAGACCGTCTTGGATGAGATTGGGCACGCGCCTGACATCTTCATGTGGAGCAGCAGTGCGAAACCCAAAGACTACGCCATGTTCGCGCCACAGGTGATGCGATCTGCTGATGCACATGATCCCGTTGCAAAAGCAATTGTAGCGGAAGGTGCAGAGTATATTCAAAAGGCTTTGGACAGTTTAGGCTACGCGACTGGCGGTCCTTTGTCTTTCACCGGCGGCATTGGCCCCCTTTACATCCCTCATCTTAATCCCTCGCTTACCACCAATATCGTTATGCCTGAGGGGAATGCGCTTGATGGCGCTGTTGCCTTGGCCCGCGAGACCGCTCAACGTCTGCTGCGGGGATCATCGCGCTAAAGTCATGCTTCCCAATTCAGCCATCGGCAGACAGCTTCTCTGCCAGCAAGGCGCGCACCGGTTCTGTCGCTTCATATTTCTGACGAACGGCCCTGAGCAGACCGCCCTCTTGCTCACGCCAATGATCGTCCATGGGGGAACCTAACAGCAGCCCTTTCATCTTTAACAGTTCAGCATGCGGATGATCTTGTTCGTATGGTTTTGGCACGCGTTTCAAGGGCGGCGCACCCCAAAATGAAAAAGTCATCCCTGTGTTATCGACTGCCTCGTCCAAGGCATCACCCCATCGATCAACGAAAGCGCGGAAGCGGGTGAGCGCTGTTCCTTTGAATGAAGGAAACCCAAAGGCCACCGACATATGACCGGGTTCAGAGGCAAAAAAGAATGCCGGTGCAAAAGGATTTTCTGTTACAGGGGACCAAAGAACATGGAGATGGGCGTTCAACGGTGTCTTATCCTTCGAAAAACGCACATCGCGATAAACTCGAAACACCTTTGGCTTTTGTGTTTGCCCAGACAGACGACTGAAATCATCGGCTAGAAGATCGGCAAAAAACTCCGCCGGTTTTTTGATGTTTTCGACGTAGTATTCCTTGCGTGGATTAAACCAGTCTTTGGTGTTGTTTTTCGCCAACGCGGTGAAAAAAGTGTTGCTGTCGTCTATCATCTGCGTGAAGCCGTCTTTCGCCATCTCGTCGCTCTCCTTTATGAGGACCGAAATAGACCTTAAGCAACGTGTCGCCAGCTTTAGTCAAATAGACTCGCGCTGGCCTACTACAGTGTCAGACCTTAAACCGAAGACACTTTGTAAAAACCGACTTACCGCCGCTGCTCGGAGGCGGAATGGTGCGGACCACCATGGCTTGTTGAGCGGGACGGTGATAGGGGACGGGGTGTATACGATTTAAGGCCCAGGCTTTAGCATACATCCAAGATCAGGCTACAAAATGAAATCACCCGATGTCAGGTCATCAACCGCCACGCCGATGACGATGACGGAGGTATCTGCATCCAGATCAATCCGGGTGTTGTCGCCACTGAAACCGTCCGCGGAAAACACAGCTTGTAAAGACGCAAAATTGCCGAAGCCAAAGGCGCTCACGTCCATCCGATCGCGCTCGGCAGACACAAAGTCAATCAATTCGGTTTGACCGGTCACGTTCAAAAACTCGAATTCGTCCGCACCGTTACCGCCTGACAGCCGGTCTTGACCAGCGCTGGTCCGAAGGGTGTCGTTGCCTGTACCTGCAAAGATGTTATCGTCGCCGTCTGTACCGCTCAGCACATCCGCGCCGGCCCCGCCTACCTGGGTTGCGGCGCCGGTGAAGTTGCCACCGAAGATGACAAAACTTGCGCCGCTGCTGGTCGAATTTGGATCATCACCCGTTGCTCCGACTAACAGATCATCAAAACCATCGCCGTTCACATCGCCTGCGGCGCTGACAGAAACGCCAGAAATATTATAGGCAGAAGCGCCGTTGATCACAAATCCTTCTCGACCTTCCTCTACGTCAGACAATTCTACCGCTGCAGTGTCCGTCTTTCCAAAAATGACGTAACTTGCACCCGCTCTGAGATTGCCGTTAGCGTCTGCGAAGCGGGCACCAACAATTAGGTCGCTCAATCCGTCACCGTTTACGTCGCCCGCTGAGCTGACAGAGCGACCAGAGTCATCTCCAGAAGCAGCGCCATTGATGGCAAAACCACCTTGGCCGCTTTGCACATCTGACAATTCGACCGAAGAGCCATCAGATTTACCAAATATTACATAGCTGGTACCGCCATTCCCATCTGGAGCAGAGGAGGGCGCGCCGACAATGACGTCGGCTATACCATCGCCGTTCACATCCCCCGCCGCACTTACAGCTTGGGCAATAGCCTCACCGATGCTAGACCCGTTCACTACGAAGCCACCGCTCAAATCGCTTGATAACTGAACGCTGGAAAGATCAATCGGGGCGCTATCGGTTTTTCCAAACACAATGTAGCTGGCGCCCGCACCGCTCAGACTGTTTACATCAGCACCCGGGGCCCCGATCAACAAATCCGAAAGGCCGTCGCCATTAACATCGCCCGCAGCGCTGACAGCGCGACCAGCCCTATCAAAGGCAGACTCACCGTTAATCACAAAACCTTCGCTGTTTGTCAAAAGCGAGTTCCCTGAAAGCTCAACACTGTTGCCATCTGTTTTCCCAAACACAACGTAGCCTGCGCCAGCATCGACGTTTCCGTTCGGGTTAGCTCTAGCCGCGCCGACGATGACGTCGTCGAGCCCATCCCCATTCACATCACCTGCCTGCGACACGAAGATACCTAAGTAGTCAAATGCAGATGCACCCTTTATCGCAAAACCACCCTGCCCGTTCTCGACATCGGACAGTTCCACTTCACTGCCGTCAGATTTTCCGAAAACGACGTAGCTGACACCAGCGTAAGCTCTACCATCGGGATCAGCATAAAACGCACCAACAACCAAATCGGCAAACCCATCACCGTTGACGTCACCTGCGCCACTTACAGAAGTACCGGAGTAGTCACCTTGATCAGCCCCTTTGATCGCAAAGCCAATACTGTTTGTCGAAGAGGTGACAACGTCCGACAGTTCAATGACCGCGCCATCCGTTTTACCAAAGATGACATAGCTTATACCCGCTCTGGACTTGCCATCGGGGTCCGCCCCAAATGCGCCGATGATTAGGTCGTCAAACCCGTCGCCGTTAACATCACCCGCATTGCTGACAGACTGTCCAGTATAATCAAAAGCGCTCGCGCCATTCATGACAAAGCCGCGTGGGTCAGACGAGCTTTCCAGTTCGGAGAGTTCAACGGAGGCAACCACGGCACCGATAACAGAAGTTTCTCGCGATACTTCAACGCGGGCCTCACCGTCCAAGCTGCGATAGATATCAAACATGCCCTCGGCATCCGTCACCGTGCTTTCAAAAGCGAAATTTCCGCCCGCGAATGTCACCGTATCGTTGTCATCGCTGAGTACGCGCAGCGTGTTCGATGTGTCAGACAGCCGCTGCACTTCTATCTCATCAAGTGTCAGGCCGTTGATATTGCTACGCAAATCGATGCGCTCAATCCCACTGAGGGAGGTGTTGTCAAGCACGGTCAGATCCAAGACAAGACCGTTAGTCGCCAACGCCAAGGTATCAGATCCGGTGCCCCCGTCGATATCGGCAAACGTCAAATCGCTGATGATGAAAACATCATCGCCCGCACCGCCGCGCATCACATCTGCGCTGCCGTTGCCGATGAGCGTGTCATTCCCAGTGCCAGCCACAAGGCGATCCACGGCCGATGTGCCGGTGAGCGTGTCATCGCCCGTAGTACCAACCTCTGTTGTGGCATTGTTAAAGTCACCGCCAAAGACAATAAAACTAGCGCCAGCATAGGTGCCGTTAAAGCTATCAAAAATTGCGCCAACAATCAGATCGGAAAAGCCATCCCCATTGACGTCTCCCGCACCATGCACGGCTCTACCGGCGAAATCATTGGGGTCGTTGTTGGTTATTACGAACCCGCCTTGGCCATTTTCCGCGTCCGATAATTCTACTGTTGTTCCATCGCTTTTGCCAAAAATGACAAAACTTGAAGCTGTCAAGGAAGCTGGAATTCTGCCTGCACCAGAGGCGCCTACGATCAGATCGTCTAAACCGTCCCCATTCACGTCACCCGCAGAACTAACGCTTATACCGGAATAATCCCCGGCACTGGCACCTCTTATTATGAACCCATCAGTGCCGCCCAAACCCGCGGAAAGCTCGACAGTCGTAACGTTACTGCCCCCGAAGACCACATAGCTTATACCCGCAGCAGTCTTGCCATCGGGATCCGCTGCATACGCACCAACAATCAGGTCATCAAAGCCATCGCCGTTTACATCACCTGCGTTGCTGACACTTCGGCCAGCCAAATCATACTGATTAGCGCCGTTTATGGCAAAACCCTGACTGTTGGTGAGACCGGCGGAAAGCTCAATTGCGGAAAAGTTGGTTTTACCAAATACGACGTAACTCACCCCAGCATAAGGATTACCGTTAGGGTTCGCGAAAGATACGCCAATAATGATATCGTCGAGCCCATCACCGTTCACGTCGCCCGCCACGCTGACGGAGCTGCCTAAATTATCTTCTTCCGAGGCGCCAGTGATCGCAAAACCCTGTGTGTTGCTCCTCCCCTCTTCAAAAAAGAAAAGGTCGACAAGCTGCCCATCGGTTTTCCCAAAAACGACATAGCTGGCGCCGCTGTCATCGTTTCCGTTTTGATCAGACCCGGGTGAACCCACAATGAGGTCTGAAAGACCGTCACCATTCACGTCACCTGCGCTGCTTACCGACCTTCCAGACACATCCCCAGTTGTCGTTCCATAAATTACGAAACCAGTGCCATCTGCATTCTGAGCGACATCCGACAGTTCAACGGTAGTGCTGTCTGATTTGCCGAAAACCACATAGCTGCCACCGGATCTATCTCCATATTGGTCAACACCTGATGCACCCACGATGAGATCAGCAAGACCGTCGCCGTTTACGTCACCTGCCCCGCTAACCGAAACGCCCGAAAAATCTTCAACGTTGGCACCGTTGATCGCGAAACCCTTGCCATTGGCCACAGACTGTTCAACGTCAGCAAGATCAACCGCAGTCCCATCTGTCTTTCCAAAAACGACATAGCTGGTGCCAGCTTCGCTGCGGCTGCCCGGGTCGGCGTAGACAGCGCCAATGATCAGATCCTCAAACCCGTCGCCATTCACATCGCCCGCGTTGGACACCGCAAAGCCAGATTCATCGCCGGCTGCGCTGCCGCTGACCACAAAACCACCGTCGCCACTTTCTGGGTTGGTCAAACCAAAGCGTCCCAGCTCAACTGGGATGCTAAGGCTGGCGCTGTTATCCGGCGCGCCGGGCAGCGTTGGGTCATCTACCTCAACTGTCACGTCTAATTGCGGGTTGCGTTCAAAATCCAGCCGCGCCCCAGCTCTCAAATGCAGCGCATTGTCGTTCACAATCGTGAACAGCGGTGCATCCGAGCCCGACAAAGTGAGTGATTTCGGATTGGTGTCATCATCGGTGATCACAATATCTGCGATCTTGATTGATGTTGCGGTGGATAACGCGTCGTTCACACTGGTGACGCTGTTGAGCAACTGAATATCGGCGGGCTCATTCACATCGGTGATGCTGAACGTAACCGACTGGATAAATTCAGGCCCGGTGCCGAGGCTGGGGTCGTCGACAGACACCGTGATATCAAGCCTGTCGTCGGTTTCGAAATCCAATGGTGTCCCCGCTTTGAGCAAAAGCCTGTCACCGATGATTTCAAAAAACGCAGCATCAGGGCCGCTGATGGTCGTGGCCGTTGTGCCGAGCGCGTCATCGACGAGGGTAAATAGCCCAATCTGGAAGGCATTTGAGGTATCAAGCGTTTCGGGAATCTCTGTGCTTGCCAAGGTAAGCGCCACGAAGGGTGCCTCGTTTACATCTGAAACAGTCAGAAAAACGCTCGCCGTGTCGTCAGCAGGACCCGGGAAAGCAGGATCATCAACTTCGACGAACAGGTCAAAACTCGGCACGGTTTCAAAGTCTAACGTGCTGCCCGCTCTGAGAAAAAGTTCTGTTCCGTCAATCTCAAAAAGCGGTGCATCGCCGCCCGAAAGGCTTAGAGTGTTGGTGCCCAGCGCGTCGTCATCGACAGTGATATCTGCGATTTTCACACGTGTTGACGTATCTGTATCTTCTGCGAGAACCGTGACCGCGCTGCTGACAGAGACCCTGGGCAGTTCATTCACATCGACAATCGAGAGAGTGAAATCGACAGATCCGTCGACACTCGCTCCAATGGCCGGATCGTCAACGATGATCGTGACATTCAGATTGGGCTCAGTTTCAAAATCAAGCGCCGCACCCGCCGCGAGAAACAATTCTGATCCCACGATTTCAAACTGTTGCACATTCACGCCGGTCAGGCTCAACGTATTAGTGCCAAAACTATCGTCCGTGATGACGATATCAGCGACTTTGGTTCGGGCAGAGGTATTCAGCCCCTCTGAAACACTCATCGAGGCATTGGCCAATGATACGCTGGGCACCTGATTAACCCCCGTCACGGGCAAACTCAGACTAGCCGTATCATCGGGGCTGCTGCCTACGGCTGCGTCGTCGACAACGACAGTGACGTCAAGCTGCGCGTCTGTCGCCGGGTCCAACGCAGTCCCCACCTTGAGAAAGAGTTCGGAGCCGATCAGTTCGAAAAGGGCGGCGTCATCGCCAGATAGGCTCAGGTCATTGGAGCCTGTCGCATCATCTGTCACGGTGATATCGGCCACTTTGATCTGAACGCTTGTGCCGAGCGTCTGCGATAGCTCTGATACTGTCGCACTGAGCGATACAGTCGGCGCTTCATTCACATTTCCAACGGTGAGGCCAAGCGATTGGCTTGCATCCGGTCCACCTGGCGTGTCGAGGTCGTCGAGAACAACGCTCAGATCAATTGGCGCGGGGCTCTGATCCAGCAGGGCGCGGCTCTCATAATCCAAGGTTACGCCCGCTTTCAAAAACACCTCTGATCCAATAAGGGCAAACAAGCCGGCGTCTGCACCGCTCAAGGTCAGCTGATTGGTGCCAAAATTATCGTCTGTTACCGTTATATCCGCGACTTTGACGGGGGATGTCGTATCGATATTCTCAAGCAGAACGTTGTCTAAGACACTGATCGACAGCGTTGGCGCGTCGTTAAAATACGCTTCTATGATGTCTCGCGCGGCTGATCCTTCGGCAACGGATGCGGCATCGGGCGTGACCAATGCCAAAGCAACGCGTGCCGCTTCTTTCCCGGCTTCTTCCAAGACGAAATCAGGTTCGACGAGCGCAAAGTCGTGCCATTGGATCGCTAATGCGACCCGATTCGCTAAAGCATCCTGATCTGCAGGCGCGGCCCCTCTGATAATCTCAAGAATGGCAGTGCCGAGCGGCAACCCTCCTTCAATGGCACCAGACCAAAACGATAGCCCGGCAGCATCAGTGCTGCGCCCAAAAAGGTTTTGGTAAACGGTCGCTAGAAAAGTCTCTAATCCATTGGTGTCCGGTGCCTCAAGGAAAGGATACAACGCCAACGTCTCAGGCTGACCGGCAAAATCCTGAGCGGCAGCGTCGACAGAAAAACCATTTTCAAGCGCCCCCACCCAAAAGGAAAAGCCAATCGGTTCCGGTGCGCGCCCGTAATATCCGATGTAAAGTTCTGCTAGGGGCGCTTCAAAATCGGACATCGCGATCAACTCCAATTGTGGTTTACGGCACTCATTCCTTTACGTTAACCAGGGATATGACTGTTGCATAGCCTTTACAGCCAAACCGCTGCTCTGAAATGCTGAATTGCCTTGGCGAGGTCATCTAACCAAAAAGATCGCTACCAAAATCGAAATTATCGTAGCCAATCAGCGGCATTAGAAATTCACCGCTGTTTGCAGCTTCTGCCTGCTCCAGTTCGGTCGCAATCCGCGTGAGCGCTGCTTGGCCAGATGCGGCATCTCCGCGAATGAAAAGCTCCATGACCGCCGTTGCATCTGACACATCTGACAAACCACTCACGACGGCGAACTGACCACCGATATTAGTCTTTTCAGCAAGATAGGCTTGATCGCCCTGGCGCAAGGCAATCTCATCCGGGGTGCTTTCAGCCGGAGCCTCCGACTTGGCGCCCTTCAATATTTCTCGGATGAAAGTCGCGCGTCCAACCGCTTCACTGTCAAGCTGACCGACCCAAAACGACAAACCCGCCGGATCAGGATCACGACCCAGAACATTCTGGTATACTTGCTGCGCAAACGCCAAATTGGTGACGTTCTCTGGATACAGTGCCTGGGTCTCGGGCTGCTCCAAAAACAATTCCGCTATCCGGTCGAACGAAGTCCCGCTTGCAAAAGCGCTCCCCCAAAAATTCAAACCGACTGCATCCGGCGCACGATCAAAATAAGCGACGTAAAGCTCGATAAGTTCGGTAATCTCTGCGCCAGAAAGGCTCGCGATCTGACCAAACTCGGTAAGATCAATCGCCCCGTCTGAGAAAATCGACGCTCCCGCAGCAAAGTTCAAAGTCTCAACACCGATCAGCCGATCATTGCCCTCCGCACCTGTACGGTCTTGAACCGAAGTAACGCCAAAGCGATCTAAACCCACCGTGAAATTGCCCAGATCACCGGAATATAGCGCTGTGTCCGCGTCACCTGCACCGCCAGAGAGGTTATCATCGCCAGCGCCGCCCGTGAGCGTATCGGAGCCTTCACCACCAAAAAGATGGTCAATGCCGGCACCCCCGCTCAAAATATCGTCACCGGCGACACCGAAAAACAAATCACCTGATGAACCACCGTCGATTTCATTGCTTTGCGCGTTCAGAAAAAAGACATCTGAGAAGACCGAACCCGAGACGTCTCCTTCAAAGCCGCTTTCGTATTGCCGCAGATCGCCCTCTCGATATCCGAGAAAGAAGGTGTTTACCGCGCTACCAATGCCCGGCAGTGCCCCGATAAGATCCTCGGTAAGCTCTGAATAAAGCAGGTCGAGTTGATTTTCGACAAACTGAAAAAGCTGCCCAGAGCCTTGCTGACTATTCACCAGATCATTCACAGCAGCAGGCAGGGTGTTTAAAATCAATGGGATAATATCCAGCTCGCCATCCGCGATTGCCTGTAAATCCTGGGCTGTCGCGCCAGCCAACGACAAATTGTGTTCTAAGGCACCGCGGGAAGAAAGGTAGGTCAAAAAGCTGCTCGACCATCCGGCGTTGAGCGCTGTCAATAGCTCCACAAAGTTCTGGCCGCCGTAGGCCACGAGGCCATCGGGTCTAAAAGCACTCCAATTTGTGGTGATGACATCTGCCGTAAACAGTGGTGACAGGAAAACCCCATTCTCCACTTTCCAAAGTTGAGCGTCCAGCACATCAGCAGCGGTCGAATAAACCTGGGTGAATTCCGCGTTGTCGAAAGCAACATGCTGAGCCAATCTCATGTCTTTACCCCAACGATTTGGCGCCTGGTATGGCACAAGTTAACAACGCATCACCGCCTTCACTGACGCGACAATCAACGCGTTTACGCACCATAGTGTCGCACTTGCCACCCTATAACTGCTAGTGCAACATCCGCGTTCTGTCTATCGATACGGTTGCCGCATCTCGACCTGCGAGGGGGGCTTGCACGCATCGGGAGTCGCAACCCGCTCTTCACCCCACCTCGGACGCGGTTCACGTGAACGAAATCAGCGTCACCTCATGTATTTTTCGCCGCCTGCTTAAAATCATCAGTCGTGCAAGCAGAAATAATGAGTTCGGCAATTTGCAAAAGGCTGTCTTGCGAATGCAAAAGATCCTCGTGACTCATTGCGGTGTGGTGCAACGACTTATTGGGCAAATGCGTGTCCAGTGTATCGCCTCGCCGCATCGCAGGGTTGCCGGGAGTTAACAGGATATGCGCTGGAATGGTGAGCTTGGGCACCCGGTATCGTGCAAGCGCCTCCGTATATGCGATCCGTATCCCGGCAATACGGAGCGCATCGTCTTCCAGATTTGCGAGGTAACGGCGCCGTGCTTGTGGCACGCGAACCAAATACCTCAGGCGGCGCAACGCGAGTTTGGCCCGCTGATAAGGCAACGTCCCCAACCGAAAGCGGCTGGGCTGCAAACTCGGCTCTCTTCCCAGCAGATTGTACGGTGGATCAATCAACACCAGTGCTTTCACCCGATCCGACCCCAACAGATGGGCCATCTCCAAAACCACCCCGCAGCCAGTGGAAAATCCCACGAGAACCAGCGCCTCTTGTGCTTTTAGTCTTTCCGCTTGACCCAGCGCTTCTTCCGTCATTGCCTCGATCGTCTGATAGAAAGGGGGCTGCTGATCCGCGAAATGATGACCAAACAGCAACCCCGTCGGGTGATCCGGGCCAAGCCCGCGCGCAACCTGGAAAAACAACTTGATCGAACCATGCACGATAAAGGCGGCAGTGCCAGTGGATCCCGCATGCGCGATTTGCAAAATACCCCTGTCATCATGCTGATAGGTTTTGCCAGCCTCAGACCGGACATGTGCCGCTAAGGCGGCCGCCGTCGGATATGAAAAAAGATCGCTCGGTGAAATAGTAATGCCCTTTTGGCGGGCTTGCGCGTAAACGCTCAGGGTCGACAAACTGTCGCCGCCCGCCTCGAAGAAATTTGTCTGCGCATCGCAGACAGAGGTTCTCAGCACCTCCGCAAATATTCTGACAAGCTTTTGCTCCAGACCGCCCGTGTCAGAGGCATTCACCTGCGCCGTTGTCAGCGCTGCGGACATTGCTTTTTGACGCAGCGCTGACCCATCAATCTTGCCGTTTGGAAGGTGAGGGAACTGATCGATAACAATTATGTCTTGCGGTTGGAAAGCTGACGGTAGCGCCTTCTGAAGGTATTCGCGTAAGGGATTGCTCACCCAGTTAGGATCCTTGGTTTCTACTGCAAGCATGATCTGATGACCGGGACGCTGAGGAGAAATGAAAGCGAGCACCTTTATGTTAGCTTCGAAAGAACGCGCTGCTGCTTCAACCTCGGAAAGCTCCACGCGGTGCCCACGTATTTTGATTTGCGTGTCCTTTCTGCCCAGGAAAACGATGTCACCCGCTGCATCGCGCCGTCCTAAATCGCCCGTCAGATAGGCACGCGGCCCCTTTGGGCCCAAGGTTTTAAAACGCGCCGCCGTCTCCTCTGGGTCGTTCAGGTATCCCTCTGCAAGGATGGGTCCGGCGATTGCGATTTCTCCGGTTTCTCCTTCAGCAACGGGACGCAAGTCGTGATCAACGACGCCTACCCACACATTGGGGAGCGCCTTGCCTATTGGCGCAGCCTCACCGCCCTGATGGGTCGTTGCATCAAAAGATGTACACCAGACCGTCGCTTCAGTCGGACCGTATTCGTTAACCAAACGGCAACGCGGCAGAACTTTCCGCCGCAGTTGAGCCAAAGCACCCGACAGTGCTTCACCCGCAGATATCAGCACACGCAGACTGGCCAGATCCGCCTGTGGCACAATGCTCAGCAACGCCTCTGCAAGGCTGGGCAGCGCCAGGCAATGGCTGATCTGATGCACGCGGATCATATTACCCAACTCCATCGGTGATTGCTCTGCCCGATGAGGAGCAATCACAAGATGGCCACCGGTTGTAAGCGTCCAGTAAATTCCAGCGACCGAGCTATCGAAGGCAAGAGAGGACAGCAGCAAAAACGCGTCAGGGGTGCTGCCGTAAACAAGATCACGCACCCCTGTCGAAGCAGCAAGCGCTGCTTGGCTAATGACAACACCTTTCGGCCTGCCTTGGGACCCAGAGGTGAAAATCACGTAAGTCTCAGGGCCTTGGCGAACTTTCGACATTGGCATAGCAGCGCCCAACGCATCAGGATGCACTTCCTCGGGGCGGTGATCTTGGAGAATAACATCATCGCCAAGTGCCCCGATCATCACGTGCGGCCTGATCTCATGCAGGATCTGTGCCAGTCGGCCGCTCGGGTAACTCAAATCAAGCGGGACATAAGCTGCCCCCGTCATCATCACACCCAAAAAGGCTGCGATCGCTTCAGCACCACGGGGCAAGGCAATCGGCACATGATCGCCAACACCAATGCCCATGCCGTCCAAAAGCTGAGCGTATTGCCGAGCGCGATGGCATAGCGCAGCATAATTCAATGTCACCGCACGATCGGACACGGCAGGCGCTTCTGGTGTGTTTTTGACACAGGCTAAAAACCGGTCGATGACGTGATCGAATGCTCGAGGCTGAGGCGGCAGCGCAGGCGGCGCAGCGTCATGCCAAACCAGATCACGCAGAGAAATACTCTCCGTCGCGCTCAACGCCTTCAAGGTCTGAATGTACCGCAAAACGCACAACCGAGCCGCATGCTCAGCATACTTCGCCGTATCGAAGTAGAGCTCTAACTTGCCTTCGCCTTGCGGCGTGACCAACATGGCAAGCGCGTAGTTGCTGGACTGGGAGACCCGCATGTCTGTCAGTCGCAGGTGGCCTTCTTCAAGACTTTCGACAGAAATCCCCTCATTGACAAACAATGTGTCGAAAAGCGGTGTCCCTTTAGCCAAAGGGGTGCACTTTTGCACATCGACCAACGCGTCGAATGCATGGTCCGCGTGTTGTTGATGCGCCTGACCATGTTCCCTGATAAAGTCGGCGACCGATTGCCCCGGATCGATCTTCACCCGGAAAGGCAGAGTGTTAACAAAGGCTCCTGCTGCCAGATCGACACCGGGAAGGCTGTGCGGCCTGCCGCCGTTGGTGTGGCCAAAAACCACGTCGTCCTGCTGAAGCACACTGCGCAGCACAAGGGCCCAGGCAGCAGACAGCACCACATGTGTGGTAACCTCTAAGTGTTGCGCAAGCACCTTGATTTCTCTCAGAAGCGGTGCGCCCAGCGCCCCTTCAATGCGCTTTTGTTCAGGTGCTGCCGGTATATCTAACCGCTCTGGCAACAGGGAGGGAGCGGCAAGCTGATCAAATTGCTGATGCCAAAACGTAGCGTCGAAATGGGATTTATTTTTGCGCAACCAACTCAAATAGCTTTTGAGGGTCGCGGCCTTTGCTGCTTCGCTTGGCAAGCCAGCGTATCTTCGTAGCACGTCGCGCAGAACAATACCCGTTGACCAACCATCACTGATCAGATGATGGACGGTCCAGACCAAGCACCAGCGGTTGTCCTCGATTTGAAGCAACTTAACCGCCATCAGAGGCGCCTCTGTCAACGTGAATTTCCGCGCTTGCTCGATCTTGACCAACGTCGCAAGTCGATCATCGATATCTTTGGTGTCTCGCCAATCGCACAGTGACCAGGGTAGCTTGATCTCTTCGCGCAACACCTGCACGGGCTGTTTTACGCCCTCCCAAACAAAGCACGCGCGATAGGCATCGCGCGCCAAAACGGCCTCTGTGAATGCTGTGCGCAAGCGATCTGAGTCAAGCTGCCCTTCCAACTGACAGGTAACGACAGCGACATACGTGCCTTGGGGCGCTGTTGCTTCTAAAGTATGAAACAACATCCCGCGCTGCGCGGGCGTAAGAGGAAGGATGTCTGTAACCCCAAGAGGAAACGCCATCTTAGTTCAGAGCGCGCGCGATGCTGGCCAAATCAGCATCATCAAGCTCAACGAGCAGATCAATCTCTTCATGAGAGGTTTCCTCACTCCCCTGCGCGTCGACGCTCTTTGCCAAATCTTTCAGCGTCCTGAACTCAAACAAAGCGTTTGGGCGCAAATCAATGCCAAGCTCATTCGCTTTCATCGCCACTTCAATCGCGGCAAGACTGTCCACACCCATATCAAAAAAGTTCTGGGTGCTGCTGATCCGATCTACCGCCAGAACATCGACCAATATCTCAGCCAAGCGGATTTCCATATGTGTCGATGGCGGGGTGTCGAAAACCATTGGCGCGCGGCCGACGCGCGGCACCGGCAACTTGGTCACATCAACTTTTCCGTTCACAGTCAGTGGCATTTCTTCCAAAATCACAACGCTTTTTGGCATCATCTCGCGTGGGAAATGGGTTTGCAGCGCTGCCCATACCGCATTTTCACTCAATTCAGAGCCGGCTACATAAACGGTTAGAGATGGAGCGCTTTTCGCATGCCGATCAAAGCCGATTTCATCTAGAATATCGTGAACGAGGGTAACATCAATCTCGTCATTTAATTCATGCATTGCTTGATCGCGGGTTTTGTGACCAAGCCGCACATCCCAAGAATACGGTAAGGCGTAGTTGTGGAACCCTTCGCGCGTTTTGTGAATGTGGATGCCAACATCATTGATCAAACAATTGGTTGAGCGGCCTGTATCGCTGGGTCGCTTCCAAGGGGTCTGCGCGGCAAGGAAATCGTAAATCTCTGAGACAGGCACATCGAGATAGCGATAAATGTCCAAAATCTCGATCTCTTCCAGCATCCTACCCTGCTGGATATCCTGGGTTTGCAAAAGCTGCGCAACGGCATCATCCTCGCCGTGGTACGTCTGCCGGGCTGCGCTTACAAGTGCCTCTAATTCCGCGCAGGTTGGCGCATGCTTGCGAAAAAGTTCTGGCGTCAAACGGGTCTCAAAAAACTGGCCCCGCGACAGGCCGGTCACGATCAATGGGCATCCCTCCGCATGCGCAACGCGCAGCGCAAGAGTATACAGCGCTTTGAAACATCCTTGGCAAACGTTGGCATGCTTATTCAGGCTGTCGACGAAGATCTCATTCATCGCGCTGGTTCGCAGGTAGCGGTGATCCCATCCCAGGTGCGCTGCGACGCGCGCGATATTCGCTTTTGCCTGATCTGAGATATACCCGTTATCCAGCGTAACGGCGAGCACGTCCTGTGTCAGCATGCCCAAACGATATGCAGCATAGGTGCTGTCTTTACCGCCGCTCAGCATCATGACCGCCGTATAGGACCCCGTCCGCCGAGAACCAGCGTCAGAGATACAGCGTTGCAACGCCTCTTCTGACTTGAAGTAAACTTGAGCACGATCTTTGTAGCTATCAAATTCGCGGCAAACCTCGCAGAGCCCGTCCGATGAGAACGCTGCACCAGGGTAGGTATCGGGAAGACCGCATTTAACGCAATGTTGCTTTGGCGCGGGAGGCTCAGACCGAGCGTCGGCGCTAGCGTGAACAAAAACATGGTGCAGATTTGGTAACTTGCTTAACACCTCCGTGATCTCAGCCGTTTCAAAGCGCACGCCGCCCAGTTTTATCTGCTGATCCGCGCGTCCCAAATACTCAAAGGTGCCGTCCTCACCCAAGCGACCCAGATCCCCGGTGCGGTAGATCCGCCCCTGGACACATAAAGGATCATCGACAAACTTTTGCGCGGTCAATTCGGTCTGCGCCAGATACCCCTCCGCCAATCGACCGCCGATAATTATCTCACCAACCACGCCTTTTGGGCATAGATTTAAATCAGCGTCCCGCACGCTGATGCTCATACCTTCTGCGGGTTTGCCAATTTGTACCGAAGCATCCGTATCTCGCGCAGGGTCAAACCAGTGTTTCATCGCGCCCACAACCGCCTCAGTCGGGCCATATTCGTTCACGATGCGCAAATCCGGAGAAAGCACAGACCGCGCTTTATGGCACAGCGCCGAGGTCAGGTTCTCGCCGCCCAATACTAGGTTTCGAATACGGCTCACGGGCTGGGCGTGTTGACATACCAGAGCGAGATGCGATGGCGTAAGTTTGACAACGTCAACAGCATCGTCTGCAAAAACGTCAAGTACCGATAGGTCGCCCTCCGACTGCTCGGGATAGATGACGACAGCACCCCCCGTGATCAAAGGAACAAAGAGAGAGGTCAGTGTGAGATCAAAAGAAATGGACGAAAAGAAAGGGTAATCCGCGGCCAAAGTGGTGCTTGCGAAGGAAGACGCCGCCCACTGAACATAGCGGGTGAACGCAGCGTGCGACACGGCCACACCCTTCGGCACACCTGTCGATCCAGAAGTAAACAAAACATAGGCAAGCATTTGGGCCGAAACCTCGCTGCGGTCGGGCATCACATCTTGAGGCAACGTATCAAAATACACCGTCGGACAACGAAAAGCCTCTTTAGTCGCTCGCGCGCAGATCACAGCAGCAGCATCTGCCTCTCCCAATATCTGCGCAGCGCGCGCATGGGGCATATTCGCGGCAATCGGCACAAAAGCGGCACCCGCTTTCAACACGGCAATCAATGCCATAATGCAGTCGATTGAACGCGGCATGTGAACACCAACACGGTCCCCTAATGCGACGCCGCGCTGCTGCAACCCCGCAGCGATCACATCGGTACGGTGATCAAGTTCCGCATATGTAACGGCCGTGTCGGCGTTTCGAATAGCTTTGGCATCAGGGCACGCCGCCACTTTGGATCGAAAAAGATCAAGCACCGTTTTATTTGGGTCTGCATGCTCTTCCGGCCCCGTGATAAGCGCTGCTTGAGCGGGGTCGGCGACCAAGGGAACCCTTGCTACTCTCTGATGCGCGTCTGTTATCACTGCGCGCAGGAGCGACATAAAATGCAGTCTAATATCTGAGGCGTTGGTCTGCTCTAACACCGCATCATTGATGTCCAGGCACAACTTGGGCTTACCCGAGCCTTTAAAGTCTGTGACGTGAAGCCGAAAGGCATGCTCTGGATCATGCGCACCACAGTGCACCCATTCTGCATCTGCTTCATAGCCTGCAAAAGTGCCGAAACTGGACTGAATAAAATTCAGGACCGCCACAATTTGGCGCGTATCCGCCTGTGCGATTGCGCCGGGTTTGGCGGATCTCAAAAATGGACCGAGCGCTTCTTTCACGCGCGCGTGCAAATCCAAGAACGTATCCTCATCAAAGACCGTAACGGTAAAGGGAAGCACTTCAACGAACAGTCCAAGCGTCTGGCGATCAGCTTGAGACAGCCGATTGTGCGCGGGCAGGCCTATACAAACAGTGTCATCCCCCGTGACACGCCAAATGTATGCCACATAGGCAGTCAGATAAACGGACAGTCGAGATAGATCTGGCGTGAACAATCGAAACTCATCCGTTTGAATGACACGCTCAAGCTGCGCGTATACATCCTCATCCAAAGGCATTAGTACACGCAGCGATATCGCGTCATCTTTTCTTCGCGCCCCGTAAGGATAAGTCGCGGTTGACACGGTCGGCATTTTCTCGACCGACCCGTGAACATTCGTGCATGGCGGGCTGCTAAAATAGTTTTCTGTCTCGCCAATTGCTGATTTCTCACCAGCGATAAGCGCGGTGTAGGTCTCTGATACCCGCCGAAACATCAGCGCATCAGACTGCGCGTCGCAGACAATGTGATGATGGCACATAAGCCAAACCCAGTGATCTTCGCGCAACTTAATCAGGCGATGGCGGCCCGCGCTTCTTGAAAGATCAAAAGGTGTCTGAAGACTTTCATCAATCAACGCATTTAGCTGGGTAGTGGCATCGCCAACTTGGCTCAGGTCGACTGTTTCACTGATATCGAGGCGCTGTGAGGAGATGACTTGAAACGGCGCGCCGTCTTCAACACCGAAAGACGCTCGCAAGATGTCACTACCGCCAATCACGTGGCGCAATGCTTGATCAAACAGCGCCGCGTCGATCGGCAACAACAAATCAAAGCGCCATCCCATGTTGTACAGCGCTGCATTCGGACGAAGTTGATGACCGCGCCAAAAACGCTTTTGGCTCTCCGACAAAGGTGCCCGCGACGGAGGGGTGCCGGGCATCAAGACTGTTCCTGCTTTGTCGCGATATAGGCTGACATGGCGGAGAGTGAGACGAAGTTCTCTATCACCACGTCACCAAATGGTATCTTCATCGCGTAGTGTTCTTCGATGAAGGCCACTAAAGACATCACGCCCAGCGAATCCAGCCTTCCTGTCATTAACAAATCTTCGTCATCGGTCACGCTTTGCCCGCCGAGCAGTGTCTGTTCAATGAACGCCTTCAGTGGATCCTTTTCACTCTCAGGCAGCATGACCACACCTCAGCGCTTCCAATAAAGCCTTCCGATCAACCTTACCCGTGGACGTGCGTGCGAGATGCGGCACGTGCAAAATATTCTCAGGGATCGCGTAAGCAGGCAAGATATCCGATATGTAGTCCGTAACGCTATCTACTTCGCATCCCGGATGGGTTGCGACAAACGCGCAAATCACATCCTCTGAAATCATGACGGCCGCTTCCTTTACTTGGGGCGTATTCGTCAAAGCCAGTTCGATTTCATCTAGCTCGACCCGGTAGCCTCTGACTTTCACCTGCCGATCCTGACGCCCGATCAAAACAAATGCACCTGTGTCATCTAAACGCACGATATCCCCCGTGCGATAGAACTGACGCGGGATCCCCATGCTATCTGGCAAAACCACCATCCGCTCTGAACTTGTGGGGTCGTCTTGCCAATAAGACTGCATGATTTGATCCCCAGCGACCAGCAACTCACCTTCTTCCTCATGCACCTCTGTTGCGCCAATCCTGGTGATGACGCCGTCATTGGGAAAGCCAATCGGCAGTGCTGTAACCCCGTCTAGCATGTCATGCGTAAAGCGTGCTGTCGTGCAGTGATTTGTCTCGGTCGGGCCATAGGCGTTAAGAAAAACCGCCTTAGAAGCATGGGCAGCGAAGGCAGAAATCGTCGAAGGAGGCATCTGCTCACCAGCGAACATCACAACGCGCAGAGCGGAAAGATCTCGCTCAACCAAAGCGCCGCGTGTTGCGAGCTGGGTCAATGCGAATGGCACCGAATACCAAACGGTGATGCGTTCCTCTTCCATCATCTTCGATAGGCTCGCGGGGAACTTTGTGTGGCTCTCTGGGATCAGAACCGCGCAAGCCGCCGCTTGCGCCGTGCTGAAAATGTCAAAGATAGACATGTCAAAATGCAATGGCGTGTGGTGGCTGACACGGTCTATTGATGACAGCGCACAGATATCGGCCGCCGCTTTCGCGTAGGCCATCCCGCTTTGATGCGTATGTAAAATGCCCTTGGGCTCTCCTGTAGTGCCTGATGTCAAGAGGATATACGCGCCATCCGTCGGCGCACGCTGTGATTGCCGAAGTGTTTGCGGGGCACGGTCGCATTCGAGTTGAAGCACCTCTGAAAGGCCGGCAATGAAGTAGGAAGCGCCAAGATCTTCTAATCGCTTCAGTCGCAGATCATCTGCGAAAATGCAGCTCGGCTCTGTCTTGTTCAGCGCACTGCGCATCCGTCCCTCTGGCGCCAAAGGGTTGATCGGCACATAGATGGCACCAATCCGTAGCGCGCCGTAAAGCGCCGCGATTGCAGCCGCCGATTTTGCCGAGCAAATCGCAACCCTGTCCCCGATTTGAACATCTTGAGAAAGCAAAAAGCCAGCGAAACGATCCGCCATCTTGTTCAGCGTTTCATAGCTTATCGCACGCTCACCCGAGCGCAGCGCTTCAGCGTGAGGTGCGTGGATCGCCCAATGGCTCAAAGCATCGTCAAGAAAAACGCTTTGGGTCAGTTCTGCAAATCCCATTCGACCCTCTCAAAACCTAGGCGAAACCACCCATTGTACGTTGGGCAAATAGAAACATCGCAACTGCAATCAACGCGATTGATCCCCCCTGTAATGCTGCTGTGCGGTAGATCATAAACCGACGCAGTCCAAAAAAAAGCGGGAAGAGCGCGATCATGATCGCCAGATGCGCAAGTTCGCTGCCGATCACAAACGCAGCAATGCCCAAGGCTTCGCGCGCCGGATCCGGCCCTAATGCGTCCAATGCATTTGCAAAAGCGAAACCCTGAAAAAGACTGCAGACAAACACGACTTTCCATGTACCGACCTGGCGCACTGGGTAAAAATTTCGAAGTGCCGCGACCAGTAGCGCACTCAAGATCATCGCATCGATCAGCATCTGAGGCAAAGCAATCTCGCTAAAGGTCGCAACACTGAGCGTGACGGTATGGACAAGCGTAAAAACAATCGCGATCAGTCCGACACCGCGTAAGCTTATCATCAAGCTTTCGGCGGGTTCCCAGGCACCATCCCGCACCCTCATCACCGAACTCAAGAGCACGGCAATTAAAAACAGCATGTGGTGCGACCCAAACCAAATGTGCAAAAACCCGCGCTCGACGAAGGTCTTTATCAATTCGTCTGTGGGTTGGTCGTTGAGATAAAGCTGCTTTGCGCTGTCCCCTGGCGCAAAGACCAGGCTGATATACGCTTCATTTTCCGCCATCCCGTTGCGCGTGTTGCTCCCGATAAGAGCAAACCCTCGGTGTAAAGGATCGATATCGTTGAAGACTGCATCGTAAAACACGTCGATGGTTATCGGCGTGGCCTCCAAGTTTTGGATTGAGAAATGAAATTTGGCAAAGATCCCAACGGACGTCGGTAGAAAGCTGACGTCTTTAAAAGCGACAGGATAGCGCTCGCCCCCAGACACTATGGTCAGCTTTTCCGCGAAGTAGGAAAAAAACGTGTCCTGCTGCGGTAGCACTTCAGCCTCGGTCAGCGGGGGGCGTTCCTCGGCAGCGCCGGATAAAACGCGCGCAAGATCGCGCAACGTCATTTCAATGCGACCATCCAACGTTGTTTCAGTGACGTCAAAGTAAACGTAGCTTTCATTGTAGCTGTGAGCCCACGCTATCTTGCCAGCACCGGCTGAAAAAAGAAACGCGAGGATGCTGCAGAGAAAATAAAGCTCTCTACCTTTCATTCTTTGCGCTCACGCCGCTGGGCTTGCCGCATTGCTTGCTGTTCCAGTTTGACCACGATTTGTCTTTGGATGTCAGACGTGCCTGAATAGATCACGCCACCCAGTGCATCTGTCACATCGGTGCCTGCTTGCGCGCCATCCAGATATCCTGCCCCACCAAAGTTGCGCAGCGCGTCCATGCTAGATGCCAAAAATGCCTCTGACACATGCAAATTTGCCATCGAAGCGAATTGTGACAGAGGCTGTTCTGTATCATAAAGGGCAGCGCCCCGCGCCAACATCGCCCGACACGTTTCCAGGCGCAGGCGCATGTCAGCAAGCCTGTTTGAAACGGACTGGAAGGCAATAACCGGCGATCCAAAAACATCTCTCCGCTCAGCGAAACGCATACAGTCACGCAACTGCCGCGCCATCGCGCCGACATGCGGCGCAAGAATAAAGCAGCGTTCCCAGTCTAGTGTAGCTTGTATGATCTGCGCACCCGCGCCGGCAGGGCCGATCAGTCGGTCTTCAGGGACCCAGCAGTCTTCAAACATCAGCGCACCAATCGGTAGCGTGGTTAATCCCATCTTTTCCTGTGGATTGGCCCGGATGAAACCGATGTCTCCCGCCTCGACCAAGAAGGCGGATATCCCCCAATTGCCACGTTCCGGCGCAGTGGTCGCGAAAACGATGGCAATATCACAGACGGGTCCCATCCCAATCAGTGCTTTGGCCCCATTGATAACGTAACCGCCCGCATGCTTTCGGGCATGCGCCGCCATCTTCATGGCGTCCGACCCTGCTCCGGTTTCTGTCAAGGCAAACGCGCCCAACATCCGACCCGATGTAATGGCAGGTAGATAAGCAGCGCATTGACTTTCAGACCCAAAGGTTGCCAGCACATGTTGAACCGTCCAAACGTGCGCGTTCAAGCCCATGGTCAACCCATTGTCCGCGACCCGATCACCAAGCTGCATCATGATATCAACAAATTCGGCGGCGGTTTGGCCCGCTCCACCGTATTTGACGGGCAGAAACCCACGAAAAAGCCCAAGCTCAGCAGCCTCAGACCATGCCTGCCGCCATTGCGACGCGGGATACGCTTTCAACGCTTCATTAATGCGTTTAATGGGGAGGGTTTCGACATCAGACGTATGAGCCGCTAAGCGGGGTTCTATTGCGGTCATTGTTAAAGGGCCTTTTACGCCAAATTTATGCCTACAATACGCTTACGCGCGGAACTATCGCAATCGAAAGGTTTGGCAAATTTCCCGAACCACTTCGATCAGCACATATCGATAGCGTCCGAAAGCACTGATTTATCGGCACCGTAAGGCGACGTCAGATCAAAGAATTGGCATTCCCTATCACATTCTGATCCAACAAAATATCATCGATAATTTGGTCGGGGTCTTCGTTGTCGAACCGTCCTTTCATTCGCGCGCACGCCAGTCGGATCGTGTCATCTGCGAGCACCGCATTGATATCTTCTTCGATCCTTTGCGCGCTGTCTCGCAGCGTTCCTGCGCGACCGAGGTGATGGAAAACAACGCGGCTTGCATTCCCTGCTTGGTCGAGTTCATGCGGATAAATCAGCATGGGTGTGTGTGCAGCGACAGCCTCCATCACACCAGCTGTGCCACCATGCAAGATGGCCAGATCAGCATGCTCTAGCATCTCTAATTGCGGCGCCCAGGTAACGATGCGCACGTTTGCCGGTGGCGCTTGCATTTGCGCTGCGGTCCAGTGCGACCCTACAACGGCGAGCATTGTCCAGTTGGGCTGGCGCGCCGCCACCTTCCACAGTCGATTAAGAAACAGGTCATCCGGCGTGATGCGCGAACCAAAAGCGACATAGATGCGCGCCTTGCCAACAGATGGTTTGCGAAAATGCTCGATCGCGCAGTGTTGGTTGTGATCCTCGGGTCGTTGCTTCCAGATGAGCGGCCCAAGATAGTGCACGCCAGCATCGCTTTTGCCGGGCAAATCCAAAGCGGCAGGGCGCAGGACGAGCGTTGGCAACCGATATCCCCAGGGGAATTGCCAAGCAGACCAACGCCGCAAGCGATGCAGGGGCACAGCATGTTGCCTCGCCAAGGCAGAAAGCGCAGTCATATGATCGGCGCCATGATCACGCCACATCCGCCGTAAGATCCTTGACCCCTTTCTTAAAAGATAAATCGCCCAAGATCCTGCAATGGCAATGCGCGTGCCTGAAAGACCTCGACCAGGCACTTGAAGCAAATGCAGTGGCGGCGCTGATAGGGCAGGTGAAGATGGATACATACTGCTTGACAGCATGACCCGTCGCCCTGTCGACAAGGCAACAACGATGTGCGCGTGAAGCTCTTTGTCTACGATAATGAGATCGGGCGAGAAATCACTCAGCTGACATTTAAGGTCCGATACACCGAACATCTCAACTGCTTGCAATGCACGCCCAGCGCGTGAGGCGGTGATCCCCTCAGATCTTTTCGGCCGCGGTAATAGAGGGGTGAGCGCAGCCAGCCGTGGCGGTGGGATCTCACCAAAGCTATGGTCTGCGAAAGCCACCCATTCAGACGCAGATGCGGGTCCAAATATTCTAATCTTTGCGCGTTTTGCGCGTAGTTTCTCTGCCAGAGACAACGCGCAAAAAAGAGGGCTTATGACCCCGCTTACGATGATCGCAATTTTTTGCCCCATAAAGCTGCCGATTGATGAAGTTGGCGTGGATGATGTAACCGACACATCATTTGTGATCAACGCGATGGGCACGTCGTCGATGGAAAGCGCTTTGCACATTCTTCACGGACAAAAGGAAACACCGACACTCAAAGCCGTCGAAAGGTGAAAGGCAAAGAGTGATTTGACGCTACTTGTAGCTTTCTCTGCGATCCGAAAACCGGCGCACGCGCCGCCGCCACGCGCGATAACTTGCCGGCTTTAAAGCCTCGCGCATTAAGGCTTTCACCTCTTTCTCTGAGATCCCATATTCGCGGCGGATATCCTCAAATCGAATGTGATCCGACAGCGCCATTTGGATGATGTCGCTTCTATGCGCTGACGAGAGATCTTCCTGTTTCTTCATAGCCAAAAGATAATCTCGACGCGCTAAACAGCCACCGCCGGAACAGTGCGACGTTTTGACGGTGCCGGTGGAAGCGACAGGTGGGACGGTTATTTGAAATGGATGATCAAACAGCCAGAGACACCCTTTTTTAGATTTCTAGCGCTTGCGCTGGGTACCCTCAGGCCGCCGCCTGGGCGAAAGCGCATCGCGATTGCATTCGCTTATGGTGTGATCTGTCATTTGGTATTTGCAGTTGCTGTATTAGCAATGATCGCGGCGATGTTTTTTGGAATGAGCAAAAGCATTGGCGCGTTGCCCACGCCGTGGTCATACTTCGCGAACGCTCTGCTGCTTTTGCAATTTCCTTTGGCCCACTCTGTTTTGCTGTCACGGCGCGGGAGCGCTTCTCTCTCTGCTTTGGCACCAGCAGGCTACGGCCGAACGCTTGCCACCACCATATTCGCGATTGTGGCGTCCGTGCAACTCTTATTGCTGTTTGTATTCTGGACGCCCAGCGGGGTGATTTGGTGGAGAGCCGAAGGTATCACCTATGCCGCACTGTGTTGTGCCTATGCGGTTAGCTGGCTTTTGCTGATCAAGGCGAGCTACGATGCTGGTGCGGAAGTTCAGTCGGGCGCTCTGGGCTGGATGTCGCTTGCCCAGAACAAAGCGCCCCAATTTCCCGATATGCCCACGCAAGGGCTTTTTCGCGTGATCCGGCAACCAATCTACGTTTCATTCGCATTGACGACTTGGACGGTGCCTATTTGGACGCCGGATCAGCTTGCGGTCGCAGTCTGTCTCACTGCCTACTGTCTGCTCGCGCCTTTGCTGAAGGAAAGGCGCTTCCGAATGCGGTATGGCGCGCGTTTCACAGCCTACCAAAACGCAACGCCCTATGCGGTCCCGCGTTTGTTCGGCAGACATCATGACTAACGCGCAGCGCAACAACCTGGACATATATGACGAGGTCGCAGACCAATGGTGGTCGGACGATGTCAAATGGGTGCGGACGCTCAAAAACATGGTGCCGGGCCGTTTGGCATGGTTTGACCGACATATTGATTGGCGGGGCAAAGCGGTGCTCGATCTTGGCTGCGCTGGCGGCTTTATGTCAGAAGCGCTGGATCTGAAAGGCGCCAAGGTCACAGGTATTGATCCCGCAGCGCAGGCTATCGAAGCTGCGAAACGGCACGCAACGCAGTCAGGAAAAGACATTCAATACGATGTTGGTGTGGGCGAAGCGCTTCCCTATGCCGACAGCACGTTTGACGCGGTGGTTTGCGTTGACGTCCTGGAACATGTGAAGGATTTGCAACAAGTCGTTGCAGAAGTCGCACGGGTGTTAAAGCCAGGCGGCCTTTTTCTGTACGATACCATCAATAGAAACCGCATCGCCAAACTGGCAACGATCACCATCGCCGAGGACATCATTGGGTTGTTACCCAAAGGAACACATGATCCGCGGATGTTCATCACCCCAAAAGAAATGGTGTCTGCGTTAAAGCAGGCGGGTTTTGAGGTGGGTGCGCAAACCGGGCTGGGCCCGCGCGGTCTTAATCGCCGGTTCGATTTCACATTTGGTCCGTTACCTTCAAAATTGGTGATCTACATGGGCGTTGCCACAGCCCCAAGCTCATCAAGATCCGCATGACGGCAAAGACCAGGGCCGACGCTGACCTGATTGCGCGGTATTTGACGTTGACAAAAGAGACATTGCCAAACGCCGCGCGCCAAAATCGGACCGGCTGGAATGTGAGTGAAGACCACTGCTTTCAAAGGATCGTGCTTGATACCATCTGCGGCGGCGTGTGGTATGATCACGTGCAGAAACCCGCGTACCGCAACCTGACCCAAGATCAAGCGCAGCGCGCTGTATCTTTATGCGAAGACATAATCGCTGGTCGGACTGATCTGAACGCGCTGAACCATAAATCTTTGATATGGCGCGGAAAAAGAAGGGCAGGGATGCGTGAAATTCGCCACTATAGAGTCCGGTCTTAAATCTGAGATACCTTGCCCAAACCGAGTTATCGCCGATCTGAGAGGTGGCGCAATCGCGCCGCCCCACGGTGTGGAACGGTGAAAAGGGACCGGCTGTATCGGGTTTAAAGCCGGATGCTTTCGCTGTGCATCAATGCTGCTGCTGCGCCGTTACGTATTCCATGACCGCAGCGCGCACTGACATCTCTCCTGCTTCGCGGCTGCGATTTATCACAGAGCGCACCTCGTTCAAATCGCATCGCCGCAATAGGCTTTTAACAGGCCCGATGGAGGCGGGCCGCATCGACAAAGCACGAAATCCGATGGCTGCAAGGCACAATGCTTCCACGGGTCGCCCCGCATCCTCCCCACAGAAAGACAGTTTTGTCTGCGTATCTGCACAGCGAAGCACAATCCCTTCAAGAAATGTCAAAAAGCTCACGTTCAATGTATCATAGCGACGTCGCACACGCTCATTTTCGCGATCCGCTGCGAAAAAGAACTGTTTCAGATCATTGCCACCGATCGATAAAAACTCGACCTCTTCAAAGAACTTGCGCGGCGCGAAAGCAAGGCTTGGTGTCTCAAGCATAGCGCCCACTTCAAGCTGCTCTGGCAGCACGTGGCCAAGGCGCTTTTCACGACCGATTGCCTTGGCAACCTCGGCGCGCGCGGCGCGAAATTCCTCGAACTGGGCAACAAATGGAAACATCACACTGAGCGGCCTGCCCGCCGCGGCACGTATCAACGCCTGAAGCTGCATGCGCATCACACCCGGCTTATCCAAGCCAACACGAATGGCGCGCCACCCCAAAGCCGGATTGGGTTCTTCGTTCGGCTTCATGTAGGGCAACACCTTGTCGGACCCGATATCCAAAGTGCGAAAGACCACCCGCTTACCGCCCGCGGCATCCAAAACACGTTTGTAGAGCGCCGAGAGTTCGGAGCGTTTAGGCATTTGATTGCGCACCAGAAACTGAAGTTCTGTGCGAAACAACCCCACCCCTTCCGCGCCGGAACTATCTAGAGACGGCAAATCAGCCATTAAGACCGCGTTCATCTGAAGCGAGATCACTTCACCACAGGTCGATTGCGCGGGCAGATCGCGGATTGACGCGTACCGTTCCTGCGCGGCAGCTTGCATCGCGATTTTGTCCCGAAAAGCGGTCGCAACGGTGTCATCTGGACGCAGATGAACGATACCCTGTTCTCCGTCCACCATAATGTAATCGCCATTCAAGGCCGCATTCGTAATGCGCCCAGCATGCACAACGAGGGGGATCGCCAATGCCCGAGCCACGATGGCGGCATGCGAGCCAACGGAACCACCTTCCAAGATAATCCCGCGCAAAGAACGGCCATAATCCAGCAGTTCCGCCGGACCGATATTGCGCGCAACCAAGATGGGATCGCTTGGTAACTCTGCGCCGGTATCTGCCCCCTGCCCCGTCAGGATGCGCAGAAGCCTGTTACTCAGGTCGTCAAGATCACTTAACCGTTCGCTCAAATAAGCGTCCGTCACTTGCCCCATACGCACGCGGGCAAGCGATTGTTCTTTTTCGACTGCGGCTTCCGCAGAAAGACCGCGCTGAATATCCTCGGTCATTCTTCGCATCCAACCTTTTGAGTTGGCAAACATGCGGTAAGCTTCCAATACCTGCTCTTGCTCGGCATCGCCCGCCGACATGGACAACATTTGATCAACGCTCACCCGCAGTTGATCCACTGCTTCTGTCAGTCGCTCCAGTTCGCGGTCAGGATCATCTGCGATCGGTTTGGTGACGACCACGCGGGGTTCATGCAACCAAACATGCCCGTGTGCGACACCTTCTTGACCGACGGTGCCCCGAAACATCACAGGCTGGGAGTGACGCGCCGACATGGCCGCATTGTCCCCGACGAATGCGCCCAACTCCGTCATTTCAGCAAGGACCATCGCCACCACTTCCAAGGCATAGATTTCATCTGCTGAAAATTCACGCGCGACCTTTGATTGGACAACGAGAACGCCAAGGGTTTCACCAAGCCGTTGAATCGGCACACCAAGAAAACTGGAATAGATCTCCTCCCCGGTTTCCGGCATGTAGCGAAAACCAGGTGCTTGCGGGGCATTTGGCGTGTTGATCACTTGCTTGCGTTTGGCGACGCGACCGACAAGACCTTCGCCCAAACGCATGCGGGTTTCATGTACCGCTTCAGCGTTCAAACCCTCTGTCGCGCAGAGCTCAAGTGTTTCTTCGTCTCTAAACAAATAGATGGAGCACACCTCGCACCCCATAGAGGTCGCGATCAGATGAGTGATTTTGTTCAGGCGCGCCTGCCCCGCGTCTTCCCCCGCCATTGCGTCGCGCAAGCGACCTAAAAGCTTGCGACTTTCTGTTTCGAAACGTTCTGGCACCCGGGCAATATATCCTCTCCAATCGACACTGGCTTAAACCACGCCGGCTTCAAAAGCAAAACGGACTTGGTGCTCTGTGCCGCACCATCGCTCTTGACGCTTTGCTGCACCGACAGGACCGCGAGACAGATGATCGGGACGCTAAGCGACCCGGTCCAACTCGAACGCGTCATGCAAAGCCTGCACCGCAAGCTCCATGTATTTGCGGTCTATCAAGACAGAGATCTTTATCTCTGAGGTTGTGATGACCCGAATGTTGATCCTTTCAGCAGACAGCACCTGAAACATCTTCGCCGCGACACCGGTGTGACTGCGCATGCCGATCCCAACGACAGACACTTTCGCCACGTCCTGATCCGCGATCAACTCTTGAAAGTTAATGACACCGTCTGATTTCGCCCCGTCCATCGCTTTCTCTGCGCGCAGAACTTGGTCAACGGGGCAAGACCACGTCATGTCTGTGCGGCCCTCTTCAGAAATGTTTTGAACGATCATATCGACATTCACACCGGCATCAGACAGTGCCGTGAAAATGGTCGCCGCAATACCGGGACGGTCGGCGACCGATATCAACGTCATTTTTGCTTCTTCACGACTAAACGCAACGCCTGCGACCACTTTGCTTTCCATGATTTCCTCCTCGTCGCAGACCAATGTCCCTGCCGTATCTGATTGTTCCTCGAAACTTGACAGCACGCGCAGCTTTACCTTGAAACGCATGGCCAGTTCCACCGATCGCGTCTGCAAAACCTTTGCCCCCAAAGAGGCAAGTTCAAGCATCTCTTCAAACGAGATCTTTTCAAGTTTGCGGGCTTTCGCACTGACGCGCGGGTCGGTGGTATAAACCCCGTCCACGTCTGTGTAGATGTCACAGCGTTCTGCTTCAAACGCTGCTGCAAACGCGACCGCCGTCGTGTCAGACCCACCGCGCCCTAGCGTGGTGATGCGCCCTTCCGGGCTCAAACCCTGAAAACCGGCGACAACCGCGACCCGCATGCCTTCGGCAAATTTGGCTTGAATATTCTCTGTCGGGATCGCCTCTATGCGTGCGGTAGAATGCGCACTGGTGGTTTGAACAGGAACCTGCCAGCCTTGCCACGATCTGGCCGGCACGTCCATTTCCTGCAGAGTCAGCGCCATCAGGCCGGCTGTCACATTCTCACCAGAGGCAACAACTGCATCGTACTCGCGCGCATCGTAAAGCGGGGAAGTGTCATTGACCCAGCCAACCAATTCGTTGGTTTTCCCTGACATTGCCGAGACGATAACGATAACGTCATAGCCTTTTGCAACCTCAACGCCAACGCGCTTTGCCGCGCGGCGAATGCGGTCCAAATTCGCGACCGAGGTGCCACCGAATTTCATGACAAGAATAGGCATACCAACTCCGCCTCAGTATTCTGCGGCGGTCTACGCGTCTGATCTGCGGGGTGCAAGGCTTCCGGCTTTTCGTGATCAGCCGATTTTAGAGGCATGCTGGCGCTGCCACCTTTACAAAGGCAGTGTTTCACCGTCCCAGGCTTCAAAGCAGCCCGTGTTCTCAAGACTGAGGGCATCAAAACGCGACGCGAGCCCAGCCACAGATTCATCTAAACTGACCGCTGCCTGGGGGCCGCCCATATCGGTCCGAACCCAGCCAGGATGATAAATGCCCACCGCGATCCCGTCGGGTTTGAGTTCTGCGGCCAAATTCCGCCCCACATTCAACACGGCAGCTTTGGATGCCCGATAGATGTAGCTGCCTCCGGGTGCCAGCGTGTGAGAGCCCATCTTTGACGAGATCACCGCAATCTTGGGCGCTGTTGACCGTCTGATATTGGGAAGAAGTGCTTGCACCGTTAAAAACACGCCGGTCACGTTCACAGCGAGCGTTTCCGCCCAAAGAGATGCCGAATAGCCGCTTTCCATGGCGTGCCCTTTATCCAAATAAACCCCGGCATTACACACCAACAGGTCTATGGGTACATCGCCCACCGCAGCCGCCAAGGCGCTATGACTTTCAGGATCTGTCACATCAAGTCGCGGCCCATCGCCGCCAATGCGCCCAGTGCCCATAACGCTATCGCCCTGATCGCGATAGTGCTGGGCAAGCCCCGCACCAATGCCACGTGTCGCGCCAGTGATTAGAACGCGCATGCGGTCCCTCCCTCTACGGTCAATTCGACTTCCGCGTCGGCATGAAGGGCAATGGCATCAAAGGGACGCCATCAGATGCCAATTCACGTGCTTGGTCAAACCTTGCTTCGCCATAAATCGCGCGCTCAGGTTTCTCTCCAAGATGCATCGCGCGCGCCTCTTGCACAAATTTATCACCGACATAATCGGAATTTTCTTCTACCTTGCGCCGCAATTCTAGCAGAGCTTTCTCAACATCAGAGGAGGCATTGGCGAGCACCGGCGTGGTCTCAGTTGTTTCTTTTGAAGGTGTCATAACGCGCGGAGCCATCAGCGCTTTCTCGACCTTGCAAGATCCACATTGCGGGCAAGTCAGGCGTTCAGCTTTTGCCAATTGCTCAAAAGCTTCTGCTGATTGGAACCAGCTTTCAAAATGATGATCGTCTTCGCACTTCAAGGTGTAACGGATCATAAGAGCAGCTTTCCTTCCTTAGCTTTCGCAAAATGGGCAGATCAATCTGCAGCGTCAAGCGCGACACTTTGCTGTTTTTGGCGAAAACTGTCGCATGAATTCCTGAAACCTTGCCAGGCTCCCCCGCGTCAGAGCTGCGCTATATGGATCGGCATGTTAATCTTGCAGCTTGTTTTGGTCTTTCTTGAGTTCGACCCTGACATCCGGCTGCTACGACGCCGTTTGCGCCTGATGCATCTGTGTTCGCAGTCTCGACACAAGCTCGTCGCTTGCCACGTCTGCTTCGATAGAAAGCCTGCGAAGGCCAAAGTGCACATGGGCTATCTGTTCATAGTAGCTGGTGTAGGCATAGTTCGTTGCCGCGCCCGCCACCGCGCCCAAAAGCGGAACCGCCTGCGCTGCAAGCTTTTGGCCCAGGACCACTGCAAGTTTTGGTGCCACTGTCGCAATCACCGTGTTCAGCGCTTGACCAGTAAGCGTCAAACGGGCCGAAAGAAATCCGAGATCAGCGCCATCATCATCGGCGAGTGGCCCAGCGGCCGCAAAGACTTGAACACAGTCAAATTGAACGCTCTCTGACGCTGGATCAAACCCATGTTCAACAGCAACCCCTTGAATAACGCGCAGCAAAAGCGTTGTAGTCACAGGCAATTCGGCCAGGGCAGTCGGCAAACCGCCCGCGCCACCTGCCGCCCCCATTGCGGCGGTTACCGCTTGGTTAAGCCAACTGCGTTGGTCAGGTACAATCGTCCGACTGCTGTGCGCCGCCTTCATCGCTTGGTTTAACGCACTGACCGTCGCTGTCTCTAACCCAGCGCGCACCGAATGCGGCAGCTGATCAAGAAGATCCTCCGCCCGACCTCCGAAAGCGTTCAATAGACCAATGCCAACACCGCTTGCAGCCCGATAGCGACGCGCGAGCATTGCAATTTCAGCATCGATGTCGACTGTGGTCATGGTGGTGTGAGTGATGTCCATGCAAGCGCTCCTTCCCATATGAATGTGGGAAATAGCGGCGGGATATCAATCCACCCAGCGACGTACCTTGCCTGCAACGTTCTCCCAGGCATCTGGCACCAAAGCACGCCCCAAAACACGCGCAGGATTGGTGGGCGGCGGCAAAATGACGTTGTGAAGGACATGAAACCCAAACCGCGCATAGTAAGGCGCATCCCCGACAAGCATCACCCGCTGCCACCCCAAGGATGTCGCCTGAGCCAGGCTTTCCTCGATCAAGGCGCGACCCAACCCTTCGCCTTGACGTGTCGGGTGCACAGCAATCGGGCCAAGCAAAAGCGCTTGCCAAGCATTTATCCGCACCGGCCAATATCTGATCGCACCACTTACAACGCCAACAGGGTCCCGGGCGACATAGCTTAGTGCGCCCACAGCAGGCACATCATCCCGCAAGCGATACGAAGAAAGCGCTTCTCGGCCCGGGGCAAAACACGTGTCATAAAGCGCCTCGACCTCCCAATGGTCCTCGGGTTTTTCGGGGCTTAGCTGATACACGCGCGTGACCTTCTGGAATATGCGTGGACTGCGGCCTATCATGCGACCAGCCAAAGGTGCAATTATCGTAGAAAGACTTTGACATGTTCTATCGCCCTGCTGACGGCCACGGGCTGCCGCATAACCCCTTCAACGCTATCGTGACACCGCGTCCCATCGGCTGGATCTCTACCCGCGATACCAAAGGGCATGACAATCTTGCGCCTTATTCCTTCTTCAACGCCGTTGCCTATGTTCCGCCGCAGGTCATGTTTGCGTCCACGGGGGCGAAAGAAGATGCAAACGGCACAAAGGACACCGTTGCCAACATCCGCAAAACGGGCGCTTTCTGCGTCAATATCGTTGAAGATGCAGCACGTGACGCCATGAACGCCTCTTCTGAAATGTTGCCGCATGAGGTAGACGAATTTGCCCATGCAGGCATCACCAAGCAACAGTGCGAAACGATCGCTTGTTCTTGTGTCGAAGGGGCGCCCGCACATTTGGAGTGCAGAATGACCCAGATCGTCCGGTTGGACGGCGCTGCGAATTTCGTCGTTTTCGGCGAGGTTGTCGGCATCCGATTGCGCGACGACTGTCTTGTGAATGGTCGGTTTGATATCACGCGCTACACCCCTCTCTCTCGCATGGGATACCGCGACTATACACGCGTACGAGAGGTGTTCGAACTCACAAGGCCCGATGATTGAGCAGATCAGGCGAACGCATCTGATGTGCACAGGCGCGTTCTTCAAGCGGGTTGGAAAAACTGTCCCGGTGTTCGACCGATGACACGTTGCACCGCTTGCAATGTACAGGCTGATCTGACTTTCTATAGGCAGGCGCAGTACGAAAGACCCAAAAAATGGCACAAACCAAAATTGGCGTGATCGGGGGGTCGGGCATCTATGATATCGACGGGCTGAAAGATCCCGTATGGACCGACGTCGAAACACCCTGGGGAAATCCTTCCGACGCGCTTCTCACGGGGCGGCTGAACGGGATTGAAATGGTCTTTCTTCCTCGGCATGGCCGCGGCCATGTCCATAGTCCGACAACCGTGCCTTACCGGGCAAATATTGACGCGCTCAAACGGATTGGGTGCACGGATATTATTGCCATCTCTGCCTGCGGTTCGTTTCGCGAACACATGGCACCGGGTGATTTTGTCGTCGTTGATCAATTTATCGACCGCACTTTCGCGCGCGAAAAGTCGTTCTTTGGGGCGGGCTGCGTTGCGCATGTCAGTGTTGCACATCCAACCTGCCCACGGCTAAGCGATGCGTGCGAGACAGCCGCAAAAGATGCGGACATTCGCGTTCATCGCGGGGGCACATACCTCGCCATGGAAGGGCCGCAGTTTTCCACGCTTGCCGAGTCGCGAATGTACCGCGAAAGCTGGGGGGCGGATGTGATTGGAATGACAAATATGCCCGAGGCAAAGCTCGCCAGAGAGGCAGAGCTTTGCTATGCCAGTGTCGCAATGATCACCGACTATGACAGTTGGCACCCAGATCATGGAGAAGTGGATGTCACCACAATCATTGAGACTCTAACAGGCAACGCGGAAAAAGCGCGCGCATTGGTGAGCCGCCTCCCCGCGTTGTTGGGCGCAGACCGCGATCCCTGCCCGCATGGATGCGACCGTGCATTGGAATTTGCCATCATTACCCCACCGGAGGCACGCGACCCAGCGGTGCTTGCCAACCTCGACGCTATCGCCGGAAGAGTGCTGAACACTGCGGCGTCTTAACGTCATCCCATAACGACAAAAAGGATCAGTTTCGTGCCTTTCGATCTCTGGCTCGCCTTCGTTGCAGCATCTGCCGCTTTGCTGCTTCTTCCTGGGCCCACCCTCATGATGGTGATGAGCTACGCTCTGACCCAGGGGCGGCGCGTCGCGCTTGCCTCAGCGCTGGGCGTGGCCACTGGGGACTTGATCGCGATGACACTCTCGATCATTGGCTTGGGCGCGCTTTTCCTCACCTCTGCCCTTGCATTCACGATCCTCAAATGGGTTGGCGCGGCCTACCTGGTCTATCTTGGGCTGAGAATGCTTATCAGCACCCGCGCTGCATCAATGCAACCTGACCTTACAAACAAACCGCCTGGACAAGCCGCGGGAAAGGTGTTTCGGGATCTCGCATTGGTCACAGCCTTAAATCCGAAATCAAACACCTTTTTCGTCGCCTTTCTGCCGCAATTTATCGACCCAAGCGCGGCTTTCATGCCCCAGGCCAGCGTCCTCATCGTGACATTTGTTTCCATCGCCACCGTGAACGCCATGGTCTTCGCGCTTGCCGCGAATGCGCTGCGCAACCGCGTGAAACAGCCTTCTGTGCAAACCTGGCTTGGCCGCGCTGGCGGCAGCACGCTGATTATCTTAGGCATCGCCACCGCCACGCTTCGGAGAGCAGGATGAAAACCGTCAAAGACTACATTCGCACCATTGTCGACTTTCCACATGAGGGGATCATGTTTCGCGATGTGACGACCCTTTTCGCCGATCCGCGCGGCTTTCGTATGGCGGTGGATCAAATGTTGCATCCGTATGCCGGGCTTGAGATTGACAAAGTGGTGGGTCTAGAGGCGCGTGGGTTTATCCTCGGCGGTGCTATTGCCCACCAGTTGAGCGTCGGGTTTGTCCCAATCCGAAAAAAGGGTAAACTGCCTGGCACGACAATCAGCCAAGAGTATCAACTTGAATACGGAGAGGCGATTGTAGAAATTCACGATGATGCGATCGAAGCCGGAGAGAAAGTCTTGCTGGTTGACGACCTGCTCGCAACGGGCGGCACGGCAGAGGCGGGCATCCAGCTGTTGGAGCGTTTAGGCGGGCAGATCGTTTCGACTTCTTTTATCATTGACTTACCAGACCTCGGAGGACGCAAAAAGCTGGAAGCCATGGATATGGAGGTCAACGCGCTTTGTGCCTTTGATGGACTTTGAGCTGTCGGCGCTTTTTGGCGGCGCCCATCGCCTGCCTTTGGGGGATGAACTTAAAAGATCGACCGCGCTGATTAGGCAAGCACCGCGCCCGGGTTCATAATGCCGTGTGGATCTAGCGCAGCTTTGATTGCACGCATCGCCGACAGCTTTGCCGGGTCACTGTAACGCTCAAGATCAGCCACCTTTAATCGACCCACGCCGTGCTCAGCGCTGACAGATCCGCCCATTTGATCTGCAATATCATGGACCGTCTGTTTTATCAGCGAACGCATGTCGTCGTGATCTGCTCGGACCTTGCCGGGCATCGGAAAGACGTTGTAGTGCAGGTTCCCATCACCGACATGACCAAAGCAATTGATGCGAAAAGAACCAAGCGTGCCGATTGCTTGCTCGGCCTCTTTGATAAAGGAAGGGATCGCGCTGAGCGGTACAGAAATGTCGTGACTGGATACTGAGCCGATGCGTCGGTTTGCCTCTGGGATGAGCTCTCGTACACGCCAAAAATCATTTGCCTGCTGCTGATTTTGCGCAACCAACCCATCTTGCAGAAGCTCCTCTTTCAAGCCAGCAGCAAAAATCGCTTCAAGTGCCTGCGTGGGGTTAACATCGCCTATTGTGCCCAATTCAACCAACACGCACCACTCGGGTGGCGTGGGAAAGGGTTGGCGTACTTTTGGCAATGTCTCTGTCAGAAAATCAAAGCCCTGCCGGTGGATAAGCTCAAATGCACTGATGGCCTCGCCCATATGTGCACGCGCCAGCGAGAGGAGGGAGAGCGCAGCGCGCGGGCTGTTGACAGCAAACAGGGCTGTCCCAGTGTGCTGAGGACGGGGAAACAGCTTTAACGCGGCAGCAGTGATGATGCCCAATGTCCCTTCGGAACCGATCAGCAAATGGCGCAGATCATACCCTGCGTTATTCTTGCGCAACCGGGTGAGACCATCCCAGATCTGACCGTCCGGCAGAACGGCTTCAAGCCCTAGGCACAGATCGCGGGCATTCCCATAGCGGAGCACACCGGTGCCCCCGGCATTGGTCGCCAAATTACCCCCGATGCGGGCTGAACCTTCAGCAGCGAGAGACAGAGGGAAAAGGCGGCCCGCCGCCTCGGCAGCAGCTTGCACATCAGCCAAGATCGCGCCAGCCTCGGTCACAAGCACATTTTCTTCGGGATACACGTCGCGCACAGCCGTCATTCGTTCAAGCGATAGAACAAGCGGCGCAGGCCCTTGCGGTGCGACTTGACCGCCCACCAGCCCCGTGCCGCCACCATAGGGCACAATGCCAACGCGCGCGGCATGTGCATGCTGGACCAATTTAGCGACTTCGCCCGTCGTGCGTGGCAACGCCAAAAGCTGCGCCTGCCCAGTATAGCGCCCGCGCGGCTCTTCCAGGTATCGTGGTTCTAAATCGCGAAAAACCTCCGGCGAAATATCGGATGCCAGTCGCGCATGAAAACACTCATCAGCCGGGTTAAGTGACATTTGGAAATACTTTTAGTGCCAGATGATCAGTCAGATATATTCAGATATGAAGGTTCAAGCACCATGATTGTTGGACGACTGGGTAACCTGTCAATAGACACGGCAAGCGAAGGGCCGCCCACCTCAACAATCGCGAATTCACTTTCCATCCCATCCAAAAACGCGCGCAGGCCAAATTCTGAAAACCAATGCATCGGTATAACAATGGAAGACCTGAAGCGTTTCAGGATCGATATCATCGTCGGATGATCGAGCGTATAACCGCCGTCAACGGGTGCCATAACAACGTCGAGCCTACCGATGGCGGCATATTGTTCAGGATCAGGCACGTGATGAAGGTGACCTAAATGCCCGATGCAAAGCCCCGCCATCTCAAATATGAAGATAGAATTGCCATTATCTTCTATGCCAGAGAATTGTGAACGAATATCGGTTGAGACATTGCGCACCAAAACCTCGCCCAGATCCAAGTTATGCTTGATACCCTCACCAAATGGACCCCAACCTTTCAACACATTCGGGATCGCTGGATCTGGAAACGCCGTCCAATGGCTCTGATGCGCGTGATTCATGGTGACCACATCCGGAACAAGCGGAAGCGTGCCAGTAAAACCGGTGTAATCAGTCACCATGTTCAAGCCTCGATGGCTCCGGATGAGAAACGATGCATGCGCGATGTAATGCAAATAAGCAGTCTCTGACGCCACAGCGGGAAGCGACGCTTGCTGGATGTAGGCAGCACCGGGGATCGTCTCAGCCAAAGCGATGCAATGGCTGGGCGTGCGGGTTTGCGCCGCTATGGATGTAGCGAGTGTGACAAAACCAAGCAGTGAAATGATAACAAATCGGATCACGACAAGCCTCCTTGTCTGTCTTTTAAATCGAGAAGCTAGTTTGCGAGCACCAAAAGTCATTGGACAGCTCACATTGATCTGACGCTGCCTGGCACAAGAGCACGGTGTTTTGACATTAAACGTGCAAGGATAGAAATGCATGCTCTTGAGAAAGCGCGCCATGCAAAGGAATGCATTGGCCATCACTCTACTGGATATAACGCATCCAGCCATAAAACTGGTACCGTCCATTCCTATCATCCACCCGCCCAACAGCTTCTGTTGGGCCGCGCCGTTCCGCCCTCGCGGGGCGGCGCTAAATCGGTTTGGGCAGGGTGTGGTAGGTTTAAGGCCGGATGCTTTCGCATTATCGCCATCGCTATGCGGGCAGGAACCGCGCTGTTTCGCCAAATCGCGCGGATTTATCGATCTCATCCGTTCTCTACCAAAGCGCTCCGCCTGAGCAGAGGCAAACTGCATCTAAGCATCTAAGCGAGGCCGATTTCCGGCGCCGGTCTTTCCCCGCCGATCGCTGCGCAAAGAGGCATAGAGCACATGCGTGCGCCATCGCCCATCAATCTGCAAATAGCTTTGAGCAACGCCCTCGTATTTGAAACCGGTCTTTTCCAGCAGACCCCGAGAGGGTGTATTTTCGGGCAAACAGGCGGCTTCTATGCGGCTGAGGTCGATGCGCGTGAATGCCTGATGCACCATGGCATCAATCGCCTCCCGCATGTACCCTTGGCGTGTGAAGGGGGCGCCGGTCCAATATCCCAACGTGCCTGACTGTGCAGGCCCCCGGCGAATGTTGTCCAAAGTAATCGCACCGATCAGTGTCTGATCATCGCGCTGTATCAAAAAGAGCGGCAGCGCGTTGCCCGCCGAAATTGCGCGCTGGGCCCAATAGACACGGTTGGTGAAAGCTTTGCGCGTCAGATGATCCTCTGCCCAACTCGGCTCCCATTTCGTGAGGAATTCACGGCTTTTGACCCGCAAAGCGGTCCATTCGCGAAAATCAGCATGCGCAGGCGGGCGAAGCGTCAGACGTTCTGTCTCAATTTTGAGTTTGCGTCTGAGCGAAAGCATCAGGCGGCGCGACGCTCCTTCAGTGCTTCCAGCGATGGTGCTTGATCCACAGGTCCATAGAGCGCCAAAGCGGAGGGCGCCTCGGCCGCCATCCGCTCGGCAAAGTCGCGCACGTCACCGGTTGTCACGCTGTCAATCTTTTCAACAGTTTCGGTGAGCGGTGGAACGCGATCCCAGATCTGGACTAAGCGGGCAAGTCTTTCAGCCCGGTTAGAGGGGCTTTCAAGGCCCATCAGCAACCCGGCTTTCATTTGCACCCGTGCGCGCGCCACTTCAGCTGGTGCGATATCGACGGCCGCGCGCTTCATTTCATCAATGGTGAGGCGCGCAAGCTGCGCAACCTGCTCTCCCGAGGTACCGGCGTATATTGTGGTCATGCCGGTATCGGCGTAAGCACCAGCCTGTGCAAAGATGGTATAGCAGAGCCCGCGGTTCTCTCTCACCTCTTGAAACAAACGCGACGACATACCCCCGCCAAGCGATGAGGCATATATCTGCGCGACATATATGTCATCGGCACTATAGCTGGGCGATTCAAATCCCATCGCGAAATGCGCCTGTTCAAGCTGTTTGGTTTGGCGCACTTCGCCGCCTTGAAACGTCGCCGTCTGCATTTTGACAAGCGGCTTGCTGGCCATATCCCCAAAAAGCTGCTCGGCCAATTTGACAATCGCCGCATGATCCACGGCACCCGCCGCTGCAAGGATCATTTGCCCGGGTCCATAGTGATCTTGAATAAAGCCCTGCAGATCCTCGCGCGCGAAACTAGAAACTTTATCAGCGGGCCCCAGGATCGTGCGCCCGAGGGGCTGTTTTGGGAAGGCGCATTCCTGAAGCCAGTCAAAGATGACATCGTCAGGCGTGTCGAGAGCTTGGCCTATCTCTTGCAGAATGACCCCACGCTCCACTTCAATTTCCTGCGGATCAAGGATCGGATTGCGCAGGATATCGGCGATCACGTCCAACCCAAGTGCGACATCATTTTCCAAAACCCGCACGAAGTAAGCCGTCACCTCTCGTGAGGTGTAGGCATTGATGTAGCCCCCTACATCTTCAATCGTCTCTGCAATTTGTAGCGCGCTGCGCGTCGTGGTACCTTTAAATGCCATGTGCTCTAAGAAATGCGCGATGCCGTTTTGCTCGGGCGTTTCATGTCGTCCGCCAGCCCCCACCCAAACGCCAATCGAAGCAGAGGAAAGTCCCGGCATGTGCTCGGTCACAATCCGGAAACCGTTCGACAGGCGATGCTCTTGCACGCTCATGCGACCAATGCCCCTCTCACATGTTCTTTGAGCACGTTGAGATCATTGGGGACTTCGGTCAATCGCTCGGGTCTTTCAAATAAATCCGCCATCCGCGCCGGCAACGATGGCCTGATACCCGTTGCAGTCTCGACCGCATCGGGGAATTTCGCAGGATGCGCCGTTGCCAGCGTGATCATTGGCGTGGAGGGCTCTCGCGTTTCTTCGGCGACCTTTACACCGATTGCTGTATGCGGGCACAGCAGTTCTCCGGTTCTGTCCAGGGCCTCGGCGATCATCGCGGATGTTTCCGCCTCTGATGCGCGGCCTGAGCGATAGAGTTCTTGGAGAGCCTCAAGCGCCCCTTGTGAAACTTCAAAGCCGCCCCGACCCAATTCGGCCATTAATTGCTTCACGGCACCACCGTCACGCCCATACGCGTCAAACAACGCGCGTTCAAAATTTGAGCTGACTTGAATGTCCATTGATGGGCTGATCGACGGGCGCATGATCCCCTTGTGATACCCCTGCCCCTTTAAGCAGCGATCTAGAATGTCGTTCTGATTGGTCGCTATGATCAAGTCCCTAATAGGGAGCCCCATCCGCTTGGCAATGTAGCCGGCAAAAATGTCACCAAAATTGCCTGTCGGGACGGTGAAGCTCACCTCACGATCGGGCGCGCCCAGCGATGTAGCAGCGGTGAAGTAATAGACGATTTGCGCCAGAACGCGCGCCCAATTGATGGAGTTAACGCCCGCCAGCTTGACCCCATCCCGAAATTCAAAATCGTTGAACATGTCCTTCAAGCGGGCTTGGCAATCGTCAAAATCCCCTTCGACCGCTAAGGCGTGCACATTACGCTCGACAGGCGTAGTCATCTGACGACGTTGCACATCCGAAACGCGCCTGTTTGGGTACAAAATAAACACGTCGACGTTATCAAGACCACGAAACGCTTCGATGGCTGCGGAACCCGTGTCGCCAGACGTGGCGCCGACAATCGTCACGCGCGCGCCTTTGCGCCCCAACGCCTTTTGAAACATCTGACCGATCAACTGCATAGCAAAGTCTTTGAAAGCCAACGTAGGGCCGTGAAAAAGCTCAAGCAGGAAGTGATTTGGCCTAAATTGCACGAGGGGCGCGCGCGCGTCATGCCCGATGTTGGCGTACGCCTGATCGATGAGGTCGCGAAACTCCTGTTCGGTGAAAGTGTCACCGATAAAAGGGTACATGACGGTAAAGGCGACATCCTCATACGGCCGACCCGACATCGCCTTTATCTGCGCTTTCGTGAATGCAGGGATCGTTTCGGGCACATACAGCCCACCATCCCGCGCAAGCCCCGTCAGCATGGTCTCTTCAAAATTCAGCACCGGCGCGGTGCCACGGGTGGAAATATATCTCATCTGATCAATTCTTGGTCGCAAACTTGCCACGCCGATGGCGTAGAAACAGGAATGACATCGCAAGCCACACCGCCGCCAAAGAAAACCACGTTACAGCATATTGCAAGTGGTTGTTTGGAATTTGGGACGTATCCACAGGTAAAGCGGTAAGCGATGTGTCGCCTGGTATTGGCTCACGCGCCACCAGCAAGATCGGTTCGGTTTGCAAAGCCGCCGACATTGCATCAACGTCACGGGCAAACCAGATGTTTTGATCAAGATCAGGCATCGGCGTAAAACTGTCGATTTCATTGGGCCACTGCAAATTGCCCACAACACGCACGACATTCTGGGGCGGTACGACGTTTGCTTGATCAACGGCGATGAAACCACGATCAACCATTATGCGACGATCCCCCACTTCAAAAGGTGAGATGACTCGGTACCCCGCGCCAATGTCTTTTTGAGAGACCAGAATGCGCAGAAAGCTGGTATCAAACTGCCCTTCAACGCGCACGGGGAGATAGTTATCTTTCTCGGGCTCAACCAAGCCTGCTAACGCGTTTGGTGCGCCAGCAATCCGCGCTTCGATAGTGGCCAGAACGTCTTGCTTCCAAGTGAGACGCTGAAGTTGCCATGTCCCCAGCCAAACCAGAATTGCGGCCCCACCAAAACTGATGAAAATGAGGAAGATCGCGCGGCTCATTTCAAGCTCATTCAGATTGAAAGACGCGCAATTTAAACCGCGCGTCTAAAACCACCCCGAAAATTAGCAATTCAACAAAGCTCAGATTAACCCTCAATGGGACGGGATACCCCAAATGTAGACCGCAAAGAAGAGGAACAGCCAAACCACGTCGACGAAGTGCCAGTACCACGCAGCAGCCTCAAAACCCACATGACGTTCTGGTGTAAAATCCCCTCGCAGGGCGCGCATCAAACAGACGCCAAGAAAGAGGGTCCCGATAATAACGTGAAGACCGTGGAACCCGGTGGCCATAAAGAAGTTCGAGTAAAACTTATCGCCACCAAACTCCCAACCTTCGTGTAGAAGATGCGCGTATTCGTAGGCCTGCAGCCCGGTGAAGGCGATGCCTAAAATGATGGATATCGCCAAGCCTTTGATCAGGTCCTGCCGATTATTTTCATGGACCAGAGCATGGTGTGCCCAGGTCACCGCGAAACCAGAAAGAAGCAGCACCAAAGTGTTAATCAACGGCAGATGAAAAGCGTCAACTGGATAGATGTCAGGTGGGATATATTCTGATCCGACATATTCGTTCATCGGATACATGGCGTGTTTGAAAAAAGACCAAAACCATGCTGCGAAGAACATCACCTCAGACATGACGAAGAGGATAAAGCCGTACCTCAGCCCGATGCGGACAACCAGCGTATGATCCCCAATTCTGCTCTCCAGCACCACGTCACGCCACCAGCCAAACATCGTCCACAGTACCGCGGTAAAACCAATCAAAAACAGCCAAGGGCCGCTTAATTCGACCGCTTCAAAAAGGATCGTCATACCGCCCGACATCCATGCCACGGCACCAAAAAGCATCACAAAAGCGGCAAGCGCACTGGCAAGCGGCCAATAAGAGGGTGGAAGAATGTGATAGTCATGGTTTTTTGCGTGTGCCATGCTGGCTATCCCTTCTAATTCAGGTCGGTGGAGGAAACCGTTTCTAGATCGGCGTATTCCTCGGGTAGGTCTATTTCGTAAAACGTATAGGATAAGGTGATCGTGTGTACATACTGGCCGTCTCTGTCATCCACAATTTCAGGATCGACGTAGAAGCTTACCGGCATTTGAACCCGCTCACCTGGTGCTAGAACCTGTTCTTGGAAACAAAAACAGTCAATCTTGTCAAAGAAGGCGCCGGCAGTATACGGGGTGACGTTATAGCTGGCCTGTCCTGCAATAGGTCGATCCGTTGGATTGTAAGCCTCATAAAAAGCTAATCCCGTCTCGCCGATCTTAACCTCCATCTGCCGTACGACCGGCTCAAACTTCCATCGCATGCCGCTGTTCAGGGTGCCGTCGAAGCGCACCTTGATCGTCTGATCAAGCACCTCTTGACTGGCTGTATCCACCTTCTCGGGGACGCCGCCAAAACCCGTGACACGACAAAACCAGTCGTAAAAAGGCACTGACGCCCACGCCAAGCCGCCCATGACCAACACAAGCGAAACGGTCTGCATCACAGTTTTTGTCGGACCCGAAACCGCCATTAATCCACTCCACCGCCACCATTCACTTGAATTGCGGCGCCCGGCGCACGCACAAAATCAGTGTCAGTGATTTTTACGAATGTAAGCAACATGATCAACACAACGAAACTGGCCAGCATGATGCCAACGCCCACATTCCGACCGCGCCGCCGACTGTGCAACTCATGCTCTGTCCTTAAACTCATGCCCATCCCCCAAGGCCCCATGGCTTAAGCAGCGCTTCCACCATAATCGCACCGAACAAGAGGAAGAGGTACAACAGCGACAGTCGGAAAAAGCGTCGCTCTGCGAGGTAGTTGTCGACCTCTGCTGCGGCCTCGTCGCGCTGCCAGATGCGAAAGGCACCGCGAATAAACAACCCATTCAGCACAACCGCGCAAGTCAGATATACGTATCCACCGATTGAAGTGAAGCCCGTTGCAATCGCCAAAACAGCCAATATCAGCGTGTAAGACATAATGTGACGACGCGTTGAAAGCCGCCCATGCGTCACCGTCAACATTGGCACTTGCGCATCGTCATAATCAGAACGCATGAAGAGCGCCAGCGCCCAGAAGTGAGGCGGCGTCCACATGAAAATGATGGCAAACATCAACCACGCTTCGACCGAGAAACCGCCGGTTGCAATGATCCACCCAATCACAGGTGGGAACGCACCGGCAGCGCCCCCTATCACGATGTTCTGCGGCGTCGCGCGCTTCAGCCACATGGAATAAACGACCGCGTAAAAGAAAATCGTAAACAGCAGCATGGCGGCGGCGAGTAAATTTGCCGACAGTCCGAGCATCATAACTGAAAGCCCGGAAAGCGCGATGCCAAGCGCAAGCGCTTCTCCCGGCTGCACTTTACCGGCTGGGATTGGACGGCCTGCTGTTCGGCGCATAATGGTGTCGATGTCTGCATCCCACCACATGTTCAGCGCCCCTGATGCACCCGCGCCAACGGCGACAAACAGGATCGAAGCAAAAGCCACGATTGGGTTCACCGCCTCGGGTGCGGCTATCAAGCCGACCACCGCTGTAAACACAACCAGTTGCATCACGCGCGGTTTAAGCAATTCGAAATAATCGCCGAGCTCGGCTTCACTTTGAAGGGCTGGAGTATTGGTGAAGTCTGTCACGCGTCACCCTCTTGCTGTCATCAGCGCCGCACTATGGCGCGCTGCGGTGTCTTTGATTAATAGGACGTTGCCGCTAGCTGAACGTTTGCTGGCGCGGCGGCGTATTCTTCTTTGGCTTTGCTCAACCAGTCGGCATAAACTTCCTCGGACACCACTTTCACCGTGATCGGCATGTAAGCGTGGGCCTGGCCGCACAGCTCTGAGCATTGGCCAAAATAAACGCCCTCTTTCTCTGCTTCGAACCATAGCTCTGCGAGGCGTCCGGGCACCCCGTCCTGCTTTACACCAAACGCCGGAATGGTCCAGGAGTGTATGACATCGCTTGCTGTGACCTGCATCACGATCGTCTTGCCGACCGGCACAACGACGGCTGTATCCGTAGCCAACAACCACTCATTTCGCGAGTACCCCGCCGCCTCAAGCTTTGCCACCATGACGTCGTCAAGCCGATTCTCGATAGCACCGGCGGCCTTTTCTTCATCGGTAAGAGTACCCGGCGCGCCGATCATGTAACTGTCGAATTCAAAGCCCTCGTCGACGTACTCATAAGACCAATACCATTGATTGCCGATGGCTTTGATCGTCAAATCTGCGGGCGGTATCTCTTGTTGTCTGAACAAGACGGGCAACGAATAGGCTCCGATCAGCACCAGGATCAAAATTGGGCCCACCGTCCATGCAATCTCTATCGGTGTGTTGTGCGTGAAAGACGCAGGCTGCGGATTGCGCCGCCGACTGTATCTCACCATCACCCAAATCAAGAGGCCGGTGACAAAAATTGTGATCAGCGTAATGATCACCAAGATGAGATAATCCAAAGCATGAATGTCGCGCGCCAGTTCCGTCGCTGCGGGCTGGAAACCCATCTCACGGTCAACGGGCGTTCCGATCACTTCCAGGCCTTCTATGCGTAAATTGTCTTGGGCATAGGCAGGCGCAACGAAAAAGGCAGCGGCGAGCGCTGAGGCAAAGTGCAGTGGTTTCATAGGTCGTCCCTAGTCATGACCGTTGGTGGCTAAAAATTGGCGAGGCGAACGGTCAGCACCAGCCCATTGTTTTCATTCCCTCTCAAACCATATTTTTGAGGCGAAATAAAGTGTTTCAATTGCGTCAAACCGACACCAGCCCAGCTTTTGCAGCTAAATTTGGACAGTTCCACATGAATGATCAGCCTTTCTCTCCCTTTCAGAACAGTCTGGACCGCGACACCGCGCTCGCAGTGCTCCAAAACGCTGTTCACGGTGCAGATGACGGGGAGCTGTTTTTCGAAAGAAGGCGGTCTGAAATGCTGAGCTTTGATGACGGACGGCTTAAAGCAGCGACCTATAACGCGTCAGAGGGGTTTGGATTGCGCGCCGTACGCGGTGCGATATCGGGCTACGCGCATTCAACCGAGATTTCTGAGGCAGCGTTGCGGCGCGCCGCGGAGACCGCGAAGCTCGCTATCGGCAATGGGGGAGGCAGCTGGGCCGACGCGCCATCAGGCGCCCACGCGAAACTCTATACCGATGCCAACCCGATTGGGGATGCCTCATTCGCGATCAAGATCGACACGCTGCGTGCTATCGACAGTTTTGTCAGAGATCTGGACGCGCGTGTGGTTCAGGTAAGTGCCAGCATCGCAGCGAGTTTGCAGGAAGTGTCAATTCTCCGACCAGAAGGCATCCATCTGAAAGACACGCGCCCCATGACGCGGCTGAACATCTCAGTGATTGTTGAACACAACGGGCGCCGCGAAAGCGGGAGCGCCGGTGGCGGTGGGCGCATTGGGCTAAACGGCCTCCTGGACCCGGCAGATTGGCAAGCAAAAGCGAGGGAAGCTTTGCGGATCGCGGTGGTAAATTTGGAAGCGGTACCCGCGCCAGCAGGTGTTTTAGACGTTGTGCTTGGCCCTGGCTGGCCGGGTATCTTGCTGCATGAAGCGATCGGTCATGGCCTGGAAGGGGACTTCAACCGAAAAGAAAGCTCTGCCTTTGCCGGGCTCATGGGGCAGCAAATCGCCGCGAAGGGCGTGACAGTGCTTGATGACGGGACTATCCCCGACAGGCGCGGCTCCATCAGCGTGGATGATGAGGGTACACCTTCAGGCAAAAACATCCTGATCGAAGACGGTGTGCTTGTCGGTTACATGCAGGATCGTCAGAACGCGAGGCTGATGGGTGTGACGTCAACCGGCAACGGGCGCAGGCAATCCTACGCGCATATCCCCATGCCAAGAATGACCAACACGTACATGCTGGGCGGAGACAGCGATCCTTCCCATATTCTTGCAGAGCTAAAAGACGGGATCTACGCTGTTGGGTTTGGCGGTGGACAGGTCGACATCACGAATGGCAAGTTCGTTTTTTCCTGCACCGAAGCCTATGAGGTCAAGAATGGCGTCGTCGGTGCGCCAGTTAAGGGCGCGACACTGATCGGGGATGGTGCAACGGCGCTTAAACACATCCGCGCCATTGGCAATGATCCGGCCCTTGATCCGGGCATGGGAAACTGCGGTAAACAGGGTCAATGGGTGCCTGTTGGTGTCGGTCAACCCACTTTGATGATCGGCGGTCTCACCGTTGGTGGTGCTGCCGCGTGATCTTGCGATAGAGTGCTCAGGTAAGCTGAAACTGAGGTCATTCATTCCCTGTTAACCAAGCGCTCCTATACCTGATTCTGCAACAGGCGGAGACTTGGGATGACTGACAAGGATGCAACTCCTTCTTCCACTCACCCCCCACTCCCACCCACCCAGGAAGACGAACGGTTTGCCCAACTTCGTCTGTTGCGCTCGCGCCGGGTTGGCATATCCACGTATAAACGACTGCTGGCTGAACACGGCACTGCGCAGAACGCGCTGGCCGCGCTACCTGAGGTGGCGCGCGCCGCGGGCGTTGCAGAGTATCGCGTTTGCCCAGCTGGCGTGGTTGCGGCGGAACTCAAAGCAGCGCAACGACTAGGTGCGAAGCTTCTCAGCATAGACGCAGCGGAGTATCCTGAGACACTTGCCGCGTTGTCGGATGCGCCGCCGTTTCTGTGGACGTTTGGTGATGCGACGATGCTGCAGCGCCCGATGATTTCAATCGTAGGCGCGCGCAATGCCTCGTCTTTGGGCACGCGCATGGCAAAAAACATGGCGCGCGATCTGGGCGACGCAGGCTTTGTCGTCGTCTCGGGGCTCGCACGCGGCGTTGATGCTGCCGCCCATCTTGCCAGCCTTGCAACAGGCACCATCGCCGTGCAGGCGGGTGGTGTTGACATCATCTACCCGGCTGAGAATACCGAACTCTCACTCAACATCGCCAAAGCCGGTCTTCGCGTGTCTGAACAACCCATCGGATTGCAACCAATGGCGCGGCACTTTCCAAGCCGCAACAGGCTCATCGCCGGGCTATCGCAGGCCACAATCGTGATTGAGGCTGCGGCAAAGTCCGGAAGCTTGATCACCGCACGCGATGCCGCAGACCAGGGACGCGATGTCTTGGCTGTCCCCGGACATCCAATGGATGCGCGCGCAGCAGGGTGTAATATGCTGATCCGCGACGGCGCCATACTAGTGCGATCCGCCAAGGATGTCATTGAGCTGTTGGGCGACCCAGTAGCGGCGCGCATGTCACCTATGCTCTTTGAAGATCAAACGTCACAAGGCAATGACAATCTTACGATTGACACCGTGTCTTTGCGCCAGAAAATTCTGGCCTGCTTGGGCCCATCTCCGATCGCAGAAGATCAGTTAATCCGAGATTTGCGCGCTTCTGCTGCAAAGGTTGCCCCCACACTCATTGATCTTGAGCTAGAGGGTCAGATCGCGCGCCGCCCCGGTGGATTGCTTACCAAAGCGGTGGGCGGATAGCGTCAGTTCTCTGAACGATCTTGCCTTGAGAAGATAGTTTGCAGCGAGACACGCGCAGGTTTTCATCTTTGAAAGTTGATCTGCATTCAAATGCCCAACGCCTTGGCAGACCGCTTGGATCATTGACAATTCCTGCCGTTATCCCACATGACACAGCTCAAAAACCATTCTGACGCCTGAGGAAGTGCCTGTATTCATGCCCGTTGTCGTTGTCGAATCCCCGGCCAAAGCCAAGACAATCAACAAATATCTGGGCGACGAATATATCGTGTTGGCCTCTTACGGCCATGTGCGCGATCTGCCCGCCAAAAACGGTTCCGTTGACACCGAAAACGATTTTAGCATGACGTGGGAGGTTGCATCAGACAGCAAGAAGCACGTCAAAGCGATTGCCGATGCACTGGCTGAAGACAACGCGCTGATCCTCGCAACCGACCCCGATCGAGAGGGGGAGGCGATCTCTTGGCATCTGCAAGAAGCCCTTACAAAGCGCCGTTCCATTAAAAAAGATACGCCGGTGAGCCGGGTGGTTTTTAATGCGATCACGAAGTCGGCTGTGACAGAGGCGATGAAAAACCCCCGAGATGTCGATATGCCGCTGGTAGAGGCATATCTGGCGCGCCGAGCCCTTGATTACCTTGTGGGTTTCAATCTTTCGCCTGTTCTTTGGCGCAAGCTACCCGGCGCCAAATCTGCCGGCCGCGTACAATCGGTCAGCTTGCGCATTATCGTCGAGCGCGAGATGGAGATCGAAGCTTTCAAAGCCCGCGAATACTGGACCGTCAAGGCCGTTCTTGCAACGCCCCGCGGTCAAGAGTTTGAGGCACGCTTAACCACGCTCGCGGGCAAAAAGCTCGATAAATTCGATCTATCCGATGCTACGCAAGCAGAAATGGCGGTGCAGGCAATACGCTCTCGCGATTTGACCGTCACCATGGTGGAAGCCAAACCGGGGAGCCGCAACCCGTCTGCTCCCTTCATGACCTCAACCCTACAGCAAGAAGCGAGCCGAAAATTCGGCATGGGCGCACGGCAGACGATGAGCACCGCCCAACGGCTCTATGAGGCCGGCCACATCACCTATATGCGTACCGATGGCATCGATATGGCGCCCGAGGCGGTGAGCATGGCACGTGATGCCATAAAGAACCGCTATGGCGACGCCTATATCCCGGCCAACCCAAGGATTTACAAAAACAAAGCCAAGAATGCACAAGAGGCGCATGAGTGCATTCGACCGACAGACATGGCCAAAGATGCTGCATCGCTCAAGCTGTTGGAAGCGGACCAGCGCAAGCTTTACGATCTGATTTGGAAGCGTACCTTAGCATGCCAAATGGAAAGTGCGCGCTTGGAAAGAACGACTGTCGAGGTAAGCAGCCGTGACGGCCAAGTGGGTCTGCGTGCCAGCGGCCAGGTCGTTCTCTTTGACGGCTTTCTTCGCGTGTATGAAGAGGGGCGTGACGATGTGGTTGACGAAGATGACAAGCGCCTTCCGCAGATATCCGAAGGCGATACAGTAGAAAAGCGCAGCGTCACACCAGAACAACATTTCACGCAGCCACCCCCGCGTTACACTGAGGCAACGTTGGTCAAGCGCATGGAAGAGTTAGGGATCGGCCGCCCCTCTACCTACGCTAGCATTGTGACAACCATCCAAGACCGCGGCTATGTTAGGCGTGAAGGTCAGCGACTGATACCGGAAGACAAAGGTCGGCTGGTTACTGCCTTTCTGGAGAATTATTTCCGCCGCTACATCGGATACGACTTTACCGCCGACCTGGAAGACCAGCTTGATAAAGTATCGGCCGCCGACGCGCATTATAAGGATGTGCTCAGCCAATTTTGGCGCGATTTCTCTGCTGCGATTGCAGAGACCGCAGATCTACGCATCACCGAGGTGCTGGAAAAAATTAACGAGGTTCTTGAGCCCCATCTTTTCCCACCTCTTGAGGATGGCGGCGATCCTCGATGCTGTCCAAACTGCGGTGCAGGACGCCTTAGCATGCGAACCGCACGTTCGGGAGGCGCCTTCATCGGATGCTCAAATTATCCTGAATGCCGATATACACGCCCCTTTGGCCCGCCAGACCCGGAGGCCGAAAAGGCCGCGATCCCGCCAGATGGAAAACTGTTGGGCACCGATCAGGGCGATGAGATCCGAGTATTCAAAGGACGGTTTGGCCCATACGTTCAACGCGGCGCGGTAACAGAGGAAAACAAGAAACCGCCGCGGCAGTCGATCCCCAAAGACTGGCCACCGGAAGAACTTGAGTTGGATCGCGCCCTAATGCTGCTGTCACTGCCGCGCGAAATTGGACCACATCCAGAGGACGGTGTGATGGTTTGGTCAAATATTGGGCGCTATGGACCCTACCTTAAACACGCGGCCAGCACATCGGATCGTGGCGGTACAAACGCAAATTTAGAGAGTATCGACGAAGTGTTCACCGTCGGCATGAATCGCGCGGTGCAGCTTCTGGCCGAAAAGGTCGCCAGCCGTGGTGGGCGCGGGCAGGCAGCAAAACCACTGCGCGAATTGGGAGAGCATCCAGAGGCGGGCGGACCTGTCAGCGTCATGAATGGGAAATACGGCCCCTACGTGAGATGGCAAAAGATCAATGCGACAATCCCAGATACCATCGAGCCAGAGGCGCTGACGATGGCCCAGGCCGTGGATCTAATTGACGAGCGGGCGGCAAAATCGGAAAAGAAAAAGCCCGCCGCGCGCAAGAAACCCGCCAAGAAAAAAGCTTAGAGGATTCGGGCTCAAACCTGATACCTATTGCTCAAACCGATTTAGCGCCGCCCAATAGAAGCTGTTAGGCAAGACGGTGATAGGGAATGGCTTTTCTCAGGTTTAAAGCCGGATGCGCTAGCGGTTTAGGCAATGCCCTTGCGCGGGCTCAAAGCGTTTTAGCTACCTTCAAGATCCGTACAAAAGCAACAACCTAAGCTATTGAACAGGGCTCACCTAAAGCGCGGTGGATTGAGCGTTTTCCTGGTGCAGCAGGATGCAAAGACAAAAAAGCTGTACTGCAGCGGCATGGGCCTGTTGTAAGGGTTGAGCACCAAACCTGCTTCGACCATTCCGCGACCCTTAGGGCGAAAAGTTTGACTTTGCCGCGATGCGGCGTCACAACGCAGTCACTCAAATTGCCCGCGTCGAAAGGAAATCGATCCATGAGAAAAGTATTTGGTTCCGCCGCTGAAGCCTTGGACGGCGTGCTGTCGGACGGGATGCTTATCGCATCTGGGGGCTTCGGTTTGTGCGGCATACCAGAATTGCTGTTGCAGGCGATCAAAGATGCGGGTGTGCAACAGCTGACGTTCGTCTCAAACAACGCAGGTGTAGACGATTTCGGCATCGGCATTTTGCTGCAAAGCCGCCAGGTGAAAAAGATGATCAGTTCTTATGTCGGGGAAAACGCAGAATTCATGCGTCAGTATCTTTCGGGGGAGCTTGAGCTTGAGTTCAACCCGCAAGGCACCCTGGCTGAGCGAATGCGCGCAGGCGGCTGCGGGATCCCAGGGTTTTATACAAAGACGGGCGTCGGCACGCAGATCGCAGAAGGCAAAGAGGTAAAGCAATTCAGAGGCGAAGATTACATTATGGAAGAAGGGATATTTGCCGATCTCTCCATCGTTAAAGCCTGGAAGGCGGATGAAACGGGAAATCTGATTTTCCGAAAAACCGCCAGAAACTTTAATCCGCCCGCCGCTATGTGCGGTAAGATATGTGTGGCTGAAGTGGAAGAGATTGTGCCCACCGGCAGTCTTGATCCCGATCACATTCACCTTCCCGGGATTTATGTGCACCGATTGATCCAGGGGGAACACGAAAAGCGCATCGAACAGCGCACCACGCGCTCACGTGAGGAGGCTTGATCATGGCTTGGGATCGCAACCAGATGGCCGCGCGCGCGGCGCAAGAGTTGGAAGACGGGATGTACGTGAACCTGGGCATCGGCATACCAACGCTGGTTGCCAACTATGTCGGCGACAAAGACATCACGCTTCAATCGGAAAACGGTATGCTGGGCATGGGGCCTTTCCCCTACGAAGGGGAGGAAGATCCTGACCTGATCAACGCGGGAAAGCAAACGATAACGGAGTTGGACCGCACCGCTTATTTTGACAGCGCTACCTCATTCGGGATGATCCGCGGGGGAAAGATTGCTGCGGCGATCCTTGGTGCGATGGAAGTGGCGGAAAACGGTGATCTGGCAAATTGGATGATACCAGGCAAGCTGGTCAAAGGCATGGGTGGCGCGATGGATCTGGTAGCGGGCGTGGGCCGCGTGATTGTCGTGATGGATCACACCAATAAGCACGGAGAGAGCAAAGTTCTCAAGGCATGTACCCTGCCTTTGACGGGTAAGGGTGTGGTGGATCGGATCATTACAAATCTTGGCGTGTTGGACGTGGTTGACGGTGGTTTAGCCATTGTTGAATGCGCTGATGGCGTAAGCGAGGATGAGCTACGCGCCGCAACTGAAGCGACGATCGTTTCGTAGCCCCCACCGTTTTGCTTCACAGATGAACGTCTAGGGCATCCGGCCTTAAACCTGATAAACACTGTCCTTATCATTCACCCGCCCAACAGCTTCTGTTGGGCCGTGCCCGTCCGCCCCCACGGGGCGGCGCTACGTCTTTTCGGGGAAGATGTCTTAGGTTTAAGGCCGGATGCTTCAGAGCAGAGCGAACGGCGCTTCTGTGAACCGGTGATTCTACAAAGCTGAAAATACGATTAAGAAGAATGTGGCGAAATCGCCTTAATTTCTTGAAATCTGCTTCGCCAGGCAAGGTATCTCGCAGAGATTGAGTCGACACACTGTTTTTAGCATTGAAATATCAGCCACTTATCAATCCCACAGACAAGGTCGTATATCAGCACGCGTCAAACTCACGCCTCATTTTTCCGGCAGTCATCATCTTCAACGAGCGCTGAGCAATGGGAGCATCATCCCATGGTATCCAGCGCCATGGGAGTGTTGAGATGTGGAAGTTCATTGAAAATTTCCGTCACAGTGAACGCGGCGCTGTCACAGTTGATTGGATCGTGCTGACGGCGGCAATCATTGGCCTCGCCGTGGCCGTTTTCAGCGCCCTTTCCACAAGCGCGCCGGTCAAGGAAAACACAGCACCCTATCTGCATCACCTCTCAAACGGTGGCGTTTCGGCAGAACGTTAATTCATGGCCAAAACCGCCAAATCCCATCGATAGTACTGGGGCTTGGTCGCGTTAGAACATCCGACCTCAAACCTGATATAGCGGGCCAAAGCCAACTTAGCGCCGCTCCGGGGGGCGGAACGGTGATAGGGAACGGCGTGCATTAGGTTTCAGGCCGAATGCTTTAGTTTGGCGCTGGAGAGAGCCGAAAGACCCGTATCGGAGTGCTGCCGCCGATTGACAACGACGAATCTTTTGCGCTGCATAATCCAAGAAAACTCTGACGGCACCTGCCGACACAACGGTCGCAGGATGTTTGATTGCACTCAGTTTGCGGGCGCTGTCAGATCAACAATAGGGGTCGTTGCGATAATCACGTTAGCCGGTTGTGGGCGCATGGGGGCACCTATGCTGGGCGCGCTATGCGCAGCATGTTTTGATGCCCGTGGCTTTGCCGTGCAGGCAAAAACCGACCCGGGCATCACGCAAGATCTGAGCGTCTTGTGGGGCGACACCCGGACGTTGATCAGCGTTGTATGCCAACGAAAATAGCATCGGTATTTTGGTAAAAGACATCGAAAGCGCTGCAGATGCGGCACCGGCTGGCGCAGATACCCGCCTGCTGCGCGCCGTGCAAACAGCGATTAGAGAGCCAAAACCCAAGCATTGAAGCAACTGGTCGGTAGAAACCGCAACACTACCTCGCCCCTATGCAGATGCTCCCACCGACATTTGAAAACTGGTTCGCCGCAAAAGGCTGGTCCATTCATCCGCATCAGCAAGAGATGTTGAACCGCGCTGATGCGCCGGCGCTCCTGCTGATTGCACCCACTGGGGGCGGAAAAACCCTGTCGGGCTTTCTGCCTACGCTCGTCGATCTGGCCAAGGGTACACATGAAGGGATGCACACGCTCTATATCTCTCCGTTGAAAGCGTTGGCCGCAGACATCAAGCGCAATCTTACAACCCCAGTGGCGGAGATGAAGCTGCCCATAACCATCGACGAGCGAACAGGCGACACCCCAGCAAGCCGCCGCAAAAGACAGCGCGTCGCACCGCCGCATATTTTTTTGACTACCCCAGAAAGCCTCGCGTTGCTGATTAGCTATGAAGACGCTCCAAAGATGTTCAAAGGGTTAAAGCGCGTCGTGATCGACGAAATCCACGCGCTAGCTGAATCAAAACGCGGCGATCAGATGATGCTTGCGTTAGCGCGATTACAAGTCATCTGCCCAGATTTGAAGCGCGTCGGTCTCTCAGCCACTGTGGATGACCCCTCTGCGATCGCTCATTTGATGGCGCGGCATCCAGATACGTGTGAAATCCTGATGGCGGACCCCGGTCCGAAACCCGACATTCGCATGTTGGTGACGGATCAGGCACCGCCTTGGTCGGGTGGCGGCGCCGCCTATGCGGTTCCCGCCGTGCTCGACCAGATCCGGCAACACAAAACAACGTTGATCTTTCACAACACGCGCGCGCAAGCAGAGATCTTTTTTCACAACCTTTGGTTGGCCAATGAAGAGGCTTTGCCCGTTGGCATCCATCACGGCTCGCTTGACCGAGAACAACGCTTGCGCGTGGAAGCAGCGATGGTCCGAGGAGAGCTGAGAGCCATCGTTTGCACCGGTTCATTAGACCTGGGCATCGACTGGGGCGACGTAGATCTCGTGATACAGATCGGTGCGCCCAAGAATGTGAAACGCTTGGTGCAGCGGATTGGTCGCGCAAATCATCGCTATAACGCCCCTTCCAAAGCGCTGCTGGTGCCTGCAAACAGATTTGAGGTTGTCGAATGCGTCGCAGCGCTGGATGCCGTGTTAGACGGCGATCTGGATGGTGCCCCGCGCGGCTCGGGCCCTCGGGACGTTTTGTGCCAACACATCTTAATCACTGCTTGCGCAGGCGCTTTTGACGCCGATGCACTCTACGCAGAGGTCACTTCTGCCGGTGCCTACACGGCACTTTCGCGAGAACAATTCGATGACTGCTTAGACTTCTGTGCGACGGGGGGGTATGCGTTGCGCGCCTACGACCGGTGGCAACGGTTGATACAGCGCCCAGACGGGCTGTGGCAGCTACGAGATCCACGGGCGACACGCGCCCTGCGCATGAATATTGGCACAATCCAAGACACGGAAACCTTGAAAGTACGCATGCGCCGCAATCGTGGGGGCAAACCACTGGGCGAGATTGAAGAAGGCTTCGCCGCCACCTTGACCCCTGGCGATACGTTTCTGATTGGCGGGCAAATTGTTCGGTATGAGGGGCTGCGTGAAATGACCGTAGAAGTCAGCCGGGACGGGGGCAAAAAACCAAAGGTTGCAACATTTTTGGGCACTAAATTTGCAACCTCTACACAGCTGTCAGACCGTGTGCAGCAGATGTTCACGCAGAAAAACTGGCCCGAACTCCCGCAACACACTGCCGAGTGGTTGCATCTTCAACGCGAGGTGAGCGAATTGCCTCAGCCAGGTCGGCTGCTGATTGAGAGCTTTCCGCATGATGGCCGCGCCCAGACCGTTGTATATGGCTTCGCGGGTCGCAACGGCATGCAAACGCTTGGTTTGCTTTTGACAAAGCGGATGGAAGAACTGGGATTGCACCCGATGGGCTTTGTCGCAACAGACTATGCCACGCTGATTTGGGGGCTTGATCCGGTGCAAGATGCCGCAATGCTGTTCGAGCGGAAAGCACTGCAAGATGGGTTGGAAACATGGCTTGCGGGAAACGCCGTTATGAAACGCACGTTTCGCGCTTCTGCACATATCACCGGTCTGATTGAGCGCAACACGCCGGCAGCGCGCAAGACCGGGCGACAAGCAACTTTCAGCAGCGACATTCTGTATGACACGCTGTTAAAGTACGATCCAAACCATCTGATGCTTCAAATAACGCGAGAAGAAGCGCTGCGCGGATTGGTTGATTTCGGCCGCATTGAAGAAATGCTTGATCGCGTCGAGGATCGAATTGATCATCGGGTTTTGCCCAGGGTTACACCGCTTGCAGCGCCTCTCTTTTTAGAGATGGGGCGCGTTCCTGTGAAAGGAGAGGCCGAAGAACGGCTGCTTGCAGAAGAAGCCGAGCGGCTTATGAATGCCTCAGGGCTCGCACAGATCACGCCTCAGCCCTCCAACAAACCGCGCTGGCGCGTGGGATACTAACGCTTTTCGCTACAGCGTGCTCTTGTCAAAGTTGCCATTTTCAAACATGAACAAAGGATGAACATAGTCAACTTCACGCTCGCTGGCGCACAGCTTGCCGCGCTGGCGTCAGGTGCCCTTTGGTGGCCTGAAAAATCTCTGCTGTGTGTGAGTGACCTCCACCTTGGTAAGGCCGACCGCATCGTCAGAAAAGGTGGCGCACCGCTTCCGCCCTACGAAACGCATGACACGCTCCTGCGTCTCTCGGGCGATCTTTACCAGACCAACGCAAAAATCGTCATTTGCCTTGGAGACAGTTTTGACGATCTTGGCGCGACTTTTTCGTTGAGCGAAGACGATAAGATGATGATCGCACGCTTGCAGTCGGGGCGCCGATGGATTTGGGTTGAGGGTAATCACGACCCAGGGCCGATCGAGCTTGGCGGCACCCATCACAGCGCGGTGAACATTGGTCCGTTAGCCTTTCGCCACATAGCAATGCCAAGTGAGGAAGCAGAGATTTCCGGGCATTACCACCCCAAAGCACGGATTTTTGCACGCGGACGCGCCATTTCGCGACCCGCGTTCTTATACGATGATGTCAGAGTGGTCTTACCCGCCTATGGCACATATACCGGTGGCCTTGACACAACGTCGAAGGCTCTCAGCACGTTGATGCGCGTCGATGCGCGTGCCATCCTTACCGGAAAGACACCCCTAACCGTGCCGATGCCCAGATAAAACCCATGGACCCAACGATAAAGCTCAAGCTGCATAAAAGCTTCAAAGCGCAGAATATGATGACCACGCTTGGCGCAGAGATGACCCAGATCAGCGCGGGCGCCGTGACGATTGAGGCACCTATCTTATCCATTGCTACCCAACAGCAAGGTTATGGGCACGCTGCACTCGCCTTTGCCATCGGGGATTCAGCGGCTGGCTACGCCGCTCTCTCTTTGATGCCGCTTGAGCAAGAGGTTGTCACAACCGAGATTAAGATCAATTTGCTCGCGCCTTCCGTCGGGCAGCGGTTGATCGCCACTGGGCGGGTGCTCAAATCGGGAAAACGACTGAGCGTTGTAAGTGCAGAGGTTCATGCTGAACAGGATGGCCTGCACAAGCTTGTCGCGGTTTTGCAAGGCACGATGATGCCCGTTGCAACGCTAGGCGGTTAAACCTTTGGGCTCTGCCAATCCATTGGCACGGCAGGTTGCCGTGACAGTATTGGCCAGCAAACAGGCGATTGTCATCGGGCCAACACCGCCTGGCACGGGTGTAATCGCACCCGCGCGCGCAGCGCAGCTTTCGTAATGCACATCACCTACCAAGCGGGTTTTACCCTCCCCCTTCTCAGGCGCTTCAATGCGATTGATACCAACGTCAATTACCGTCGCCCCTTCCTTAATCCAATCGCCTGGCACCATCTCAGCCCGACCCACGGCAGCAACAACAATGTCCGCTTGACGCACAAGATCGGCCAGGTTTTTGGTCCGAGAATGAGCGATCGTTACCGTCGCACTGTCATTGAGCAGAAGCTGCGCCATCGGTTTCCCGACGATGTTCGACCGACCAATGACAACTGCGTCCATCCCGGAGAGAGATCCGTGATGTTCGCGAAGCATCATTAAACACCCAAGCGGCGTGCAGGGCACCATGGATTTCTGTCCGGTCGCTAACAGACCCACATTGGAGATGTGGAAGCCATCAACGTCCTTGGCCGGGTCAATCGCGTTGATCACCAAATTCTCGTCCAGATGTTTTGGCAACGGGAGCTGCACTAAAATGCCGTGCACCTCAGGATCGGAATTCAGTTGATCAATCAATGCCAACAGATCGTTTTCACGCGTCTCAGCGGCTAGGCGATGCTCGATCGACTTCATCCCAACCTGGACAGTCATTTTGCCTTTTGAGCGCACATAGACCTGAGAGGCGGGATCCTCCCCCACGAGCACGACAGCCAAGCCGGGCGTGATGCCATGATCCGACTTTAGCCGCGCGACATGATCGGCAACTTTTCCCCGAACCGAAGCTGCAAATGCTTTGCCATCCATCACCGTCGCCGCCATCAGTATTGTCCTTCTCTTTGTCTTTCCCATTAAGCTCGATCAGCTCAATCGCGCAAAAACCGCGACATACAGGGGTGATATGGGTTAAAATAACCCCTCGACCTCGCCCTCGACATTCAGGCGAATGTTCTCTGCGGATGGTACGCGCGGCAGACCCGGCATTGTCATAATCTCTCCGCAGACGGCGACCACAAAGCCTGCCCCCGCAGAAAGCCGGACCTCGCGGACAGGTACGGAGTGTCCTGTTGGTGCACCACGCAAGTTGGGATCGGTAGAAAAGCTATACTGCGTTTTCGCCATGCAGACCGGCAAATGCCCATATCCCTGTTCTTCCCAAAGTCTAAGCTGATCGCGGATCTTCTTGTCCATGAGCGCTTCATCAGCGCGATAAATCCGCTTACAAATGGTTTGAATTTTCTCAGCCAACGGCATCTCATCCGGGTAGATCGGCGCGAAATTGGCGGTATCAGCGTCGGCCAGCTCCGCCACGACCTTTGCTAGATCAGCGGAGCCTTCTGAGCCAAGTTCCCAGTGACGCGACAAAATCGCTTCTGCCCCTTGTGTGGCGACAAAGTCTTTGACCGCGTCAATCTCGGCATCTGTATCTGTCACGAAGTGGTTGATCGCCACGACCACCGGCACGCCGAAAGACTTGAGGTTTTCGATGTGGCGGCCCAGGTTTGCGCATCCCGCCTTCACTGCGGTGACATTCTCTGCACCCAGATCTGCTTTGGCCACGCCGCCATTCATCTTCATGGCGCGAACAGTCGCCACGCAGACAACAACGCTGGGCGCAAGACCAGCCTTGCGACACTTGATATTCATGAATTTCTCAGCGCCAAGATCGGCGCCAAAGCCTGCCTCTGTCACCACATAATCGGCAAGCTTGAGCGCGGTTGTCGTCGCAATGACAGAATTGCACCCATGCGCGATATTCGCGAAGGGACCCCCGTGCACGAAGGCCGGATTGTTTTCCAACGTCTGCACCAAGTTGGGCTGCATCGCGTCTTTCAGCAGCACGGTCATCGCGCCGTCAGCCTTGATATCGCGCGCATAAACTGGCGTTCGATCACGACGATACGCCACAATCATATCGCCCAGACGTTTTTGCAGGTCGGTCAAATCCGTAGCCAGGCAGAGGATGGCCATCACCTCGGAAGCAACGGTAATGTCAAAGCCCGCCTCGCGCGGGAAACCGTTTGCGACGCCACCCAAACTCGCCGTGATTTGGCGCAGCGCGCGATCGTTCATATCGACCACACGGCGCCAAACGACCCGTCGGGTGTCGATCTCAAGCGCGTTGCCCCAGTAGATATGATTATCGATCATCGCGGACAGCAGGGAATGGGCAGAGGTTATGGCGTGAAAGTCACCGGTGAAGTGTAGATTCATCTCTTCCATCGGGACGACTTGAGCGTATCCACCACCTGCGGCACCTCCCTTCATCCCAAAGTTAGGACCAAGCGATGCCTCGCGGATACACACCGCTGCGTTCTTGCCAATCCGGTTGAGACCGTCGCCCAACCCCACGGTTGTCGTGGTCTTCCCTTCGCCTGCCGGCGTCGGATTAATTGCCGTCACCAAGATAAGCTTCCCATCTTTACGATCCTTGCAGGCGTTTATGAAGGCTTGGGAAATCTTTGCTTTATCATGCCCGTAAGGCAGAAGATCAGAACTAGAAATGCCCAATTTCTCGCCAATTTCCTGGATCGGGCGCTTGTGCGCCTCGCGCGCGATTTCAATGTCGGTTTTATGGGCCATGGGGGAATCCTTTGTTGCCGGATGGCGATCTGCCGCACCCTCTTACAGCCGAATACGCTTCGTGAAAGGGGGCGTTTCCGACATATCCGCTTTTCCTTGCGGCGGTCTTCCACGTTGGTTGAACAAGCGTTTCGTTTTGGAAACCCAAGACGCTTTACAGATATCGCCAGGCACGCTGCCCTGGAATGTGCAGGCGCAATCTGTCACCTACAGTAAGCTGTCCGGGTCTTTCGACCCAGGCGCAAACCCCGCGACGGCCCAGTGCCGCCGATTTGAAACCTTTGCCGCGACCCGGCGCATCTTTTTCAATTTCGCGGGCGGGCAACTGACAAGGGCCATTCAGCATGTCGATGACGAGAGTAGCACCGTTTTCAGCCTGGAGCCGCGAGGACGGCGGCAGATGCGAGAAATCAGGAATCCCCTCGACAACGATTGATGCCCCAAGATGCTGGGGTAACAGGTGCGCCAAGCCCATGGCTTCGGCGATGTCGTCCATTTCTTCCCTTGAGAGTATCGAGAATTGCCGGACATTGCGTATTTCGGTGCCTTTAGGATGCTGCGATTTCACACGCACGCACGAAAGACGGGTTAGACCTGCATGAAAATCGCCTTCAAAACCGGCGTAGTCTGCAAAGGCGCTTTCAATTGCGTTTGAACGAATGTCGCGGCGATCTGCCGGGACCATGCCCATCCATGTGATCCTGGCAAAGTGATCAGTTGGAACGAGTTCAGGCATTTATATCTCCGTGAACCCAACTCATAGCCTGACGTTAATGTGGTCACAAGAAAAGACCCCGCTGACACGGGGTCTTTAAACACGCTTAGAGCTGGATGCGTTGTGCCACTAGACAGAGGGTTCAGGCTCTAACCCACCATCCGACGGGGGTGCCTTCTTGGCCTTTTTGCCTTTTGCTTTGGGTATCGCGGTGAGGCTCGGCTTGGCCGTCTGACCGGAGTCTGAGCCATCCTCCTCATCACTGTCATCCGATGGCGGCAGGCCATCCATGACGCGCTTGATCTCTTCGCCCGTCAGCGTTTCATACTCCAAAAGACCCTGGGCCAGGCGCTCGAACTTCTCTTCATCTTCCTGGATTATTCTCAATGCCCAGTCATACCCGTCCTGGATAAAGCGCTGAACTTCCTTCTCGACCAACTCCTTCGTGTTGGCTGATACTGAAAAACCCATGGTGTTGCCCTGATAACCTTGAGCGGCCTCAGAGTAATCGATGTTACCGACCTGATCAGACATACCCCATTGTAGCACCATCGCACGCGCCAGAGCAGAGGCTTGCTGAATATCTCCGGCAGGTCCATTCGACACCGCATCCGACCCGTACTTATGAATTTCAGCCGCTTTACCCGCCATCGTCATCGCGAGCCTTTGGTGACATTCATCTTTGAACATGTTCAAGCGATCAATCTCAGGCAGGCTCATGACCATACCAAGGGCACCGCCACGGGGAATAATCGTGGCTTTATACACTGGATCGCACTTCGGCAGTGTCATCCCTACCAATGCGTGGCCAGCTTCGTGATAGGCAGTCATCTCTTTCTGAGCAGCGGTCATGACCATGCTGCGCCTCTCAGGCCCCATCATCACCTTATCTTTTGCTTGCTCAAAATCGAGCATCGTCACAAAGCGACGACCGACGCGCGCCGCCATAAGAGCGGCCTCGTTCACCAAATTCGCCAGATCCGCGCCAGAGAAACCGGGGGTGCCGCGCGCGATGATCCGCAAATCAACATCCGGTCCCAAAGGTGTTTTACGCGCATGCACGCCCAAAATCTTTTCCCGCCCTTTGATGTCAGGATTTGGCACCGTCACCTGACGGTCAAAGCGACCAGGACGCAACAACGCTGGATCGAGCACGTCACGGCGGTTGGTCGCGGCAAGGATGATTACGCCTTCATTCGCCTCAAACCCATCCATTTCAACCAAAAGCTGGTTCAGCGTCTGCTCGCGCTCGTCGTTTCCACCCCCATATCCAGCGCCTCGGTGCCGACCAACTGCGTCGATTTCGTCAATGAACACGATGCAGGGCGCATTCTTTTTTGCCTGCTCGAACATGTCTCTTACGCGGGATGCACCAACGCCAACAAACATTTCAACAAAGTCAGACCCGGAAATCGTGAAGAAAGGAACGCCTGCTTCACCAGCAATCGCACGTGCGAGAAGCGTTTTACCCGTGCCAGGAGGACCCACCAAAAGCGCACCCTTTGGGATCTTACCGCCGAGACGAGAGAACTTTTGTGGATTGCGCAAAAACTCTACAATCTCTTCTAGTTCTTCTTTCGCTTCGTCTATGCCAGCCACGTCGTCAAATGTGACGCGCCCTTGCTTTTCGGTCAGCATCTTGGCCTTCGATTTGCCAAATCCCATGGCACCGCCGCGCCCGCCGCCCTGCATGCGATTCATGAAATAAATCCACACGCCGATGAGCAACACGATCGGTAACAAAGACATCAAAAATGTCTGGAACCCGGACTGCTGCTGAGGCTCGGCCTGCAACGGCACGTTATTGTTTATGAGCAATCGGGTGATCTCAGCATCACCCGGTTTGATCGCAACATAGTCAGACCCATCCGTCTTGCGGAAACGTACACGCTCCCCGTCTAATGTGACGGCACGCACCTCACCATTTTCAACAGAAGTGACAAATTCAGAATAGGTAATCTCATTACTCTGCAATCCATTGTTGGACCCGCCAAACATGTTGAACAGTGCCAGCACAAGCAGCATCAAGACAACCCAGAACGCAAGATTACGCATATTGTTCAAGGACTCTCTCCTAAATTGAGGGAACCATTACGGCTCTACAGCATGTAGCGGTCACAGCACATGCTTTTCGTTTATCAAGATAGAGATCATGCGCGCATCTTCAATGCGTCAATATCGTAGCAAAGAATGTGTCATCGCCCCCTGCAAGCTCGACATGCCAATCGCGATCCAAACCTGCAAAGGGCGCGGCGACCAGCGTGTCACCACGCCATACGGCTGGGGTGGACATGATAACCGCATGAGGAAGGCCAGAACTGCGCCAGTTAGGGCATTGCGCCAGGCCCGCTGCCCCTAGAGGACCGACGCTAAGCTCGCCTGCGGCCGGCGCGCCTTCTTTTGGTCGAATACGCCAACGGCCATCCCAGAGCGCTTCAAGACCTGAGCGACTATCGCTGATGGCATTCAGTTCCCTGAAGATCCAAATCTCATCGCCTTCGCGACGGGCATGGCATCCATCTAAGGTTCCAGCCTGCCCATCGCGCAAAGCTGTGATCAAGTTCAAGACAGAACGCTGCCGGGGCGTATAGACTGAACCTGAAATCCAGCGCATTGCGTTCACGAAGAGGCGCCGCTGAATTTCATCGGGCAGCAAGCCCAGATCTCTCTCGCCGAAAACGACTGCTCCGGCGTTTAGCCTCACAATGTCTTTCGCAATCAAGAACGTTTGCCAATCAAGGGCTTGCTGACATTTCGACATGTGTTCCGCAACCTCGGCAAGGCCAGTAACGTCGATGCCGAGTGGCGAAAGAACATCCAATGCCTGACGGGCTTTTATCCGATCGAACTGCGTGTCCTGATTGGAAGGATCGTCAATCCAACACAGGTCTTTGCTTTTCAGATAGTCACGCAGCGCTTCACGCGTGATGCTCAAAAGTGGCCTGACCCAATTCACCCCACCGCGCTGGGTCCGCATGCGCATAGCGGACAAACCGTCAACGCCAGATCGCCTTGCCAGCCGCATCAAGACCGTTTCCGCCTGATCATTTGCCGTATGCCCCAAAGCTACGGTGCAAATCCCTTTCCGACGTGCCCAGTCAGCAATCTTGTCATAGCGCGCAACCCGTGCGGCATTTTGAAGGTTGCCTTTACCGTTCCACCCCTCCCAGCGCAGTGTCTCATGCGGCACACCCAGATTTTCACATCGCGCCGCAACCAGGCGAGCCTCTGCTGCGCCCTCTGCCCTTAAACCGTGATCGACGGTCACGACATGCAACCGTGTGCTGTGCACTTTCGTTAACTCATGGAGAAGTTGAAGCAACGCAGCCGAATCGCTGCCGCCCGATACGGCCACTCCGAGCACCTTTGGCGGACGCGGTAAAAATGACTGTGCAATCTCATCAAGCAATTGTGCAGACATATGTTACGAACAACCAAGACCCCGCCGCTGATCCTCTGCCTGGATGACAGCACTGCTGTCGGGAAACCGAAGCGATACTTCGCTTAACGTGACACAAGCCTCTTGAGTTTGCCCAAGCGCCCCCAGAGCGCGACCTAGTTGAAACAAAGCATCTGGTGCCAGGTTTCCTTGAGGCGCTGCACTGAAACTCGACAAAAAGGCGCGCGCAGCTTCCCGTGTATTGCCGAGGCCAGATAGGGCTTCACCGCGCCGCAGATCCGCCTCCGCCGCCAGAGGACCGCCAGGATATGTCTGATTGAATGCTTCGAAAAGGGTTGCTGCTGCTTGTAAGTCACCCTGCGCCAAAGCTTCTCGCGCGCGGTTAAAATCCGCTTCTTCCCCCACTGCTAAAGATGCCCCTGTCGGGGAGGCCGCGGGTGCCGTCAATTCAGGTTTAGCCGGCTCATCAAGATCACCGCCCAGGGTTGTTGTCTGGCCAAGCAAGGAGACATCCCCACCTTCAAGTTCAACCAACCTGAATTCCAAATCACCGATCCGGTTTGTCCCATCAGCGACGATGCGCTCAATACGGTTGTCCATTCTTTCAGCATTTGCAGTCAGCCTCTGCAGTTCGCTTTCCATCGCATCCAAACGATCCAGCACTGAGACGCCTGTTACAGCAACCGACCCTGCGCCAGTTGTCGACAGCTCCCTTCGAAGCTTTTGCATCTCGACAAAGAGCATCGACAGCTCTTGGCGAATATCCGCCAAAGTTTGCTCGTCCTGGGCCGCAAGACTGCTTGCGGCCAGTGCAAAGCCGAAAGCGCAACCTAGCAAATATTTCGGGATCCACTGCATCTTTAACTGCTTAATCCGCTAGAAAGCACCGTGACCGCGCGCCGATTTTTGGCATAGCAAGCCTCATTCGAACAAATCTCAATTGGACGCTCTTTCCCGTAGCTGATGACACGCAACCGCGCAGACGGAATGCCTTTGGACACGAGGTATTCCAGCGCAGCATTGGCGCGGCGTGCGCCAAGGGCGAGATTGTATTCACGGGTGCCTTGCTCATCCGCGTGACCTTCAATGACGGCCTGATAATCCACATTTGTTAAAAGCCAAGTCGCTTGAGCATCCAAGATCGCTTGACCATCAGCAGTCAACGTAGACTGGTCAATGTCAAACAAAACGCGATCACCAATCGCCTGTTGAAAGTACGCCGTGGAGGTAGGGTCATCTGCGCTGCCGGGTACAACGGTGCCGCTCGCGCCGGTGGTCGAACCATTTCCAAGCCCAAAAGGCGTCGTCCCACTGCAGCCACTCAATACAACTGCCGCAACAATCGCGCCGACTTTGAGAAACCCTTGCATGTTATTTTGCCTCTTTTTACCTATCAGCCGCTGCTGCGTAATATGTATACCACAATATGTGGTTTTTGAAAATTAGTCCCTGTCAGATGTTGTTCACTTCTGCAGCGGGGACCAAGATGGATCCGACCCGCCCGCCGGCGTTGGGACCGGGCGCAGATTGCGCCCCGTAATATCGACGGAGTAGAGCGTCGAAGATCCACTCACCCCCTGCGTTTCGCGCGCAAACATGATCACGCGACCATTTGGCGCCCAGGTAGGACCTTCGTCCAAGAATGAGGCGGTCAACAGTCTTTCCTCTGATCCATCCAGGCGCATGACCCCGATGTGAAACCGTCCGCGGTTCTGCTTGGTAAAGGCCACAAGATCTCCGCGAGGGGACCAAACCGGCGTCCCATAGCGACCCTCTCCGAAAGAAATACGCTGCGCCTGCCCGCCTCCTGCGGGCATAACATAGAGCTGTTGCGTGCCTGAACGATCACTCTCGAATACGATCCGCGTGCCATCTGGCGAGAAACTCGGCGCCGTCTCAATCGAGGGCGAATTTGTGAGGCGCTGCAGCCGACCGGAACGGATATCTTTGATGTAAATATCCGTATTGCCGCCTTGTGTCAGCGAAAACACCACCGTTTCACCAGAGGGAGAGAAACGCGGCGCAAAACTCATGGTCCCTTCGCCTGTTTCCAACACTTGACGACGCACCGATCCGATGTCGAGAACATAGATACGCGGAAAACCGCTCTCATAACTAGTGTACAGCACCCTGTCCCCGGTGGGCGAAAACCGAGGAGCCAGAACAATCGCACTCGAATCTGTCAAATACTGAATATTGGCACCGTCGTAATCCATGATTGCCAATCGTTTTCTACGGTCACCTTTCGGCCCTGTCTCTGATACAAAGACCACGCGACTGTCAAAATAACCGCTCTCTCCAGTGATCCGGGTATAGACGGCATCTGCAACCTTGTGCGCAATGCGGCGCCACCCTTCCACGCTTCCAGAAAACTGCAGGCCGCCGCCTAACTCAGCGCCGGAAAACACGTCATACAGCCTGAACTTGACGCTAAGACGATTGCCACGGACATCGACAGCACCTGTGATGAGCGCCTGTGCGTTGATCGCTTTCCAATCCGCGTAGGCAATTGGCGCGTTGAAATCGCTGACGGTCGAGATGAACGCTGACGCTGGAATTTGCCGGAAGAGCCCCGTCCCGGTCAGATCACTTGCCACCACCTGCGCAAGATCGATGGCCATCTGACCCGCTTCCGCGCTCTCGGGTTGAAAACTTGGCGCCGCAAAAGGAAGCGGCTCAATCACGCCTTCGGTGATCTCGATCCTCAAAGGACCTTGTTGTGCCTGCGCGATTGAAAAACTCTGGCACAAACAGGCGAAGCATAAAAACAGGGTAAACAATCGGAAAATCATCGATCTGATCCTTGGCCAGAACCCCCATCGGCGCTGCAACGCGCATCGACCTTCCATTCGGAAGCCATCAGTTTGTTACTACCTAAAAACGTGAGCATCATCGTACCCGCATCCTTTCGGGGTTGAATGTCATTTCTATGTCTTTCCACTGATCAAATTTCTCAGCAGGCAAGTTATAGCCGCGAGAGCCGCACCGAATAATGGCCCGGCGAGCCGTCTCAAACGCTTTTCGCGCCGCTTCTTGCGTTCCGCCCGAACTGCTGACCAACCGAATAGATCCCTGGATTGGTGTCCCGTCCCTGTTCATTGACACACCCACGACGACGGTCACTCGACCCGCTTCCGAGGACAAGGAACCAACGTTCCAGCACGCTGACACCGCCACGCGCAGCGTTTCTTTCTCTCCCTGTGACAAGGGCGGACCGAGCGGCTGAGACACAGCGTCTTGCGCAGCGGCGAGCGCCCGCATGACATCACTGTCATCGACCACAGTTTGATCATCCGGTTCTATCGCGGGCTGAGCGGCTGCCTGAGGTTCCGGGGCAACAGGGCGCCGTCCTGGCGGGCGCATAGAAGACGAAGGCGCAAGAGCGGTTTCCAAAACCACCTCTGGCACAGCGGCCTCTGGCGCGGTGGCCTGTTGCGGTTGCGCCTCGGTTGCTTCCCCTTCAGCCTCCGCAGAAACGGACGGCTGCTTTTGTGGATCAATACGCGTATCTGGATCAGGCTGCGCGACGGGTTCAGGAGCAATTCGGTCCAAGGGCTGTTGGATCGAGGGCGTCTTTGCAGGCGGCGCAAGTACCGCCAGGTCCTGCGCGGTTTCCTGCGCCTCAGCAGATGGCATCGGGGGCGCAATGCTCTCCGAAATCTCAGGCAAAGTGTCAGTTTGTGGGACTGACACGCCACTGTCGGACGGCGGCTTCAGAGGATCGTCTGTTTGCCTGCGCATTGAGGGGGAAGCTACAGCCGCTTCCGGCACGGCGGGCTGCACAACCTGCGTGACAGCCTCCAAATCACTTCGGTCTCTCACCAAAGCGTTGAAATCAGAGACTGAGATGGTTGACACGGACTGAACCTCTAGCACGGCCGCCTCTGGCGTATAGTCCCCTACCAGGAGCCATCCAATCAAGCCGAGATGACCCACGCCTGATATATAAGATCCCACATGCACGGCTTAGTTGTCCGATGTGTCAGGGCTGTCAAATGTCGGGCCACCAATGTCTGTTACCAACCCGATATCGACGAAACCGCCTGCGTTCAGCGCGCCCATCACCTCCATGACGGCGGCGTAAGGCACAGCGCCATCCGCGCGCAGAAAAACGCGGTCACTGCTGCGCTCTGCCGCGATGGCACGCAGGCGGCCGACAAGGTCGCGCCGGGCAACAGGTGTTGTTTGAATTTGAACCTCTCCGTCTGCGGTAAGGGTAATCGTCAACGGCTCTTCTGCGTTGGTGGGCAAAGCCCCCGCCGCCGTCCTCGGAAGTTCGACAGGCACCCCAACCGTCAATAACGGTGCGGCCACCATGAAAATAATCAGCAGCACCAGCATGACATCGACGAAGGGTGTCACGTTAATCTCAGACATCGGCTGTGCCCGGCGACGACGCGCCCGGCGCCCACCGTTGGTCTGATTTTTCAGCACGCCAGCACCCATTTCTAAGCATCCAACTGACGTGACAGAATAGTTGCAAACTCATCTGCGAAAGCGTCATGCGTTCTCACCAGCCGTTCACTATCCGCGCTCAGTTTATTGTAAAAAATCACCGCGGGGATCGCGGCAAGCAGCCCGAGCCCTGTGGCAAGCAATGCCTCTGCGATGCCTGGCGCGACAACGGCCAGATTGGTATTTTGCTGCTCGGCGATTTCAACGAACGCGTTCATGATGCCAATCACCGTGCCGAAAAGACCGATGAAAGGCGCAGAAGACCCGATCGTAGCCAAGACTGTGAGGCCCTTTTGCAGCCGATCTGCCTCCTTTGAAATGGCGACATCCATACTTCGATCAATACGTGCTGTTGCACCCGGGATCAGCCCACCGTCGTCACGGTGTGAGCGCTGCCACTCGGTCATTCCGGCGGCAAAAACCTTTTCGGCGGCACCAGCGGGCGTGGGACCCAACTGCTCAAACAACCCGTCAAGAGGCTCGCCCGACCAGAAAGCGCGATCAAAGCGATCAACTTCACGACGCGCGCTGCGATACTGGATCAGCTTTTGGATAATGACCGACCAAGACCAGAATGAAGCGAAGATCAGCATGATCATCACAATCTTCACCGTCAACGTCGCTCTGAGAAACAGCCCAAGCATGGAGAAATCAATCTCCGTAGCGAGCCCTAAAGCCTCTGTTTCCATATGTCCGACCCATCTCGCGCCGCGATCAGCGGCCACTGCCTCTTGCGCCCTCTTCTCGCGGGGCGTTTGCGCTAAGTTAGCGAAATATACAGATTAAAGCTAGGGTCTGCGGGTCATCCTTCGCCGGTCACAAAATGTGAGCGAAGTTTTGCTGGCAAGCGCATAGGCTTTCCCGAGGGGGTCATACACACTGCAACGACTTTGGCCCGAAATAGTACCGTTCCGGCGCGCTCAACGGCCTGCTCAAAGATCCAGCGCGCCCCTTTTGCATGGTGAGTGGTATAGACCTCCAACCGATCTCCAAAGCGCGCCGCGCCCAGATAATCCGCCTCAACACGTGTTATTACGAACACGATGCCTGCTTCACGCATCGCGCGTTGGTCAATGCCAAGCTGCTCCACAATGTCAGAGCGCGCCCGTTCAATGTACTTTAGATAATTGGCGTAATAGACGATCCCCGCCATATCTGTGTCTTCGTAAAAGACGCGGACAGGAAATCTGTGGCTCATTGAACTGCCTCAATCCGCGCGGACAAACGCAGGGCATGGCTCGCGTCATTCGCAGCATCGGGCAAAACCGGGTCATAGGCTGCCCGAATAACCTGTGCAATGTCAGGCCGTAGGACGGCCGTACTATCTGAAATCAACAAGGCTGAACGGTCTTGAAAGGCAGTGTCGGACCACAAAAGCATCGACTGCACAATTTGTGATAGCGCGAGCGTCTGCGCCGGGACGCCATTCAGATGCCGGTCCATCCGCAGAAAAACAAAACACGCTTTGATCGCGCCGTGCTCTTCGAACCGGAAAAATCGATACTGGTTGGCATCGGCCTTCACCAGTTTGTCTACCAGAGGATGAAGATCAGGCACCAGCCGATCCATGCCCGGCACATCAAGCAATTCAGACCAGTCTTTAAAGAAGAAGAGCATCAGATTCGATCCCAATTCGGCATCCATCTCTCCCATCTCATGACCGGCAAGCGCGCAGGTCGCGTGGATTGCGTCTTTGATCACCGGGAGCGTTGCTTCTTTGACACCGAATACAACTGGACAGATGGGCCGTCCCCAACGAGCAAATAGAAATCTGCCGTCACTGCGGGTAAACAGCGCTTCGACCTCGTCTGGTGTCATTCCTTATCTCCTGCGATGGCTACTGGCGCCCTAAGGGCGGATGCCTCAACCCGGTCAATGCGTCTAGCGTCGGGAAAAAGCAAGGGTTGGCAAAGCGCATGAAAGGGCGATTGATACGCATGCCCCTTTGATACGGGCCCGTTCAATCCGTCGATTAGTCAAACAGATCGTTTTGTGCTTTCGGGGGACGCATACCCAAATGTTGCCACGCCTTCATTGCGAGCATGCGACCGCGCGGTGTACGCTGTATCAGCCCCTGTTGCAGCAGATAGGGTTCAATGACTTCCTCCAAGGCGTCACGGCTTTCGGAAAGTGCCGCGGCCATGGTTTCGATGCCAACCGGACCTCCCTGATAATTTTCCGCAACAAGCGTAAGATACCGACGATCCGCGCCATCGAGCCCAAGTCGATCTACCCCCAGTTTTGTCAACGCCATATCAGCCAACGCGCGGGTTACGCGCCCATCCCCTTCAACCACGGCAAAATCGACAACTCGGCGCAGAAGTCGACCGGCGATCCTGGGCGTGCCTCGCGCTCTTTTTGCGATTTCGCGAGCACCTTCCTGATCCGCAGGCGCGCCGAGCCGTCTCGCATTTCGTTCGACGATCACATACAGTTCATCTTCGGTATAAAATTGTAATCGGGTTGGGATACCAAAACGATCTCGTAGGGGCGTGGTCAACAGCCCCATTCGTGTGGTGGCACCGACCAGCGTGAAAGGCTGAAGCTCAATCCGCACAGTACGCGCTGCAGGCCCTTCTCCGATCACCAAGTCCAGCTCAAAATCTTCCAAAGCCGGATACAGCACTTCTTCGACCGCGGGATTAAGCCGATGTATTTCATCGATAAACAGAACATCACGCGCTTCTAGGTTCGTCAGAATTGCCGCGAGATCGCCGGCCTTGGCCAAGACCGGACCCGAGGTCATGCGAAAACCAACGCCAAGTTCCCGCGCCATAATCTGAGCGAGCGTGGTTTTACCAAGCCCTGGGGGGCCATGAAACAGCGTGTGATCCATTGCCTCGCCCCGTTGACGGGCAGACTGGATGAACACGCGCAGATTTGCCCGCGCCTCAGCCTGACCGACAAATTCGTCCAGCATCTGTGGTCGCAACGCACGATCTATGTCCTCGGGCAACGGCTCTGGCCGGAGGGTCGGGTCACTCTCTGTCATCTCGCGCTTTCACGTATCTGTACATGCACCGTGACTTACCCCTTCGGCGCCAACAACTTCAGTGCAGCACGGATCAGCACTGGCGTTGTCGCCTCCGGCATCTCCCCCGCCGCTTGCGCCACGGCTGCGGCTGCATCACCTGGCGCATAGCCTAAATTGCCCAATGCGGACAACGCATCCGCCTGCGCGGTATTTGGCGTCTGCAAAGCGGTCTGAACCGCACGTTGCTGGGGGGATCCGGTCACTTCTGTTTCTATCCCGCCGATCACTGCCGCAGCGGGTTCGATCATCGCCATGACCGACGGCGCTTTGTCCTTAAGATCGAGCACGACACGTTGAGCAATTTTCGGACCGATCCCCTTGGCGGCTTTCACCGCGTTCCAATCGCCAAGCGCAATTGCGCGACCGACACCATCAGGGCCAAGCGCACCCAAAATTGCCAACGATGCTTTCGCGCCAACACCTTGAACTGACGTGAGCAAACGGTGCCATTCCTTCTCAACCAAAGTCTGAAATCCGAAAAGCTGCAGCAGGTCTTCGCGCACCAGCAGATCGGTGTAGAGCGCAGTCACTTCCCCCACAGCGGGCAAGGCCGCCAGTGTGCGATCTGAACAATACACGATGTAGCCAACACCCCGCACATCAATCAGGACGTGATCCGCACCGCGATGGTCAATTCTGCCTGCAATCTTGCCAATCATGCGGTCGCTCTGGCCACCGCGGCAGCCAATGTGCTCGTGGCTCCATGATGCGCATGACAGATGGCGATTGCCAAGGCATCTGCTGCATCTGCACCTGACAATTGTACTCCGGGCAATTGTACTTTGACCATGTGCGCCACTTGGTCTTTGCTGGCATGCCCCACGCCGACAACGGTCTTTTTCACCTTGTTGGGTGCGTATTCGCCGATCGGTATGCCCGCTTGCGCAGGCACCAAAAGCGCCACACCGCGCGCCTGCCCAAGCTTGAGCGTGCCAAGCCCGTCCTTGTTAACAAAGGTCTGCTCTATCGCGGCAGCGTTTGGCTTGTACAGATCGAACACCTCAGACAGTTGCTGATACAGCGAGAACAGGCGCCCCGCGAGATCATCGCCGTGCGAACGGCAGATACCATTGGCAATATGCACGATCCTATTCCCCGTGACATCAATCACACCCCATCCGAGGTTTCTGAGCCCTGGATCAATGCCGATAACCTGCATTCCTGCCCTGCTTCTATCAAATTGTTGCTTTTTTGATGCACTAGCACGAAACGCGAACATGCGCCAAGGGTTAACAGCCTGCAGCACTTTACGACATCAGCTTGGTCGCTTTCAGATCAGGGCAGTGATTTTCGTCATCCTAGCCACCAAAAACGACATCAATTTTTGCTGATTTATCGTTGTTTTGTCTCGTGTTAGCGACGTTTCATACCCATGCAAAAACTGCAAATCACCATTGCAATTCTGATGATTGTCGCGGCGAAGAAAGGCTCATATCTCCCGGTCACCACGCTGATTGAATCAGCAGTTACACAAACAAAAGGACGGCTATCATGGCAGCATTTGACACATCCCGCACCGCTTACGGCACCACTTCAGCCGTCAACACGATCAAATCTTTCTTCGCGGCGAAAATCGCATCATTTGCCGCTTGGAACGAGGCGCGTGTGACGCGCAATGCGCTGGCATCTCTCTCTGATCGTGAGTTGGAAGATATCGGCTTGATCCGCGCGGACATTGATCGCATCGCGGAAAACGGCCTGCAGCGCTAACGCCCGCGAATAAGGTCTTTTACGCATCGCAGCCGCATTCGAGATTTCGGATGCGGCTTTATTTTGACAACGTGAGCGTCACCCACTCGCCAATTTGTTCTTTATGGTCCAACGCCAGCCCCACCGCTGTATAAGCATGCAGCACTTCGGCCGTTTGATCCCTTAGGATACCGGAAAGAATGACCTTCCCGCCGCGCGATAGATACGCCGCAACATCCGGCGCGAGCGCGATTAAAGGACCCTTCAGAATATTTGCGAAAATCAGGTCAAACGGGGCGGCGTCCATCAGCATAGGATGATCAAACCCCGCAGCCTCAACCACGGTTACCCTAACCGCTAGATCATTTGCCACAACATTCGCCTGGGCAACCTCGACGGCAACAGCGTCGATATCACCCGCCAAAACGGGTCGGGGCCAAATCCTTGCGGCAGCCATGGCCAGCACGGCTGTGCCGCAGCCCAGGTCAACAACCCGTTGCGCGTGAAAGCCGCCGTTTGCAAGCCGGTCCAATGCCCGAAGACAGCCGAGTGTCGTGCCATGATGACCCGTTCCAAAAGCCATCGCGGCTTCGATAAGCAGTGGTTCACACGTCTCTGGAACTTTATCGGCGTCGTGACCGCCATAAACAAAGAAACGCCCAGCGCGAACGGGCGCCAGCTCTCGACGCACGTGCGCCACCCAGTCAATCTCGGGCAGTTGTGACACGGCAAAAGGCTTGGACCCCATCGCGACGGCCAACACCGCGAGCGCCGTTTCATCGGGCGGCGTTTCGAAGTAACCGCCAACTTCCCAAAGTCCTGAACCATCTTCCAGCTCGAACACGCCCACACCGATGGGAGGGGGGTCCATCCGCTCCATTGCGTCGCCCAGCGCGTAAGCTGCGTCGCGCCCCTCAAGCGTTGTCAATGCGGTGAACGTCGTCATACCTCAACGGCTCCGATAGCGGTCAGGATTTGGGTAGGGACGCGGATGGCTTGGGTCAAGATCCACGCTTCCCGGCCCTTCCAGTCGCGAGACATAGCGCCAGCCCCAGGCCGCTGCAAAGAGACCCGCCAGCGCGCCCGCGACCGCTTGACCGTAGATCACACCAGGCGCGCCATAGAGCGCGGCGAGCAACGCCGCTGCTGGCCAGCTCAAAACGCCGTCCTTTATCCAGTTAACCAAAGTGGACCAGCGGGGTTTGCCCAGGTTGTTGAAAGCAGCATTTGAGACAAAGAGCGCCCCGATAAAGACGAAGCCGCCGACACCAGCAAGGGTGAAGGCTTGCAACACATCTCCTCCGACACCGACAAGCCCGAAAGCGCCATTGATGAACGAGGTTGCTGATAACATGAGCCCCCAGGCGACCAGCGTGTAAATGCCACAAAAGATCAGCGCATCTTTGTAGGTTTGGCGGACGCGCGCCATTTGCCCCGCGCCAAAGTTCTGCCCGAAAACCCCGCCGATCGCGCCCGAAAGTGCAAAAATGCCCCCAAAGACAACCACGGTCAGACGCCCTACAACCGCCCAGGCAGCCATTGCATCGTCGCCATATCCGGCCATGACGATGGTGAGCAAATAGTTCCCCATCGGTGTAGACATCTGAGTTGCCACGGCGGGCACGGCCACGATCATGAAGGGCGCCGATAAGTTACGAAAGGTACGTAGCCGCGGCATGTCGGCCAAGCTTAACTTATGAATAGCAAAATAGACGGCGAAACCGAGAAGCGAAAAGCGAAACAGCACCACGCCAATCGCAGCCCCATCCAAGCCTAAGTTCATCCAGAGGATGAGAATGGGATCGATGATCATCAGCACAAGCCCGGCGAGCATCGTGACATACATCGCCTCTGTCCCATATCCATCAGCACGCAGCGCACCCGACAATACCAAGGCACCCGCCATGGGCACGAGCGATGGCACCGACATTGCTAGATAGCGCGCTGCAAGCCGCGCTGCCTCCCCCTCTGCGCCGGCAAGCGCCACCAGCGGATGCCGGAAAAAAACGATGAGAAGCGATACCAAAGCCAGGGCCGCAAAGGCGATCAAGACTGCGGCGCCCGCCTGACGTCGCGCCTGATCACGCCTTCCCTCGCCGATGCTCAGTGAAATCACCGCCGTGGCCGCAATCATCAACCCCACCGCGACAGATACGGAAAAGAACTGAATGGCGTAGGCAAAACCGATGGCGGCGACAAGTTTGGGTTGGCCAAGCTGTGACACCCAAAAAAGATTGGCTGCATCAACCAAGAATATGAAGGTGATGCCAACAGCACCTGTGGCTGTCATCCGCACCACATGCCCCATTGTACTGCCGGTTAAGAAGCGTCCTTGCTCCACCTACTCTGCCGCCTGCGGAACACCCGTTTGAAAAATCGTTTCTCGCCCGGGTGCAGGGTGACGCGGAATGAGCATCGACAGGCAAAACGAGACGAAAGCCATGCCAGCGGCCAGCAAAAAGACTGCAGCAGGCGATGCCAACCAGAGCAATCCCAGCGCCACGGGCAAAAAGACTGCAGCGATGTGATTAATGGTAAATGCCACCGCAGCCGTCGGTGCGATGTCCGCAGGGTCGGCGATCTTTTGAAAATACGTCTTCATGGCCAAGGCAAGTCCGAAAAAGAGGTGATCTAGGATGTAAAGGACGGCAGCAACCATAACACCCCATCCCAGGTAGTAGACGCCACTGTAGCTCACGAATACTAAAATCAGGCCGATATATTCAAAGCCGAGTGTCCGGCGTTCGCCAAAATAGCCAACCGCACGCCCCATCAGCGGCGCAAAGGCAATGTTGGCCACAAGATTTATCAGATACAATGTCGTGATTTCATGCACCTCATAGCCAAATTTTTCGACCATCATGAAGCCCGCGAAAACGACGAAAATCTGGCGCCTTGCCCCACTCATAAATTGCAGCGCGTAGTAAAGCCAATACCGCTTTCTTAGCACCATCTGCTTATTCTGGGGCGTTGGCGCTTCAAACTGCGGGTAGGCCAGGATCGCGAACAAGGCCAGCGCAACGGTCACGCCGCCGCCCGCGAGGTAGACCGCATTGAACGATAGTGAAAGCGCATCCCACAATGCGATGATCGCCAAGTAGGCCAACAAAGTGGCCAGTGAACCGGCCGCCATGAGCCAGCCAAGCATGCGCGGCGCATCCTCGATCTTCAGCCATTGCAGCTGCAGGGATTGATTGACGGTCTCATAGTAGTGAAAACCAATCGAACTGAGCATGGTAATCATCAAGATCCCACTCATCGAAGGGAACCAAGCAGTAACCGCTGTTGCTGCGCCAAGAAGGACCAGAGATACCAGCCCCAGCACCTGCTCGCGCATGAACAGCAAAATCACAATCACGCCGACCGCGAGGAAACCGGGGATCTCGCGCACAGTATGCAGCAGACCAATGTCCGCGCCGTCAAAGGCCGCCATTTCGATGACGAAGTTGTTCAACAACGCCGACCAGGTATTAAAAGCGATGGGCATCGCCAACGCCATAAGAAAGAGCAAGGCAACCGGACGGCGCCAAATGGGCAACTGCTTTGCCGCTTCAAGGGAAATGTGTTGTGCCATCCTTCTCCATTACGCCGGTCTGCGACACTTGACGAGGCGCAAAATGAGCGACGCTTCTGCGCATCTTTGCACAACGCGATCGGTGATCTTGACCGAAGGTGGTTCTCTGATCGTGCGTTCTGCCGAAACCAAAGCTGCGCGACGCCGCTAAAGAAAGCTCTGCGGGTCAATATCGACGGCGAGGCGCAGATCGCCTTTCAAGCGCAGTTGCGCCAGCCAGCGGGTCAGTGCGTCCTGCAAAGGTGCTGCTTTGTCTGCTTTGACCAGCATTCTGACCCGGTGGCGTCCTCTGATCCGCGCAATCGGCGCTGGGGCAGGGCCAAAAACTTGAGCCCCTATCTGTCGCAGTGGTGCATCTTGTCGCGCCAGTAAATTCCCTGCATCAAAGACTTGAGCGACATTCGGTCCGGACAAGATAATACCGGCCATGCGCCCATAAGGCGGGACGCCCGCTTGCTGGCGCTCTTGCGCTTCTGCTTGCCAAAAAGCCTCCTCATCGCCAGCGAGGATTGCGCGTATCACCGGGTGCTGAGGCTGATAGGTTTGCAGCAACGCGGCACCGGGCGCGTCCGCTCGCCCCGCCCGCCCCGCCACCTGTCGCAATAACTGGAACGTCCGCTCGGCTGCGCGCATATCTGCGCCCATAAGGCCCAGATCGGCGTCAATCACGCCGACCAATGTGAGTTTTGGGAAGTTATGTCCCTTCGCGACCAACTGTGTTCCAATGATAATGTCGGCGCCGCCCGCGGCGATATCCGCGATCTCTGCTTTCAGCGCGCGCGCAGATCCGTACATGTCAGAGCTCAAGGTCGCGAGCCGCGCTTCAGGCCAAACAGCGGCAGCCTCCTCGCTCAAGCGTTCAACACCCGGACCAATGGGGGCAAGCCGATCGACAGCATCGCAGGACGGGCACGTCTGAGGGATTGGCTTGCTTTCCCCACACTGATGGCAAATCAGGCGTTTGATAAACCGGTGCTCCACCAATCGAGCGTCACAATGATCACAGCTGATTTGATGCCCACAAGCCCGGCAAAGGGTCATCGGGGCATACCCCCGCCGGTTGATAAACAACATCGCTTGCTCGCCTGCTTCGAGCCGAGCCGCCACAGCCGCCTTAAGCGGCGCTGAAATCCACTTGTCACTCGGCAAATGCTCTAACCGCATATCTATTGCCGCCATCTTGGGCATGACGGCAGCACCGAAACGGGCTGTCAGATCAAGGCGCCGGTATTTTCCAGCCTGCGCATTTGCCCAACTCTCAAGCGATGGCGTCGCAGAGGCGAGCACCACTTGCGCATCACATAAAGACGCACGCAGCACAGCCATATCGCGCGCGTTGTACAATACACCGTCTTCTTGTTTGTATGAGGTGTCATGTTCCTCATCGACAACGATCAACCCAAGGTTCTGATACGGTAGGAACAAGGCCGATCGCGCACCAATGACCAGTTGCGCCTGACCCTGTCCAATCATCCGCCAGAGCCGTCGGCGCTCCGTCATCGTGACACCGGAGTGCCACTCCGCCGGTTTCGCGCCAAATCGGTCTTCAACGCGTGTCAAGAATTGCGCGGTTAAGGCAATCTCTGGCAACAGAACCAGCGCCTGACGCCCAGCTTTCAACGCGGCAGCAACCGCTTCAAGATAGACCTCGGTCTTGCCAGAACCGGTGACGCCGCGCAGCAAGGTTGTGCCATATGTCTGCGATTTAGCCCCCTCGATCAAAACTTGCGCTGCAACCGATTGATCGGGGGTGAGTGCCTTGCTGGGTCGATCAGGATCAAGCGTTTGATACGGTAGATCACGAGGGCTGTCATCCTCCCGCACCGCGCCCTGCGCTACCAACCCTTTGATCACCGAAGACGTCACCCCGGACATCTCAGCAAGCTCTTTTAGCGTAAAGGATAGATCTCCAAATTCCTCCAAAACACTCAACACCCGCCGACGGGCATCTGTCATTTTATTCGGCGTGCCGTTCCCGATCCGATAGACCTTTCGCATCGATGGCGGATCACCAAGCCCAGGTGCGCGCGTTGCCAATCGCAGCATGGCGGGTAGAGGTGTCAACGTGTACCCAGCGCCCTTCAGAAGAAACTGGCGCATCTCATCCCGCATCGGCGCCACGTCTAAAACACGCGTGACAGATCTTACTTTCGCGATGTCATAGTCACCCGCACCTGCCCCCCATACGACGCCCAATACTTTGCGTGGTCCCAATGGCACTTCGACAAATGCGCCCAACTGGCAGCCCCCCTCGGCTGCCTTATAGTCCAACGCACGGCCAAGCGGCTGCGTCGTTAACACCGACACCAAATCTCCTTCGTCAAAGAAAGTGATATCGTGCACGCGAGCCCCTCGATCATATGGCGGACAAATAGGGTTTAAGCATCGCAGTTCATGCGGTAAAGCCAAGGGGGCAGGCAGATACGTTAGCGATAACAATCGCGCAGCTGATGACCAGTTTGAGAAGGGATGAAACATGAAATTCTTCGTAGATACCGCTGAAATTGACGCCATTGCTGAGTTGCATGCGCTGGGCATGGTCGACGGCGTGACAACCAATCCATCACTCATCCTCAAATCTGGTCGAGACATCCTAGAAGTCACCAAAGAAATCTGTGACCTAGTCTCAGGTCCCGTAAGCGCCGAGGTTGTTTCACTGACTGCTGATGACATGATTGCCGAGGGGCGCAAGCTTGCCAACATTGCTGAGAATATTGCCGTGAAACTGCCCTTGACCTGGGACGGTCTTAAGGCGTGCAAGGCCCTCTCAAACGACGGGCACATGATCAATGTCACGCTGTGCTTTTCTGCAAATCAAGCGCTGCTTGCTGCAAAGGCGGGGGCAACCTTTATCTCACCCTTCATCGGTCGCCTCGACGATATTAATCTGGACGGCATGGAATTGATTGAGGACATCCGCACCATTTATGACAACTACGATTTCGAAACGCAGATCCTCGCAGCCTCAATAAGGTCGGTAAATCATGTTCAACAATGTGCACTCATCGGCGCGGATGTGATGACAGCACCGCCTGAGGTGATCAAGAAGTTGGCCAGCCACCCCCTGACCGATAAAGGTCTAGATCAGTTCATGAAGGACTGGGCAAAGACTGGGCAGAAAATTCTCTAAAGTGTTCGCGCGCAAGGCACTTTTCGATCTTCGATAGACGCCAAATCGCAACAGGCGACAAAATGCGCCTGCCTCGTGCAGCTTTTTCATGTCACGCATGCTAGTGTCAAAAAAAACAGTACGAGACTGAATATGAGCAGCACACTGGAAATTAATGATGATCTACGTCGCGCAATTATCTCAAAGCCCGAGGTCATTCTAGACGACAGCGATGTGATGCGCGCTTTGATAGCCGCAAATGAAGACGCGATCGGCAGCAATATTGTTGACCTTCGCGGGATCGCCATGGAGCGACTTGAAACCCGACTAGATGCCTTAGAAAATACGCACCGCGATGTCATTGCCGCCGCATACGAAAATCTCGCCGGGACCAACCAGATACAACGGGCCATTCTGCGCATGTTGGATCCGCTTGAGTTCGAACCGTTTCTCACCGATTTGAATGGGGAAGTGGCCGACATCCTGTGCGTCGATGAAATGCGACTGGTGTTGGAGACCGTGCAAGATGACGCCGATGCCGCAGTCGCCCGTGTTGGCGATGTGTTGAACGCGCGGGAACCCGGCTTTGTTGATCGCTATCTGACTGAAGGGCGCAATGGTGTTGCCAGGCAAGTGACCCTGCGCAGCGTAAAGAGCGCTTCTGTCGACATCTACGGCAGCGCGGCGCTTACCATTCGATCAGAAGCTTGCCTGAAACTTGATTTCGGATCGGGCCGCTTGCCTGGGGTTTTGCTCATGGGATCCACAGAAGCAGACAAATTCAGCCCGGAAAAAGGGACCGAATTACTGTCTTTCTTTGCCAATGTTTTCGAGCGGACGATGCGCCGCTGGCTGTCTTGAACCGCGCAGAAACAGCTGCAACGCTTGGCTTGATCAGTCCCGCTGCGCGCCAGGCGCTGGCGACATGGCTCACCCAGCAGCAGGCGCTGCAAAGCACTGCAAAAAACACTGTGATCGCTTATCAAGCGGATGTAGCGGACTTCTTGGCATTCATGACAGTGCATCGCGGGGACGCTCAGGGACTGCGCGCACTTGCAAGTATCAGCATCTCAGACATGCGCGCCTGGATGGCAAAAACCCGAGGAGATCGCGTTGGGGCGCGATCACTCGCGCGTAAACTGTCTGCTGTAAAGTCTTTCTATCGTTGGCTTGCAAAGCGCGAAGGGTTCGAACCAACGGCTGTTTTGTCGACACGCGCCCCGAGATACCAGAAAAAGCTTCCCCGTCCCTTAGCGGTAGATGCCGCTAGATCACTGATTGACTGCGTTGAGCTTCAGTCTGAAGCGCCTTGGATAGCGGCCCGAGATGTCGCTGTTCTCACCCTGTTATGGGGATGTGGCTTGCGCATATCAGAGGCGTTGGCATTGAAAGGCGCAGACGCGCCGCTGCCCGACGCTTTACGGATCCTAGGCAAAGGCGAAAAAGAACGTCTTGTCCCCGTGATCCCGGCGGCGCGCGAGGCCGTCAACGTTTATATGCGCCTGTGCCCTCACGACATAACTGCGCTAACACCGCTTTTTCGCGGCGCGCGGGGCGGGGGGCTCTATCCGCGCGCTGTGGCGAAAGTTATGGCCGATGCGCGCATGCAGCTTGGACTGCCGGCAACAGCTACGCCGCATGCCCTGCGGCACAGTTTCGCCACGCATCTGCTTGATGCAGGCGGCGATTTGCGCGCGATCCAAGAATTGCTTGGGCACGCTTCTTTGTCCACGACCCAAGCTTACACAGCTGTCGATACCGCGCGTTTGGTGGAAGTTTATAATCGAACGCATCCAAAAGCCGGCGCAAGAACCCCCTGAAGCCCTCGACCTTGCATCGATGACGCCTTGCTCGAACCGGTTTAGCGCCGCCTCACGGAGGCGGAACAGCGCGGCCCAACAGTGCCTGTTGGGCCCCGCGCTGATAAGGAATGGGTGTATCGGGTTTCAGGCCAAAAGCTCTGAAAAATGTGCGCTTTGGTGACCGACCGATGCTATTCTTCGCCTTTGCTGCCGATTGTCGACATCACTGCCGGCTAACTTGATGATCCAAGGCTTTGACAAAGGCCGAGGCAGCGGATGCTGGGTCTTTCTCTCCCCTCTCCACAGCCATGCTCAAAACCGATAGCTGCGCACGTGCCTGAGGAGTTTCCAACCGGGACAGCAATGTGTTGCGCACGTCTTCATGAAACCAATATCGGGCTTGTGCAGCGCGCGTCGCGGCCCAAAATCCATTCTCTTGCCGCCAATTGCTCAACTGCTGCAAGGCAGTCCAAGCATCGGCCAGCCCATTCTCCTCAATCGCGGACACCGTCATCGCGCAGGGAAATCCATCTGGGTCTTGAGGGCGCTTGCGCAGCAGCCGAAGGGCGCCCGCGTAATCCGCACGCGTACGATTGGCGGCGGCTTTCAGATCGCCATCCGCCTTGTTGATCAGTATCACGTCCGCCATCTCCATGATACCGCGCTTGACCCCTTGCAATTCATCGCCCCCGGCTGGCGCTAGCAGCAATACAAAGAGATCAGACATTTCGGCCACAACCGTTTCAGATTGTCCCACACCGACGGTTTCAATCATCACCACGTCAAAACCCGCCGCCTCGCACAGACGGACAGCTTCGCGTGTTCGCCGCGCCACACCACCCAGATGTGTTTGACTGGGCGAAGGGCGGATAAACGCATTTGGATTTCTGCTCAGATACTCCATGCGGGTTTTATCCCCAAGGATTGACCCACCGGAACGCGACGAGGATGGATCGACCGCCAGCACCGCCACTTTCAGACCCGCGCCAATCAGCATCATGCCGAAACTTTCAATGAAGGTGGACTTACCGACCCCCGGGGTACCCGAAAGACCAATGCGCATCGCCTGCGGCTGCGCTGGGAGCGCGGCGAGCAGATCAGCAGCCAGTGCGCGATGATCCGCGCGACCGGATTCAACCAAGGTGATTGCCCGCGCCAAGGCACGCCGTTCGCCAGCGCGAAGAGAAGCGGAAAGATCTTTCATGTCCATGGCGCATCTTTTGTGCGGCACCAGTCGAATGTCCATCCCTTCACGTCTCCTCTCTTGGCCTCAAAAGCAGTTTGATCGATAAAGCACTATGCCCGTCGCCCTTCCCATCGATGCCCTCCTGCCGGAAATTGTGGCGGCGCTCGAAAAGTCAGGACGATTGGTGCTGCAAGCACCACCAGGCGCAGGCAAAACGACCAAGGTTCCGCTTGCCATGCTGAAAGCAAGGATCTGCGCGGGCAAAATCGTGATGTTGGAACCTCGCAGGCTCGCTGCGCGGATGGCTGCAGAACGCATGGCGCAAAGCTTGGGCGAACCCCTGGGAAAAACCGTTGGATACCGCATACGCGGCGAAACAACCGCAGGCGCCGACACGAAAATTGAGATGGTGACAGAAGGTATTCTCACACGGATGATCCAAGACACCCCTGATCTGCGCGGCATTGGTGCCGTCATCTTTGACGAATTTCACGAAAGATCGCTCAACGCAGATCTGGGACTTGCGCTTTGTCTTGAGGTGGCTGAGGCGCTTCGCGACGACCTGATGATTGTCGCGATGTCAGCGACGTTGGATGCTGCACCCGTGGCAAACCTCATGCAAGCACCGATCGTCACCTCTGCGGGACGCAGCTTTGATGTGACACCGCATTGGCTCCCTAAACCAGTGGGTCACACCCATTTCGATAATGGCATGACCCGCCTGATCTGTCAGGCCCTGGCCGAAACCGATGGGTCGGTGCTCGCCTTTTTACCGGGTGAGCGAGAAATAAAGCGCGTTCACGCCCTCATCCGACCCGACCTGCCGCCTGATGTCTTGGTGCATCACTTGTTCGGTGCCATGCCCTTTGACGCACAGCAGCGGGCTATCGCGCCGCAACGAACAGGTCGAAAACTCGTTTTGGCCACATCGATCGCAGAAACCTCTTTGACCATCGACGGCATCCGCGTCGTGGTGGATGGGGGTCGCGCGCGGCGGTCACGCTTTGATCCCGCCTCTGGGATGTCCCGCCTCATCACAGAAAAGATCACCCGTGCTGAAGCCACACAGCGCGCCGGGCGCGCGGGACGGATCGCGAGAGGCGACGTTTACAAGTTGTGGACCAAGGGGGAAGACGGCGCATTGGCCGCCCATCCACCGCCCGAGATCGAGGTGGGTGATCTATCCTCTCTGGCACTGGAACTCGCGCTATGGGGAGCACACGCGCCCCACATGCCGTTTCTCACGCAGCCGCATGAGGGACGATTGATCGAAGCGCAAACGCTTTTAAAAGCGCTATCTGCATTGGATGCCGAGGGCCGCATTACAAGTCACGGGAAACGCCTGGGAAAGATACCGCTGCATCCTCGGTTAGCACATATGGTGTTAAGTGGAGGCACACGCGCGCCTTTGCTCGCAGCGCTTTTATCGGGGCGCGACCCGCTACGCGGCAGCGGCATTGACCTACGCACGCGTATGGAACTGCTAGAGAGTTCCCATGTGCCCACCGAACACAAGGCAGCCCTAGCGCTGATCAAACAAGAGGCGAAAAGAATAGCCAAGCAATCGCCTCCCCCGCGCGGGCCGCAAGATCTGGGCTCCTTAGCGGCGCTGGCATATCCAGACCGAGTTGGATTACGCAGGATAGGAGATGCACCGCGGTTTTTACTTTCCGGTGGCAAGGGCGCCATTATGCCAGAAAGCAACCGCTTGAGCAAAGAACGGTTGATCGTCGCGACCGATCTGGATGGCGACCCAAGAGAAGCGCGTATCCGCCAAGCTGTTCAAATCGACGAAGCAAAGCTGCGCAGCCTCTTTTCGGCCCAGATTAATTGGCAGCGTTTTTGCGTGTGGTCGCGGCGGGCGGGGCGCGTGCTTTCCCGGGAACAAGAACGCTTTGGCGCGCTGGTTTTGGATGATCGCAACTGGCGAAATGCCCCCGCTGAAGCTGTTGCGCACGCCATGCTCGACGGTGTGCGTCAGCTTGGTCTGCTGCCTGAGCCCGCGGCCCAACGTTTTCTGGCGCGTGCGCGACTGCTTCGGCATGCACTGCCTGATTTCAGCGACATACATCTGATGAACACCCTGGAGACTTGGCTGCTGCCGCATCTGACCGGGATCCGTTCGGCGGCCGATTGGCGGGGCTTTAAACTTCTTCCCGCTTTGCAAGCGCGCTTGAGCTGGGCTGAAAAAACCGCATTGGACCGCGACGTGCCCGCGCATTTCTCAACACCGCTGGGCCGCAAAATACCAATTGACTACGCCGGAGAGCGGCCAAGCATTGCAGTACGTCTACAAGAAATCTTTGGGCTCACCGAACATCCCATTGTCGCCGGGCAACCGTTACAGTTCACGCTGCTGTCACCCGGCCAGAAACCCGTTCAAATCACGACGGACATCCCCGGATTTTGGGCGCGCTCTTACGCAGAAGTGCGCAAAGACTTGCGCGGGCGTTATCCAAGACATCCTTGGCCGGATGATCCCACGGTGGCGGCGCCGACATTGCGTGCCAAGCCGCGTGGGACATAGTGCGGCTGCGCCGCATTCCTTCTTATTTGATGAGGGACGCTGTCCCTCAAACTCCCTGAAGTATTTGACGCCAAAAGAACCAATGAGAGCGTCTCGACGTTCATTTGAGATCGCAGGCATCACTTTTCGCTTAGCACCGAAAGGAGAGGCCGCGAGAGGTTATGCAGGTTTAAGCCGAGACGCTTTAGTCACTGTCATAAAGCGAAGCTCCCGCGCCTTTTTCGCGTGAGACGCGTGTTTCAGGCACGAGAGTTTTCTCAGCAAGCTGATTGAGACGCGTCTTGAGATGCGGGGGCACAGCGGCGCGTCCCGGCTTTTGCGCGCGATTTGGCTGTGTCAAATGTATCGAAACAGCGCAGAGGTCTCCAGAGCAATGCAACGCCACGTGATAGGGAAGCGCGTCAATGTAGCTGAGGAAGAGCGATGAAACGTCGGATAAGGATAAATCAGCGCCGGCGATGCCATCCCTTCCACCTTCGACAATGCGCATCAGACGCGTCGGAAGTTGTGAAATGGGGCCACGGGGACAGAGCGCCAGCGCCTGAAGCAGTTCCTCTATAGGACGGCGGGCCGCGAAATGATAGCAGGCAGCGCGCCCAAAATCCTCGGCCTGGCCGGGTTCCGCCCCTGCGCCCCGTGCCGCTTTTGCCGCCAGCGTGTATATCTCATTGGCGGACAGGGTCACGCTGCGAAGCTGGGCAGCCACCAATCGTCTACGGCAAGCGGCAATTCATCCCCAAGCGGCGCCCCCTGACACAGTGTAATACGGGTCCATAACTCAGATTTTGGATCGAATTTAGCTGCGCCGAAGAACGCAAGTTTGCAGCGCAGCATGTCGATGGGTCGGCAGGTATCTGCAATCAAATTATCGCGGATTTCGCTGTAAGGATGCTGCGGCAAGGATTGCAGGCGCTTGGCAATGAAGGCGTGTTCAGGGTGATGTGCCAAAAATTCGGAAAGAGGTGTGACGGACGGGGGCAGGTCATCAAAGCAAGCTTTGATCCGGCGCCCGATGTCGAGGGGGCTTTCAAGCGCGGCACCTGGTTCTTCAAACCGAGAACCCAAGCGCGGCTCGTGTTTGTTTGCCGAAACATACCAGAATTTCGCGCAATTTTTAGGATCGCTGTAATCTGCGTCTAAGGCCCATCCAGCCTGCGCACGGATCAAAGCACCGAGCTGCCCGGTATCTGTTAAAGGTGGATAAACATGCCCGCCGTGATCGACCATATCCGCCGTTAGATCATCCACGAGATCACCGAATGGTTCAATCATCCACGCGACCGCCAGCTCTTGCAGATCCACAGAACATGTCGAAGCGGCTTGGAGGGCGATCTTCAAAGGTTGTTGTACTGTCAGATCAATGGATGCGCAAAAGATGTTCCAATCTTTACGCAAACTCACGATGCGCGCTTGATGAGCAGGATCTGAGACGTTCCACTCGCGTAGGTGAGATGCAGCACGCTGTGCCAGGGTGCGAAGACGATGTTGCTGTTGCGTGGTCAATGCCTGAAGCGCGCAAACCCGCGCCAGTGCTGTCTCTCGCGCCATCATCCAATTGTTCAACAGGACCGGATGGTTAACCAGGAAGGGGGCCATGCCCAGACCCGTGGCATTTCCAATGCCAAGCTGGCGCTTTAACGCTCTATCCAGGGGTCGACCGCCGATGTGTTCAACCAGGTCGTGCGTGAAGTGGCGGATAAGCCAAACTGTCAGCATTTCTGCAGCGAAAGGCCCTTCCAGGCCCGGGCGATCTGCAAATGCATCACGGTCGGCAATGCCGAACTTTCCATTGCCGTATACTGCAGTCGTTCGCATGAGGTAGCCTACCTGCCCGATTAAGGCCGGATCCGGCTGGCGACCTTCGCGCAGAGATTGGACAACATGCGCAAAAAGGCGCACCGATTTGTTGGCGCGGCTCAAGATCAACTCGCGCGCGCTAAAGCGCGCCGCCTCTTGCAGGGGCAAGCTCTGCACCAGACGAGCCAATTCCGCTGCATCGGGCACGCCTTCGTAAAGGGTGTAGGAAGTATCCCATGCGGTGGCGATGACGCGATCTGTCCGCATCTCATCTGGAAGATCGGTAGAGACAGCAACAAGACTGTAGGTATGCCCGCCAAGTGTCAGACAATAGACGGCATGCCCAAAACCATCGCTGTACATGTTCCAAACCCGCCGTTCAACGCGAGCGCCGTCATGCATCAACCTCCGCAGCAGACTGCGCAGGAAGGACAGGCGCGTGGGAAACATCGCGCCCATGCGCGACAAACGCATCACCTTACCAGGTGCGCGCAACGCCACTTGCTCTCTCACGGGGTCATCAAACATCGGTCACTCTACTCACGATAAGATGGCTTTTCTGATGCTGCGGGGCCAAAGCTCTTTTCATAAAAACGCAGCCAGTTACCACCCATGATGCCGTCTATCTCTTTCTCAGTCATTCCGACGCCGCTGAGGCCAAGGCGCAAATTGTTGAAGTCACGGTTGTCTTTGAACCATTCGGGCATTCTTGGAAAGCCAGGATTTTCGGCAGAGCCTTCACCATAGTCTTTGGATTTTGTCCATCTACCCTCGCGCATCCAAGTCACCACACTATCTGGCTGATCCTGGCAAAGATCGGTGCCGATGCCAAGATTTTCAGCACCATATCGATCCGCAGCCTTTGCCACCATCTGACAGAAACTCTCAAGCGTGCACGCCGACCCAGCCGCCAAGTGATGCGGATAGAGCGAAAAGCCAAGCATCCCACCTGACCTAGTGAGTGCTTTCAGGACCTGATCTGACTTATTTCGCACGGCCGGGCGCCACCAATGCGGGTTCGCATGCGTAATCGCAATGGACCGGTCTGAGTACTCAATCGCCTCAAGCGTAGACCGCTCCCCGGAGTGAGACATGTCGACGACCATGCCCAGTCGGTTCATCTCGGCCACGACAGCGTGCCCCATACGGGTCAAACCGCTATCCTCCGTCTCATAGCATCCTGACGCCAGCAAAGATTGGTTGTTATAGCTCAGCTGCATGAAACGCACACCGAGTTGGTGGCAAATCTCCAAAAGGCCGATGTCATCCTCTATCGGGCTGGGATTTTGGAACCCGAAGAACACCGCGGTGCGGCTTGTATTCTGCGCCAAGGCAACGTCGTCTGCGCAGATGCCCTTGAAAATCAAATCGGGATGTTCTTCGAACCAGCGGTTCCAGCGTTCGAGATTGTGCACCATCTCTCGGAAGCTCTCGTGATAGGCGATGGTCACATGGATTGCGTCTACCCCACCCAAGCGCAATTGGCGAAAGATCTTCGGTGAATAGTTGGCATATTGCAGATTATCGATGAGCGGTGCTTTCATCCGGTAAGCTTGCGAAGGGAAGCGCCACCGCACAAGATATAAAATGAAACTTGCAGTACTTTTGCGTGCAATACAAAGCGTCACATCAAGCGCTCGGTGAATTTGGCACATTGGAGGAGACACATGCTGGGATCGCCGCAGATCGAGTACTTCTATTCGGCACATTCAGCCTATGCTTACCTGGGCGCCTGGGAGCTTGATCGGATAGCAAAAAAGGCCGGAGCAACGATCATCCATCGGCCTTTTGACTTTTCACCCGTCATTTCAGCAGCCGGCAGTCAAACGTTTGCGCAGCGCAGTGCGGCCCACCTTGATTACTTTTTCGGGCGAGAGATGGTAAGATGGGCGCATTGGCGCAATCTGCCGATGATCCGGCACCGGCCGACCCATCATGACAACGCCTTGAACCTAGCAAGTGGCATGATCATTGCCGCCGGCCGACATGCCGATGTCGTGAGCCGAACGATACTGCAGGCACATTGGCGCGATGATGTCGATATCGCTGATCCAAAGACTCTGGTAGATCTGTTGCGGCAACTGGATCTCGATGGGGAAAAGATCCGACGTCAAGCAAGCACGGCAGAGGTACAAGACCAATTCAATCAGTTCACGCAAGAGGCAATCGAACGACATGTTCTTGGGTCGCCCACATACTTCTTAGACGGGGACATGTTCTATGGCCAGGACCGATTGCACATGGTGGAACACGCGTTGCAGGACCCATTTCCCAGCTAGGGACCTACATATTGGGGTGGCGTTGACCCGCCAGCGTGTCGCGAGCTAACGTTTGTCTCTGGCTGTCAACCCGAAGGATCTGGTTATGCTCCGGACGCAAAGATCGAGCTATGACGTCGTGATTGTTGGCGGTGCCATCTACGGGTCGGCTGTAGCGTGGTGGCTCACCAATACGCCGGGCTTTCAAGGCAGCATTCTCGTAGTAGAGCGCGATCCGAGCTATCAGTTTGCGTCGACCAGCCACACCAATTCGTGCATCCGTCAACAATTCTCTACACGCATAAACATCGAGATTTCCCAATTCGGCGCGCACTTTATAAAGAATTTTCGCGACTTCATGGGGAATGATCCCGAAGTCCCGCCGCTTACGCTCCAGAGTTTCGGTTACATGTACCTTGCCGACAGCCAAGCTTTTGCCGCCGCACTGAAAGAAAGCCAGGAACTGCAAAAGACGCTGGGCGCCCATACCCTGCACATGACACGCTCTGAGATAGCGTCGGAGTATCCTTTCTATCGGCTCGATGACATCGTCGCAGCCAATCACAACATCGTTGATGAAGGCTATTTTGACGCTGGTACAATGTTTGATTGGTTCAAACGCATGGCGCGACGCAATGGCGTTGAATACCTGCATGACGAGGTTGTCGGGATGTCGCTGGCACCCGAAGGCACCCGAGTTGAAACTGTTACACTCGCTTCTGGCACGGTGTTGTCCTGCGGGAAGGTTGTGAATGCCTCAGGTCCACGTGCGGCGATGACGGCAAAAATGGTGGGTGTTGAGATACCCGTGCAGCCACGCAAGCGGTACACTTTTATCTTTGACGCGGCGCATCCGCTAGAGAAAGATCTTCCTTTGACGATTGATCCCTCTGGCGTGCACATGAGGTCGGATGGCACCTACTATTTGGCCGGATGTCCGCCGGACACTGACCCAAATGTGGATTACGAGGACTTTACCTTTGATCATTCACTCTGGGAAAATAAGGTATGGCCGATCATCGCCGCCCGAGTACCTGCCTTCGAAGAAGTGAAGGTGATAAACCAATGGGTCGGGCATTACGCCTACAACTCAGTTGATCAGAATGCGATTGTCGGACCGCATGCAGAAATAAGCAATTTCATCTTTGTGAACGGGTTTTCAGGACACGGTTTGCAACAATCTCCGGCGATTGGGCGTGGCGTTGCAGAGTGGATTAGCTATGGCGAATATCGTACGCTCGATCTCGGTCCGCTCGGTTTTCAGCGCTTGATCGACAAGGCACCGCTGGCGGAAAAAGCAGTAATCTGAGCTTGCACACTGTCTGCTGTGACCTTGCCTTTCACACGTCCACACAAATGCCCTGAAAGCAACCAAACCTCGTCATTTTCTCGCGACATGCTGCGCAGATGAGCCCTGCAAAGAAAACCCGATCCGAAAGCAACTGATGTCACGCGATGCACAGTCCTCCCGGCCCTATCGACCTCTGAAGTATCTTTTCGCAGATCAGCTATCCGCACGGCTGAAGAGGATCGCGATCAATGCGCTTTGGGCATGGGACAATCGACAACATGGATTTGAAACAACCGAGCCGGTCCTGACCCATTTGCAGGATCTACTGAGCGATTTTGAACGCATCGCGAAACTCTTTGGGCAACATCGCCTCAGCAACCATGCCGCCGAATGTGACGCAATGATCGCCAGATACTTGAGCAGATCGGGAAAACCCTCGGAAAACGGGCTGCGCTGCACAATATCAGCTTTGGACGGCTTTGTCGCGCGGTGCAGAGCACTCCCGAAACCTGATTGACCGCAGATCTTGGCAACTGCCTTCTCGATACCTACAGACCCAGAGAACTCATGCAGGAGCGGTTTAACTCTATCAGCGAGCTTAGATCTTTGCCGCCAGCAAGAACGCCTTGCGTGTGTTGTTCAACCCAATTTGCCTTCATCAGCCACATTGCGCGCATCTCAGGCTCAACAATTGGGTCTGCAGTTCTCAAATAGCTCTCCAGTTCTTTCCAAAGCGACTGATTTTTGCACACTTTGTGACGCAATCCGCTCGCGAGGCTTTCCAGTCGATCAATTTTACTTCGTGTTTTGTCGAAGACATTAGAATAGCTTTCTAATTCTGAGGTAACTTGCGCAAACAAAGGGCCGTGTAAAACAGCTAAGGGATCGCGTTTTGTCATTACCGCTTTGCTGTTTTGCATATCGATCCCGCCACATGGTCGCTCGCCGCGACACGATAGGGCCGCCTGATTAAGGCAACTTTAAAGCATCAAGGCTCAAACCCAGGACACCTGGAAAAACCGACTTAGCGTCGCCCCCTGGGGTCGGAACGGCGCGGCCCAGCAAACTCTGCGGGGCGGGACGGTGATGGGTAAAGGGATTTATCAAAGTTACGTTCAGATGCTTTGAGAAGTAACACCGGTGACAAATGTATCGACACCCCACGACCGGGGGCAGAATGTTTGGCACACTATGTTGTGCGGCGCGCGCCGAACAACTCTGCGCCCTTAGTTGTCATACAATAGCCGAGTGACCGAACTGTCGAGACTGACATGCTGGGGCCAAAAGCATCGGATAATTTCTTGCGAATTTTCGCGACATGCACGTCGAACTTGCGATCACCATAGCGCCAGTGACGACCATCAACCGCCAAGCTTAGCGCGTCACGCGATACGATCTGACCATCATGCGTATATAGGACCCGCATCACCTGAGCTTCAGACATGGTAAGCCCCGCACGCTCGGCGATGTAAGCCTCTGTCTCCCAGCTTGCATTGCTGATCAGCGTCGCGCTTTGCTCAGCAGAGCGGCCAAGTCGAACAAACAGACGCAACGCAAATTCGTAGAGCGAGCACGGCCAATCAACGACATCATCTGCACCCGCTAGAAAAGCGCGCGCGCCGAAGGTGGACCCTTGGTTTTGGAGCGCAACCACGACAGTGGACGGATCGCATGATTTCGCCCGCTTGATCATCTCAATCGCATTTTCATCGACGCTTTGTGAGTGCACCAGCAAGAGCTCAGGGGATATGCCCTGCTGCCAAGCACCCTCAAGAGTATCGCCTTCAGTCGTTGCTTCAAAAGGGCATTTTAAAATCACTGCGAAAAGATATGTGAGGGCGTTACGCAATGCTGCATCGCCCGCACTTAGCAAAACAAAACCATTATTCTTCTGCGTCGGGTTTTTCATAATTCAGCGCTCCGCGGCGTGAGACCCTGCTCTGTCATCAAAACATGTAGGCGCATCCCGCTAAATCACGCCTCTTACACGCCATGATCGCAGTTGAAGCGTCAGATGTGAAATGCACGCGACTAGCGACCGCCTGCACCGGTCCACATCACGCACACCGTGCGCCAAAGAACATATAGCGACAACCAAGGATTTCGCTGCCGTCTGTAAAGCCGGTCGAAAGCCAACTTGCGGCGCATACTCGAGACATCGTCCGCATAACCAACCCTAACCTGACCCAGGCTGGTCAAACCCGGGCGTTCCCGCCGCCGCTGAGCATAAATCGACAGGCAATTGGCATAGCGCTGTTCGAAAAAGGGCTGCTCCGGTCTTGGACCGATGACAGTCATTTCACCCTTTAGCACATTGATGATCTGCGGAAGTTCATCAAGCCTGTGACGCCTTAGAAAATCTGCAAAGCACCCGATGCGCGCCTTTTCCTGGCTGGCAAATTTCGGTCGAGAGGTTTGGCCTTGCATGGTCCGAAATTTGAAAAGGACAAAAGTTGCCCCTCGCAGTCCGATCCGCTGTTGCCGGTAAATTAGCGCACCAGGGTTCCAAATCGGGTTCAATATCAAAAGGCAGAGACCTAGAAACAGCAGACATGGCAAGCATAGCATCGCAAACGCGAGATCGAGCAAACGCCGCCACCCCAACCGCGTCGCATTTGACCGCTCAAGCGTGGTATAAAAGCCTACGGTTCGGATCAAAACGAGCGACATATTTCAGAGAATTAGCCCGATTTAGTGAACCTTTGGTTAACACTCCATCGTACCTATCCGCGACATCCTTGATGGGCCGCAAACGGCTTCCTCGAACATGCTATTGGCCGAGATCGGGACCCCATCGCGCCTGTATCTTCGGCTCTGCATGCCTCCTTCTTGTTCATTGTCAGTTCGCGAAGCAACGTGCGGCGCCAATAAATGACCCGGCACTTTCATGTTTTAACAAATAACAAGCCTCCACCCGACGGTGACCTTGTCTCAACCTGTGTTGATGGAAGTGCCAATTGCCCGCCAGCCCGGCAACTCTTGATCCAGAAAAGAGGCAATATCCTGCAGTTGAGCGCTTTGAAGAGCCGCTTGCATCTGTCGCAATACCCTTGGCAAAAACCTTAAATATCCTGGCTTACCATCGCGTTGATCCAGACGCACAAACACACCGGCAATGCGTGTATGCCGTTGCGCGCCAAGGACTGTGTACCGTCGCTGCGCTTCAGCGGCTTGCACGTCAGACAACCCAAGCTCTGAAACGTATTGTTCAAACATCTTCGCCTCAAGACCCTCGGCTAATTCGCGGCGCGCATCTTGAAGGAGAGAGACGAGATCGTATTCCGGCGCGCCGATAAGTGCATCTTGAAAATCCAGCAAACCGCAACGCCGCACCCCTTCTCTGTGTTGCAAGAAGATCAGGTTGTCGATGTGAAAATCTCGCAGCACCAGCGTTTGCGGCGCTTTTGGCAATCGCATCAAAGCATCAGACCAAACACCCCGAAACGCATGATCAAAAGTCTCGACATTCAGATCAGGACGCAGAAGAGGGGCAAACCAATTGGAAAAAACGCTTAACTCCTCAAGCAATCGTTCGATACTGAAAAGAGGCACATCCACATGCGTCGCCGCGCTTTGACGATGCAGATGCACGAGCGTCGAAACGGCAAGCTGATAGAGCGCATGTTCATCATATCCATCAGCGAGCAACCGGCCGTAAGTCGATGCGCCAAAGTCCTCAAGCAGTGCCACACAATGTGCGTCGCTGTGCGCATACACCTGAGGTGCACTCAATCCAAGCGCGGTCAGATGCGCAGACAGCCTGACAAAAGACGCAAAGGGCAAGGGTGCCTTCCGATCTTCCATCACTAAGTACCCCGCATCGATCGCGCGAAAGTAACGGCGCGTGGATGCGTCGCCATTCAAAGATTTCAGAGCGATTCCCGCTGCGAGATGCCGCGATAAGAACGCGCTGGCATCCGGATCAAATCCTAAAGCGTGCAATTTGTGCTGAACTGCGGTCATCGCCAAGCCTCAATCTCTTGTTGGTTCGCTCTTGAAACGCATGTCAAACCCAGTCAATTCAAGCAGCGGCAGCGCAGTCAAGAATATGTGAACATGCACCCAGAGCTTCGCCCTTTCCTCGCCATGCCGCAAGAGGAATTAGATTTTCAGCTATCGCCCAGCTTGTCGGCAAAAAACGCCGACGGTGTCTTAGAAGGCATGGCGGCAGAGACCCGCATCGCCCAGAGCGCGCCAGTGATCGAGTTTCTGGCTGACATCAAATACGGCAAGCGGCCTCGCCAGAAAATTGACGTTTACAAACCCGTTGAAAAATCGGCACGTCTTCCCTGCCTCGTTTTTGTACACGGTGGGTTTTGGCAAGAGGGCGATAAATCCGTATCCGGTTTCGGTGCGTCAACCTTTACTCAAAAGGGGTGGATATATGCCGGCCTTGGCTACACGCTGACGCCCGAGGTTACGCTGACACAGCTAACCGAGGAGATTGCAGCTGGTGTCAATTTCGTCCACCAGAACGCCCAAGACTTAGGCATCGATCCCACCCAAATCTATCTCGCTGGGCATTCTGCGGGGGCTCATCTCGTGGCATGCCTTCTGGTGGATGCCCTCACCTGCGATGTGTCAGCCAAAATCGCTGGCGCAGTGCTGATCAGCGGCGTCTACGATCTTGAGCCCATCGCTGGCTCTTATGTGAGCAAGCGCAGCCCCATCGCACCGGCAGAGATCTTGCAGCTCTCTCCGCTCAGAGGCGTCCCGCGGAAAGATCGCCTGGTGCATGTCATTGTTGGCGCTGATGAAACGCAGGCATTTCAAATTCACAGCCGGCTGCTTGTGAAAGCATGGCAACCCTATCTTCGTGATCTTTCACTCCATGTCCTCCCAGATCGCGACCACTTTGACGTGCTTCACACGCTGAGCGACCCAAAATCCGACACCGTCGCGCGCGTAGTTTCATGGCCAGCGCTGTTGCAGCGCGTGCCCCGCTGTGAGACATGAAGGGCACAGATCAAGGACCTCGCCCATGTCAGACAGTGATCCTCGCAAGCACAACATCCAATCTGCGGAAATGGTACTTCCCGCGCGTGACCTGCGCGCCGAGATGCCCTTTTTCCTGGATGAGCTAGGGTTCAGGCTCGACACGATCTATCCAGCGGATGATCCATCGGTTGCCGTGATTTCAGGCTACGGTCTGCAGATCAGACTTGACCGATACGCCGATCTGTCTCCTGGCTGTATTGCCCTTTCCACGACCACGCCCAATGACGGGGCACCGCGCATCAGCCCAAACGGCAATCGCGTGATGTTTCATGATGCTCATCCCAGGTTACAGATACCCGAGACGCAGCATTCCTTCATGGTAAAGCGCCTTGAAGACAGCGATGCCTGGGTGATCGGGCGCGCTGGCATGCACTACCGTGACCTAATCACCGATCGTCTGGGCGGTTCCATCATTGCCTCCCACATCCGCATCCCAGACGGTGGGCCCGTGCCGGACATGGTGCACTATCACATCGTGGGTTTTCAGCTGATCTTTTGCTATCGCGGGTGGGTCAGGCTCGTCTACGAAGACCAAGGTGATCCTTTCGTGCTAAAGGGGGGCGACTGCGTTATCCAACCGCCGCAGATCAGACACCGCGTGCTGGAAGCCTCGGACAATGTAGAAGTGCTCGAGATCGGTGTGCCCGCCGAACACATTACGACCATCGATCACGAGATGACGTTGCCAAATGGAAAGGGTGATCCATCGCGCACGTGGAACGGCACCCGCTTTGTGCACCACAAAGAGGCGGAAGCCGTGTGGCGACCTTGGCGCATACCGGGCTGGCGCTCACGTGATACTCTCATCGGCAGCGGAACGGCAGGTGTTGCGGGTGTTCACGTCGCGCGCCCCGACGTTGCAGGCACCGCAAGCCCCTGGTCAAGCCACGATACCGACATTCACTTTACCTTTGTCAAAGAGGGTAGCCTCACACTTGAAGCAGACAGCAGCGGTCGCAATCGATATAACTTGGTCGCGGGCGATGCGTTCGTGCTCCCGCCCTTCTTGAAAACCCGATACATTGCGCCATCGAAGGATTGTGAACTCATCGAGGCGACGTTGCCCGCTGAATTCAACACCCAGATCGACATAGATTGAACCAGGCTAAAGCTCGTTCATCTTGCCCAAAAAACTCCGGGGAGTCGTCCGTCAGGACGGCGGGGCAGCGCCCCATTTCTTGCTTCACTAGAGCTTAGCGACGTTAACTTGAGCTATCCTGCACCCCTTTTCGCGTTCGACCGGGGTGCGAGGCAGCGAACAAATGATCCAGGTCTAAGTCGAAACGCTTTCGTCAACAACATCGCGTTGAGCAGCCACATCCGCCACCGCTCATCACATCCAGCCTCATTTCGCGAAAGCAGCGCAGGGATCCTCACGCTCTGTCGGCGCGGTCACAATCGCGGCGTCAAAACGCGGGTCATCGGGTGATCCGGGGGTCTCCAATAACCCCAGGCTGAAGACAGAAAGTTCCGGCGCAGCAGCGGCCAGCATGAAGGGCATCGCCCAATCTTTACGCGCGTGCCCGTAGCCGGTCACAACCACGATTGGTCCGCCATGCGCCTGATACGCCGATATCGCGGCGCGCGAGAAAGCAGCGTCACGATAGCGCTGCGCCTCGATCATCCCACCCATCATGTCCATCGGCATTGCTTCGCAGTGCGCTGTAAACTGCAGTTGCGCGCGCGCCTTTTGCTGATCAGTTGGCAATGACCCCGCCAAAGTGAAAGCTGCGGCGTCATCCCCGAAAACTGCTGCGGCTCCCTGCATGAAAGCCGCACGCACCTGCTCGGGCTGGGTGGCCGCACCCACCGGTCTCGCATCTTTCATTTGCTGGAAAATCGGCAAATAGATGTCGAAATCTGGCCAGCCACGCGCTTCCCATCCAATCGCATCACCCAAATCGGCCAAATCCCCATCAAATCCACCCACTTGCGCCGCCATCTCAGACGTCAACATTTCAAACACCACCGCAGCGGGAGCAAGCTGATCGATAAATTGTGCCTGCATCTGATGATGCTCGGGGTTATCATGTACCTCACCCAAAATGACAATGTCTGCCTCTTTCATCTTCGCCATCGCATCAGCGGGTAGAAGGCTCGATGCACCAGCGGTCAGCGCCGCGGAAGAGAAGGCAAGTGCCAGAACGTAGCGCATGGGCTGTCCTTTCTCGTTTGAACATTCCTTACCGACTTAGATAATCGCCCTTTAGGTTTCGTCATGCCTTTGCCGTGCAGGACCGCGATATCTTTCTGTCAATTCACCCGGCACCTCACCGCCATCATAGAGGAACGGCAGGATACCTTTGCGGAGGGAGGCACCCCGCGTTGCTAAAATATTATCGTCTGACTTTGTCACGCGCTGTGAAAGACGCCGCCCCCACTGCGCAAGATAATCATAAAGTCGACGCAATTCCGGGTGGCTTGAAGCCTCTTTCATCAGGTCGTCATACTCATCGGGATCTGTTTCAAGATCGAATAGCATGGGGCGAAATCCCCCTTCGGCATGTATCAGTTTATAGCGACCATCGAAGACCATAAACAATCTTGCGTCGCGTGGCGCGACGCCCAGCGTCACCGCTTGCTGCGTAGCGGAATAGTCGTATTCACTGATCACGAAGCTGCGCCATTCAGGTGTTTCGCCGGTCAACCAGGGCAGCAAAGACCGGCCTTCCACAATGTGATGAGGCACTTTGCCACCGGCTGTCTCAATAAAGGTGGCGGCCAGATCGATGCTTTCGACAAGCGCATCGCAGGTGGTGCCGCGCGTTTCATCTGCCTGTTCTCTTGGGTCGTAAATGATAAGTGGAATTTTAACGGATTGGGCGTGAAACATGTCTTTTTCACCCAACCAATGATCCCCAAGATAATCACCGTGATCTGAGGTGAGAACGATCATCGTTTGCTCTAGCTTTCCACTGCGATCCAAGTCGTCCAGAAGCCGGCCCAGTTGGTCGTCGCATTGCTTGATCAGCCCCATGTAGGCCGGGATCACCTTATCGCGCACCTCGTCGCGCTGAAACGCTTTTGCGACCCGGTTACTCATATAAGCTTGCAGTATGGGATGCGGGTTTTCACGCTCATGCTGCGCGCGCTTTGGCGGCAGAATGTGCTCAGGCCCGAACATCTTGTGATAGGGTGCAGGCACGATGTAGGGCCAGTGCGGCTTGATATAGCTGACATGCGCGCACCAAGGTTCTTTGGCCTGGCCGATAAACTTAAGCGCTTCGCCCGTCAGCCAGGGCGTTTCGCTATGCTCTTGGCGAATGTTTGCGGGTAGGTCTGCATTTTGAAACATCCAGCCGCTGGCCATATCATCGTCGTCAATACCTGCGTTTGCATAATCTGCCCAGGGATTGTCGCCGTCATATCCCAATTCTCTGAGGTAGGCGTTATAGGGAGAGCGTTTTTCATCGTAAAAACCATCTGGGCCATAGGCCCAAAGCCCATCATCGCGAACCCACGCATCAAACCCGCATTCTGCCTGACGCGCGCCAATCAACGTGTCTTTTGAAATGCCCAATCGCGCCATCCCTTCGGTGTCAGCTTTCATATGGGTCTTACCAACCAGCCAGCAGCCCATACCGAGCTTTCGCAAATGGTCACCCAGGGTTTGCTCACCGACACGAAGGGGGAAGCCATTCCACTGCGCTCCATGACTTGAGGCATAGCGCCCGGTGTAAAAACACATGCGGCTTGCACCGCAAATCGGGGACTGCACATAGGCATTGTCAAATCGCACGCCCATCGCCGCCACGCGGTCAAAATTCGGGGTCGACAGATGAGGGTGCCCAGCGCAGCTCAGATAATCAAACCGCAGTTGATCATACATAACAAACAGAATGTTCATGCGATCACTGGCCTCCGCTGCAAGCTTAACAAACCAGCATCGACATAGAAAGCACACCGCCAGTCTGCGCAACATTGCCTGCCGCCCATGAATATGAAACTAGTCGCGCGACAAAGCGGCCAATGGACCTTCAATCATGAAAATCGCTGTTTTTGGTATCGGATATGTAGGGCTCTCAAATGCCGTACTTCTCGCGCAACACAATGAGGTGGTGGCGGTCGATATCAATGCGGATCGTGTGCGCCAAGTGAACGCGCAGATCTCACCCATAGAAGATCCAGAACTTGAAGTTTGGCTGCGCGAAAAGCCACTGAAGTTGCAAGCGACGACAGATGGTCATGCAGCATGCGACCAAGCTGATTTTATCATCATCGCGACCCCTACCGACTATGATACAGCGAGTGATTTTTTTGATACCTCGTCGGTTGAAACAGTGATTAGTCTCGCTCTTGAAGCTTATCCAAGCGCTACGATTGTGATCAAATCCACCGTGCCTGTCGGGTTCGTGCAGATGATGCGTCAACGGCACCAAGTAGAGAGCATTCTGTTCTGCCCAGAGTTCTTGCGGGAAGGCCAAGCCCTAAAGGACAGCCTTTACCCAACACGCATTGTCGTTGGTGCCCACACCGAGGAAGCGCGAACGCTGGCAAAATTGTTCTTACAAGGCGCGCTAGCAGAACACGTGCCTGTGCTTTTTACCGACGCTGAAGAGGCGGAATCGATCAAGCTGTTTGCCAATACGTATCTGGCACTTCGCGTCGCGTTCTTTAACGAACTTGATAGCTTTGCATTGAGCCAGGGGATGGATACGAAACAGATCATCGAGGGGATCGGTTTTGATCAACGGATCGGAACGCACTACAACAATCCCTCTTTTGGGTATGGCGGATACTGCCTTCCGAAGGATACTAAGCAGCTTCTTGCAAACTTTTCTAACGTGCCGCAGAACCTCATGCGGGCGGTTGTGGATGCCAATCGGACCAGAAAGGACTTCATCGCGAGCCAGGTCGCCGCACGCAACCCCGATGTCGTCGGCGTGTATCGTTTGGTGATGAAATCGGGGTCTGATAACTTCCGACAAAGTTCTGTTGAGGGCGTGATCAAACGCCTAAATAAACGCGGTATTAAAGTGATTTTGTTCGAACCTGTCCTTGATATCGACGAGTTTTGGGGGTGCGACGTCATCAGCGATTTAGCCCTCTTTAAGGCAAAAAGTGATGTCATTATCGCCAATCGCACTTCTGCCGAACTCGACGATGTCGCGCGAAAGGTGTTTACGCGCGACATTACTGGCCTGAATTAGAAAGATCGCAGTGTGACTTCTGACCCACACACATTGCTAAACGATCTGTTTCAGGCGGCTGTAACAGCTGCTGATCCCATGACAGCGCTTCAGGGAAAACTTCCAGCGCGACCCAAAGGTCGCACAGTTGTTGTGGGGGCCGGTAAGGGGGCTGCCCAGCTTGCACATGCCTTCGAAAAACTCTGGGCGGCTCCTTGTGAGGGCGCCGTTGTCACTCGGTATGGGTACGGTAAAGTATGCAACAACATCGAGATCCTTGAAGCAGCCCATCCCGTCCCAGATGCCGCCGGTCTGAAAGCTGCCCACAGAATGAAAGAGCTCGTTGGCCCTCTGGGACCCGAGGACTTGGTGGTGGCGCTGATCTGTGGTGGTGGATCTTCTCTGCTGCCCGCGCCGCCAGACGGTATATCACTTGCCGATCTGCAAGAACTGAACCGAATTTTGCTCGCCTCAGGCGCGCCGATCTCGGTCATGAACGACATTAGAAAATGCTTTAGCACCATTAACGGTGGCCGCCTGGCCGCTTTAGCTGCGCCAGCACGGGTTTGCACATTCATTGTATCAGATGTGCCCGGAGATATGCCCAACGAGGTCGCTTCGGGCCCCACTGTTGCAGGTCGCCCAACTTTGTCAGCGGTGCGCGACTTGGTAGCGGCTTACCGTATTCGCTTGCCTGCGGCGTGCCAAGCCTACCTTGATCAAGCCAATGATGAACCACACCCAGATCTTGCGCGGACAGAGACCCATATCATTGGATCTTCTGCACTTTCGCTAAAGGCTGCGGCACAAGCCGCAGATTCATCCGGTATCGCCACCTGGGTCCTCTCCGACCGCATTGAGGGCGAAGCACGAGAGGTTGCTAAAGTGCACGCCGCCATCGCACAACAGGTTCAAGACAGCTGCTTTCCCCTTGCACCGCCTTGCGTTTTGCTTTCCGGCGGAGAAACCACCGTCACCTTGCGACATGACGGACGTGGTGGACGCAACAGCGAATTTCAGCTGTCTCTCGCGCTTGCGTTGGAAGGAACAAGTGGCATTCACGCGCTGGCAGCTGATACGGACGGGATCGACGGGTCCGAGGACAACGCCGGTGCCTTCGTGGATAGCGAAACCACCATCAGAATGCGCCAAGCCGGACTTGATCCTGTGAGCTATCTCAACAAAAATGACAGCTACACAGCCTTCGCAAAGCTGGGGGATCTTTTCATCACCGGTCCAACAGGCACGAATGTAAATGACTTTCGGGCGATCTTGATCGAGGCAGCGGGCAAACCTGAAAATCGTCAACGCACTGAAAAAGAAACGAGCACCTGAATGACCTTCGACCGTTCGATCAAAATCGCTCCGTCGATCTTGGCGGCAGACTTTGCCAACCTGGGCGCTGAATGCGCTGCCGTTGAAGCGCAAGGAGCAGATTGGATACATATCGATGTGATGGATGGTCACTTTGTGCCCAACCTCACATTCGGTCCCGCCATGTGTGCAGCGATACGCCCCCACATCAAAGGCATCATGGATGTGCACCTGATGATCGCACCTGTCGACCCATATATCCAAAGCTACGCAGACGCGGGCGCAGACATTATCACCGTACACCTGGAAGCGGGGGCGCACATCCATCGCAGCCTGCAAGCAATACGTGCAACCGGTGCCAAAGCAGGCATCGCTGTCAACCCAGGCACCCCGGTGGAGAGCCTGTCCTCTGTTCTGGACCTCATCGATCTGGTCTGCGTCATGACAGTCAATCCAGGCTTTGGCGGACAGAGCTTTATCGATATGAGCGAAAAAATCAGAACGCTGCGCGCGATGATCGCTGAACGGCCAATCCACATTGAAATCGATGGCGGGGTCGACCCCGTCACAGCTCCTCTTGTGGTAGGTGCGGGTGCGGATGTTTTAGTGGCTGGATCGGCAATTTTTAAAGGCGGTTCGGTGCAAAACCCACACACCTATGGAGAGAATATCAGAGCAATCCGCGCCGCTGCGGCGGGCGTGTATACCTGAATATCAAAAGCGCCGCCGGCGAGGCCGTCAAACGGTTCCTATCCTCTTAGTCATGTGATTTTGCAGGCTGCCAAGAAGATGAAGCGCTACTGTTTGATCTTTCGAGAAACGCCCTGGAGCGACAGTGTCAGAGCTTGCGGCCTTGCTCTTATACCCTTTGCCCAAACCGACTTAGCGCCACCCCGAAGGACGGAACGGCGCGGCGCAACAAAAGGTGTTTAGCGGGACGGTGATAAAGAAAGATGGTGTATCGGGTTTAAACCGAAGGCTTTAAAGCACCCGAACTTTAACCTGACATGCGTAGCCCTAACCGACATAGCGCCGGTCCGAGGGGCGGCGCAGCCCGACAGAACCTGTTGGCCAAGGCGGTGATAGTGAGGTGTTGTATTAGGGTTAAAGCCGGCTGCTTTAAGGCCAATATCCTGAGGCGCGTCAAGCGTGTCAGAGCCTAAACCAGCTGATCTGCGAAGGTTTCTTTGAGTTTGTGCTTCAGCACTTTTCCGGTTGGAGCGGCAGGCAAAGCCACGGCGATGATGTATCGCGAAGGCCGCTTGTAACCGACCAACCGCTCTTTGACGAAAGCGTGAAGCGCTTCGCTGCTCAGGCTGTCACTCGGCGCGATCTGCACGAAGGCGAATACTTTTTCATCGCCCTCTTGCACATGGCCAATGACGGCTGATTGTATCACTTGGGGGTGATCGTTAATCGCGGCCTCCACCTCCGGCGGGTAGACATTGAAGCCACCGTGTATGATCAATTCTTTCGACCGGCCAAGGATGTGAAGATGACCGCGCGCGTCAATCTTGCCCAGATCGCCTGTACGGAGCCAACCATCAGGCATCAGCGTTTTCGCAGTCTCAACCGGGTTGCGGTAGTACCCTTTCATCACATGTGGTCCGCGCACCAGAACTTCCCCTTCGCCGGCGCCATTTCCACCCGGCGCTTGATCATCAATGGCGATTTCGGTCCCCGGGGTCGGCGGACCCACAGAGATGTCGGAAGAGCCCAGAGGATTGTTTGTTGCCGAGGCACCAGACGAGGTTTCAGTCATGCCAAAGCCATTTTGCAAAGCAAGGCCATAGAATGCTTCTGCTTTGCGCTTCCAAGCAGGATCCAGCGGCGCGCCGCCTGATGAAACATAGCGAAGCGTGTTGGATTTAAGTTGCGTTAAACCCTTCTCCTCCACGTATTGCATGGCCAGCGCATGCATTTGCGGCACCGCTGGCAGAACCGTCACATTGTCTGTTACCGCCTTGTAAAGTGCCTCGGCAGAGAACCTTGTCTCCTGTCTCAAATGCGCCCCGGCGTAGCAAACGCCTGTCACCACCGAGATTAACCCAAAAACATGGGTCAGCGGCAGAACGCCATAGACAACGTCGGCGCGGGTCATATTGCGCAGGTTAGACGATGCAATCCCGCCAAAGCACATCCCTGAATGGGTTAACATAACCCCTTTGGGATCGCCCGTGGTCCCAGTGGTGTAAAGCAGCACCGCGACGCCCTCCAAGTGGGGATCAGGCGCCGGTTGGCGCAGGCAAAGGTGCATTCTCCCAAAAGCGCCCGTAATCACCTGCGCCCCGAAGCGATCTGCATGGGTTAACGCATCTTGTGAAACGGCACTGGTTGCCAATATCACTGCTGGCGTGGCGTGATCCAGGATGCGAAGCACCTCGGTTTCTGTCTGACGGGCATTGACCGGGATAGCGACAGCATCCAGTTTCCAGCACGCAAATAAAGCCGCCACTGCAGCAGCGCAATTCTCAGCAAGGAGCAGCACACGATCTTGGCCTCGAACCCCCGCAGTTCGCAAATGATCGGCCAAAGCATCTGCAGCAACGTTTAGCTCGGCATAACTCCAAGAAACACCCAGGCTGTCGCTGATTGCCGGATGTGCGCCCCCATCCAGCAGTTGATTGGACAGAAAGTGTTCTACCCGTTCCATGGCTTCTCCCAAAGCGCGCTACCGGAAGACAGGGTGACGCTTTTCCAGAAAGGCGGCAATGCCCTCTGCCGCCTCCGCCTGGCCCGAGGCGTGACCCATCGCATCGCGTTCGGCATCAAGCTGCATCTGCTCTGACACATCATAGGCTTGGGCAACCAACGCCCTGATCGCACGCTGAGCGTTGCGCGGACCCTTTGTAAGCGCATCAGCCAAAGCCATCGCCTCTTCCATCGTGCTGCCGGGGGCGCATAGCCGGCTGATCGCGCCCAACTCTGCGAAACGCGCGGCCATCACGGGGCGACCCATAAGGCACATCTCCATCGCCAAAGAACGCGGGATCAAACGCGCTAAGGAAGCGGTGAGCCCGCCATCAGGGACGAGACCCGCCTTGACATAGGCCGCCGTAAACTGCGCGTCTTTCGCAGCAACAACGAAATCACATGCTAAGGCAAAGGATAAACCGGCCCCTGCAGCACCACCCTCTACCGCAGCAATAAGGGGGACGGGGCAGGCGCGCATGGCGCGGATGAGGTCATGCAAATCTTCGATCTTTCCGCACCTTTCCGCTTCGCTCATCCCGCGGCGTTCGATAAGCACTGTCAGATCCCCTCCCGCGCAAAAGAAGGGACCTTCCGAGGTCAAGATCACCGCACGAATACGCGCTTCTTGCGCCAGTAGCATCGCCTCTGCAATGCACTCGTACAGCTGAAGCGACAGCGCGCCCCGCTTCTTGGTGTTCCCATTCCAGATGATCAAACGATCACCGGCGTCTTCAAGCCTTGCGGTCATGTAAGCCTCTCCTGCGGGACGCGTTTGTAAATGCCGGTGGACGTGGCAATCAACGTCCCATTTTCATGCTCCAAAGCCGCGTCGATATACAGCAGGCTTCGTCCCCCACCAACGACCGTGCCAGTCGCGGTTAGTCGCCCGGGATAGCCGGGCGCCAAGAATTGTACAGTCAGCGAAACAGTGAGGAATGGCGCCCGACCCGATGCGTCTACCGTGAGAGAGCCGGTTGTTCCTGAGGCATTATCAAGAAGACATGTCGCGATGCCACCGTGCAACACATTGTGCCTATTGGTATGCTCGGCCCCAACATCCAGCCAACACCGTGCATGATGACGATCCGATACGTCAACGATGTAGCCAATCAGGGATTGGGCGCCGGTTTCCCGCTCAATGATATGCGGTGTATGCACCTGAGCCCCTCTCAACCCAACGAAAGGCCCCAAGCACAATCGGGGGTCTTGGCATCGCTGTCGATGTCCCGGGTCAAACCCCGGACAACCCCGAACCCAATAAGCAGCAAAAAGCGGCTGTCGAGGCGCCGGGGGCGGCGGCGGCGCGGGCGTACCCGCGTTATTTTAGGAGCGCAAAATGTTCACTGGGAAGAAACGGGAGCT
>JBCCQX010000006.1:0-141827 GCA_039208585.1 Pseudomonadota bacterium | reverse complement strand
CTTGCCCGGAACCAAGGGCGCGATCACCGCCCATTGTCTGTCGGTCAAAGTTCGCCTGCTCAAAATCGCCTCCCGTTTTTGATCTTGAATCAAACGAAAGGCGATTTGAGAAGCCCCTAAATGCAGAAGCCGCCTAAAGCACCCGCCCTTTAACCTCACATACTTAACCCTAACCGGCTTAGCGCCGCCCAGTGGGGGCGGAACGGCGCGGCCCAACAGACCCTGTTGGGCAAGACGGTGATAGGAACCGGTTTGTCTCAGGTTGAAAGCCGGATGCCTTAGGCTGGAGCAAGAGTGATCTGCGCAGTGCCATTTACGCGCCAGCAAACGCCGCTTCGAGTGCGATTTCAACCATATCACCAAAGCTGCGCTCGCGATCTTTTGTTGGAAGCGCCTCACCTGTCTGCAGATGATCTGAAACTGTAAGTACCGCAAGGGCGCGCCGCCCGTGTCGCGCGGCGAGCGTGTAAAGTTCAGCCGCTTCCATCTCAACCGCTAGAATGCCATGGCGCACCATCTGTTCGTCTAGATCCGGCCGTTCTGCATAAAAGACGTCAGAGGAATAGATACCCCCCACATGTGTCTTGCAACCTTTGCGCTCTGCAGCGTCAACGGCCGCGCGAAGTAAGCCCCAAGACGCAATCGGTGCGAACTTCAGGTCTCTCATAATGCCGGATGAGGGCGAGGTAATGGTGCTGGCGGCCTGAGCAATCACAATGTCTCTCAGACCCACGTAAGGTTGCATACCCCCACATGAGCCGATGCGAATAAGCGTTTGCGCCCCATAAGACGTGATGAGTTCATTTGCATATATCGATAATGAAGGCATCCCCATGCCCGAGCCGTGGATTGTGACGCGATGACCGTTCCAGTCACCGGTAAAGCCCAACATCCCGCGGACTTCGTTAATGCACTGTGCATTCTCCAGAAACGTTTCCGTCGCCCATTTCGCGCGGTAGGGATCGCCCGGCATCAAGATGGTTTCCGCGATATCGCCTGGTCGCGCAGAGATGTGGGGTGTCATCTTTTTTCATTCTTTCGACCGACCAAGGCAATATGCAGCACCTAGACCGAAACAGTTTGTAATGAAGTTTCGCAATTTTCCTATTCAGGAAACGGGAAAAAGCTAATCACTGGTAAACGAGTGTTTCCACCGATAGTTTAAATCTTCATTAACTCTGGGTCAGTTCCCTTTTCTACTTCAGATAGGAACCAGTTTGGTCTGCGGCCTTTTCCAGTCCAGGTTTGTGAAGGATCTGAAGGATTGGCATACATCGGTTTTGAGGGCGCCTTTGCCGTTTTTCTTTTTCCTCGGATTGCCTTTGGTCTCGGCGCTGCTTCTGTTAACTCACTCAAAGAAAAGCCAAATTCAGCAACTGCTTTTTCGGCTGCGCGCATCGCATCGCGTTTGTCACGTGCTTGAGCCGTATCCAGCGCTTTTTGGGCGTCTTTGATGAGCTTTTTTAACTCTTTTTGAGTCATGCTTTTAAAGTCTAAAGCCACAGCAATCGCCTCCGTACTTAATTCGCTAGACAGAGGTGTAGAGACTTTATGTCGCTTATAAAAGAATTATTTTATTTGTTCATTCAGCCGCGACAGCAGTCGGATCAGCGAGCGTGACAATATCTTGCATAATTGTGTTCAATTCAAAGTCCTTTGGCGTATACACACGCGCCACACCCATCGCCTTTAGACGTACGGCATCGTCATCCGGTATGATCCCACCAACAATCACAGGTATGTGACCCAGCCCGGCCATGCGCATTTGCTTCATGACGTCTTCGACTAGGGGGATATGAGAGCCTGAGAGGATTGAGAGCCCAACGACATGCGTCGCCTCGTCCTGTGCTGCCTGAACAATCTCTGCCGGAGTCAAACGGATGCCTTCATAGGCGATGTCCATGCCGCAATCGCGCGCGCGAACCGCTATTTGCTCCGCACCGTTTGAATGGCCGTCAAGACCGGGCTTTCCCACAAGGAATTTCAAGCGCTTGCCAAGTTTGTCGCTGACAGCATCGACTGCTGCACGCAAATCCTCCAGCCCCTCGGTTCTGTTCGACTGCCCTTTCCCGACGCCTGTTGGTCCACGATATTCGCCGTGAACCGCACGCATTTGCTCTGCCCATTCTCCGGTTGTTACCCCCGCTTTGGCTGCCGCTACGGAAGCTGGCATCACGTTCCGCCCCTCCGTCGCAGCCATGCGCAGGTCAGCCAGCGCCTTGCGCACCGCAATCTCATCGCGTGAGGCACGCCATTCGGTAAGTCGTTCTATCTGGTCTGCCTCAACAGCCGGGTCGACCACCATGATGCCACCGTCACCCGTCATCAGTGGCGAAGGCTCACCCTGCTGCCATTTATTCACACCGACCACCACTGTCTCACCCGCTTCGATCCGGCCGAGACGGTCAGAGTTACTTTCGACAAGGCGCCCTTTCATGTATTCGATGGCCGAAATGGCGCCGCCCATGCCATCCAGATTGGCCAGCTCCGCACGCGCCCCCGCTTTTAATTCTTCCACTTTTGCATCGACGGTCGGATTGCCATCAAACAGATCATCGAACTCCAAAAGATCTGTTTCGTAGGCCAAGATCTGCTGCATTCGCAACGACCATTGTTGATCCCAGGGGCGTGGCAAACCGAGCGCTTCATTCCAAGCCGGTAGCTGCACCGCGCGTGCGCGCGCCCGCTTTGACAAAGTAACGGCGAGCATCTCGATCAGGATACGGTAGACGTTATTCTCTGGCTGCTGCTCTGTCAGGCCGAGCGAATTGACCTGCACACCGTATCTGAAACGACGATATTTGGGGTCTTCTACGCCATATCGCTGTGTGCAGATTTCATCCCACAGATCAACGAATGCCCGCATTTTGCACATTTCAGTGACAAATCGAATGCCCGCGTTCACAAAGAAAGAAATGCGCCCAACCAGGATTTGAAAGTCCTTTTCATCAACCCTTGGGCGCAACTGATCCAGAACCGCCGTGGCTGTCGCCAGCGCGAACGCAAGCTCTTGCTCTGGTGTCGCTCCGGCTTCTTGAAGGTGATAGGAACACACGTTCATCGGGTTCCATTTGGGTATTTGCGTGTAGCAATACTCAGCAACGTCAGCGATCATTTTGAGCGAGGGTGCCGGTGGGCAGATGTAGGTGCCGCGCGACAGATATTCTTTGATCAGATCATTCTGCACGGTGCCCTGAAGCTTGGAAACATCTGCCCCTTGTTCTTCAGCAACAGCAATGTAGAGCGCCAGCAGCCAGGGCGCGGTCGCATTGATTGTCATCGACGTATTCATCTGCTCAAGCGGGATGTCTTGGAACAGCATTCTCATGTCACCTAGATGGCTGACTGGCACGCCGACTTTCCCAACCTCGCCGCGGCTTAGGATATGATCACTGTCATATCCGGTTTGCGTCGGTAGATCGAAAGCGACTGACAGTCCGGTCTGTCCCTTTGCAAGATTGGACCGATAAAGCGCGTTAGAAGCCGCAGCTGTCGAATGGCCTGCGTAGGTTCGGATGAGCCATGGGCGGTCTTTCTTCTGCTCTGACATCTCGGGGCTCCTTGAATCAGTTCGGCAATATTCTTGCGTTGTGGCGTGTTTAGGTGAAACTTTATGCCAATGTCAATTCGCTGCAGCGCGGCAACCAGATCGTAAACCCACCATTTGTGAGCGGGCATGTTTCCTCATTCCTATACCGATAACATCATGGGGTGAAGCAATCTTGGTCGGGAAGCTCACAGTGACAAGGCAACGAAGTTAGGAAGCTGGTCCGATGGTCCCCCAGCCAATATCCGCAGCGCATGAATGGGTGCTGACCCCATGGGAAATTCGCGCGACGCCCTGATATTCCACAGGAAGCTTGGCTTGATCAGCGCGACTTCTCCATTGGGTCATCAATTAACTGTTGTCGCGCGAATGCAGCGCTGCAAGGGTACGCGGCATGACCCAGGTCGTCGAAGTCCCTCTTTGGCTGTTTATTCTTATCCTTCTGTTTGCGGCGGTGACAGCGCTCAGCCACTTCTTGCTACCCTCGGTGCGATGGTTTTTTCGCAAGCGGCTGGAACGCGCGGTGAAACAATTGAACACCCGCTTGAAGCGCCCGATCGAACCATTCAAGCTGGCGCATCGGTACGACATGATACAGCGGTTGATCTATGATCCTGAAGTAACGACAGAGATTGTCGCATACGCGCGCGCCAACAATGTGCCCGAAAATGTGGCCTTTGAAATGGCACGCCGTTACGCGCGAGAGATTGTGCCGAGCTTTTCTGCTTTCGCTTATTTCGGGGTTGGCATTCGTGCGGCCAAGTGGTTAGCGACAGCGATATACCGGGTCAAAACAGGTGATGCAAACGACACGGTGTTTAACGACATTCCGAAAGAAGCCACCGTTGTCTTCGTCATGAATCACCGGTCCAACATGGACTACGTGCTCGTGACATATCTCGCAGCTGGAGATTCCGCCTTATCTTACGCAGTGGGGGAGTGGGCGCGCATTTGGCCCCTCAGCCGCCTGATCAAGTCCATGGGGGCGTATTTCATCCGCCGCCGCGCCCGTGGGGCGCTCTATCGCAAAGTTTTGGCTCGATATGTTCAACTGGCCACTGCAGGGGGGGTCAATCAAGCCATATATCCTGAGGGTGGCTTGAGTTTGAATGGGAAACTGCAATCTCCTAAAATGGGTCTGCTCTCTTACGTGGTGGAAGGTTTCGCGCCCGATGCAATGCGAGACGTCGTATTCGTGCCCGTTGCGATCAACTATGATCGTGTGCTGGAAGATCGTGTGCTGATCGCGGCTGATAAACGAGGCGACCGGAGATTTGGCGCGCGGATCTCCGTGATTGTGCGCTTTATTCTGCATAAATTGTGGCAAAGGCTGACACGGCAGGAAACGCGTTTTGGCACGGCTGCCGTTGCCTTTGGAGCGCCGCTGTCACTGCGCGCTTCAGGTCCCATTATGACCGTAAAAGCGCTTTCTGAGGAACTCATGCGGCGCATTGCTGACGCGATGCCGATCTTAACGGTGCCGCTCATTGCGCAGGTCTTGTTGACGCAAGGACCCCTTGCGCAAGACCGCTTGATCGCGCACGTCCGTTGTCTGCTCAACCGTTTGCCCAAAGACAATCTTGCGCTCGATCTTGATCGTCTTGACCAAGAGGTGAGGCGCGCACTGTCAGAGATGGCTGCGCACAAGCTTGTGAAAAGCCAAGACGATATATGGTCGGGCTTTTTGGGTCGGGAGGATGAACTGCAGTTTTACGCGAATGCTCTGGATCACTTTGTGCAAGCAGATGCTGCGGTTGCGAGATAATTTCTGCGATTGCAAAGTTATAAAATTACAAAAAATGATGCCTTAATGTTGCATTATTGCGCGTTGCCACATATTGCACGGGAGAACTTTGATTCTGCATCGCGGCAAGCTGGTTAATTAAGGAGGCTCCATGGCACTCGACACGACAATCGCGCAGTACGACGCTCCCGAGAAGGATCTTTACGAGGTAGGAGAGATCCCGCCCATGGGTCACGTACCAAAGCAGATGTATGCCTGGGCCATTCGTCGTGAGCGTCACGGAGAGCCGAATACAGCGATGCTTGAAGAGGTCGTCGAGGTGCCGGAGCTCGACAGCCAAGACGTGCTTGTTCTCGTGATGGCTGCTGGGGTGAACTACAACGGTGTGTGGGCCGCGTTGGGACAGCCGATCAGCCCCTTTGACGGACACAAACAGCCTTACCACATCGCAGGCTCTGATGCAGCCGGGATTGTCTGGGCCGTGGGAGAGAAGGTGACCCGCTGGAAGGTCGGCGATGAGGTGGTCATTCACTGCAATCAGGATGACGGTGATGATGAGGAATGCAATGGCGGGGACCCAATGTATTCCCCAAGCCAGCGAATCTGGGGCTATGAAACTCCTGACGGGTCCTTCAGCCAGTTTACCCGCGTGCAGTCGCAGCAACTGATGCCGCGCCCCAAGCACCTGACGTGGGAAGAAGCGGCGTGCTACACGCTGACGCTCGCCACCGCGTATCGGATGTTGTTTGGGCACGAGCCACATGATCTGAAACCTGGTCAGAACGTGCTGGTCTGGGGCGCGTCCGGCGGTCTGGGTTCCTATGCGATCCAGTTGATCAACACCGCCGGCGCAAATGCCATTGGGGTGATTTCCGACGAAAGCAAACGCCAGTTTGTGATGGATCTGGGCGCGAAGGGCGTGCTGAACCGCAAGGATTTCAACTGCTGGGGACAGCTGCCGCAGGTCAATACGCCCGAATACGCCGACTGGTTCAAAGAGGCCCGCAAGTTCGGCAAGGCGATCTGGGACATCACGGGCAAGGGCGTGAATGTCGATATGGTGTTCGAACATCCCGGTGAGACGACGTTCCCAGTCTCATCCTTCGTCGTGAAAAAGGGCGGGATGGTCGTGATCTGTGCGGGAACCACCGGGTTCAACTGCACCTTCGACGTGCGCTACATGTGGATGCACCAGAAGCGCTTGCAGGGGTCTCACTTTGCCCACCTGAAACAGGCGGCAGCGGCGAACAAGCTGATGCTGGAGCGTCGGCTTGATCCTTGCATGTCCGAAGTCTTTGCTTGGAACGACCTGCCCGAGGCGCATATGAAAATGCTGCGGAACGAGCATAAGCCGGGAAATATGTCCGTGCTGGTGCAGTCGCCGAAAGTGGGGCTGCGCACGCTGGAGGATGCGCTGGACGCGCGTCGCTAAAAGGCCAAACATCTGATAATTGCCTGCAGCGTAAGTACAGCGTTGCGGGCCTTTCGTTTTATAAAACCTGTTGCGCAGGCAAAGCGCCCAACAGCATATTACTGTCTTTGAAATGAGGTTTTGCTTTCATCCTCGTTGTTCTCTAGGTGCTTTCATAAGCTGCGTGTGGATGATGATATCAGCGGCACGATATTCTCGCCGGTGATCCCATGATCAGCGCCTTGAATAGCGCAAAGAGCTCAAGAAACACTGGCGGCTAGTTCATACGAGCTTCCCAGAAGATAAGAGAGACCAAGTGCATGCGGCGATAGAACGTTTGCATGGCACGAGACCATATTCGTTTGACCAAAAACAACACGCTCGGCCATGCCGAAAGCCGCCAGCCGTCTCTGACGCCAAAGTGGAATACATCCCCCAAGCGGAACGTTCACCCACAATTCAAGATTGACCCGGCCCAAGCCCGGGACGGTTTGAATCGGATGCTTTCCAAGAGCGGCGCGTTCAAGAAATCTGCCGTTTAAACGCAGCAAGCAGCCCGACCAATCCTGGCGGGCGCACAACGTCATTGAAAGGATAATCTCATGACAAAAGGTACGGTAAAATGGTTCAACGAAACCAAAGGTTACGGCTTTATCGAGCTGGATAACGGCAGCGGCGACGCGTTCGTGCATATCAGCGCGGTTCAACGCTCCGGGCTTGACAGCTTGAAGGAAGGCGCAAAGGTCACGTTCGAGATCGTAGAAGATCGTGCACGCTGCAAATCCTCTGCTGAAAACCTTCAATTGCAGTAAGCAATTCGAAAAAAGCCGGTCGGCGGATGAGAAAACGCCGCTGACTGGATACTGCAGCACTCTGATGCGGCCTTTGACACAGTCTGGATGAGCATAAAGCACGGTCGCTGTGCAAACAGATCGCAAACCTCTGGTTCCCTCTGTCTCGCTCCCCTACAGTCTGGGTATGAACCAAGCCCCAACCATCTACTCCGACGATCAGGCCGCCGCTTTCGACAGCGTCACCGACATGCTGCGCAGCGCAGGGGTTGATCTGGATGACAGCTTGCTGATGCCCTCTCCGTCTCAGACGGATCAAGTGATGGCTGTGACGGGGAAGGCTGGGTCGGGCAAGACGCTGTTGCTGGCCGAGCTTTACAAGGCGTTGGAAGCCGCGGGGGTCGAGGTGGTCTCGGGCGATTATGAAGCACGACGGCGTAAGGAAAAGCGGACGCTGGCGATCCTTGCGCCTACAAACAAAGCGGCCAGCGTGCTGCGCCTGCGCGGGGTGCCTGCGACCACGATCCATCGCATTCTCTACACTCCGGTTTACGACCCCGAGTATGAGCGCATCGCTGAATGGCTCGCGGGGAATGGCAAGCGGCCGGAAATTGAGGATCTGACCGAACAAGCACTTGACCGCGCCGCTGCGTTCTATGCGCGCAACACATCCATCCCCGGCGCTTTGGCGGCGGCTGGGTTGCGCGGATCGGATTTTATCACCGGCTGGAAGCGGCGGGAGGAGCCGCTCGATATCGGCTTTGTCGATGAAGCGTCCATGCTGGATGATAAGCAGTACGGAGACCTCAAAGAGATTTTCCCGACCCTGCTGCTATTCGGCGATCCGGCACAATTGGCCCCGGTGAACCAATCTGGGGCCATGGTCTTTGACAAACTCCCCGATACGCGGGTGATGACGCTTAATCGCATCCACCGGCAGGACGCGGATAATCCCATTCTCGACCTTGCTCATGCGTTAGGCGACCCAGATCTCAGTTTTGAGCAGTTTGAGCAGAGGGTGGAAGCGGCTGCGCGTCAGGATGATCGCGTGATCTGGTCTGAACGTGTGGAGGTCGACCTGATGGCGCGCAGCCCCGTGCTGGTCTGGCGCAATGCCACGCGCGTAAGGCTGATTGACGCCTTTCGCCGGGTATATGAAGCACCGGAGGAAGCATTGCTGCCCGGAGAGCCGTTGATCTGTGACGGCATCGAATTGCCGTTGAAACATCGTAAGAAACGGCTGGACCTTGAGGCGCGTGGCCTCATCAAAGGCGCCCAGGTGGTTTTTCTTGGGAATGGACGCAAGCCTGGGTTCAGCCGTCTTCACGTGATGGGTGCAGAAGATCCACAGGTCTCTGCGGCATCGATTGTAAAAATCGAAAAGCCCGGTGAAGAAGAACCCTTTATCCCCTTCGCTGCCCGCATGGGAGCGACGTTTCTTCATGGCGCGGCTGTTACCATACACAAAGCGCAGGGGTCGCAATGGGATACGGTTCAAGCATTTGCACCCGACCTCTATGCCGCTGCGCGGATGGGCCGTGTGGAGGCAGGGCAACCACTTTGGAAACGTCTTGCCTATGTGGCGATCACGCGGGCGCAAGAGCGGTTGATCTGGGTCGTGCGCAATCGATTGTCCAAACCCAGCAAGGCGCTTGCCATAGATGATTTGCGCAGCGTGCCGGTAGGTCCACTCACCCTTCAGGCAACAGCCGAGGATGTCGAATGAAATCAATACTGATAACGGGGGCAAGTTCTGGAATTGGCCGCGCAACAGCAGACGTTTTTTTGTCGAAAGGGTGGCGCGTCGGTTTGATTGCCAGGCGCGCAGCGTTGCTGGAAGAAATCGCCGCTCAGCACGGTAACGCAGTGTGCCTCCCGACCGATGTTACAGACGCGGATGCAATGAAAGCGGCCTTTGAGAAATTTGGCTCTCTTGATGTCTTGTTTAACAACGCCGGTACTTTCGGGCCGTCATTACCGATTGACGAAGTTTCACTCGATCAGTGGATGGAGGTTATTTCGGTAAACCTTCATGGGATGTTCATCGCCGCGCGAAGCATTTCGCCACATGCGTAGAAAGGGCGGCGGTCGGATCATAAACAACGGATCATTGTCCGCTCACGCACCCCGACCCGGGTCGGTTTGCTATACGACAACCAAACACGCGATTACCGGGTTGACGAAAACTCTGTCTCTTGACGGGCGTCGGTTCAACATTGCCTGTGGTCAAATTGACATTGGCAATGCCGAAACGGACATGGTTGCCGGATTGAAAAAGATCTCGCCAGAAACTGAAACGATGGGCGTATCTCATGCGGCAAAAGCTGTTTTGAATATGGCGGAACTGCCGCCTGAAGCGAATGTCCAATTCGTGACGGTAATGGCAACAAAAATGCCCTATATCGGGCGCGGTTAGCGGCGGAAAAGCGTGAATATGCTCGCCGCGCCCCAGCCCGCTGCGATGGCGATTGCCAAGGACATTAATCCATAGGCAAAGGCGTTTTGCCGCGACAGATTGTAGAGCCAGCGTTCAAGCCCGACCTTGCGAACAAAGATGCTGGTTTCATGTTTGGACACAACGCTGCCGCCGCGTGTCAAAAAGATCCGTGTTAGATAGTCGCCCTGGGTCAACGCTGCCGGAAGTTGAACCGCCGTGCGGAAAAGTGTTTGCTGATCCAGACTGACCGTTCCCTCATTGAGTTGGTATTGATCGTTTGCAGATCGAATGCGGATCAATGCTTCAGAAAATGCTGGAGCGTCCATTATGTTTTCTGGGGCGCCGACGGATCGGATCGCCCTGGGAATTGAGATGCTGTGGCGCTGATCCTCCGTCTCACTCAAGGACAGGCCAAGAAGCGTGGTTGTCGCGATGGCGTAAAAGCTTGGCGCGCTATCCACCTCGACAGCGTCGGTGTTTACCCAGATGCCAAACTTACGCTCTTTGCGCCGAACAATCACTGGCTCTGAGGGGCCTGCGACAGTGACGATTACATGCAAAGGATCATCTGGTATGGGCTCATTTCGTTTGATTGCGCCAAAGATCAAGATTTCGGACCCATCGAAATTGGTGTTTATCGACACTTGATCGCTGCTCATACCCAGCACGACTTCTTCGGCGCGCAGGGGTAAGCCGCACATCAAAAGAAGGGCAATCAGCAGCCGCATCAGTGCCCCCCCAAAGTGCCGAGCGAATAGAGTTCAGCGGGTTCCAGCAACAAATCAAGAGCGAGTTTGGCGCAAACCGCAAGCACGAGCATCGCTAATAGAATGCGCAGCTGCTCTGCTGGCATGCGCACCCCGATGCGGGTGCCGATCTGGGCGCCAATAACGCCGCCGATCAGCAAAAGCACGGCCAATACGACATCAACGGTGTAGTTGGTGGTGGCATGCAGCATGGTCGTAAAGGCAGTGACAAAGATGATTTGGAACAGAGATGTTCCCACAACCACTTTCGTGGGCATGCCCAGCAGATAAATCATCGCCGGTACCATAATGAAACCGCCGCCCACGCCCATGATTGCCGCCAGGATCCCAACGCTAAGTCCAACCAAGAGCGGCGGAATGACTGAGATGTACAACCCCGATACGCGGAACCGCATCTTCAACGGCAGGCCATGTATCCAGCCGTGCTTCTTGCGTTTGGGGGGGGCGCCGGTGCGGATGTTTCTAATGGCGCGGAGCGATTCCAGAAACATTAAGCCGCCGATCACACCCAGAAAAATGACGTAACACAATCGGACCAGCAAATCGACTTGACCCAGTGACTTTAGATAGTTGAAAACGATAACGCCCAGCGCAGCGCCGGCTAATCCTCCGATCAGAAGAACCGTGCCCATTTTGAGGTCGACCGTCTTGCGCTTAAGATGCGCCAAGACGCCAGAGAACGAAGAAGCGACAATTTGATTGGCTTCCGTAGCCACCGCTACGGCCGGTGGGATCCCGATGAAAAACAGAAGTGGCGTCATCAAAAAGCCGCCGCCGACGCCAAACATCCCGGAGAGGACGCCCACCAGCCCGCCCAGGCCGAGCAACAGAAAGGCATTTACCGACACTTCAGCGATGGGCAGATAAATTTGCATTATGTCCAGTAGCCCGCCGTATTGTTCAAAGCAACGTTTCATGCCGCAGCACCGATATCTCACGCCTGGTATTGCCCGGCGTGCTGTGGTGCCCGTGCGTAACCTGCTTTGGAGAAGAGTTGTCCCGGCGCGGGGCCCCAAAGCGCCGTCCATTTAACCTGCAACGTTCATTCCAAAATGCTGAGGGCAGTGGCCGACCGCAGGCGTTGCGCTGCCTGTTAGTGCCCACCGGACGGGACGAGGAAAGAAGGGTGTTTCAGATTTTCTAGATGATGCCCCAAAGCATCTGGCCTGACACCGAAGACCTCTTGCCCAAACCGACCTCGCGCTGGTCCCTGTGGGTGGCATGGTTCGGCCCAAGAGAACTTGTTGCGCGCGACAGTGAGAGGGAAAGATGTGTATCAGGTTTAAGGCAGAGAGCTTTAGCGTTCTTTCACGTAAGGCTCCCCGCCTGCACGGGGTGGGATGGCTTTGCCAACAAACCCCGCGAGAATAATGACCGTCATCACATAAGGGAGCGCGCCAAGAAGCTGGCCTTGAACTTTAAGGCCGACCACGGCTTCGATCACGTCGGGGCGCGTTTCCAACGCCCCGAACAGACCAAACAGTAAGGTCGCCCAAAGCGCATACCAGGGGCGCCATTTTGCAAAAATCAGGGCCGCAAGCGCGATAAATCCACGCCCCGCGGACATGTCTTTGACAAAGCCCGCCTGCAGCGCCGTGCTCAAATACGCGCCAGCGATCCCGCAAAGCACGCCGCAGATCAATACCGCTACATACCTAAGACCAACGACGGACACGCCAGCAGTATCGACGGCGGCGGGGTTCTCTCCGACAGCGCGCAGCCGCAGGCCAAACCGGGTGCGATACAAAAGCCACCACGTCGTCGGTACGGTGAGGAGTGCGACATAGACAAGAATGGAATGTCCCGACACCAACTCAGCGTAGAGTGGGCCCAGGACGGGCACATTGGAAACGGCATCCGCGCCCGGGAGGGTCACGTCAGTAAAGCGTGCCCCGTCAGGGAGTGCGGGTGTTCTACCCCCTTGGCGAAACCAGTCTTGCGCGATCAGCACCGTCATGCCTGCTGCAAGAAAGTTGATCGCCACCCCAGATATCAATTGATTGCCTCGGAATGTGATAGAGGCGACGCCGTGGATCGCCGACAGCGCGACAGAAGATCCGATACCGGCGAGCAAGCCGAGCCAAACATTGCCAGAAAGCGACGCGATCGCCGCAGAAAAGAACGCCGCGGCGAGCATTTTACCCTCAAGCCCGATGTCAAAAATGCCAGCGCGTTCACTGAACAGCCCCGCCAGACACGCGAGCAAGAGTGGTGTCGCCAACCTTACCGTAGAATCGAGCAACTGAAGAAGCGTGGTGTAATCCATTACTCGGCCGGCCCTGACTTTGGTCTGCGCCGCAACGCCAAGAAGGCGCTTTCAAGCGGCATGCGCACCATGTTGTCTAAGGCGCCCGTAAACAGAATGACGAGCGCCTGAATGACAACGATCAGCTCGCGCGGGATTGAGGTCCACAACGCCAACTCCGCCCCGCCTTGATACAGAAAGCCAAAAAGAATGGCGGCGATCACGACCCCTGCCGGATGAGATCGCCCCATCAGCGCGACTGCAATGCCGATAAACCCTGCCCCCTCAGTGGAATTGAGGATCAGTTTCTCGCTTTCCCCCATCACGGTATTGATGGCCATCAAACCCGCAAGACCCCCTGAAATGACCATCGCGACAATGGTAATTTTCACCGGATTGATGCCGGCATACTTCGCCGCAGATTCTGAGTGGCCAAAGGCTCGGATTTCGTAGCCAAGTCTCGTGCGCCACATCAGCACCCAAACAGCAAAGGCGCACAGCAGCGAAATGAGGAAAGTGACATTCACGCTGTCATCTTTGGACGCCTTGATCCCCAGGCCGTTCAGCACCGAATTTAACGTTGGCAAATCAAGATGATCTGCGAAGCGGGCGCTTGAAGGGTCCGCTTGGCCAACGGGCTTAAGGAATTCGTTCAAGACATAGATAAGCAGCGCAGATGCGATGAAGTTAAACATGATCGTTGTGATCACGATGTGACTGCCCCGCTTTGCTTGCAGATAAGCGGGGATCAATGCCCAAAGCGCGCCAAACGCTGCCGCGGCCATTGTGGCGGCGATCAAACCGATGCTCCAATGCGGCCAAGGAATGTACAACAGCACCAATGCGACGCCCAGCCCGCCTAACATCGCCTGCCCCTCGCCGCCGATGTTGAACAACCGCGCGTGAAAAGCAACGGCTACCGCCAGCCCGGTGAAGATGAAGTTGGTGGCATAATACAGCGTGTAGCCCCAACCGCGCACCGAACCGATGGCACCGTCGACCATGAGCTTGGTCGCTTCGATCGGATCTTCTCCAATCGCAAGGATAACCAAGGCCGAAATCACCGCCGCCAGCAGAAGCGATATCAGCGGGACAAGCACAACCTCGGCCCATTTGGGCATGACATCCATTCTACCCCTCCCTCGCCTCTGCTGTCTCAGTAATGCCCGCCATCAGCAGACCTAACTCTCTCTCATCTGTTTGCGACGGCAGCCTTTCGCCCATAAACTGGCCGTCAAACATCACCGCGATGCGGTCGCTAAGCGCGAGTATTTCCTCAAGTTCTACCGAAACCAGCAAGATCGCTTTCCCCTGATCTCTTAACGCTACGATTTGTTGATGGATGAACTCGATCGCGCCGATATCCACGCCGCGGGTTGGTTGACCAATCAGCAGTAAGTCGGGATTTCGCTCAATCTCGCGGGCGAGCACGATCTTTTGCTGATTACCGCCGGAAAAGTTCTTTGCGGCAAGGCGCGGGTTTGGTGGCCGCACGTCAAAGCGCGCCATCTTATCCTCGGTATCGGAACGGATCGCGGCATTGTTCATGAAGATGCCATTTTGATAGCCGGGGTCGTGGTGATAGCCAAAAACGGTGTTTTCCCACGCCTGATACGCCATGATCAAACCTTCGCGTTGGCGATCTTCCGGGACATGCGCAAGGCCGCGCCTACGGCGTGATTGGCCGTCTGCCCGCTTGCCCGACAGATCAAGCGTTTGACCCTTCAATGTGACGGTCCCAGTCCCGTCTTGATAGCCGCCCAATACTTCGAGAAGCTCGGATTGACCGTTTCCCGCAACACCGGCAATGCCAACAATCTCACCCGCCCGTACTTGCAGGTCGACGCCGCGCAGCCGTTCAACACCCTTGTCATCGATCACGCGAAGGTTTTTGACATCCAGCACAATCTCTCCAGGGGAGGCGGGGGCCTTGTTCACGCGCAAAAGCACTTTGCGGCCCACCATCAGCTCTGCCAGTTCTGCGGGTGAGGTATCGGTCGTCTTGACGGTTGCCGTCATTTCACCGCGCCGCATGACAGACACGGTATCCGTGATCTCCATGATCTCACGCAATTTGTGGGTAATCAGGATGATTGTCTTCCCCTCAGATCGCAAGCGTCGGAGAATTCGAAAAAGCTGATCTGCTTCTGCAGGCGTCAATACGCCGGTAGGCTCGTCCAGTATGAGAATATCTGCTTGACGGTACAGTGCCTTGAGTATTTCCACCCGCTGCTGCATGCCGACGCCGATATCTTGGATCAACGCGTCTGGATCGACGTTGAGGCCATAGTCTTCGGCTAATTCAACCAGCGTGCGGCGCGCTTTTGCTAGCGATGGTCTTAGCATCTGACCATCTTCCGCGCCCAAAATGATATTTTCGAGGACGGTGAAATTCTCCACAAGCTTGAAGTGTTGAAAGACCATGCCGATGCCTGCGGCGATGGCGGTTTGGCTGTCTAAGATTGCGGTTTTCCGGCCACCGATGAAAATATCGCCTGCATCGGCCTTGTAAAATCCATAGAGGATCGACATCAGCGTGGATTTGCCCGCGCCATTTTCACCGATGATCCCATGGATCGTCCCGGGCATGACACGTATCGAGATATTCTTGTTCGCTTGAACAGGACCAAAGGCTTTGGAAATGCCTGTGAGTTCAATAGCAGGAGCGGCAGTTACCTGCCGCTCCATCATTTTTTCTGATGCCACTTAGAAGCTCAGTGCTGGGCAACTGTCGTCGGACATGTAGTCATGCACGGCGAGTGAGCCATCAGCGATCTTCGCCGCAGCTTCATCCACCATCATCTGCATTTCAGAAGTGACAAGAGCCGCGTTGTGCTCATCCATTGCATAGCCGATGCCACCGTTTGCGATGCCCATAACGTTAAAGCCCTTCTCCATTCCAGGCCCGTCAGAGAAAGCATCATATACAGCGTTGTCCACGCGTTTGAGCATCGAGGTCAATACCTGACCGGGATGCAGATAGTTCTGGTTGCTGTCTACGCCGATAGACAAAATACCTTCATCCGCTGCTGTTTGCAGCACGCCAACGCCGGTTCCCCCTGCTGCCGCAAAAACGACGTCTGAGCCCTGGCTGATCTGCGCTTTGGTCAATTCAGATCCCTTTACCGGATCGTTCCAAGCGGCAGGGGTTGTGCCGGTCATGTTTGCAACGATGCTGATATCGGGGTTTACCGCTTTGGCGCCTTGCGCATACCCGCAAGCGAATTTGCGGATCAGCGGAATGTCCATGCCGCCGATAAAGCTCACCGTGCCAGAATCTGTGGCCAACGCAGCCATCATGCCGACCAGATAAGATCCTTCATGTTCGTTAAACACGACAGAGCGAACGTTGGGTTGGTCGACAACCATGTCGATGATGACAAAATCCGTTTCCGGATAATCAGCTGCTACCTGGCTTAACGCATCGCCAAAGGCGAAGCCCGTCATCACGATTGGATTAGCGCCAGATTCGGCAAAACGGCGCAATGCTTGCTCTCTTTGTGCTTCTGACTGCAGCTCGATGTCACGAAAACTGTTTCCAGTTTCTTCTGCCCAACGGGTTGCCCCATTGAACGCAGCCTCATTGAAAGATTTGTCGAATTTGCCTCCGAGGTCAAAAATCAACGCTGGTTCAGCAAGTGCAGCACCCGCGCTTAGCGCTGCTGCGGCGGCAGCACCCATAAGTTTGGTCATTAATGTCATACGGTATCTCCCAGGTTTTCGGTTTGCGGCAAGCAGCAGAGGGTCGCCGCCCGCGATCAAGTGATCTGCACCAGTGTAGGCAAGAGCAGGGGGGCGGGGTCAACCGCTTTCTGTCACTCAATCAGATGATTTATCACGCTTTGATAGATGGGGTGCGCGTTAGAAGATAAACATGCACTTTGAAACGTCATGTCTGCCCGGGACCTTCCCAGATCCAGCAGGCAAGGTGGATGAAGCGCTCAGGATCAGAGTTTCGCGTCTTCTCAGTTCTGAAGTAAATCCAATGAAAGAAGCAGGGCATCTGCCGGGGCAGAATGCGGCCTCGCATAATAGGACTTTCTAAGCCCAACTTGTTCAAACCCCATCTTATTGTAGAGGCATATCGCTGGGAAGTTGTCTTCAGCAACTTCCAAGAACGCACGTTGCGTAGGAGGAGCGCATGTGTTCAGCCACGACTTTAAAAGGCTTTCGGCGATTCCTTTGCGCTGATGTGTGGGCTCTACGGCAAGCGTCAAAAGCTCTGTCTCTCCTGCAACGGTGCGGCTAAGCGCAAGACCATGGGGCTGAGTATGTACGCCTACATGCTTTGTCGCGCAAAGCTCTGCAAACGCCTGTTCGGACCACGCATCTCTGTTTGAGAACGCACGCCTGTGCAGCGCTGCCATCTCAGCCGAGGTCATGGTAAGATTTCGGGGGCTGTGTTGCGTGAAGGTGCAGCATCTGCTGCGCGTAAGTACAGAGGCGCTGGCGGGTCGACTGGGCCGGCACATCGCTGCGCAGCCAATCGCGCAATCGCGTTGGCGGTTGCGTGGCGCGGTGCGATCCCGCCATGACCGATTAAAGGGCCCTCAAAAGCGGGGATCTGTGCTGGGTCATAAACGCCAGACTTTGCCAGCAAATCATTCCCGAAACCCTGCAGATATATTTGACCGCGATGCGCCTCAATCGCGCAAGCGCAAGGGCCTTCTTGACCCAGCCTAAGCGCGTCAAATCCCGAAACGCCGATGGCCGGTATGTCCAAAGCCAAAGCCAGGCCGCGCGCGGCAGACACGGCGATGCGTATGCCGGTGAAATTACCCGGACCAATTCCAACGCCGATGGCTGACAGACCTGAGTATTTTACGCCGACCTCTGCCATCATCTCGGCGCAAAGACCCATCAAACGTTCCGCTTGACCGCGGCGCATCGGCTCTACAGCTTCTGCAATAACATCACCTGCTGAGATCAATGCGGCTGCGCAATGCGGCGCGGCAGTATCAAATGCAAGGATCATCTCTTCGGACTTTGCAAAAGCGTCGTGCTGTTGTCGTTCACCTCACGCAGCAGCCTAATCGCGCGCGGGTATATCCGGGTGTTAGGCGATCGGCCGCACTTCAGTAACCTCTGGAATATAATGGCGAAGCAAGTTCTCGATCCCCATTTTGAGGGTGAGCGTCGACGATGGACACCCTGCGCAGGCCCCCTGCATGTGAAGATAGACAATGCCACGGTCGAACCCGTGAAAGGTAATGTCGCCCCCGTCCTGCGCAACAGCGGGGCGCACCCGACTGTCGAGAAGTTCTTTGATCTGTCCGACGACCTCTCCATGTTCCCCATCGTGATCTGCGTGGCCTGACGCTGGCGCATGATCTGCCGCCATGACAGGCTCGCCCGATTGGTAATGCTCCATGATCGCGCCCAGCAAAGACGGCTTTATGTGATCCCAATCCACCCCGTCGTCTTTCGTGATGGTAATAAAATCAATTCCGAAAAAAACGCCCGCGACACCGGGCACGGTAAAGAGCCTTGTGGCAAGGGGTGAGACGTCTGCCGTTTCTGCGCTTGGAAAATCAGCGGTGCCCATCTCAAGCACGGATTGGCCGGGCAGAAACTTTAACGTCGCGGGGTTTGGGGTCGATTCCGTCTGAATAAACATCGTGCTTTCCCTTACTCATCTATTCAAAGATATGCGCTGTTGAACGCCGATCTTCAAGATCTGTGAAATGAGCGGTGCTGTTTTCATGCCCATGCAGCGCCGTTGGCAAGCGCTAGGTGATCGCCTCTAGCCGCTCTTTGCTTAGATCGCCGGGCACCACGGTCACCGGCACGGGTAGAGCGCCCGCACTTCTTGTCATCTGCGTTACCAAAGGCCCAGGCCCCTTTTTCTTATCTGCGCTTGCCCCAAGGACCAGCACACCGATTTCTGTATCATCTGCGATTTGTTGGATGACTTCATCGGCGGGCACGCCTTCACGGATGACCAGTTCCGGGTCGATGCCCTGCTTATCGCGCATCCACTTTGCGAAGACTTCAAAATGCACCTGAATGCGTTCCCGTGCTTCTGCACGCATGATGTCGCTGACACCGATCCAGTGATTAAACTCTTCAGGTGGGATCACCGCGAGAATTTCAACGCCTCCCCCGGTCCGAGCAGCACGCAAAGCGGCAAATCGCATGGCGTTCAAACACTCAGTGCTGTCATCAAGCACAACTAGAAATTTGCGCATTGTAGCCTCCTCAGCATCCGATCATGGCGATCACCGCGCACAATCGCAATCTGAGATGTGTTGCAGGGCCCAGATATCTTGTTGTCAGACTTTAGCCCACAACCGCTCAGCGTTCGGAGGCGGCCCAATCCCAATACATGTCGCGGACCCGTCTTGTGACCGGGTTTTGATTGTTGCCCACGCCGTATTGCGTGTCATCAAACGCTGATACAGCGGTCACTTTCATCATGTTACCGGATAAAAACACTTCGTCTGCGGCTTGAAAATCATCGAAAGACAGAACTGTTTCATGCACAACCATGCCGTCCTCGCGCATGTTGTCTATGTGGCGCGCACGCGTGATGCCTGCAAGAAAGGTGCCGTTTGGGATCGGTGTAAAAACCTCTCCATCCTTCACCATGAAAACATTGGCGGAGGCGCTCTCGGCAACGTTGCCCATTGCATCCGCCACGAGCGCGTTCTTGAAACCTTTGCTGCGTGCCTCGACCATCATGCGGGCATTGTTGGGATAAAGGCATCCTGCCTTGGCATTCACGACATTGTCTTCGAGCACGGGCCGCCGAAATCTTGTCCGGGTAAGGGTTGTGGCCGCATCGATGGGTGCAATCGGCGCCTCTTCAAGCGAGACTGCAAAACCAGTGGCATTGGGCTTAGGCACGATCCCCATTTCATCACCCATCAGCGCCCAGTACATCGGTCTGATGTAGACCGCCGCCTCCTTTGGGTAGCTGGATAGGCCTTCGCGAATGATCTCTACCATCTCATCAGTTTCTACCGTCGGCGTAATCATCAAAGCGGCAGCAGAGTTGTTCACCCGAGCGCAGTGTTTATCAAGGTCGGGCGACAAGCCATCAAACAGTCGTGCGCCGTCAAAAACCGTGGTGCCAAGCCACGTGCCATGATCTGCCGCATTCATTATGGGCTTGTCACCGATATGCCAGCGTCCTTGAAAGTAGGTTTTGATATTTGTGCCAAAAGCCATGGGTTTTCTCGTGTTAATCCGCTTCGCTGCGGTAGATGCCTTCAGGAAGGTTCAAGGCCGCAGTAAGGTCGCGCAGTTGCGCCGGTGAAAGTGTGATTTTTGACACCTGATCTGTCCGCGGGTCCCATTGTTCAAATGTGATCTCAGCATCAAAAGCGTGAACAATCACATCCTCGCGTAACGGCGCAGCGCCTTCGTCCACAAGCGTGATCACAGAGGAATCAAAATCGTGCTCTATCGTAAACATCTCGGAAATTTGATGTCTTCAGGGCAGCATTGCAATAGCCTGGGCGGTATCCGACTGGAAGCTTTTGGCCGCGGTGATACTTAATGCGAGGGAGCGGCGGACAGAAGCAGGGTTATATCAATGAAATTAATCGGTGCTTTTCTCTTATTTTGTGTCCTTGCCGCCTGTGATGTCGGCGTGCCAGGTGGGTTGCCCTCGGCTCAGACCCAGATTACGGATGAGCGGGTGCTGCGTTTCATGCGCGTCGTGGAAACGGTCGAACCGGTTGCAGAAAAAGAGTGTCGGGCGCGCACACGTGGCGTCAATTGCAACTTTACGATATTTATTGACAACCGTGCTGATCAACCGCCCAACGCCTTTCAAACGCTGGACAGGCAAGGCAGGCCAATCGTTGCTTTCACGCTTTCGCTGATTGCGGATGCACGCAATGAAGATGAACTGGCATTTGTCCTTGGCCATGAAACAGCGCACCATATTGCCGGTCACATTAGTCGTCAGCAACAAAGCGCCGCTGCCGCTGCCGTCGTTTTTGCGGGCATGGCCACTTTGGGTGGGGCGGATGAAGCAGCGGTAAAGCGAGCAAGAGAGATTGGCGCACAGTTTGGCGCGCGCCGCTTTTCCAAAGACTTTGAGTTGGAGGCGGATGCGCTGGGCACAATCATCGCCGCGCGTGCCGGGTACGATCCCGTCAAAGGCGCTGCATTTTTCAGGCGCATTCCGGATCCTGGCGATCGATTTTTAGGGACGCATCCGCCAAACGCAGAGCGGATCGAAATCGTGCGGCGGACAGCGGCAGCGATGTAGCACGAGATCTCCGATTGGCGTGGTGTAGCCTGAGCCGATGGTGTCGCAGCTTGGTGCAATCGCGGACGCTTTTCTAGCCTGCCCATCAGCAACCTTCGGGCAGGACGGCGTAAGCGTGTCTCGGGCAACTGAAATGTTTCAGGTTTAAGGCCGGCCGCTTTCCTGCTCGATATTTGCGACGGGCAACGCTCGATCAAAAATCCACTGCGATGTTGCAAGCTATGTCATGCTGACACGATCAAACATCAAGCTTTCGTTTTGTAAGTCTCACATCGTCGCGCTGCACGTCGCAAAATAATCAAGCTATGTCGTTTGATCCGTGGTCTCACGCCGCGCCACGCGTCGAACATGTGCTGCGTACAAGACTGGTGCCAAAATATAGTCGTACACTTTCACGGCGGTCCAATGAACCACGGGCAAGTTCACCAGCTTCGATAGCCACACGAACTGCGGTATGTCGCGCCACAACACGACGAAAGCCGGGATGCCAGAGTAGATTTTTCCCTCTTTCCTTACGTGAAACCGTTTTGCTGCTTGATCAGGTGTCACGCCCCAACGCTCTAGCGCGTCAGCGTCGACAATATCGTCGTACTGAATGGGCAAGGCTGCCTGCTTACTGAGCTTTTCGTAGTGGCGCACTTCCCGACTGCAAATCGGACACTCGCCATTATACAAAACTTCCACTTCGTTTTTCATGCTTAAGAAGTAGGGACCTCTGACGATATCGCCAGCCCGGCTCATATTTCTGCGTCACTTTAGCACAAACGGCGCTTCGTCAGCAGCGCGTGTTTTGTGAGTCACCTTCCTGCCCCTGCATACTTGGTTTGGTAGAGGATCACTCATATCTCTTCAGTAAACTATTCGCTGTACTGGATTTGCCTCATGAGATTTCTTTTGCGCTTGGTTGTTGCGATGTCGGCGGCCATTGTCATTCTAGTGGTTGGCATTTTGATGCTGCCCGCTGATCGGATATCCCAACTCGCCGCGACACAATTGAGCAATTTGACAGGACGCGAGGTGACGATCAGCGGCGACGCCTCAGTAACTCTGTGGCCCATCATTGGGATTACCGCGAATAACATGGTCATCGGTAATGCGTCTTGGTCAGATGATACGCCCTTTCTGACAGCTGCGCGTGCTACCGTAAGCATCGATGCATCGGCTCTTTTGAGTGGTGACATTCGCGTCAAAGGGATTGAAGCGGACAGCCCTGTTATACGACTTCAACGCAATGCTCAGGACGAGGTAAACTGGGACTTTCGCTCAAGCGCTTCTGTGACGGAAGAAGATCCTGCTGACGCAGCAACGCAGATTACAGTCGAGCGACTGCAGATAACCGATGCGCAAGTCAGCTACGAAGTTAACGGTGCTGAGCAATTCGTGATCACTGGGTTCAATCTCACTTTGGATTGGCCTCAAGGCGGCACCGCAGACTTTCAGGCAGAGCTTCAGATGGTCGATGAGCCGATCAAGATTGCGGCCACCATTTCTGAATTCGATGGGTTCCTTGCCGGTCAGATACAGAGTTTGACAACAGTATTGGAGGCTGAGAGCGGCCAACTTCGCTACACAGGGCGCGCATCGCTATCGGGTGCTATTGCAGGGCAAGTTGAAATCACTGCTGACGATGTCGGCCGATTTGCGGGTGCCTTTGGCCTGCCCATGGTCAATCTCCCCCCGGGTTTTGGGCCAAACGCGCAAATCACGACAGATGTGACGCTCACGGATCAGCGCCAGCTTGCTTTGCGCGCGCTGACGGCGAATTTGGGCGGCACAGAACTCAGCGGGGCGGTCGACGCAGATCTACGTGATGTGCCGCAGGTGACGGCGGACATAAGTGCCAATGCGATCGATTTGCGTCAAGCAGGGCAGGGTGCTTCAACCGCAGGCTCGACTGATGCGGCTGGATCTGGCTGGTCAACTGCGGTGATTGATGCAAGCGTTTTGGCTGCATTTAACGGCACCATCGCGCTGCGCGCTCAAAGTGTTGCGCTTCCCACCCTCAATCTGGGAAGCACGGATGTTTTGATCACGAACGATCGCTCTCGCACGGTGTTTAATCTGCGGGATGTCGCGGCCTATAACGGCCAAGTGAGCGGTCAATTTGTGCTAAATAATCGCAATGGCTTGTCTGTGGGCGGTCAACTGCAAGCGCGCGGGCTAGAGCTGAGGGACCTTCTGCGCGATGCGGCTGCTGTCACTCGGCTGAGTGGTCGGGCGGACGCCGATCTATCTTTTCTGGGTGTCGGAGATTCCATCGACGCGATTATGAAAAGCCTGAGCGGCGAAGGCGGTCTTTCGGTCGGTCGCGGGGTGATCGAGGGTGTAGATCTCGACAGCCTGTTGGGGAATTTTGACGGGTCGGGTGGCACGACTGTATTTGACAGTCTCATGGGCCGCTTCGCGATTGATCGGGGTGTCCTGCGGAATGACGATTTGAAGATGGGTTTGGCAAACTTTGAAACCACCGGACGCGGGCAGGTCGATCTGGGCGGTCAAACGCTTGACTACACGATCACACCAAAAGCGCTGCGTGCAAATCAAGGCCGTGGCGTCGCCGTTCCGGTGCGGATTTTTGGACCTTGGGCCGCCCCACAGATCCGCGCAGATCTGGAAGCGGCCCTCACCTTTAACTTTGAGGAAGAGATTGATCGGGCCGAGGAACGTCTAAAACAGCAGGTAGAACAAAAATTGGAAGAGGAACTGGGCGTCACAAGACAAGAAGGACAATCCGTCGAGGATGCCATCCAAGACCGTATCGAAGAGCGATTGACCGAAGAACTGCTGCGATTGTTTGATTAGATCGCTTCGACGTTACCCTTAGATACAACGCATCATTTTTCGCGTTCGCCTGCAGAAAGAGGCAGCGAAAAAGCGCTTCAGGTTTAAGTCGAAACGCTCAATGAATTTTGGCCTTAAACCTGTTGCAAGCCGTTCCCTATACCCGCGCCGCAATTGTGCCACCCCTCGGACCGGCGCTAAGTCGCTTTGGGCAAGATCTATCAGATTGAAGGTTAGCTGCTTTAGCATCCTGCCCTGACTTCCATTTTCTGCCGCGTCAAACCAGCGCGCCGAATGCGTGTGGTCGGTCTTTCACCACACCGGATAAGCCGCTACACCAATCTAAAGAACCCACCGGGAGACGCGCCAATGAATGACATGTTCAACAGCTTTATGAACGGGCCTGACGAAAACGGCCGTTTCGGCGATTTCGGTGGTCGCTTCGTGTCAGAGACATTGATGCCGCTGATCTTGGAGTTGGAAGCGCAGTACAACAAGGCCAAGACCGACGATAGTTTTTGGGCCGAAATGGACATGCTCTGGAAGCACTATGTCGGTCGGCCCAGTCCGCTTTATCTTGCTGAGAGGCTGACCGATCATCTGGGTGGTGCCAAGATCTATATGAAGCGTGACGAGCTTAATCACACAGGCGCGCACAAAATTAACAACGTCTTGGGTCAAATTATCCTTGCCCGTCGCATGGGAAAAAAGCGGATCATCGCCGAGACGGGCGCAGGGCAGCACGGCGTGGCGACGGCGACGGTGTGCGCAAAGTTCGGGTTGAAATGCGTGGTGTACATGGGGGCGCATGATGTTGAGCGTCAGGCGCCAAATGTGTTTCGCATGCGTCTTTTAGGGGCTGAGATTGTTCCCGTGACCTCGGGTCGGGGCACGCTTAAAGACGCGATGAATGATGCGCTGCGCGACTGGGTCACAAATGTTCGCGACACATTTTACTGCATCGGAACGGTGGCGGGCCCCCACCCTTATCCCGCAATGGTGCGAGACTTTCAGAGCATCATCGGAAAAGAGGTGCGCGAGCAAATGGATGCGGCTGAGGGCCGGCTCCCCGATACGATTATCGCGGCAATCGGCGGGGGGTCGAATGCGATGGGTCTGTTCTATCCATTCTTGGATGATGGCGATGTATCTATCATCGGTGTTGAGGCTGGTGGAAAGGGCGTGAATGATCAGATGGAGCATTGCGCCTCTCTTACGGGTGGTCGTCCCGGCGTGCTTCACGGCAACCGCACATATCTGCTGCAAGATAACGACGGGCAAATACTCGAAGGGTTTTCGATATCCGCCGGGTTAGACTACCCGGGGATCGGTCCGGAACATGCCTGGCTGCACGACATCGGCCGCGCGAAATATGTCTCCATCACTGATCAAGAGGCCCTGTCGGCGTTTCAGCAGTGTTGTGAACTTGAAGGCATCATTCCCGCTTTGGAGCCTTCGCATGCACTGGCGCATGTGATGAAAGTCGCGCCAGATCTACCGAAAGATCACATCATCTGCATGAACATGTGCGGACGAGGTGACAAAGATATTTTCACCGTTGCCAAGGCGCTGGGGTTTGAGATGGGGGAGTTTGCGTAAACCACCGCACCCCGTTGTGCCTCAAAGTATTCGGGCGTTGACCTCACACCCCAGTTTCCCATCCTACCCCCGCTCAACAACTTCTGTTGAGCCGCGCTGTCCCGCCGCCACGGAGCGGCGCCAGGGCTGAGCAAGCAAGGTGTATCAGGTTAAACGCCGGATGCGCTATTTTTCGGCTGGCTTGTCGTCGACGGCATGCGCGCGCAGAATATCAATGGGTACAATTTCTAAAGCGCGCTGATGCGTCGATGCGAGATGCACATTGGGTGCGCAGCCTTCATTCGCAGCCTGCAAGAAGCGTCCTGCGCAAAGACACCACGGATCCCCTGGTTTCAGACCTGCAAAGTTGTATTCCGGCCGGGGCGTGCTCAGATCGTTCCCGACGTATTTGGAAAAGGCCAAAAACTCTTCGGTCATGATCGCGCAGACAGTGTGACTGCCTTGATCGGCGTCGCAGGTATTACAAAACCCGTCGCGGAAAAATCCGGTCATTGGATCTGTTCCACACAGCAGCAACGCGCCGCCAAGAACATTTACGCTGTCGTCAGGTGTCATCAAAGCCTCTCAAAGATTTTCGACGATGAGACGAAAGATCGCCTCGTTTTGTTCGCTGACGCCAGCCTCGCGAAATTGGCGGTCTGCGCCTGTCGTAACAATCACGACCTGTTCAGGCGCGTTGATATAGATGTACTGCCCATAGACGCCGCGGGCGAAATACTCTCCTGAAGCGGCGTTTTCTGGCATCCACCATTGAAATCCGTAGTCCGCGTAACCCGGTGCGGTAGGTTTCGTTGACTGTTCAACCCAGTCGGCTGGCACGATCTGTTCCCCTTGCCAATTGCCACCTTGAGCAAACATTTGACCAAAGCGCGCATAGTCCCGCGTGGTGAGATTGAGGCCCCCCAGCACAAACGCTGTCCCCACACCGTCTGTGAGGTAATAAGGACTTTGTTCAAGCCCGAGCGGTTGAATGACTTTTCCACTGAGCAAATCGGCAATCGACCTTCCCGTGGCGCCTCGGATGACCATGCTGATAACATGCGTGTCGATGGATACATATTGCCATTGAAGCCCAGGGTTGATGAACGTCTCTGTTAAACTGGCTGCGAAATCATCCATCCTGCCACCAAGGGCCAAAACGCGCCCCATGCGATTGATGTCTGAATTGAAATCCAGATAGTCTTCGTTAAAGGTGACGCCGCTTGCCATGTTCAGCACATTGCGCAGCGTTGCGCCGTCATAGGCACTATCGACCAGCTCTGGCGCATATTTGGTGACGGGGTCGTCAATTGATGCGATCGTTCCCTCCTCCAGCAAGATACCGACCAGGGCTGAAAGATAACTCTTGGCAACTGACCAACTGATGCGCCGATCCTCAGCGGCTGTATCCAAAAAGTATGCCTCATGCCTGATCTGACCATCCTTCATGATCAGCAATGAAGTAACGTCGCGTTCAACGATCCAGTCAGCAACCGATGGCGGTAGATCAAATGGTTCGCCCGTCAAGAGCGGGCTGACGGGCCCATCGCCACGTGGGACATCAACATTCAGGAATGCCGCGTCCATGTTGCTGAAGTTTTGGACGATTTTGTCTTGCTCAAACAGGGAATTGACCGCGAGCAAGCGGTTGATTTCCTCGCGTTTCCAAACACCGACAAAGATTGCAGCAATGCCCAACAACAAAAGCAACCGGCCTATCCATTTTATCAATGTTCGCATGTGCCCCCTCCTTTCTCATCATCATACGCCCAACGTACCCACCGGCCATGAAAATCGGCGCGTCCTAAGTTTATCTGATAGTTTCCCGGCCAAAGTCTGAGGGTAAGTGCCGCACCATTTTTCCCTGCGACCTCGCCATCGGTTTCCATCGACAACCACGCCAAAGGACGCTCCGCTGTCGCGTTTTGACCCGCTGCGGCGATCAGCTGGTGCCCGCGCACTTGCGCCGACTTTGGAAAATATTGCCAAGCAACAGTGTGCTGGATCAGATGAAGCTGCCCCGCTGGTGCGTTCTGAAGCCGTTGCTCCAACCACTCAATCGCGTCTCCTGCAAAGACGGGCGCAGTCGCCACACTTGCGGCGGCGCGCGTCATCTTGAGCCGCGTCGGTTGATCCGGCCATAGATACGCGATGAGACGCAGCAGATCTTCTTTTTTCGCTGGATCAAGCGGATTGAGATCAACACCTGCGCGTGTCGCCACCTTTGGATGTGCTGGCGGCGGCAAAGGTCCTGTCCAATCTGGTGTTAGCGTCACCACCGCGTCATCTGGTCCATACCGCATATCGTCTATGACAAGCGCGTAATGATCCCACATCAGGTTTAAGCCGCCGCTTGCCCCCAACTCTGACAGGTGAATGGGGACGTCAAAGTGTTGTAAAGCAACGTGGGCGCCCGCGATGAGCAGGGCGGACCTGCGAACCTCATTGGTTTGTGGCGGTCTTTCGACCCAGCGACTTAGGAAGGGCGCATGCTCATCCAAGGCGCGCAATAGGTTTTGCAGCAATATTTCATCGCCAACGTCGTTTGGCGGATAGCTTTCAGCAAGCATGGGCGCGCGATCTGAGAGAACCAACGCGTGCAAGCCACCAGCAAGACGCAGGGGGAGGGAATGACCGTCCGGTCCCAGATCTCCCTCGAAGCGCAAGAAGCTCTGTGCGATTTGACTGTCGCACGGCCAGTGTTGCGCCAAAAGCCTGCAAAGCTGCCCCATAAAGGGGGAGCCCAGCCGTGTGCACGCGCGTGATTGGGCCAGAAATGCCTGTTGCAGCGTCATCGAAAGCGATCAATTAGCTTTTGCAGGGGTGATTTTACAGGGGCCGGTGTTTCCTGCGGCTTGGTCTGTTCAGGTTTTTGCGCGGCATTCGCAGGCTTGGTCTTATTGGTTCGGTATTGTCCGGTCCCTGATCGCGGTGGCGAAACACGCAGGGCGACCGCATTGAGGAACTGCGCACTATCGTCATTGATCAAATGGGGGATCCCTTCGCTAACGCCGCCAAGCACCTCATCCAGCCAGGGTTCTTCAGCTTTTGGGAAATCGCGCAAGACATACCCCGGCACCGCGTCTTTATGACCAGGATGCCCCACCCCGAGCCGAATACGGGCATATCCAGATCCGATGTGAGCATGCACGGATCTTAGGCCATTGTGCCCCGCATGCCCGCCGCCGGTTTTGTATTTTACTTTTCCCGGCTCAAGATCAATCTCATCGTGCAAAACGATCAGGTCGGCGGGCTCCAGTTTGTAAAAGCGAATTGCCGCTTGCACCGATTGCCCAGAGTTGTTCATGAAGGTTTCAGGTTTAAGCAGGATTGCGCGACCTCCGTTGAGCCGGCCCTCTGATACAGTCCCTTGATGCTTGGCTCTCCAAGGCGCGAAATCGTGATCTGACGCTATGCGATCAAGCGCCATGAAACCGATGTTGTGTCGGTTTCGGGCGTATTTTGCGCCAGGATTGCCTAAGCCAACCAAAAGCTTCATGTGCTGTCCTACTCCCTCAGGCAACATAAATTACTTTGCGGAAAAACGGAATGTCTCGCCTGGCGAAGGCGAAATAGGTGTCCGTGGCGCCAAAATAAAAAGGGGCTGCAACGGCAGCCCCTTTCTCTAACACTCAGCTGCAGATCAGCTTTCAGCTTCTTCCTCTTCGCTTTCCTCATCACCGTCTGACTGAGAGGCCAAGCCGGAGGGGGCGGAAAGCTGAGCGATGACAAAGTCGCGGTCAATTGTGGGGCGCGTGCCCTCGGGCAGCGTCACGCTTGAGATCGTGAGCGTGTCGCCGATCCCCAGCGTAGACACGTCAATCACCAGCTTCTCAGGGATATCACCTGCCGTGACCATCAGCTCAACTTCTGGCCGCACAAGTGTCAAAACACCGCCTTTTTTCAAGCCTGGTGAGACGTCTTCCCCCACAACCTCTACATTGATGAACAAATTCACTTTCGAGGTCCGGCGCAATCGCATGAAATCCACATGCGTTGGCAGATCTTTGACAACGTGCCGCTGCACGTCGCGGCAGATCACACGTACATCCTCGTGGCCCTCCACCTTCATGTTGAAAAGCGTGGACTTAAATCGCCCCTTGCGCAGCATCGTTAGCAATTTGTTAAACGGTATATTGATGGGCAGTGGGTCTGCATCTCCACCAAAAACGATACCCGGTACCATGCCTTCGCGGCGTGCTTGACGAGCGGCGCCCTTGCCTGTCCCCGTGCGTACCTGGGCTTCAAGATCTGGGATCTCTCCGGCCATAGTTCTCTCCAATCGTTATGCGAGACCCCTCCAAGGCTGTCGTCCCGCTTGAAGCGCAGGCGATAGACGGGTTTTGTCCGGGTGACAAGCGCAAAGAGTATCGGTTCTACACCTCACCTTGAAGGCGCCTTACCCCGCCCCCTGCAGATGTGTCGTGTTTTAGGGTTAGGACCTTTGAAAGCAGGTTCGCAATCCGACTACTCTGCCGTGTAGGTCTTCTGACCCCCCGCCATCATCAATTGATCGTAAAGCTCAAAGTCTTTCGCTCGAATCTCCCTCAGGCGCTTCAGGGTCGCTGTACTCAGGTAGCTGTCGTCAATGGGCGGCGACGTATTGCGTAAGCTCAGTTTAACATCATGTTCCAACCGCGCTGAAAGGAATGCCAGCAGATCCTCTTGATGGGCATAAGAGAACAGCCTTTCGACCATGATCCGGCCCCGCCGGTCTGTCAGGAAGTTAAATTGCCGCCCGATTTGGGCGCGTGGGGGTGGATCATCAGACACCACTTCACTGACGAATTGGTCAAAAGACAGATCTTTTGTTGATACCTCAGAGCCGTCTAACACGCTCTTTGACCGAAACTTATACCAGCTGTGAATTTGTTCGATCGGTTCTCGCATCACCGCGACCGAGACGGGTTGCACATCGAACGTGCTTTTAAGAAAAGGAGCGACGCGTCGCTTGTATCGCGCTGCGGTGATGTGTTTCCGGTTCCTTGCAAAAACAATCTCGGCCCGTGGTTTCAAAGCGAACTCAAGTGCTCTGCTCCCGGTCTTTGGCATGGCAAGCAATGCCAGGGCGTGATGAAGGAAAATCAGCATCTAAAGCCTGTGCAGCCCTGGTTCAATGTTGCCAGCGACCGCCGAAATCCTCTGGGATGAGTAAATTATGCCGCCCCAGGTTGGTCACTTTGGTTTCGCCGCACAGCGCCATGGTCGTATCAAGTTCTTTGTGAATAACTTCAAGCGCTGCGCTGACGCCTTTTTCACCCATGGCACCGAGCCCGTAGACGAAGGCCCTTCCGATGTAAGTGCCGCTCGCGCCCATCGCCAACGCTTTCAGGACGTCTTGCCCAGATCGGATACCACTGTCGAGATGCACTTCGATTTCATCGCCTACTGCGTCCAAGATCGAGGGCAAAGCAGCGATTGAACTGGTTGCACCGTCCAGCTGCCGCCCCCCATGATTTGAGACGATGATGGCATCTGCTCCCACCTTGAGAGCCGTCCGCGCATCTTCCGCATCTAGAATGCCCTTGAGAATGACTTTACCGCCCCACTCTTCTTTTAATTTGCTAACCTTGTCCCAATCCAGCGCGGGATCAAACTGCTCTGCCGTCCACGCCCCCAGTGAAGACGCATCTGAAATCCCCTCGACATGTCCAACAATATTGCCGAACTCGCGCCGTTTCGCGCGGAGCATCTCAAGACCCCAGGACCATTTGGTCATCAGATTGGCAATGGTCTTGGCCGTTAGCTTCGGCGGTGCGGATAAGCCATTCTTGAGGTCTTTGTGACGCTGGCCAAGAATTTGCAGGTCAAGGGTGATGACCAGCGCCGAACATCCCGCGTCTTTCGCGCGCTGGATCAGTCGGCTGACATAATCCGTGTCGCGCATGGTGTAAAGTTGGAACCAAAAAGGCGCTTTGGTGGCTTCAGCGACATCTTCGATTGAGTTGATCGACATTGTTGAAAGGGTGAAGGGAACCCCAAAACGCTCTGCCGCACGGGCTGCTTTAATTTCACCATCCGCGTGCTGCATTCCCGTCAGGCCCACCGGCGCGAGCGCGACTGGCATGGCCACATCCTGACCGATCATTTTGCTCGCTGTAGAGCGGCCTGTCATATCAACGGCGACGCGCTGTCTGAGCCGCAGTTTATCAAAGTCAGATGTGTTCTCGCGAAACGTTTGCTCTGTCCAGCTGCCGGATTCGCAATAGTCAAAAAACATCCGAGGCACACGGCGTTCGTAGATCTGCTTGAGGTCTTCAATGTTGGTGATCACGGGCATGATGGGGCTTTCCTGTTGGCTTATTTTTTTAAGCACAACGGCTTTTTTCGGTCAATTGATCTGCGCGGGTTGATTAGTGCAATATCGTACTATATGGATAGTGCAGAATCGTACTATATGTGGAGTTCCTCATGACCCTTTCACGACGTAAAGCTCTTTCTCTCATCGGGGGTGGCACTGTATTAGCCGCAACCACAACTTTTGGTGCTTTTGCCGCCACCCGGGTGCCCCACCGTGCTTTGCGTCCCTGGGATCTGGCGGGTCAATACGATGACCCACGACTGAACGCACTGAGTTTTGCCTTGCTGGCACCAAACCCTCATAATCTCCAACCCTGGCAGGTGCAGTTGGAAGACGATGATGGCGTGCTTTTGTGGCATGACACGACGCGGCGTTTACCTCAGACCGATCCCTTCAACCGACAGATATACATCGGTCTAGGATGCTTCTTGGAGCAAATGGTGCTCGCAGCGGGTGCAGACGGACACGCGGTTGCTTTGACGCTTTTTCCCGAGGGTAAGGAAGGCCCCGTCGCGCGCGCAGTGTTTCAAGAAGGCGGCGATATGGATCCTTTGGCGACCCACATCTTGGAGCGGCGGTCATGCAAGGAACCATTTGAGGATCGTCCTATCCCAGCCGCGCTTGCAAATGAACTGGAGCTAAGCGCCGATGTCTACACCGATGCATCCACTGTATCTGCCCTCAAGAAGCTGACCTTCGACGCTTGGATGACCGAGGCACTAACGCCCCGCACCATGAAGGAAAGCGTCGATCTGATGCGGATGGGCAAGGCCGAAATAAACGCGACACCCGACGGCATTGACCTGGGCGGCGCGTTTCTTGAAAGCATGATGGCGCTTGGACTTCTTGATAAAGAGGCGCTTGCCGACCCCGAAAGCACCGGATTTCAGCAGGGTTTGGACATCTACCAAAAGATGTTGGAGGCAACACCCGCCTACGTCGTTCTGACGTCAGCTCACAACACTGTGGAAGATCAGATCACCATCGGCCGTCGTTGGTTGCGATTAAACCTTACAACAACGCGCATGGGGCTTGCGCTTCATCCAGTAAGTCAAGCGCTGCAAGAATATCCTGAAATGGCACCCCATTATAAGGTGGCGCATGATCTTCTCGCGCCTGACGGGCACACTGTTCAAATGCTCGGGCGGCTGGGCTATGGTCCCGCCACGCCGCGCACGCCGCGTTGGCCGTTGGAGGCGAAAATAAGACGTGCCTGACGCCAATCCACGCGTTCTTTTTGAGCTGTTCAAAGAGATCGGGATCATTGAGCAATTGAGCCGCGCCTTGCTTGAGGCGCAGCTTCCAGATGGTTTGATCGCGCCGCATTTCGCGGTGTTGAACCATCTGATGATGCGCGGCAACGGGGCGGTGCCGATAGACATGGCAAGGGCCTTTCAGGTGCCCAAAACATCCATGACGCATACGCTGAAAGGGTTGGCCGCCGGAGGCTACGTTGAGTTGCGCCACAATCCCCAAGACGGCAGATCAAAGACCGTTTGGCTGACCCCGAGGGGAGAAGCCATGCGAAATGAAACAATAGGAAAGCTCGGGCCCGCATTCGAAGATGTGATGACCGCGCTGGACGCCAACGCGCTTGTTGGGATCTTGCCAAAGCTTGTCGAACTGCGTGAGCATTTGGACGCAGCCCGGGATACCTAAGCGCCGGTAAACACCAACGTGAATGTGCTGCAGGTATGGCCTCGTATGTGTCGATTGACGCGCGAAAACCTAACAGGTCGGGCAGGTGTGATCAGGCGGCATGCGCGCCTTTGGTGAGTGTTTCGACGAAAGCCAACACGCTTTCAACACTGTCTCCGCTACCGATGCGCGATACGATTGCTGAACCGACGACGACACCGTCCGCAACTGAGGCAATCGCGCGAGATTTCTCGGGTGTGTTAACCCCGAAACCGACGACAACTGGAAGACCACTTTTTGTTTGAATACGGCTCACCTCAGGTGCGACCTCCTCCGCCTGTGCCTCTGCCGCGCCGGTAATTCCGGTGATAGAAACGTAGTAAACGAAGCCAGAAGTGTTGCGGGCGACTTGTTCAAGTCTACGGTCATCTGTGGTCGGCGTTGCCAGCCGGATAAAGTTCAACCCCGCGGCCTGCGCGGGCAAGCAAAGCTCCTCGTCCTCCTCGGGCGGCAGATCTACCACAATCAACCCGTCAACGCCCGCCACCTTAGCCGCCGTTAAGAAGGCTTCGACGCCCATGCTGTAAATCGGATTGTAATATCCCATCAACACGATCGGCGTGCTGTCGTCGTGCTGACGAAATGCGGCCGCCAGGTCAAGCGTGCGCGTCAAAGTCATGCCACCCTCAAGCGCGCGTTGACCCGCCATTTGAATGATGGGTCCGTCCGCCATCGGATCTGTGAAAGGTAATCCCAGTTCAATGATGTCGACGCCCGCTTGGGGGAGCCCGCGCATAATGTCGAGTGCGGTGTCGAAATCAGGATCACCCGCCATGATGTAAGAAACAAAGGCTTTCTTATCAGCCGCTTTCAGCGCTGCGAACTTTGCGTCAATCCGTGTCATTTGATGCACATACTCCCTTTCCCCACGGTGCCATGCCCAAAAGAGCCGCAGAAATCAATCATAACTCAAGTGCAACGTCTTGCACCCTCAAATGAGAGACCATAGGAAAACCCATCGCAGAACATGGAGGGCGTGATGGGTTTTAAAATGGGCATTGTGGGCCTGCCGAATGTTGGCAAATCCACGCTTTTCAATGCACTTACCCGGACTGCGGCGGCACAAGCTGCAAATTTCCCCTTTTGCACGATTGAGCCAAACGTGGGCGAAGTTGCGGTCCCTGATACGCGCTTGAACGCTTTGGCGGAAATCGCAAAATCCAAGCAGGTGATCCCCACCCGGATGACATTTGTAGACATCGCCGGTTTGGTGAAAGGTGCGTCCAAGGGTGAAGGGTTAGGCAATCAGTTCCTCGCCAATATTCGCGAGGTTGATGCGATCGCCCATGTGTTGCGTTGCTTTGAAGATGCTGACGTCACCCATGTCGAGGGCCGTGTGGATCCGGTAGCTGACGCAGAAACAATTGAAACGGAGTTAATGCTCGCCGACATCGAAAGCCTTGAGAAACGGTTGCAAAACATCGTTCGAAAAGTGCGGGGCGGTGACAAAGAGGCGGTCCAGCAAGAGCGCCTTATGCGGCAAGCGCTTGAGATGCTTGAACAAGGAAAACCGGCCCGGCTGGTCGAGGTCGGGGCAGAAGACGCGAAGGCCTGGCGTATGCTGCAATTGCTGACAACCAAGCCGGTTTTATACGTCTGCAATGTGAGCGAGGAAGAGGCCGCACAGGGAAACGCATCTGCCGCACGCGTGGCGCAGATGGCGGCAGAACAGGGCAATGCGCACGTGATCATTTCAGCCAAAATCGAAGAAGAGATAAGCCAGCTTGAAGCTGAAGAGGCAGATCTGTTTCTTGCGGAAATGGGCTTGGATGAACCCGGTCTCGACCGGCTTATCCAAGCGGGTTATCAGCTCTTAAGGCTGCAAACCTACTTCACGGCCGGTCCAAAAGAGGCACGCGCCTGGACCATACCCCAGGGTACGTTGGCCCCGCAAGCTGCCGGGGTGATACATGGTGATTTTGAAAAGGGATTTATTCGCGCAGAGACCATCAGCTACGAAGACTATCTCGCTCACAAGGGCGAGCTTGGCGCAAAAGAGGCGGGTAAGATGCGCGTAGAAGGGAAGGGGTACACGGTAAAGGACGGCGACGTCCTGCACTTTCTCTTCAATACTTAGGCTCGGAGGTGGATAATCCCGCATCTGTGGTTCGCCTGTCTTGTTCTGGGCAAGAAAGATCTGGGCAGGGCTCGCGGTTCTACCTTAATCAGATGTGCCGCATCGCAGCGGCGAAACACGTGAACCCGCAGGTCAATGACATAGCGTCACTTCAGCGTCTCGGAGTGCCTGCGCATATTACGATGATGAGTTGCACATCCCAAACCGTTGGATTTTTCCAATATCACCGCTGACGACACGGGATTTCTAAGTCCCGACCCTCGCCGATGTCGGCGATCAAGGGTGCTGGTCGCTCACTTCAGACGTCTCTAACGCACTCTTCTTTGGAAGAAAGGTGCTGGTGACATTGCAATTGTTCGCGATAATCTCCTGCGTGTCGACTTCACCCTCGGCCGCTTTAGGCGCTATTCGCGTTAGAACTAAGGAATATATAACCAATTCAAAAGAGAGGTTTGGCTCAAAGCATCCTACCAGAAGGTTTTTTCAAACTCACATAGGCCGCGGGGTGTTCTTATCTTCGGTTGTTTTAACGCCTATGTCGGGGATGTCGGCTTCGTCAGCAAGGTAATTTCATCTTGCCCACACGTAGGATGGTCGCTAAGGCTGAATGCGGAGACGTGGCCGAGCGGTCGAAGGCGCTCCCCTGCTAAGGGAGTAGGCGGGAAACCGTCTCGAGGGTTCGAATCCCTTCGTCTCCGCCACTTGCCTTCGCGAAAGCGTTCTCCCCACCCGACTGAGCCTGGATTTTTCCGTTGTTTTCGAGGGTTATGCGGGCGGGGCTGAGCACCGGCATGGGTGCCAGGAGGGCCGAAAGCGGTCTCTCAAGGCCGATGTTCTCCGGACCTCATGACTTCGTGGATTTGGTGAATTTCTCGCAAGTAACTGTCATTGAATGATTTTTCACGGTCCAAATTAAAACACTTCGACGGCAGTGGCGCCAGCCAAAAGGGACTGAAATCGGACCTCTTCTTCAGCTTTCCGGTCGCTCAGGCCGAGGGGTCAATAACCTCAAGTTTGCTCCGCACTGAGCGGTCTCTCCATGGAATCACAGGTAATCCTGATCGATGATTACTTCGGAAATCGTTGTAAGGCCTTCACTATCCAAACTCAGAAGACCTGCATCGAGGAGAGGATGAAGATCCGCCCTGAGGATGATCCCGTTTTCAGGGTCGTCCGAACCGCCGTGCGCTCGTGGCATGATGTGAGCCGCGTCTAATATCTCTGCAACTTCGCGACCGCTTAACCCTTTCAGTATGTCCTATCGACGGCCGAACCCCGGAGTGTATTGGCTCCGTCCCAGAAGGCGGACTTGACTTCGTTTACGCCCAAGGACGTTCGGCCTCTTTGAATTTCAGTTGAGGTTTCGTTCATGAAATTGTCCAAATATCAGCGGCAGCTTCAACCATTTTTGCCTGCCGAACACTCAATAACTCTGGACGCCAGTCATCCTGCTCAAGGATCATCTTGGTGGTATCAAAAGACACCTTGTTGTTTCTTTCCAAGTAAATCTTCTTCTTGCGATCAAAGCTGAAGTATTGTGCCTTGTAATTTTTGATACCAGCAAGCAGGGCAAGGTTTCCGAGGCGATGTAGCCATTGACGGTGAGTTTCGTCTGTAAACCGCTCGCGCCAATAATCCTCTTTCAGCGCTTGAGGGAGAACATGCTCAATTGTTATTTTTCCGCCGTAGTCTTTTGTGACTGACTCATCTTGATCTGCTTCCTCCAGCCTCAACAGCACTGCTTGTGCAAAGGGCTTTCCGTAGACGTCGCCGTCAAGTAGAGCGCGGAATTCTTCATTCTGAGCGTTTTGCCGAAATATCGCTCTAATATCATCGGCCGATTTTCCAGAACGTATTGCGGTAATGAGCTGGAAATACGCAGTAAGGCGCGCGGTGAATGCAAGTCGCCTAATCCAGTTCTGATAGGTCACTCTCTCGAGCAGATCAATGAATTCTGCTTCGGAGATACCTTCGATTGGATTGTTAAGGTAGGCAAGCAGCGGAGGCACCCATTCTTCGAATGCCACACGATGAAGGGAGCGCAAAGAGCGTCGCGCCGCAACATCCTCAAACCCATTTTGTTGGATACGAAGGTAGTTCCGAGCAGACGTGGTTATCCCGTCCAAGAAGCTGAAAGGCGTATCACTTGCCTCTATCAGCGGCTTATACTCTTCGTGGAGTGTTTTCCGCGCTTTAATCGCGGTGACTGATGACCGGTGATGGGCCAGGAACTGATCCAGCCTCTCAATACCAATTGCTTCCTCGAGTTGCAGCCACTGTTCGTCCAGTTCTTCGCTCTTGGCAGACGCACCTCCTAGGCGCGCAAATAACATGTTCTTGATCAAGTCTGCATTCGACAGTGGCATGCCTCGTGCGTTCAGAACGTTGAATAGCCGATACGCCGATTGCCAGGAAGCGGTCGTGACAAACACGACGTACACCTTCGTCAAAAGATAATTCGCAAATAACTTAAGAGACTTCTCGTCTCGCTGAGCCAAAAAATGGTCGATCACGCCAAGGTTCTCGGCGAGCCTTATTTTTGGTGCATCCTGTTTGCTCTCTATTTCACGCGATATTGCTTCGGTGATCTCCTCGCTGGCCAAGACGTGGCGCCGGAAGAAGCTTTGGTCTTTTTGTCGGAGTGTGAGACGCGGCGTCTCCTCTGCGCCGGTAAGTTCGTTCTTGGGTAAGACCCGTTTTCCAAGCGTCGATTTTGCCGGTTCGCTTACCGCATCTCTTAGTCGAGCGAAAATGAGATTTAGTGTTGTAAGGCGCTGCTGCCCGTCGACGACATCGTAAAGCTCATCTTTTTGTCTTTCGATTGTAATGAGTGATCCGATAAAGTACTCTTCGTCATCGGCTTCAAAAGCATCCCACACATCATTCAAAAGCTGTTCGACATTTCCTTTTTCCCAAGAATAAGGCCGTTGATACGGAGGAATCTCATATCGAATTTGCTCGGTAAGTATCTTACTTATTGTTCTTTCTGCAGCTTCCATTCGCTCGGGTGCCCTCAAAAAAGATTATATTTTGGGGAGTTGACCACATAAACTTGATCGCAGCCCGGCACATCCCTTTCTTTAAGTGTACGTGAAGCAGGGTCAGCGACACAAGCCGAATCCATTCAAATAGAAGCTGTTAGGGGCGCTGGTCTCGCCAGTCGTAAGGGAAAGGCTCTAGCAGCTTGGACAGTGTCAGATCTGATGCATGCCGACTATCTAAAATTGCCTCAGGTCACCACGCATGAGCCCAACAATGATGATTTGCCATCACCCAATACAGACGATCCGTTATCCCGCCCCAGCCTGACCATTCTCTGCTGAGCAATTCGGGTTTGATCAGCTTGTCACGGCGCGCCAAACACGTTCGAAAGTCTGGTTCAGAATGTCTTGAGATGCAGCAGTTGCGGTATGTGCCTGTCTTTTTGCAAGCAGGATCGCAGGGCCCATTAGAAGGTTTACCGCAACGCCAACTGGCATGTCATCGAGCGTTCGGTCATCAATTGCGCGTTGAACCAAATCATTGATCGCGCCTCCCATCGCCGCGACCCTCAGCCTTTGATCGGCTGTGAGTGTCGCAATCATGCCGGCGTCCTCGATAAACTGAAAATCCAATGGATGCGTTTCAGCGAACGCAAACATGTCAAACCACATCCGTTTGATCATTTCAGCAGAGGAAGCTTCGGCGCTTGAGGCGACCATCAGCTCATGAAACTGGGTCTTGATCTGCATGTAGACCTTTCGGAGCATATCCTCTTTGTTGTCGTAGTGCAGGTAGATCGTCCCGGCTGACACGCGCGCGTGTTTGGCAATTTCTCCGACGGATGCAGCGCCTACACCGTTTTTGACAACGATCTCGACGACAGCCTGTTGAATTTTGAATTGGATTTCGTCTTTTGAAGGTCTTGCCATTGGGTCCACTTTATATGGTAATGAATATTCATTACTGATTCGATCCTGCGATTTCAAGATGTAAAGAGCCGGCTGCAGGAAATTCAAAGATCCAAGGAGAACCAAAATGCTAAGATTTTCAGACTTGTTGAAAACAACCTGCACCGCGCTCGCGATTGCGCTGACTGTTGGGGCTGCAGCGATTTCCGAGATCCGGGCGCAGACGCGTGAACCCGCGGCGATTACCGAAGCCGCGGCCGAGGCATTCTTCAGAACTTGGCTCGGCATGATTGATGCAAAGGCGCCAGTGGAACAATACCTCAAATACCTTCCCGACGGTGAGTTTGAGCAATGGTCCTATACGAACGCCGAGATCAAGAACGTGGCTGAACTGCGCGCCTATGTTGAGGCCGCCTGGGGATCCATCAAACAGAACACGAATGTCGTAAAACGCATTGAGACGGTCACAGAAGAAAGCGGACGGGTGCGCATTGTCGCTGACGTTGATTGGACCGCTGTCACGGCGGATGACCAAACAATCAACATGCCATTGACCTACACGCTCACCGTGGGAAGCGGGGCGTCATCAAATGATGCTGAGGGCGCACATCCCAAAATTCTCCGGTATGCAATTCGGCCCGCGCAATAAGGGTGCATATCTGTCGTCTTTGAGGCCCATTCTTTTTGGCCAGGTTTGGCAAGGGCAACCCCTTTCCCTATCCTGGTCTCGCCCAACAGGCGCTGTAGGGCCGCGCCGTTCCGCCCCCACGGGACGGCGCGATGGCGCCATCCATCGGACTGGCGCTAAGTCGGTTTGAGCAAGGGGTCTTTGGTGGAAAGTCGGTTGCTTTAAGCCGTAGGCGGCGGTGTTGATCGCTTTTTCGAAAGGCTTCGCTTCTGACTTTTGCACCTAGGTTGAACAGGAGACAACTTGGAAACAGTTCTGGAAATGCACCCCGAAATCTCACCCTTCTGAGATTACGAAACACGGCTCGGTGCGCGCGTTGACCCTCTCAATGTAAGCGTTGCCTGGAACTCCACCGGTGTGGCGGGGATGTTATCTGTCACCCACGCGGCCATGCTTTCCGCAGCCTGCCGCCCCATGCGTCGCACAGGAAGATGCACCGTTGTCAGCTTGGGATAGGTGAATTCGGAGGCTGGTAAGTCTTGCAAACCCATCAGCGACAGATCGCGCGGAACGTGCAGACCCGCACGTTGAACCTCATGCAAGACGCCATATGCCAAGACATCCGAAAGGCAGAGCACTGCGTCAAAAACCGAAGATGACTGCAACATGCGGCTGGCGGCCTGCGCGCCACCGGCAACCGAAAGCTCTGTCTCAAATCGGGTGGGCGCATTGGGGCCTGATACGTCATCGATCGCCGACAGGCGCGCCGCGGTGCGGTCATTGAACGCGATGGGCCCATGTACCACCGCGATGTTGGCGGGCTTGCTTTTGACAAGGAATGCGTAGGCCAGCCGCGCCGCGGCAAAGTTGTTATACCCGATGGTTGGCAAACGAAACGTCGGATCGAAACAAGAAATCGCAACCGCTGGAACACGCCACCTGTTCAGCATGTCGTATACGGCCTCTGTATGCGTGGTGCCCGTCAGGAAAAGACCTTCTACACCGTTGTCGAGCAGTTCGCGCACCTTGCGCTCTTCGGTTGCGGGGTCTTCATCTGTCGTGGCGACAATCAAGGAAAAGCCAAGATCTACCAGACGCTTCTCCATCGCGTTGAGCGTCATGGCGAAGATGTCGTTCTCCAACGTTGGAATGAGCGCACCCAGAATTTGAGTGCGCCCGGAATTGATGGCGCGCGCCGCGGCGCTTCGGACAAAGCCGACCTCATCGATGACCATTTGAACCCGCACTCGGGTTGCTTCTTGGACAAGCGAGGGTGCGTTCAGAACCCGAGATACTGTTGCAACTGAAACACCCGCGAGCCGCGCAACATCGCGGAGGTTGACCCGTTTCCGGTGAGGTGTTCGCCCAGCCATGAGGCAATGATAGCGCGGCTTTGAAACTTGTTACAAGGAACGCTTGACTCTCAAGCAAAACGCGCATGAAACTAGTTACATCGATGTTGAGAGCGTGGAACCGTTAAGATTGTGGCACTTGCTTCTGTCGTAAATGACTTCAGCAACATGGGGTTCAATGGCCCGCGCCGGCGGTTTCCCGGCTTCGCATCGCTCGGTACACATCACGACGTGCAGTTGTTTCCCCGGCAGGCGCTTTGCCTTTCTCTCTCAACAGGTGATTTGGTATCGCTTCGCGCCCCGATGGCGCCGCAGGAAGCGCATCTGTTGATATTTGACGCCGATGGTCACATCGCTCCGAATTTGCTGGGACTGACGATCAATGGTGAGGTGCAGGCGCGGAGCTTTCAGTCGGATGCTCTGATTGGTTGGATCAAAGCCCACGGCGGGGTGGCGCAAAAGGTCTGGGCATCCACCAAGGTCACTGTGTCGGATCTGCAAGTTCTCAAAGCCAGCGGTGCCTGCACGCTTTGGGTGTTGCGCGCGGTGTCGCGCGATCAGCTCATCGAGAGCGCTCAGATGGGGCAGTTGGTTGTGGGGAAAACACCTGCAAACTGCGCGTCAGAGGTGCTTTTGCCCGAGCCCCTGGGAGATGTTCGAGAGGAGTTCACCGTCTCACGCGGCACTGCACGCGCTTACGAAGTTCAGCCCGGTGAGGTGGTGCAGATCATTGATATCGAAGGACAGCAATGTTCAGATTTCACGGCTTTGCGTTCTGATGCGTTGGAGCGGGGCGTTGAACGAGAGATCGACGGGACGGCCACCCGCACGATGGTGCGCGGGGCGTATCCTGGGCCAGGACTGCTTGACAAGTTTTTTGACCGTGACCTCAACCCCATGATGCGTATCCTTCAGGATACATGCGGGTACCACGACACATTTGGGATGGCCTGCACGGCGCGGGGCTATGAGGAGCGTGGCTTTCCCGGGCATGTGAATTGCTCGGACAACATATCAGACGCAGTCGCCTCTTTCGGCATTGGGCAGCGTCCCGCATGGGCAGCGATCAACTTTTTCTGGAACACTTGGGTGGATCCTCATTCGCGGCAGCTGTTGACCGAGGAAAGCCATTCGAGACCGGGCGACTATGTGGCGCTGCTGGCAATGGACCGGTTGATCTGTGTCTCTACAGCATGTCCCGATGATCTAGATCCGATCAACGGCTGGAACCCGACCGATGTGCATGTGCGCATCTACCGACCGGATACCCCCATTCGCCGCGCGGTGGCTTACCGCGAGAAGGAAGATGCGCCGATGTCGATCAGTCAAGACAGCGCCTTCGCGCCGCAGACCTCGAAATTGACCAAACATTTCGTCCCCGCGCGCGATCTCTGGAGCCCGGTGAGCTACCCGGCCAAAGGCACCATCGGGGAGTATTGGGCCTGTCGCGAGGCGGTGACGCTGCAAGATATGTCAGGTCTGCGAAAATATGATGTGATCGGGCCGGATGCAGAACGTCTGTTGCAGCGGGTGATGACGCGGGATGTGTCGCGATTGGCCGTGTGGCGTGGCACTTATGCGTTGATATGCGATGCCTCGGGCCATGTGGTCGACGACGGCACGCTCTTTCGTTTGGGGCCCGAGCAGTTCCGCTGGTGCTGCGGTCACGAGGAAAGCGCGCGCCACCTCACGCAGGTCGCGGCACGGGAAGGGTTGCAAGCGCGTATCCACGGCATGGGCAACGCATTGCCCAACCTTGCGCTGCAAGGGCCACATTCACGTGATGTGTTACGCAAGTTGGTTTTCACGCAAACGACGGTGCCGTCTCTCGATGATCTTAACTGGTTTGGCGTCACCGTGGCGCGGGTAGGCGACCGGGATGGCATTCCCTTCATGCTTTCGCGGACCGGCTATACTGGCGAATTGGGCTATGAGCTTTTCTGCGCCTTCGATGATGCGCCTGCGTTCTGGGGCGCGGTGATGGAGGCCGGTGCAGAGTTTGGGATGACACCGATGGGTTCTGCCGCGCTTGAGGTATTGCGGGTTGAGGCTGGATTGGCTGCCTCGGGCGCGGAATTTGCGCCTGGTGTCGACGCTTTTGAAGCGGGGCTGGGTTTTGCGGTAAATCTCAAGAAAACTGATTTCATTGGCAAAGCTGCGCTTGAGCGCAACGCAAAAAGCCCGCGCAAAGTGCTCAAAGGGCTCTGGTTCGCAGGCGATGATGTCCCGCCTCATGGCGCGCATGTCTTCGCGGGGGAGCGTCCGGTCGGGCAAGTCACCTCTGCCGTGCGTTCGCCCATGTTCGAGCGCGCCATCGCCATGGCGCGGCTGACGGTCGAACACGCCGAAACGGGCACGGCGCTTGAGGTAGGCCAGCTTGATGGGCACATGAAACGCTTGCCCGCCACGGTCTGTGACATTCCATTCTACGACCCAAAACGAGAAAGGGCTCGAGCATGAGCGAGGCAGTTGTTGAACTCGATAGCGTCTGGAAGGTGTTTGGCACCCGCGCAGATGAAGCGATGACCGCCATTCGGCAAGAGGGCATCGGCAAGGCAGAAGTGCTGGAACGCTTTGGCGCTGTGGTCGGGGTGAAGGATGCAAGTTTCTCTGTCGGTAAGGGAGAGATCTTTTGCCTCATGGGGCTTTCTGGTTCCGGCAAATCCACCCTTGTGCGCCACATCAATCGCCTGATTGAACCTTCCGCCGGCACCATTCGCATCATGGGTGAAGACATTGGTGCCATGAAAACCGAGCAACTGCGGGCAACCCGCGCAGACAAAATCGGCATGGTCTTTCAGAATATGGCGCTTCTGCCGCACCGTTCGGTCCGTGACAATATCGGTTTCGCGCTCGAATTGCGGGGCATGGATGGGTACACCCGCGCAAAAGCGGCCGACAAAGCGTTGGAGACTGTGTCCTTGCACGGCTACGGCGATCGACTTCCGTCAGAATTGTCTGGCGGGATGCAACAGCGCGTCGGCCTCGCGCGGGCGTTGGCTGCGGACCCCGAGATCCTGTTGATGGACGAGCCCTTCTCAGCGCTCGATCCGTTGATCCGGCGCAATCTCCAGGATGAATTTCTGGGTCTGTCGCAGAACCTCAAAAAGACAACTGTCTTTATCACCCACGATCTTGATGAGGCGATCCGCATGGGAGACCGGATTGGGATCATGAAAGATGGTGAGATCGTCCAGATCGGCACGGCGGAAGACATCGTTACTGCCCCTGCCGACGACTATGTGGCGGATTTTGTGGCGGGCATTTCACGACTGAAACTTGTCTCAGCCTCCAAGATCATGGTGTCGCCTGAAGAGCATGGCGCCTTTGACGAGGGTGAGCATCCTGTCGCGCGTCCTGACGACGACCTCGACACTCTGGTTGGCTTGTCTACCGGTTCGCCGCATCCCGTGTTGATCAAAGATGGCGACGTGCTCGTGGGCGTGGTGAGCAAAGACACGCTTCTTACCGGGTTGCAGGGAGGGGCAGACGCATGAGCGGGGCAGAGGAACGCGACGTTATTGAGCGTGACGTCAGTGTCGTGACCTTCGTCGCGCAAGGCGAGGAGTACTACAGCGATGTTTTTGAGCGCATTCAAAAGGGCACTTTGCCGCGCACGCATGTAAACCTTTGGGCGCTGCTTGTGCCCTGGCTGTGGTCCGCCTGGCGCGGGGTTTGGGTGATGTTCTGGATTTCGCTGGCTGTCGATGTCTTGGCGCTCGTTTGCCTCATGCAGGTGGTCAAGTTCTCTCCGCTTCTGGCCGAGGCGATGCTGGATCCCGAGGCCAACAGAACGCTGGTTGCGCGATATTCGGGCTGGATCTCAACCTATTCCTGGTGCGCGGCGGTCCTTTTTGTCGGCGGTCGTCTGTGGATTGGTAGCAGTGCAAACCGCTGGTATTTCAGCCAATACGCCCGCTGGCGGATCGATGATGTCGTGCCGTCTGGAACGGTGATGAAACGATTGCTGATTGGTCTTGTCGTCATCGCCATCGTCGCTCCCATTACCACTTACCGCGCGACGCAGCTAAGGTTGGATGAACGCGCCTGTTTTAACCAGATCCGCGCGGCGGAAAGCGTGGCACTGCTGCTTGGCAATTATGACGTGACCGACCTTTCCGGCCTTAGGGCTGCCGTGCGCGCGGATGCGGATGCGGCACAAGCACGCTTTGACGCGCTTGATGCCATCGAAAATCGCAGCTCAGAGCAAAACGCAGAACGCAGCGCGGCGCGCAGCCAAGCGCGCGATCTTAATCGCTCAACCGAGCTTGTTGATGAGTACGGCGCGATCACAACCCGTGACAGGTTTGACTGCTTTTTCATCGATGATTTTCCCACTCTCGCGCGGCTTGATCCGCCAGAGGATGTTACCTATCGCCGGGTGACAGATGACGCTGGCAATATCGAAATCGTGGAACAAATTCGTCCGGCGGTAGAAGGGCGTAAGGTCACGCTTTTCACCTATTCGGCCGAAAGCATCGACATATCGATCAACTGGCTGCGGGCGTCTTTTGCAGGTGGCTTTGACGCGATGACGGCGGTGCTGCGTCAATCACTTATCAGGGTAGAAGTCGCTTTCATGCAAACCCCGTGGCCTGTGGTGGCGTTTCTCTTCCTCGTTCTAAGCTGGGCCTATACGGGCTGGGGCACGACCATCTTTGTGGGCTCATCACTCGCCTTCCTCGCGCTTTTTGAGCTTTGGCAGATCGCGATGCAAACGATGGCGCTGGTGGTCGTCTCAACCGCTGTCTGTGTTCTCGTAGGGCTACCCATCGGCATCTGGATGGCGAAGAATAAAATCGCGCGGTTCATCACCGAACCCATTCTGGATGTAATGCAGACGATCCCCTCACTCAGCTATCTTGTGCCTGCCGTGGCGTTCTTTGGCATTTCGCAGCCTCCTGCGGTTTTGGCCACGGTGATCTTTGCGATGCCGCCGATGATCAAACTCACGGCTTTGGGCATCCGGCAGGTGCCTGAGAGCACGAAGGAAGCGGGACTGGCCTTTGGCGCTTCTGAACGGCAATTGCTTCGCAAGGTGGAATTGCCCATGGCGGTGCCCTCAATCATGGCCGGGCTTAATCAAACGATCATGCTGGCGCTTTCGATGGCCACCATCTCTGCGTTCATCGGAGCGGAGGGTCTTGGTGCCATCGTTACGGCCGCTCTCGGCGATGCGCAGGCCGGCAAAGGGCTTCTTGCGGGCATCGCAATCGCTTTGGTGGCGATGATGATCGACCGTATTCTGCGCGGGATCCGCAATTCCTTTAGCCGCATTTAACCCATGTAAACAAATCACTCACAGGGAGACCCTAAATGAAAAATCTAAAACTTAGCACTGCATTGGCTGTCTGCACGCTCGCCGCGTCAGGTGTTGCCGCTCAAGAGAAGGTGACCTTCTCGGATTTGAGCTGGAACGGCGCGCAAGCAATCGGCCATGTGCTGTCCACCATTATTGAAGAACAAATGGGCGGAGAAGCCGAGATTGTCTCGGGCATGAACCAGGCCGCTGTGATCATGGCGGGCATGGACAAGGGCGACGGATCAATCGACGTGTTCACCGATCTCTGGATGCCCAACCAGCAAGCACTTTGGGATGAATATATCGATGGCAACCAGACGGTCGCGACCAACTCACCTTACAAAGGCACCTCTAATATCTACGTGCCTACCTACATGACCGATAAAGTGAAAAGCATCGAAGATCTGAACAACCCAGAGATCGCCGCGATGTTTGACACCGACGGAAACGGCAAAGGCGAATATTGGGCGGGTGACGTGACCTGGGCCTCGACCAAGCGCTGGCAGATCAAGTTCAAATCCTACGGGCTCGACGGTCTTTGGGAGCCAAACATCGTCTCAGCGGATACATTCAAAGCGGGTCTTGAAGCCGCCTACACGGCGGAGAAGCCGCAACTTTTCTACTATTGGACCCCAGAGGCAATTCACGTCAAATACGATTTGACCGCCCTAGAAGAGCCTGCGCGTTCAGAGGGCTGTGAAGACGTCAATCTCGACGCTGAAGATTGGCTGGAAGTGTCTGAGTTCAACTGCGTGATCGCATCCAATGACATTTTTGTCGCCTATTCCAAATCCCTTGAAGAGCGCAATCCGCCGGTGGCGAAAATGCTCTCGAACGTCCAGTTCACGGGGGAAGAGATCAACGGTTGGATCGTAGAAATGTTTGAAAACAAACGCGACCCGCGTGAAGTTGCGGAAGATTGGATCGCCGACAACATGGAAACGGTCCAGTCCTGGATCAACGGGTAGAGCTTACCCATAAAATATAGCGATAGGCGCAAATGTGGCGCCTGTCGCTATCACCTCATTCAATCTATTGCTGTGCGAGGCCCGCAAACGCTCAAGTTGGTTGAAAGCGGCGTGCGTCTAGGATCACTCGATGGATGCTGCCTTCATATATCTGAAAAGTGAAACCGCCTGGTGTTAGCGATCACTTAAGCCGCGTCGTGAGACTGGGGCGCGCGCCACCGTCTCCGCAAATCAACTCTTGGTAATCCTTTCTTAACCATGCCCTTTCATGGTTCTGCCGAGGGAGAATTCCATGCGTTTTGTAATCCTTACAATTTTAGCGGTATTTTACGTTTCCCCCGCCTTCGCTGGGGCGTGGTTACGCGATGAGGGGGGAGCCTTTGTTGCCTTCTCATATGGTATCAACGAAGCGGAAGAAGGTGAGGGCAGTTTTTACTACGAATTTGGTTTGACAGGCAAAACAACTTTGGGTTTTGACGCCGCCTACAGATGTGAAGAAGGTTTGGCCAAATCTGGTCACGGCACGTTCTTTCTGCGGCGGGCGCTGTTGAATGCTGATAAGTCAAACAAGCTAAGCTATGAACTCGGACTGGGTGTTTCGCGTGAGCAGGGTCAGGAAACGACACATGTCAAAACGGGGCTTGCCTGGGGTCGCGGCCTCGCATTTGCAAACCGAACCGGCTGGATGAGCGTGCAAAGTTCCGTCTTGTGGCAGATGGGAGATGGAAGCGATCTTTATAAAATAGAAAGCACGTTCGGCATGAACATCTCAAAACTCATGACCGGCATCGTCGAACTAAACCTGAGCCACAAGGACGGGGACACTTCAACCAGCTTTGAGCCATCGTTGCTTTTTACGCCGCGCAATGACACGTTCAAAATCAAATTTGGCACGTCCAGCCCGCTTGATGACTTTAACTCGACTGCGCTGAAAATAGGAATTTGGCAGCAGTTTTAATCACGACCGCCACTTCCTCGTTTGCGATCAAACCGCTAATTGTCCATGCGCACAATGGCTTGCACCCGCCCTGTCACAGGTGTTGCCCAGTTCAATTTGATATGGTCACGGTTGGTGCCCTGTCGCAAATCGACGTAGGGCATGCTGTACTGCCGTACATTTGATTGATTTCTAATCGCGCCGTAAGCTGTCACACTGTCGAGGTTCAATGCCTGCCCGCCGAAGGGTAAGAAATCCGACACATCAATCAACCAACCATCCGAGGCGGTATTTTGCGTGTACTCAAAAACGGCTGGGTTTTGCACAGGATATGTGACCGAATGGAACGAGTTGTTATTCATCACCACGTTCCGGCACCGATCAATGTCAAGGTCGGCAAAGGTATTGTCCACGCGATCGATGCGATCGATTGTCCCGTTAATGCTGCGAAAACGATTTCCGGTAACATGGACACCGCTTAAAAAATGCCCGGCGCCATGTGGCTTTACCACGATGTAGCTGAACCAGGGCGCAACATCGCCCGAAAGAAAAACATTGTCAGAAATACTCAGCGCGCTGAATGAGAATTCGGAGTTAAACTCTGGCGCGGGATCCTGCTCATTTGTCCATTCAATAAAGCAGTTGTCGACATAATTTCCAACGATGACGGAACTTGTATGGGTCTTGGCAATGATCAAACCTGCCGTTCTGACCCCGTTTGCAACAGAATCTCCTTGGAAGAAGTGATTTTCAGAGATGATGTTGTTTGAGCCTGACAGAATTCCAAAGTGCTTGAAGCGGGTCGCGCGATTATCTCGAACTTTCGCGTCATTGGCATTTACGTTGAACCCAATGCTCTTGCGATCTGATACGGGAAGGGCATCTTCTGCAGATAGAAACTGACATCTATCAATCAGGATACCCTGGCATCCCTCACCCATCGAACTGATGCCGCGATCTGCTGGACGGCTGATAAAGCAGTCTCTTATCTGAAACGTCGAACCGCTCGGGGCCAACATGATCGCGCTGCACCGATTGTTGCATTGAAATTCGATGTCGGCCACGTTGAACTTGCTGAGTTGGCTAAACCCGCTGAAATCCAAAAGGTACTTGAATCTCTTAAAGGTGAAAATCTGAGTGCCTTGCGCATCAAATAGTGGCGCGCTCAACGTAATCTCTTGAGTAGCGACATTCTTCGATCGCACATAGATTTCACGGCCAATACCTGTACCCTCTACCAAAGCACCAAGCGGGATGGCGTTAACATTGACGACATTGGTAAGCGTACGGGGGGCAGCAGCATCATATGCCGCTTGGGAAGTCACGGTTTCAGTGGCCCAAGCTGTGCTGTTCGCCGCCTCAAGCTGTCCATTTCGGATGAGACGCCGGGTGGCATAACTCGTGCGGTTTGGCACGGCAGCTTGCATGTCCACTGGTGCGGTGATGTTCACTTTTCGCCCACCGAGGTCGAGCGTTTCGTGATCGGAATTGTTCAACAGGGCCTGGAAAGCTTTTTTGAATGCGAGCTCTTCGTTCTCAAACGCCTCGATGTAGTTTGGCAGATCAAAATTGCGCCGCAACAGCAGCATGGCCGCCGTCGGCATGATCAAGTGACCTTCAAATTTGATGCTCGTGTCGATGGTGAGATCGGTGCCGATTAGATACTCGCCGGCCGGGACGTAGATAGTCCGTCCATTTGCGTCCGCGTTCGCAGCTTCAAACGCAGCGGCATTGTCGGTGACACCATCACCGATGGCACCATAATCCGTGACATCAACTAATGAGATGAGATCGCGCAAAAACACCGAGGTGATATCGATAATTTCAATGTCGTCGACCCGCACAATCCCTCCGTTTGGACCGACTAGATCAATGCCGAAATGCCCGTAAATTGGCTCCGTTCCCCAGACAAGATCGACGCCGCCCCGCACCCCCGCACCGACAATTGCGCTCACTTCCACGACTTCGCCGTAGCTTGTAAGCGTCACGAAGTTTGAAAATTCCGGCAAGCCATTCACGCGACTGCCGTCTCCTCTCGCGGGGTATCCAGCGATGCGAACCGATGGTAAATTCCCACTGATCGCTTTTACCCGTGCTTTGATTTGCAGATAGCACCCCGGCAAAAGTGGGGTCTGCGCCATTGATCGCACTTGCTGGGTGTTATTCGTTTTTAGCAGTTCTAAAGCACCGCCGAAATCCTGATCTGCGGGCACGAAAATCGCGTTGGGTGAGTTGTCATATGTATCGGACCCCGGTGTGCCATCACCGCTCGAATAAGCGTCAAGTCCGTTTACAAAAGGTGGCGGCATCAAAAGCACGCCATCGGTAATCGCTTTGTTCATCGAATTCCCTTCCCAGGATGCTGCGGTTCGCCCCCGCACTGCTCTGCATCATCATCATTGCGGTGCATGTGAGCCCGCCTCGCAGAAGGAAGGTATGGAAAAAGGCGGTAATTTAGAGTGAGGGCAGCGCGCGCTGTCGCGCAACAGCAATCAAGCCGTCGCGCCAGGTGCCTCTAAAATCTGGACGCCACCGATGCGCCACCCGGCGCTGGTTTGCTGCATTCGGTATAAAAGCATGTGCACAGCGCCTTTCGCGTCTGTGATTTGCACGCGTTGCCAAAGCGAGCCACCGTGTTCGACAAGTTCAAGAAAACGCACTTCAGCAGGCCGCCAAACCATCGGGTAGCCTTGCGTCACCATCTGTTTGAAGTTTTCAGGTGTCCGAAAAAGCCGTCTAAGATTGGGCGTCGCATAGGTGAAAGCTTGCTCAAAGTCATCCGCTTTGAACGCTTCAAGCTGATTGTTGATCGTGCCGCGTATCTCCGCTTCCTGCGCATGTGCACCAATCGACAGAATCATACTCAAAACCAATCCACAAAATAGCTGGCTTATCCAATGGCGCATACGCATCCCCTTCGTTTATGAAATGAGGGTAAGTCATCCGCCATACTTGGCAAGTGACTTATTCAGCGCGCAACTCTCCGGCGAGCGCCTTCTCAATCAGCGTGGCGGTTTCCTCTACGCCGTAGAGCGCGATAAAGCCGCCAAATCGCGGGCCTTGAGAGGCCCCCAGTAGCACCTCATAAAGCGCTTTGAACCAATCTCGCAATGGATCGAAGCGTTGCTTGCCGACAGCAAAAACCATGGTTTGAAGTGCCTCTGCATCAAGATCGCCGTCCCACTGTCTTAAATGGCTCAGCAAATCTTCGAGCGCCTCGCGTTCAAGAGGGCTGGGTGATCTAAAGACCTTCTTGGGCTTCACGAAATCAGCGTAGTATCGCAGCGCATGCCCAACTGCAGCGTCCATCCCGGGGTTCGCCTCAGGGCTGGCCTCGGGCGCATAACGTTGAATAAATCCCCACAGCTGTGCCTTATCCTCTGCCGCTGATACCGAGGCGAGATTTAAGAGCATTGTAAACGGGACGATCATGTCCGATTTTGGCACATCACCCCCATGAATGTGCCAAACGGGGTTGTTATACTGCGCCAGTGCATCTTGCGTCTCATAGGCGCGCAGCTGCTGATGATACTCGTCAACCGCTTTCGGAATAACGTCAAAATACATCCGCTTGGCCGTTTTGGGCTTCTGGAACATAAAGTAAGACAAACTCTCTGTGCTGGCATAGGTGAGCCATTGATCAATAGAGATACCGTTGCCGGAAGACTTTGATATCTTTTGACCATTTTCATCAAGAAACAGCTCATAGCTGAAATGCTGAGGCTTAGTCCCCCCAAGTATTTCACAGATCCGGTCATAGATAGCCGTGTTGGTGGCATGTTCTTTGCCGTACATTTCGAAATCGACGTCCAGTGCCGCCCAACGCGCGCCAAAGTCCGGCTTCCACTGCAATTTGACGTTACCCCCAGTCACGGGGAGCGTCATTTCCGCCCCTTTTTCATCCTCAAACGTAATGGTTGCAGCCTGGGCATCAACACGTTTCACCGGCACATACATGACCCGCCACGTGTCAGGATGGATCGGTAAAAAAATGGAGTATGTTTCGCGTCGTTCTTCGCGCAATGATTTGAGCATAACCGCCATAATATCATCGTATTTTTCGGCAGCACGCTTCAACACCGCATCAAACTGGCCAGATTGGTAAAACTCACGCGCTGAGTAGAACTCATAGTCGAATGCAAATGCGTCCAAAAACCGTCGCAGCATCGCATTATTATGGTGGCCAAAGCTTTCATGTGTGCCAAAGGGGTCCGGTACGGATGTCAGCGGCTTGTGCATGTGTTGTGCAAGCATGTCTTGTTGCGGCACGTTGCTTGGCACTTTGCGCATACCGTCTAGGTCATCTGAGAAGCAGATCAATTTCGTTGGGATGTCAGAGATTTCCTCGAATGCGCGCCGGATCATAGTTGTGCGCAGCACCTCTCCAAAAGTGCCGATATGAGGCAGGCCCGATGGCCCATATCCCGTCTCAAACAACACATATCCCTTGTCAGGCACTTTAGACCCAAGGCGTTCCAAAAGACGGCGCGCCTCTTCAAATGGCCACGCTTTGCTCCGCATCGCTGCATCACGATCTTCTGACATGTAAAAGCCCACCTTATTTCGCGAAACGCACCTATGCGTCGGCCCGCGGCTACCTATTGCGTCGCTTGAGATGCGTCAATATTCTCAACTTTAAAGGACGCAGGAACAACATATGCCAGACATTCACTCACTGTCGCTCTCTGCTCAGGACAGCTTGGTCGCGCTGATGGTCGCAGTTTCTGCTTCTGATGAAGATATTCGCACTGCCGAACTCATCAAAATTCAATCCGCCGTGAACATTCTGCCCATCTTCGTGGAGTATGACACAGACCGGCTGAGCACGATCAGTCGAACTGTGTTTGACTTGTTTGAGCAGGAGGATGGGCTCGACGCACTTTTCGGCCTGATTAGAGAGGCGTTGCCTGAACGTCTATATGAAACGGCATACGCTTTGGCGTGCGATGTAGCGGCCGCGGACGGAAGTTTGGAAGAGGAAGAGCTGCGGTTGTTAGAAGAAATCCGATATGAGCTTAACATCGACCGGTTGCATGCTGCGGCTATTGAACGTGGTGCACGGGCACGTCATTTGAGCTAACTCTCTGCCCCGTAAAGAATGTTCCAGCGTTCGATTAAAGCTTGTTGAACCCTTTTTGCGTTTCGGTTCCACGCGCGTGCACCGGCTGGCCGCTCTCGGTCCTCTGAACGGACGGCAGCTCGCTGACGATGATCCGCTGTAAAAATCGCGAATACAATCTCTGCCCCATCGGCGGCGGTCATGTAGCCGGCTAACGAAGAAACGAAGTTAAGCGTACCTGTTTTCGCATGTACCTTGATGGGGTGATCTTTGACAGGTTCACCCTTTGCGTTTCGCATAAAGATTGGTTTGAGAATTTTTCTCAACCCCGCATCTTTTACCGCGACCAGTGCTTTTGTCATATCAAGCGCGGTAAGTTGGCTTTCATCGCCAAGCCCTGAATGATCAACAAGCCGGGCCTGATGCATGCCGATTGCTTCTTTGCTCCATCGGTTCATCTCAGCTGCAGAAGCACGCAAGTTTTCAACGGAACCCAAGCGTTCTTTTGTTGCGGCAAGGCCCACCATCTCCGCCGTGAGATTGGTTGAGTATTTCAGCATGCCTTGCAAAATGTTGATAAGGGCATCGCTTTGATGCGCAACCAAGAGGGTCCCTCGGGGAAGCCGTTTCGAAACCTTTGGTTTGGACAGCTTAATCCCGTGAGAGCGGGCAAGCGTCGCAAACACATCCGCCGCATAAAGTGCTGGCCTGCGCACGGGCAACCACCTCGCGCCGCCATTCCCGAGAACAGCCTTTGCCACAGTCCAATGATCTTTACCGTCGCGATCCTCATAGGTGTAAACCGGTGCTTTTCGATTGCGCACTTTCATGACCGCCATTGACACATCGGGGCGATACTTGTTCGACCGCGCGTCCATTGTTACGCGGTAATCCTTTCCTGAACGCTTCCATTCGAAATGAACACGGTTGAAATTCAAGGCGATGCCAGAGATTGAAGGGTTGTAACCCACCTGATCAGGCTGTGCAGGGTCAATCTCCGCAACGCGCGGCAGTGCCCCGTCATAAACGACGAACTTTCCTTTGACGCCGACAATGCCGGACGACTTCAACTTTGACGCAAGTTCCGCTAACCCATTGGTGTCCAGTGTCGGATCACCGCCACCGGCAAGGATAAGGTCCCCCTCTACCTGACCATTGCGAATGTTACCTGTCGCGAAAAGCTGCGTTTCAAACCGATGTTCAGGGCCCAGAACGTCTAATGCATAAAGTGCCGTGATCGCTTTTGTGACGCTTGCGGGGGGTGTGCCCTTATGCTCGTTCAAGCATTCGAGCCAACCGCCGGTATTCGCTTCAGCAACAGCGAAAGCCACGTCACCCGTAAACCGGTGGGCGCGGATAATCTCAGACACTGACGCTGTGCTGCGTTTCCGCAGATGTTGGGGCCTAAGCGATGGGCGCAAAGAGGTGGATGGTGGCGCTGCGAACGCGCTACCTGCGATCAGGCTTCCAAAAGCAGATCCCAAAAATCCGCGTCGCGTGAGGCGATTTTTCATGACATTCTTAAAGCTCAGGTGATGCAATGCGGCAAGTATCAGCGCAACAAGACCATCATGTTCTTTGCGCTTTCCGCGTGTTACCCGCGATCAATGCTGTATCCTGTTGCAATTATGTTCCTTGCGATGTCCTTGATCCCGGCCGGTGACAGCGCGGGTAAACTGTTGACGTCAACCCTGAGTGTGGCCCCGCTTTTTGTTGCGTGGTCACGTTTCGCCCTGGGCGCAGTGCTTCTGGTGCCATTCTGCAACCGTAGTGCTTTGCGTCTTTTCCAGAACTGGCGCGTTTGGCTGCGCGCAAGCACGCTGGCTGCGGGGATAAGCTGTATCCAAGTCGCGCTTCAAACAACTGATATCGCGACGGTGTTTTCTGCATTCTTCGTTGGCCCATTGATCAGCTACGTTCTCGCCATGGTCTTTTTGAAAGAACGGGTAACGACCGCAAGAAGCGCAATGATTGTCATCGGCTTTGTTGGGGTTCTCGTGGTGATAAGGCCAGGAACCATCGCTAATGTAGGCGTGCTTTGGGCGGCGACGGCAGGTGTTTGTTACGGTGTTTTCCTTACCATGTCGCGCTGGTTGTCGGATCAGGGCACGCCTATGGCGCTGACCATCAGCCAGCTTGTGATCAGTGCCTTCCTCTTGCTGCCCTGGGGTCTGTGGCATCTTCCAGAGTTTACGCCCACGGTTGCCGCCTTGGCCGCGACTTCTGCCGTGTGTTCCATGCTGGGAAATCTGTTGCTGCTCTATGCGTATCGTTTAGCGCCGGCGACGCAGCTCGCACCGCTGGTATATTTTCAGCTTATCGCCGCGGTGGCTTTGGGTTGGCTGATCTTTGGCACCCTCCCAGACACATTAACTTGGCTGGGTCTTGGGTTGATCATTGTGGCTGGCGTCGCTTCCGCACGACTGCGTTGACCAGGCGCCTTGCGCTCGGATCTGTGTCGAAGATGTTTTCGTCATTGGCACGTTGACAAAGCACCAGCTGGGCGCAGCGGACCTTGGCAAAAGCGCCGCTTGGCGCCCCGATATTCGATAGGGCGCATATAGGGTTGCTGCACGGCTCATCCGGGCCGAGATACGCTGACCGGGACGCGCCAAAACCCCGACAGGCACCGTCGCCATGATTTTCCGCCAGTCTTGCCAAAGATGAAGTTGCGCCAGGTTATCAGCGCCCATCAACCAAACAAATCTGACGCGCGGGTAAAGCGCAGCAATCCGGCCCAGCGTTTGCGCAGTGTATGTCGTTCCAAGACGGACTTCGATGTCACTGATTTCAACCCGTGGGTGTTGCATGATCAAAGAAGCGTGCGCGATGCGATCAACAAGCGGCGCGGGACCATTGATTTTCAAAGGGTTGCCAGGGCTTACCAACCACCAAATGCGATCCAGGGCGAAACGCTTCAGCGCCTCTCTGGTGATATGGGCGTGGCCTTCATGCGCCGGATCGAAGGAGCCTCCTAGCAGACCGATAACCTGGCCAGCAGATGCATATGGCAAGAGATGGCGCATGCGTCTTCCCTCATTTTGCAGGGCGCTTGACCCCGGCGCAAAGGCTGCGCGTTGATATTGCCTTACACGCGCGATATTTGAGCGGATAGCACAGTCCCTAAAGACAGGAAATTCAATGGCCGCCTATAAATTTGTTTATCACATGTCTGGTGTCTCAAAAACCTATCCAGGTGGCAAAAAAACGTTTGAAAACATTCATTTGAATTTTCTACCCGGCGTTAAGATCGGCGTGGTTGGCGTGAACGGCGCGGGTAAATCAACCTTGCTGAAAATCATGGCGGGGCTGGACAAGGACTTTACTGGTGAAGCTTGGGCCGCAGAGGGTGCCAAGGTCGGCTATCTCCCGCAGGAACCGCAGCTTGATGCAAACCTGAGCGTGCGCGAGAATGTGATGTTGGGCGTGGCCGAAAAGAAAGCGATTTTGGATCGGTACAACGAGCTGGCGATGAACTACTCAGAGGAAACCGCCGATGAAATGGCACAGCTTCAGGACGACATCGATGCGCAGAATTTGTGGGATCTTGACAGCCAGATCGATGTATCGATGGAAGCCTTGCGCTGCCCGCCCGACGACGCGGATGTTGCGACGCTTTCCGGAGGCGAGGCGCGTCGTGTGGCGTTGTGCAAGTTGTTGCTTGAAGCACCTGACATGTTGCTTTTGGACGAGCCAACGAACCATCTGGACGCTGAAACAATCGCATGGCTTCAGCAACATCTGATTGATTACAAAGGGACGATCCTAATCGTTACCCATGATCGCTATTTCCTTGATGATATCACCGGCTGGATACTGGAATTAGATCGCGGTCGTGGTGTGCCATACGAGGGCAATTACTCTGACTGGTTGGAACAGAAAGCCAAACGGCTGGAGCAAGAAGCGCGCGAAGACAAATCCAAACAAAAGACGCTGGAAAGAGAATTGGCATGGATGCGGCAGGGCGCAAAGGCGCGTCAGGCGAAGTCAAAAGCGAGAATTAATGCATACAATGAACTTGCAGAGACCTCTGAGCGGGAAAAGCTCAGTCGCGCTCAGATCGTCATCCCCAACGGCGCGCGATTGGGTAGCAAAGTCATTGAGGTGGACGGGCTGACCAAAGCGATGGGTGACAAGCTTTTGGTTGAGAACCTTGATTTCAGTCTTCCCCCCGGCGGCATCGTGGGGGTGATCGGGCCCAACGGTGCCGGTAAATCAACACTGTTCAAGATGCTCACTGGGCAAGAAAAGCCAGATGATGGCGACATTGAGTATGGCGACACTGTCGATCTGTCATACGTCGATCAAACGCGTGACGATTTGCATGCAGAGGACACAGTGTGGGAGGCCATTACAGGCGGCGCTGAGCTTATCCAGCTTGGCGACGCTGAGGTGAATTCCCGAGCCTATTGTTCTTCTTTCAACTTCAAAGGCGGGGATCAACAAAAGAAGGTTGGCCTTTTATCCGGCGGAGAGCGCAACCGCGTGCACATGGCGCGTCTTTTAAAGTCTGGCGGGAACGTGCTGCTTTTAGACGAACCAACCAACGATCTGGACGTTGAAACCCTCCGCGCGCTGGAGGACGCATTGGTCGATTTCGCTGGATGCGCTGTGGTGATCTCTCACGACCGCTTCTTCCTGGATAGGATTTGCACCCACATTCTCGCCTTTGAAGGTGAAGCGCATGTTGAATGGTTCGAGGGGAACTTTGAAGACTACGAAGAGGACAAGAAACGTCGGCTCGGTGCGCATGCCCTTGAGCCACGACGGTTAAAACACAAGAAGTTTATCCGGTGACATGCGGATAGCAGATCGACGCGCCGCCCATGATGGTTTCTCGTGGTCTGCTTCGATCTGCCCGGCACCCACCGTTCGCTAGCTCTCCTTTGGTTAAGCAAGACAAGCGAGGGATGGTCGCTTTAATCACCTCAAAAAAGCTGTAGAGGCGTCAGGAACGTCTCTTACGTCGTTTAACGCCACCGCGCATTCCGCCACGCCCCATTGTGCTGCGACCCGATGCGGCTTGCGCCTCATCAACCGCCTTATCGACGGCATACTGCCGCGCCATCGGGTCATCCGCGATGGCAAGATCGACCGCTTCAAGGCGCTTTATCTCATCTCTTAGACGTGCGGCTTCTTCGAACTCCAGGTTCTCCGCCGCTTTGCGCATGTCGTCGCGCATGCCGTCCAAGACGGCCTGCATATTACTGCCCGCTGAACGCTTGTCGATCTGCGTGGTAACGCGCGCTTGGTCGGTATCGCCTTGATAGAGACCGGCCAGAATATCTTCGACATTCTTCTTGACCGTTTCGGGCGTGATCCCGTGTTCTTTGTTATACGCGATCTGCTTTGCACGTCTGCGGTTTGTCTCAGCAAGCGCACGTTCCATGGAACCGGTGATGCGGTCGGCGTACATGATCACACGACCGTCAGCATTCCGCGCGGCACGACCGATCGTTTGGATCAGAGAGGTTTCAGATCGCAAAAACCCTTCTTTATCAGCATCCAGGATGGCAACCAGGCCACACTCGGGGATATCCAAACCCTCCCGCAGCAAGTTGATCCCAACCAACACGTCAAATGCACCCAGTCGCAAATCGCGCAAGATCTCAATGCGCTCGATCGTGTCGATATCCGAATGCATATAGCGAAAGCGGATGCCTTGCTCGTGCATGTACTCCGTTAAATCTTCCGCCATGCGTTTGGTCAGCGTCGTGCACAAGGTGCGGTACCCTGCAGCGGCCACTTTGCGAACTTCGTCAAGCAGATCGTCTACCTGCATCTCGACAGGTCTGATCTCCACCTCTGGATCCAGCAAGCCCGTGGGCCGGATAACCTGTTCAGTGAACACACCCCCGGTCTGTTCAATTTCCCAACTTGCGGGGGTCGCAGAGACAAAGATTGACTGCGGGCGCATCGCGTCCCATTCCTCGAATTTCAGCGGTCGATTGTCCATGCATGAGGGCAGCCGGAAACCATGCTCTGCTAACGTGAACTTGCGTCGATAGTCACCTTTGTACATGCCGCCGATTTGCGGCACCGAAACATGAGATTCGTCTGCGAAAACAATGGCATGGTCTGGGATGAATTCAAAAAGTGTTGGCGGCGGCTCGCCCGGTGCGCGACCCGTCAAATATCGCGAATAATTTTCAATCCCGTTACAAACGCCGGTCGCTTCCAGCATCTCTAAATCGAAATTTGTGCGTTGCTCCAGCCGCTGTGCTTCCAGTAGTTTTCCGTCTGCAACCAATTGATCAAGCCGAATACGAAGCTCTTTCTTGATGCCGATGATGGCCTGCTGCATCGTTGGCCGCGGCGTAACGTAGTGTGAATTCGCATACAGACGGATTTGATCGAAGCGATCTGTCTTCTCTCCGGTCAGCGGGTCAAACTCTGTGATGCTTTCAAGCTCTTCGCCGAAAAATGACAGACGCCAAGCTCGATCCTCTAAATGCGCTGGGAAAATCTCAAGTGAGTCTCCGCGCACGCGAAATGAACCACGTTGAAACGCCGCATCATTGCGCCGGTACTGTTGCGCTACTAAGTCAGCGATCACCTGCCGTTGGTCATAGCTTGCGCCAGACTTTAGGTCTTGGGTCATCGCGCCATATGTCTCAACCGAACCGATACCATATATGCACGACACGGAGGCGACGATAATGACATCGTCTCTCTCCAACAGGGCCCGTGTCGCAGAGTGACGCATGCGGTCTATCTGCTCATTAATCTGGCTTTCCTTCTCGATATAAGTGTCCGACCGCGGCACATAGGCTTCCGGCTGATAATAGTCATAGTAGCTGACGAAATACTCAACAGCATTATCCGGAAAGAAGCCTTTGAACTCCCCATACAATTGGGCCGCCAGGGTCTTGTTAGGCGCAAGAATGATGGCGGGGCGCTGCGTTTCCTCGATCACTTTGGCCATGGTAAAGGTTTTGCCCGTACCGGTGGCGCCCAGCAACACCTGGTCGCGATCCCCATCGACGACACCAGCGCTCAATTCTGCGATGGCGGTCGGCTGATCGCCGGCTGCCGAAAACTCTGTCTGCATTTTGAAGGCTTTCCCACCTTCCAGCTTTGGCCGGTTACGCACATCAGGTGCTGGGTTGGCCAGCGTGGCCGCTGGATCATTCTGCACGAGCAACATGGATATCGCCTTTTCACATCGACAATGTAAAAATGTCATGTCTGGGTTTATGTTCAAGAGAGCGTCCGACCGTTTTCGAGAGCAAACACTGGAGAGCGGATTTAGCGAGGCCCCACCGTTGACACCGAAATGCGCGGACATTTTCACGAGTGGTGTATCACGTCACATCGGATCGCGCCAATGAGTTCCTACAGCATCAATGTTGAGCAGATCGAAAGCGCGGACGTGCGTGCGCTCCTTCTTCAACACTACGATCTGATGCGCAGTCAGTCGCCTGCTGAAAGTTGTCATGTAATGACCCCGGCTAGCCTGCTCGCTGCAGATGCGACGCTGTTGGGCGTGCGCAAAGATGCGGTGCTTCTGGGTATTGGAGCGATAGCACCAGTTTCGGACACGCATGGCGAGTTGAAGTCAATGCACACGCGAAAAGACGCGCGCAGGCAAGGCGTGTCACGTATTTTGATCAAAGCTCTGTTTGAGCAGGCAACAAAAAGCGGGATGAGCCAGCTTAGTTTAGAAACGGGCAGCGCGGCGGCCTTTTCTGCGGCACGCGCGCTTTATCGTTCAGAAGGCTTTCATGAATGTCCGCCTTTTGGTGACTATCAGCTCGACCCTCTGAGTGTTTTCATGACAAAGCGCCTGGCGCGTTGATGCCCCTTGCCAAGAGAAGTTCGATGAACCACAAACAAAAGAGCGGTCCCTTAGCTCAACTGGATAGAGCAGCTGACTTCTAATCAGCAGGTTCAGGGTTCGAGTCCTTGAGGGATCGCCATTTCATCCAGCCGTTAGCCGGACCCTAAAGCGGCGAAATCTGTTTGTAATGCATTGAAAGTAAGAGATTTTGCCGTCTTTTTTTGAAGGGGTGGAATGTCAGATGTACGAACGAAACCAGAAAAAGATCCGGTATTTGTCGCCAAACGTGACACTTACGGAGTAGCCGCGCGCATGCCAGGCTGGCGCATCTTCTTGCAGCATCTGCGTTAGGGCACTTACAGCGCCACGACCGCGTTGCGCTCTCACTCGATTGCTTCTGTTAGCCAGTCGGCTGGCCAGTGCCAACGCGATAATTTCTTCATGGTGTCGCTTTCTTGGCGTGGATGACATATCTCACCCATACGGTGCAGAGAAAGCAAACCCAACAGTCACCGCCAGCGGTTCGAGGTTGACTGGGACGCTTCTTCGTGAAAACCTTAAACGTCGAAAGAGGTGTCACCCCCAACCCCGATGACATTCATATCATCACTCTCGGTAGCTGTGTCGATGAAGTTCTGCTGGTCAATTTCAGACTCGCTTTGCGCTTCTGCTCGAAACTCCTCTGAAGTGGCCAGAAAGGCAAAAAAGTCACCTTCGTTGATGTTCCCAACTAAAAGTTGATTGCTCCAGAATTGACCACCTGCGAAATCTGGATCGCGACCCAACACGTTCTGGTACCCGATATCCACGAGATCGCTGACGGCAAGGTCAGTTCCAGCAGCCCCAAACTTTGACACAAATTCTGGCGAAATAACAAAAAAGTCTGCAATTCGCGGAAGCGTTAGCTCGCCCGATGTCAGGAACCCGTTCCAAAAATCGTAGCCTGGACCATCCGGCGCACGGTCAAAAACGGCTTGATACAAAGCAACGAGGCCGTCTTGCAAGACGCCCGCGTCCAAATCTTGAAAAATCAAGCTCAGGTCCGTGCCTGTGCTGGTTTGAACCAGCTGGAACTCCGCCGATGAATATTCACCTAACAAAGTGGTGGTGGCATCACCGATCCCATCACCATTACCATCGACCGTCAGGATCGCAGAGCCCATTTCAACTGTCAGATCGTCTTCCGATAAAAAGACCCCGTCGAATTTGATTGTATCGTCATCGCCAAAGTTGAGCACGACGTCGCCATTCAAATCCGCAAGCGATCCGACAATTGTGTTAGCGCCCCCTCCAATGTCGATTGAATCGTCTCCAAGTCCGGGCGCAACAGTGTCGTCGCCATCGCCGAGTGTGAACGCCTCTGGCGCTACCGTTCCGATAATGTTGTCCGACTGCGGACTGCCTTCAACCGGCACAAATGTGCCTTGCGCAGCGGAGCCCCCCAATTGAACATTCGATAAAAACAAGCCTGAGTCGTATATCTGGTCGCCCGTGTCGGCAATCGCGACCTTGACTGTGTTGGTCCCAGCCACAACGGGTGCAAAAATGACCAGCGACGGCGCGAAACCGTCATATTCAATCCCATAGGTACCACCCGTATTGTCGACAAAGTTACCCAAGTTCAGATTACGGTCGATGATACTCAGCGGCTGCTGCTCGTCGTTGTCGAACAATGCATAATTGACGCCGTTCACATAAACGGCTGCGATATCCACGAATTCTGTGTTCGAAAACTCGGGGAATTCATCAGATCCGACAGCTACTTCAAAACTGAGCGATCCGGCCGCTGGCGTATCGAACGTAAATTCCAAAATCGCGGCGTCTTGCGTTGATCCAGCGCCCGTAAAGGCTTGCAATGCCGTCGCATCAAGATCGGCATCACCGGCTGCGGAGTTGGATACGGAAAAGTCTTCAACCGTATTTGAGGTGCCGGGGCTTCCTCCAGTTGTTAGGAATATACCCGCCGGTATCGTAAATCCGCCGTTTGGACCCGTGATCACCGTTGGATCGTCTAGCAACCTCAGAGCGTTTAGGTTGCCCGTAAACTGAATCGTGTTGACCGAGATCCCAGAATTTGACGACAACACATACGGAATAGCTGGCGATGCATCAGTATCCGTAAGAATAAGACCGAAATTGCTTGGAGCAGTAGGCACAGATCACCCCCCATAGAAACAAAAAATGTGTAAAAGACCCGCTATCCGAGCCTCTCGAAAAGCGTTTCCCCCGGGTAAAGAGTGCCCGCGCTCCTTTTATTTTGCAACGTTCAAATCAATTGGCACGGGCAAACACTGGTGCGTTGCGGATCCTGTGCTTATCCGCAACGCACCTTTTGCTGTCTGTTTCATATCCGCGCGTCAAAACGGTCAAGATCGAGCGCGAATATCTGCAACCGATCCACGCAGCAGAGAGCAATACGGCCATTGACACTCCTTCACGCTCAACGAAGCTCGTTGTTTACATGTGGATTGGCCCATCACCGCAGGCTAGCGCAGCCTCGCGTACCGCCTCCGAATAGGTCGGATGCGCATGACATGTCATTGCGAGGTCTTCGGCAGATGCACCAAATTCCATTGCAACGCAGATCTCATGGATCAGATCACCCGCTGATGGTCCGATGACATGCGCCCCGATAATTCGATCACTCTCTTTATCCGCCAGGATTTTCACGAAGCCATCCCCGGCAAAATTTGCCTTTGCCCGCGCATTTCCCATGAAACTGAACTTACCCACCTTATACGCGCGCCCCGCTTCTTTCAGGCTTGTCTCAGTTTCACCAACATTTGCTACTTCTGGGTGGGTATAGATCACGCCTGGGATCACGTTATAGTTCACATGTCCGTGCTTCCCCGCAATCACCTCGGCCGCCGCCATGCCCTCATCCTCTGCTTTATGTGCGAGCATCGGCCCTGCGATCACGTCGCCGATGGCATAAATGCCTTTTACAGAGGTTTCCCAACGGTCATTGACAACAATTTGCCCGCGGTGGGAGAGTTCGATGCCTAATCCCGCCAACCCGAGCCCTTCGGTGTAGGGTTTTCGCCCGGTGGCCACTAAAACCACGTCGGCATCAAGCGCATGATCACGATCATCTGCGCGCGTCTTGTAGTGGACCTTCGCCTTTGTCTTGGTCGCCTCAGTTTTCTGCACCGCGGCGCCCATGATAAAATTCAATCCCTGTTTCTTCAGCATTCTTTGGAATGTTTTTTGCACCTCTGGGTCCATGCCGGGGGTGATGACATCTAGAAATTCAATGACAGTGACATCCGTTCCCAGGCGTGCATAGACGCTCCCCAGTTCCAGCCCGATGACGCCCGCACCGATCACCACCAACTTTTTTGGTATCTTGCCAAGTTCCAAAACGCCAGTCGATGTGACGATGACTTTTTCATCTACCTCGACACCCGGCAAAGAGGCGGCCTCGGAACCAGAGGCAATGATTATATTTTTCGCTTCATGTATCTCGTCCCCGACCTGAACTTTGCCTGGTTCCGGTATCGAACCCCAGCCTTTCAACCAGTCGATCTTGTTCTTCTTGAATAAAAATTCGATGCCTTTGGTGTTAGTTTCTATGGTGGACGATTTGTAGCTTTGCATCTGCGCCCAATCCACCGATGGTGACTTTCCTTTCAAGCCCATTTCGGCAAAGTTGTGCTCCGCTTCGTGGAGCATGTGTGACGCGTGCAGAAGTGCTTTTGAGGGGATACATCCCACGTTCAGACAGGTGCCGCCGAGCGTTTCGCGTCCTTCAACGCAGGCTGTTTTAAGCCCCAATTGTGCGCAGCGGATCGCGGCCACGTAACCACCGGGGCCGGCGCCAATAACAATGACATCGTAGCTGGACATGGGGATCTCCTTGAAGGCTAGAGTAACGCTGCAATCAGCAGGGAAACGGTGGCGATGAAACCGAAAAACCAGATGTATGATCGGGCCGGGTTCCACCCAAAGACGTAGGCGGGAACATATCCAATCCGCGCGATAAGGTAGACCCAGGCGCAGATCGCAGTGAACATGCTGTTCTGCCCCGACATCTGGACGATACCGACGGCGATGCCGAACAGAATGAGCCCTTCAAAGTGGTTTTCAAATGCTCGGCGTTGCCGGGCGGTAATTTCAGACATCTCGCGCTCGGGCTCTTGATCACGCGAAGACATTGTATACCGGGTGCCGAGTTCTTTATTGGCGGGCACCGCGTAAAAGGCGAATTGTACGATCTGCAAGAGTGCAGAAAGGGCGAGAGCTATGAGTTCAGGCGTCACGATTTGTTCCGATGTCACTTGCTTGGCATCAAGTCTTTCAAATCATGATGAACCGCCGCTGGTGTAATGCACCGCCATAGCCCGATCTTCAAAGCGCGCTGCGCTAGAGACTATCTCTTATAGCAAGCGAGTTCGACGTTGTTTCGAAAGTCTTGAATGGTTTGTTGTTTAACGGCGGCGCTGGAATACCGCGGCTGTTCGTAGGCTAAGACCGCCATATCCACCACCGCCTTTTCTTCGTTAAAGGACTCCTTGGCAATCTTCACCACTTGCGACAAGGGTACACCCTCTTGTCGGGCCATCATGATAACTTCTGCAATGTTCCCAGCTTGCTCGCAAATCCCTGCTTCCTGGGCAGAGGCGAAGGGTGCAGTCATCGGGATAAAAAGCGCTATACACAGGCATGTCTTTTTCATGGGTTTCTCTCTCTTTTTGCTACCGCAGATAAACCTATGGTTGCATTTGAGAGGTTTTGTCAACTTAGATATCCATCAATAACCGCCGTGGGTCTTCCATCATCTCTTTCACCCGCACGAGGAATGTCACCGCTCCTTTGCCGTCTATCAGGCGGTGGTCATAGCTGAGCGAGATATACATCATGGGGCGGATCACGACCTGACCGTTCAGGGCGACGGGCCGATCTTGAATTTTTGCGAGCCCCAGGATGCCCGACTGCGGCGGATTAAGGATTGGAGCTGTCATCAGCGACCCGTAAACGCCGCCGTTGGAGATGGTAAAGGTGCCACCCGTCATGTCATCCATGGTCAGTTTGCCATCACGTGCCTTTTTGCCCAGGCGGCTCACCTCTTTTTCAATCTCCGCGAAAGACAATGAATCCGCGTTTTTTATGACGGGAACCACAAGCCCCGTAGGTGTGCCTGCGGCCATGCCCATGTGCACATATTGTTTGTAGATGACATCGGTCCCGTCAATCTCGGCGTTGACTTCGGGAATTTCTTTCAAGGCGTGACAGCAAGCTTTTGTAAAGAAAGACATAAAGCCCATGCGCACGCCGTGTTTCTTTTCAAAATCTGCTTTGTATGTGTTGCGGATGGCCATTACTTCGCTCATGTCCACCTCGTTAAAGGTGGTGAGGATTGCAGCCGTGTTCTGCGCCTCTTTCAGGCGTCTTGCCATCGTCTGTTTCAGCCTGGTCATACGGACACGCTCTTCGCGGCTTGTGTCCTCTGCCGCGGATGGCGCACGGGGTGCAGGTGCGGGAGCCGCTGGCGCTGGTTTTATCTCAGTGTTCAGTGCTTTGACCACATCTGCTTTCATAATGCGCCCGTCACGTCCCGTCCCGGTCACCTGATCTCTTGAGATACCCGCCTCGGCCATCGCCTTTTTGGCGGAGGGCGCATCTTCAATATCCTTGGTCTCTCCAGTAAAAGGCGCGCTGCTAGCACTGTCCAACGAAGATGATTTTGTCTTTGCGGAACCCGTTGCATCGATAACGGCAAGTTTCGCGTTGGGTTGAACCGTGCTGCCTTCGGGGGCGAGTATCTCGCTGAGGGTTCCTGCCGCAGGGCTCGGCACTTCGACGCTGACTTTGTCAGTCTCTAACTCGCAGAGCATTTCATCGACTGCAACTGTATCGCCCGCTTGCTTGAACCACGTGCTGACAGTCGCCTCCGTTACCGATTCGCCCAGTGCGGGCACCATGACGTCAACGCTTTGGGCAGTGTCAGACGTGGTATGGACGGCGGATTTGTCTGCGGTAGCTGCCGCTGTGCTGCTGCCCTCAGTGATATTTGCCAGTAGCGCGTCAACGCCCACGGTGTCTCCTTCTGCCGCGACGATGTCTGACAAGACACCTGAAATCGGGCTGGGCACTTCCACCGTTACTTTGTCGGTTTCCAATTCGCACAGCATCTCGTCCACCGCGACGTTTTCCCCTGGCTTTTTGAACCAGGTGGCCACGGTGGCTTCAGTTACCGACTCGCCCAAGGTTGGTACGCGTACCTCAGTCATCCCTTCGATCCTTCAAGTGTCAGCGCCTCATTCACGAGCATCGCTTGTTGTGCTTTGTGAGCCGAGGCAAGCCCTGTAGCGGGCGAAGCAGCCGCAGCGCGACCAACATATTTGGGACGCGTGTGCTTTGCTTTGATCCGCGTGAGAACCCATTCGATATTTGGCTCTATGAAAGACCAAGCCCCCTGATTTTTGGGCTCTTCCTGACACCAAACCATTTCGGCTTTGGTGAAACGCTCCAGTTCTTTGACGGCGGATTGCGCTGGAAATGGATAGAATTGCTCGAAGCGCAGCAGATAGATATCATCAATCCCGCGGGCGTCACGTTCTTCTAGAAGATCATAGTATACCTTGCCCGAACACATCACGACGCGCTTGATCTTGTCATCTGCGACAAGCCGAGCGGCAGAGTTGCCCTGCTGCGCGTCATCCCACAGCACGCGATGAAAACTCGACCCAGTCGTAAACTCTTCTGCTTTGCTGACCGCCAGCTTGTGGCGCAGCAACGACTTTGGGGTCATGAGCATCAGCGGTTTACGGTAGCTGCGGTGGATTTGGCGGCGGAGGATGTGAAAATAATTCGCTGGGGTGGTGCAATTCGCAACGATCCAATTGTCCCCGCCACACATCGTGAGAAAGCGCTCAAGCCGAGCCGAGGAATGTTCCGGCCCCTGGCCCTCATACCCGTGTGGCAGCAAGCAGACCAGACCTGACATGCGCAGCCATTTGCTTTCGCCAGAGCTGATGAACTGATCGAACATAATCTGCGCGCCATTGGCAAAGTCGCCAAACTGCGCCTCCCACAGGGTTAGGGCGTTGGGCTCGGCAAGTGAGTACCCATATTCAAAACCCAACACAGCATACTCTGAGAGCATCGAGTCGATGACCTCGTATTCAGCCTGTCCAGCTCGGATATGGTTGAGAGGGTAATATCTTTCCTCTGTCTCCTGATTAATCAAACCTGAATGCCGTTGCGAGAAGGTGCCGCGTGTCGAGTCTTGCCCAGCAAGCCGGACCTTATACCCTTCCGTAAGCAACGACCCAAACGCCAAGGCTTCGGCTGTTGCCCAATCAAATCCGGCTCCAGTCTCAAACATCTTTGATTTGGCTTCCAACAGACGACCCACCGTTTTGTGAAGCGGGAAACCTTCTGGCGGTGTTGTCAGCGCCTTGCCAACTTCTTCGAGCGTCTCAGGCTTGATTTCCGTTTTACCTCGTTGGTAGCTTTCCTTTTGGCGGTCCAAACCCGACCATTTCCCATCTAGCCAGTCCGCTTTGTTGGGGCGGTATTCTTTACCTGCCTCAAACTCGTCATTCATCAGCTTCTGAAAGTCCGCCTTCATGTCCTCGATTTCACCCTCGGGCACGAGCCCGTCTTTCACCAGGCGGTCCGAATACAGGCTTAGTGTGGTTTTGTGCCCTTTAATCTCTTTGTACATCAACGGGTTCGTAAACATGGGCTCGTCGCCTTCATTGTGCCCAAACCTCCGGTAACAGATCAGATCGATAACAACGTCTTTGTTGAATTTCTGGCGAAACTCCGTCGCGACACGCGCCGCATGTACAACGGCCTCGGGATCATCGCCGTTCACATGAAAAATTGGCGCTTCCACCACTAACGCGTTATCGGTGGGATAGGGGGAAGAACGAGAGAAATGTGGAGCGGTAGTGAAACCGATCTGGTTGTTGACAACGATGTGCATCGTGCCGCCGGTTTTGTGCCCGCGCAGACCAGAAAGTGCAAAGCACTCCGCCACAACGCCCTGTCCAGCGAAAGCCGCATCGCCATGTAGGAGCACCGGCATGACAGCGGCGCGGTCCTTGTCGCTAAGCTGGTCCTGTTTGGCCCGTGCTTTCCCCAGGACCACTGGGTTCACTGCTTCAAGATGAGAAGGGTTGGCCGTTAGGCTTAAATGGACTGTGTTTCCGTCAAACTCGCGGTCAGAAGAGGCGCCAAGGTGGTACTTCACATCGCCTGATCCGTCGACCTCCTCGGGTTTGAAACTGCCCCCCTGAAATTCGTTGAAGATCGCCCGGTAGGGCTTTTGCATCACATTTGCCAGCACTGACAGGCGCCCCCGGTGGGGCATGCCAATCACAATCTCTTTCACGCCTAACGCGCCGCCGCGCTTGATGATCTGTTCCATCGCAGGGATCAGGCTCTCCCCGCCGTCAAGACCAAAGCGTTTAGTGCCCATGTATTTGACATGGAGGAATTTCTCAAAACCCTCTGCTTCGACGAGCTTATTCAGGATGGCTTTACGCCCATTTTGGGTAAAGGCGATCTCTTTGCCAAAACCCTCTATTCTTTCTTTGAGCCAGCCCGCTTCCTCAGCGTTTGAGATGTGCATGTACTGCAGCGCAAATGTCCCGCAATATGTGCGCTTCACGATCTCAATGATCTGACGCATGGTGGCGATTTCAAGCCCCAGCACGTTATCTAGAAAGATAGGGCGGTCCATGTCTGCGTCCGAAAACCCGTAACTTTTAGGACTGAGTTCTGGATGATCGCTCATATCGTCGCGCATCCCCAGAGGGTCTAAATCTGCCGCCAGATGCCCCCGGATCCGATAAGCGCGGATCAACATGAGCGCTCGGATCGCATCAAGCACGGCTTGCTTGACTTGTTCGTTGCTTAAAGAAACACCTTTTGTCTCCGCTTTCGCGGTTATTTTCTCAGCGGCGGCCTCAGCCTCAAACGGCTCGGGCCACATGCCATTCAAAGCCCCAAAAACATCTCCATCTGGGGTCGGTGGCCAATCTCGCCGTGCCCAAGATGGGCCCTGCGCTTCTGCTTCGACCGCCTTACGCTCATCCCCCATCGCTTTGAAAAATGCGTGCCACGCCTCGTCAACTGCCGTCGGATCAGAAGCATACCGCGCATACATCTGCTCAAGATATGCAGCGTTGTCCCCCTCCATGAAAGAAGACGCGTGAAAATGGTCGTTTCCTGGCAGTTCGGTCATGGTTATTGCCCTATTGCTGGTGTTTGGTGCGCGGCCCCGAGAGTTATTTCGGATACACGGTGACTTGCGAAAAACCCATCTCGGCTGATGCGTTACGCCCAATAACGTCGCTCATCGCGATCAAGTATTGAGACATCTGCAGACTTACTTCCTTCATCCCCTGCCCGTTCTCAAAAGGCTGCATCGAGCGTCTTTTCATCACGTAAAACTCTGGGTTAACGATGGATTTCCCTGCGTTCTCGTCCATCTTTCGCACTTGTTGAAGTATGCGGGCATGTTGGTCACTGATCGGGCCGCTGTAGTTACACTGGAACAGATCAACCTCTTCTAAGGGCCGCAAGAACACGGAAAGCACGGCTCTAGGCTCATTTGCAGAAGCATAAAGGCGCAATATGCTTTCGTCTGCTGCAAGTTGAATGATCGTGTCCGTTGTGCGTTCCGCCCTGCTTTGAGCATCTGACCAGTCGATCCTTCTGGCGTTGCTGACGCCTGTCGAAATCATCATGCCATCCCGAAACGTGTTTTTTAACGTCTGCTCGGGCGCAGAGGTGAGGCGCGTCCAGCCGGCCGAGCGCAGCGCTGTTTCAAGCGAAGCGTCTTCGAAACCGCGATATTGCGCGCAAATTTCCGCAGTATCAGATGACAGGGTCGCCTCCGATGCAAAGGCCGCGCCGGTAAACACGGTCAATGTCACCGTAAGCGCGAATTGCATCAACCGGCGCGAAAGACCTGAACGCGGTGACAACATAGATTGAGGCATTTTCATAGCCATACCCTAACACATTTATCCAATTGCTTCTTTGACAGCTTCACCCAGGGTGGCGGGGCTGTCGGCGACGATGATGCCTGCACTTCGCATCGCTTCGATCTTGTCTTCGGCACCGCCTTTGCCGCCTGCGACGATCGCACCGGCATGACCCATCCGGCGTCCAGGGGGCGCGGTGCGTCCGGCGATGAACCCGGCGGTCGGTTTCCAACGGCCCCGCTTCTTCTCATCTGCGAGAAATTGCGCAGCGTCTTCCTCTGCCGATCCGCCAATCTCTCCGATCATGATGATACTTTGCGTCTCATCATCGGCGAGAAACATCTCTAACACATCTATGTGCTCTGTCCCCTTTATCGGATCGCCGCCGATGCCCACGGCGGAGGACTGACCATACCCCAAATCGGAGGTCTGTTTGACGGCTTCATAGGTCAACGTTCCCGAGCGAGAGACAACGCCGCAGGATCCACGTTGGTGAATGTGGCCAGGCATGATGCCGATTTTGCATGCGCCAGGGGTGATCACGCCGGGGCAGTTTGGACCGATCAACCGCGAGCGTGAATCCTCCAAGCTGCGCTGCACGCGCATCATGTCTAAAACGGGAATGCCTTCGGTGATGCAGACGATCAATTCCATTTCAGCGTCAATCGCCTCGAGGATTGAATCCGCTGCAAACGGTGGCGGGACATAGATGACCGAGGCATTTGCGCCTGTTGCACGCTTTGCCTCATGAACGGAGTTGAAAATCGGCAAGTCCAGGTGGATTTGCCCACCCTTGCCGGGGGTAACACCGCCGACCATATTGGTCCCATAGGCAATGGCCTGTTCTGTATGGAACGTGCCTTGAGAGCCGGTTAGCCCCTGGCAGATCACTTTCGTGTTTTCGTCAACGAGTATGGCCATCTTGGAATTCCTTATTTCTTCCCGCAACTATAGTATGTTGTCACGGCGGTATTATCCGGTGTTTTGAGTATTTCTGGAGTTTATTGCGTCTGCTACCTGGTTGCGATGCCAGATACCCAGGGACCTGCTTGATCGGGCGTGTGGTGATTGATGAATGTCGCTCCAATTCATTGAGAGATCGTCAGCGGTTTCATGGATCAACTCTAGCGGATCAGATAAGCTGAACGGAGGCAGCATAGGATTAAATCGCGCCCACTCACCGTTTACCCGCAAGTTTTTATTCTCCAACGGATAGCTAACCGTTGTCATGAGATATGGGATGCCGCTGTTGACGAAGTTGCTAAAGAAAGCCCACCGCAACCAGAACCTTAAATGAAACAGGCAATCTCTGACCATGATCATGTCCGCTTTCGGTAGTGGATCCGAGGTTATGTCTAAATGAACAAACGATCTTTGGTCTGAGCCGAATGATTGATTTAGTTTCGCGATGATCTCGCTCGAAATGTCTCCACCAATGTATTGAACATCTCCTAGATCGACGTGCTGCATCCAAAACCAGTCACCGCATGGCGCATCCAAAAAGGTTCTCACGTTGTAAGCTTTAAAAACGTGCGGTAGCGCGGCACGCAAACGTTTTGTGCCCTCCATGCTTGAACCTTGGCCTGAGCGAGAAGTTCCTGCCCCCTCCGTCCACGACTTTTTCTCAAACACATTTTGAAGACTTGCGCGCATTCAACAAAGCCCTTTGCAAACCGATCCTTGGGTTTCCTACCCTTTCACCGCCGCCACGATCTTTTGCGCGCCGTCTTTCAGGTCATCTGCTGCAATCACGTCCACATCGGAATTGTTGATGATGTCCTTGCCCTGCTGCACGTTTGTCCCTTCCAGGCGCACGACCAGCGGGACCTGAAGGCCCACCTCTTTCACCGCCGCCACAACGCCCTCAGCAATCACATCGCAGCGCATGATGCCGCCGAAGATGTTGACCAGGATACCCTTCACATTCGGGTCCGAGGTGATGATCTTGAAAGCCTCGGTCACCTTTTCCTTGGTCGCACCGCCACCCACGTCGAGGAAGTTGGCAGGCTCTGCCCCGTAAAGCTTGATGATGTCCATCGTCGCCATCGCCAAGCCCGCGCCGTTCACCATGCAGCCGATCTCGCCATCCAGTGCGATGTAGTTGAGATCGTATTTGGAGGCTTCCAGTTCTTTTGGGTCCTCTTCGGTCGTGTCGCGCAGCTCTGCGATGTCCGCGTGGCGGTAGATTGCGTTGCCGTCAAACCCCAGTTTGGCGTCCAATACCTTTAGATCGCCCGTGTCTGTGACGATCAGAGGGTTGATCTCCAGCATCTCCATGTCTTTTTCTGTGAACGCTCTGTACAAGAGCTCCATCAAGCCAACGCATTGCTTGATCTGTTTGCCTTCCAAACCCAACGAGAATGCGATGCGACGGCCATGAAATGCTTGGTAGCCGGTTGCCGGATCAACCGCAAAGCTGAGGATTTTATCAGGCGTGTTGGCCGCGACCTCTTCGATGTCCATGCCACCTTCTGTCGAACAGACAAAAGAAATTCGGGAGGTTTGCCGGTCAACCAGCAGTGCGAGATAAAGCTCTCGCTCGATGCCTGAACCGTCTTCGATGTAGATGCGGTTCACTTGCTTACCCAGTGGACCGGTCTGATGCGTCACCAATGTGCGGCCCAGCATTTTTTTCGCTTCTTGAGCCGCTTCTTCCACGGATTTGGCTAGGCGAACGCCACCTGCGTCACCTGCGTCGGTCTCTTTGAAGTGTCCTTTGCCGCGTCCCCCCGCGTGGATTTGAGCTTTTACAACCCACAACGGACCATCCAGTTCTCCTGCTGCATTTTTGGCATCCTCTGCCTTCAGCACCACGCGTCCATCAGAGACAGGCGCCCCATAGCTGCGCAGCAAGGCTTTCGCCTGGTATTCGTGTATATTCATCTGGAGGGTCCCGCTTGGTTCAAGTCACCGGGGGCTAATCGGTGAATCTTCTCGTCGGTGCGACAATTTCGCAGTTAGCCACTGAAATCTAGTCAAAAGTGCCGTTTGTGATCACGGTTAAGATTCAAGTGATCACAAAAATGAGTAAATGCAGCTTTCGCACAAGATATTTGCCCGCGTAGAGCGATGCCAGCGCGCTGAGTTTAACTCAAAACAGAAAAACGGCACTTTAAAGCATCCGACCTTAACCCTGATACAAACCTTTTCCTATCACCGTCCCGCTTAACAGCTTCTGTCGGGCCGCGCCGTTCTGCCCCCACGGGGCGACACTGAGGCGCTTTGAGCAAGGTCTATCAGGTTTAAGCTCGATGGCGTTAGCATGCTCAGCGGTTTGCTATTTCAGCCCACGCATCATCTGGGACGTCGGCTAGGAAGGCATGAGCGCCCAGTAATCCAGATCGAGCAGCACCTCAGGCAGGTACTTTCCGTCTTCTCCCTTGAGTGCAAATGTGTTGGTGCCCTTGGTCGCGACCAACCGCAACCGAATGGCGCCGACACCCGGAGCGACGGTCTCTGCAATGTCCAAGACTTCAGACCAGGCGCGGACGGTGTCGCCTGCAAGGCAGGGGTTTGCATGCGCCCCACCATTTAGGCCCACAACCATCTGCGCATTCGCCAAACCATTAAATGACAGAGCGCGCGCGAGTGAGATGACATGTCCACCGTAGATAAGTCTCGTGCCGTCGGGACGCGCAGCCTTGTCAAAGTGCACCTTGGCGGTGTTTTGCCAAAGGCGGGTCGCCATCATATGCTCTGCTTCTTCTATCGTTACACCGTCTACATGATCAATTTTTTCGCCAACGACGTAGTCGCTTAGCCGATGGGGTTCTCCGGCAAGCGTGAAGTTGTAGTTCGAGAAATCCAGCCCTGATGGCACGACGAGCTGATCGGGGGCTAGCGCAGAAGGCAAGTTGGGAACCACCGTTTCAGGTGCTGGCGCATCCAAATCCCGCTTTCGCACCATGACCCAACGCACGTATTCGAGCACTGTCTGCGCGTGTTGATTTCTGCCCCAGGTCTTGACGTAGACAACCCCTGTTCTGCCGTTTGAGTTTTGCTTTAAGCCAATCACTTCTGAAGCGCTTTGTAACGTGTCACCGGGCCAGACCGGCGCAAGCCACCGTCCCTGCGCATATCCCAGGTTGGCGACAGCATTCAAAGAAACATCTGGCACGGTTTTACCGAACACAATGTGAAAAGTGATCATGTCATCCAAAGGGCTGGATTTTAACCCGCAGTTGATCGCGAAATCATTTGAGGAGTAGAGCGCGTGGCGTGCGGGATAGAGCATGTGGTAGAGCGCACGCTCACCCTCAGTAACGGTGCGCGGCACAGCGTGGTGCAGCGTTTCGCCAACTCGATAATCCTCAAAGAAGCGCCCTGAATTTGTTTTTGTCATCATCGGTCTCCGATGGTTTGTTGTGATTTTGATCTGCGCTTTTTCAGACACATCCACGTCGGCCGACCGCGCCTTTTTCGCGTGCTTTGATTTCATGAGGCAGCCAACACCCACGCGCCAAAAGGCAAAGAACGCAGGTTGTGATCAGCCTCGAAACCTCAAACCGAAATAATTTACTCATCAGTCAGGGCTTGGATGGCCTTCAGCTTAGCAAGGGTTTCCCGCGCGGTGGCCACATGCAGGTTTTCAACGATCTTACCATCGACCACAGCAACACCCTGACCCGCTGCTTCCGTTTCCTCGAAGGCGGCAATCTGACGGCGGGCCAACGCGATCTCTTCCTCGGAGGGTGAGAAGGCGGCACTTGCAATGTCAAGCTGCGCGGGATGGATCAGCGTTTTGCCGTCAAATCCCATGTCACGTCCCTGGTCGCATTCAACCCGCAACCCGTCGTCATCTTTAAAGGCATTGTAAACACCGTCAATGATCGCGCAGCCATGAGCTTTTGCCGCCAAAACCGACAGGCCAAGGCCTGTCATCAGCGGCATCCGATCCGCCCGCGCGTGGCTTTGCAGGTCTTTGGCCAAATCATTGGTGCCCATTACCATCGCCTGCAGGCGTGGATGCGTTGCAATCGAGGATGCATTTATCATTGCCAGCGGTGTTTCCATCATCGCCCAAAGGGGAATGTCTCCCACCAGCGCGGATAACTCTTCCAAATCCGCAGGTTCATTCACTTTCGGAAGCAAAATAGCGTCGGGCGCCATCTGCGCCGCTGCTGCTGAATCCTCTCTCCCCCAAGGGGTATCTAGCGCGTTGATGCGCACAACTTTGTACCGGCTTCCATACCCGCCCTCTGACAGGGCTTTGGCAAGCGTGTCGCGTGCGATCGATTTTTCGTCCGGGGTAACAGCATCTTCCAGATCGAAAATGATCGCGTCGCATGGCAGCTTTCGTGCTTTTTCCAGCGCACGGGGCTTGGACCCCGGAATATACAGCACAGAGCGGAGAGGTCGGGCTATTTTCGGCATTGAAACTCCGTGTCGGGAATAGCGTTACAAAATTGCGCGCACAGGTGCATTTTTGATCAAAAAGTTCAAGTTCATTTTGCCGCGATGCAGCATATTTCAAATGCAACGCGCCTTAGGACGCTGCATTAACCCTAATTTCAATCCTCTTGTTTCAGGATTGTGGCGTTACGACGAAGCGTTGGCATGCGGTGCGCGGCACTCAGTGACGGCGATGGTCTTTGTGACGTTTGAAACTGCCGGATCACCCTGGTCATCTTCAACGCGGGCGTTGTCGGACGGACGTTGAATCATGGGTAAGACCTTACAAGGAAGGCATGAACAATGACGTATACAAGCAAGGCGAATATGATCGGGGGGCTGGCTATGCTCACCTCCTTACTACTGACGACAACCGGCTCTGTTGAGGCACAGCAGTGGCGTAATTGCGCGCCGCGCGATGTGGTGCTTACTCGGCTTGCTGAAAGCTATGGCGAAACGCGGCAGTCCGTCGGACTTGGCGCAAACAACGCTGTGATTGAGGTTTTCGCGTCAGAGGCCACGGGCAGCTGGACCATCACAGTGACAACGCCCAACGGCCTTACGTGCTTAGTGGCGTCCGGCCAAGCTTTTGAGGAAGTTGTCGAGGCGCTGCCGACCCAGGACAGTGATGCCTAAGGCGAGCCGCCGTGAAACATGCCTGCTGTTCTTGTACGTCTATGCCAGGCCATCCCAGATCAGCTTTCCACCGGTAAGCAGCAACAGGGCGTAGGTGATCCCAAAAAACATCCTCTCTGACACGACACGATGTGCGTGGACGCCGATCCAAGTCCCTAGAAGTGCAAAAGGTGCCAGTACAATGTTTGCGAGAAGGGTTTGTGCGGTGAACATCCCTAGCAAAGCATAGGGCACGAACTTGACGATATTGAGAACCCAGAAAAGCAGTACCGTCGTGGATTGATATTGCGTTTTGCTCAATCCCCTACGCAGCAAGAATATCGCTGCCGGCGGCCCGCCCGCATGACTAATGAAGGTGGTAAATCCGGCAAGCGTACCCAATATGAAGCCGTAAGCGTCGGGGAGTTTTTGCTGAGAGCTTTGCAGCCATCCCCGACGCGTGATGATTTGCCAAGCGACAAATCCCAAAGCCACGCCGCCAATCAAGAGACGGAAAAGGTCGGGCGATGCCACGGTGTAGAAAGCGGCACCTACAAGCACGCCCGGCACGCCGCCCAGAAGCAGAAGTCTGACATCTGGCGCGCTCCATTTTCGCCAATAGGGTTTGAGAGCGGCAATATCGATCAGCATCAGCAGGGGCAGCATCACGCCCAGGGCAAGCCCGGGCTCTATCACCAGTGCAAGAACAGCCGCCGAGGCAAAGGCCGCGCCCGATCCAAATCCGCCTTTGGATATGCCCGCGAAAACCACCGCCGGGCCGGCAACGCAGAAAAAGAAAAAATCCAAAGTCAGCATCGGTCAGGGAGGGGAAGGCTTTGTGTGGGTTGAGTTCAGATCAAGCATTTCACAAATCAAGTTGACTCGGAAAGCCATTGCCGTTGAACTGAAGTTGAAGGCGGTGACACCACTATCACAAAAGAAATTTCTCAGTCAGCGCCAAGAGTTATGCTGCATTGCAGGTGTTTAGTCAGCGCCAGCTTGCAGGGTGGGGGGCATTTCGATATCCCGCACGTCAGGGAAATCGCAACGGAGACACACTATGGCCAGACCCAAAATCGCGTTAATTGGCGCGGGTCAGATCGGCGGGACACTTGCACATCTTGCAGCTTTGAAAGAACTGGGCGACGTCGTCATGTTCGACATTGCTGAGGGCATACCGCAGGGGAAAGCGCTCGACATCGCAGAATCGGGGCCCAGTGGGAAGTTCGATGCAACCTTATCTGGAACGCAAGACTATGCCGATATCGCGGGGGCTGACGTCTGCATTGTGACCGCAGGTGTCGCGCGTAAACCAGGGATGAGCCGTGATGATCTTTTGGGTATTAATCTCAAGGTGATGAAATCTGTTGGTGAGGGGATCGCGGCACATGCGCCCGATGCTTTTGTGATCTGCATCACAAATCCGCTCGATGCGATGGTTTGGGCGTTAAGAGAGTTTTCGGGCCTGCCGCATCAAAAGGTTTGCGGCATGGCCGGCGTCCTCGATTCCGCCCGTTTCCGCCATTTTTTGGCGACCGAGTTCAACGTGTCTATGAAGGATGTGACAGCGTTTGTCCTGGGTGGGCATGGCGATACAATGGTGCCTCTCGTTCGTTATTCGACCGTTTCTGGGATCCCATTGCCGGATCTCGTTAAGATGGGATGGACCACGCAAGAAAATCTGGATGCCATTGTACAGCGCACGCGCGATGGTGGGGCAGAGATCGTTGGGTTGTTGAAAACAGGGTCCGCTTTCTATGCGCCGGCGACGTCTGCGATTGAAATGGCCGAGAGCTTTTTGAAAGATCAAAAGCGTGTGCTTCCTTGCGCAGCTTATGTCGACGGCGCGTATGGGTTGAATGGCTTTTACGTGGGCGTCCCAACTGTTATCGGCGCCTCGGGCGTGGAGCGCATCGTAGAGATCGAGATGGACAAGGAAGAGCAAGCTATGTTCGAACACTCTGTTGGTGCCGTGAAAGGCTTGGTTGAGGCATGCAAATCCATTGACGAAAGCCTGAGCTAGCAGGCAGCTTAGCACAGCGCGCTTATCCTGGCGCGCTTTCTCTTTGCGTGATGGCGGGCAAAAGTGTGATGGAAAACGCGCTGCCGTAGAGTAGGCTGCGTTCATGCGATTGCTCTGTTCTCTGACGTTGTTGTTCCTGCCGCGCTGGGCTGGTGCATGCGGGTTAGCCCTGGTGCTGGCTGTGGATGTGTCCGGGTCTGTTGATCCTGCCGAGTATGAAGTGCAGATGCGCGGTCTGTCAGCCGCCCTTAAAGATGGGATCGTGACGGACGCTTTAGTTGATCAACAGGCGCAACTCACACTTATTCAATGGTCTGGTTCCTCGCGACAGGTGCAAAGCTTGCCGTGGATGCAGATGCGCGCGGCTCAAGATGTCGCGCGTTTTGCCGATGCGGTTGCGTCTTCTCCGCGGGTTTGGCGTAACTACTCTACCGCGATCGGGGAGGCATTGAGCCTGAGCATCAGTGCATTTTCGGCGGTCTCGCAGTGCGCGCGCAAGGTCATCGATGTTTCTGGCGATGGGGTGTCGAACGAAGGGATCGCGCCGCGCAGTTTGCATCCGCTCCTGAAGGCGCAGAACATAACGGTAAATGCTTTGGCGATCGAAACCGATAAGACTGATTTGACCGGATATTTCTTCGAAAACGTGATTGTTGGGGAGCGTGCCTTTGTTGTTACGGCGAATGGCTTTGAAGACTATCCTGAGCAAATTCGTCGCAAATTGCAGCGCGAAACACTGAAACAGCTGAGTTTTCTGGATGAATAGAGTTTTGTGATCACGACATGAAAATGCGTGATCACAAAAAATAGCTTGCAGTTGCGCGGCGCGAAATTTTCTTTAAATGAAAAGCGACAAGCGCGGCATTTGCGCGTGACGGCGTGACATTGCGGCAAAATTTGCTAAGGTGTCCTAAGCCAATGAGAAATAGCCAACCGTGAAGGGATCGAAGGCATGGCCGACGTGAACCGGGGCAACCGTCCCCTTTCCCCACATTTGCAGGTCTATCGACCTCAACTTACGTCAATGTCATCCATTCTAGTGCGGATCACCGGTATAGGGTCATTGCTGCCTGCAACCCTGGTGATTTGGTGGTTTTTGGCTGCGGCAACATCACCCGGCGCGTTCGATTTTATCGACGGTCTCATGCGGAGTTGGCTGGGCGATGTCGTTATGATCGGTGCCGTTTGGGGAATCACCTACCACATGTTGGGTCGCTTGAGGCACGTGATTTGGGATTTTGGCTACTGCCTTGATGTACCCACTTCGGAAAAACTCGCGCTTGGCATGTTTGGCATTTCAACGCTCGCCGCGGTTGCTGTACTGATTGTATTTTGACGGGTCGGGACCATGGCACAGAGATTTTTGACAGATCGGAAAAGAGCACTGGGCCTAGGGTCTGGGAGGCAAGGGACACATCATCATTGGCAAATGATGGTGACATCTATGCTGTTGGTCGTGCTGGTGCCCGCTTTCGTTATAACCTTCGCAATCGGGCTCAATGGCGGACATGAAGAGGTGCTTGTTTACTACAGTCGTCCATTGCCAGCGTTGATCTCTGTACTGACGATGGCCGTGGTAATCTTTCATTTGATGAGCGAGACGCTAGTTGCTGTGGAGGATTACGTGCACGGTCTGGCGGGAAAGCTTACACTCGTTGCTGTGACAGCGTTTTGTTACACTTTAATCGTGGCGGGCGTTTTTGCGGTCGCCAAACTAGCACTTTAACCGCATCTGCCACTAGGAAAGGCTCTCAGATGGCTGCATACGATTATGAAACCCACGAATACGACGTCGTCGTCGTAGGCGCAGGCGGTGCTGGTCTTAGGGCCACACTGGGTATGGCGGAACAGGGGTTCCGAACCGCCTGTATCTCAAAAGTTTTTCCGACCCGGTCTCATACTGTTGCCGCACAGGGCGGCATCGCCGCGAGCTTGGGGAACATGGGGCCTGATAGTTGGCAATGGCATATGTATGACACCGTGAAAGGCTCCGACTGGTTGGGAGACACCGACGCGATGGAATACCTCGCGCGGGAAGCACCAAAAGCTGTGTATGAGCTTGAGCACTATGGCGTGCCTTTCAGCCGCACAGAGGATGGCAAAATCTATCAACGCCCATTCGGGGGTCACACCACTGAGTATGGTGAAGGTCCTCCCGTGCAGCGTACCTGCGCTGCCGCGGATCGGACAGGCCACGCGATCTTGCACACGCTCTATGGTCAGTCGCTGAAAAACAACGCTGAGTTCTACATTGAGTATTTCGCGATCGATCTGATCATGTCTGAGGATGGCGTGTGCCAAGGCGTTCTGTGTTGGAAGCTTGACGATGGTTCCATGCACCTGTTTGCCGCCAAGATGGTCGTCTTAGCAACGGGTGGTTATGGCCGTGCCTATTTCTCGGCCACATCCGCACACACGTGCACCGGCGATGGTGGCGGCATGACCGCGCGCGCGGGTTTGCCATTGCAAGACATGGAATTTGTCCAGTTTCATCCGACAGGAATATACGGTGCAGGCTGTCTGATCACCGAGGGTGCGCGCGGCGAAGGCGGTTATTTGACCAACTCTGAAGGTGAGCGTTTTATGGAACGCTACGCGCCAACATACAAAGATCTCGCATCGCGTGACGTGGTCAGCCGTTGTATGACTATGGAGATACGCGAAGGTCGCGGTGTGGGCGAAAATGGTGATCACATTCATCTTCACCTCAACCATCTTCCGCCTGAAACGCTCGATTTGCGTTTGCCCGGCATCTCAGAATCCGCGCGGATTTTTGCTGGTGTGGATTTGACGAAAGAGCCGATCCCGGTTTTGCCGACGGTTCACTACAATATGGGCGGCATCCCCACCAACTATTGGGGCGAGGTGCTGGCACCGACCAAGAACAATCCAGACAACGTCGCGCCCGGCTTGATGGCGGTGGGTGAGGCTGGCTGTGCGTCTGTTCATGGTGCGAATCGCCTGGGTTCAAACTCATTGATTGATCTTGTGGTGTTTGGGCGTGCCGCAGCAATACGGGCAAAGGATGTGGTGGATGCTACCGCTCCTGTGCCAAAACCAAACAAGCGTTCGGTTGAGGCGGCGTTCAGCAGATTCGATGGGCTACGATACGCAAAAGGGCATGTGCCTACTGCCGAACTGCGGTTGGAAATGCAAAAGACCATGCAGGCCGATGCGGCTGTGTTCCGCACGGACAAGACGCTTGAGGAAGGCCGTCAAAAGATGGTCGATGTCGCGGATAAAATGGATGATTTGCGCGTGACCGACAAATCGCTGGTGTGGAATTCTGATTTGATGGAAACGCTGGAATTGACCAATCTGATGCCAAATGCTGTGGCCACTATCACAGCCGCTGCAGCGCGCAAAGAAAGCCGCGGTGCGCACGCGCATGAGGATTATCCAGATCGTGATGACAAAGATTGGCGCAAGCATTCATTGATCTGGTTTAAAGGTAACGAGGCATCGCTCGGTTTCCGTGGCGTGCATTTGAAGCCGCTAACCAGCCACAACGAAGGTGGCATCGACTTGAACAAGATCGCGCCGAAGGCACGGGTGTATTGAAGATGCGCGCTGGCGCTCCGGTTTTGGTGTGTACAATGACAACATTTGCTGGATGTTCAGACTTCGCCCAGTCGGTCGATGATACCGCGCGTGCGGGTACCAAGGTGGTGGTGGCCGAGGTGATTGCCACCGAATTTGACGAGGTCCCAAAGGCGCTGCTTGAACCCTTCACCAACTGCGTGATTGGCAATGCCACCGCCGCAGAGCTGCGCGGCTTTGCGCAAGACCGAATTGTTGGTGCAGACGCGGAAACAACGGTCGCGATAAGGCGCATTTTGAGCCGTGACAGCACCAAAGCCTGTCTGCGTGACACGTCTGGGGCGTAAAATGGTGGCGAACAGTTTGATTGGTCAAATTTCGGCTGGTAGTGACGCGCGGATCGCAACGGCGAGAGAGGCATTCAGGCAAGCTGATCGCCCCATGCGTCACAAGATGTCAGATGATTTGCCGCCGGCAGAGATTGATTTTCTAGGCATGCGGATGCACGTCGATCCAACGGACAATTATACTGATCGCTGTCTTTGGTTGGACGGTGTGCCGCCTGAAATAAAGTCCCTCACTGCCTTGATTGAATTGATCGAAGGGCGGCGCGCTTTCATTTTAGACGTTGGGGCGAATACGGGCGTTTTCACCGTGCCTTTCGCCATGGCAACGGCATCAGGCAGCCGCATCAGTTCCTTTGAACCTCATCCGGTCACGCGAAGCCGTCTCAATCACAATCTGCGCCTTAACAACCTAGAGGCGCGCGTTGATGTGTTTGATTGCGCATTGGGCGATGTATCCGGCAATGCGGTGCTTTATCAGAATAACTGGAACCTTGGCCAATGTTCGTTGGTTCCTAAAAGGAAAGGGCGTGTAAGAGCGACGCAGCAAGTAAAGGTACGATCCATCCTGGACTTTATAGAGGACGATCCTTCAGGATTTGAGATATCGATGATCAAGCTTGATGTGGAGGGTAGCGAGGATCGTGTGCTGAGACCGCTCATTAACGCTGATGGCTGGTTGCCAGAGGTTATTTTGATGGAAACGGCGCATGCGGCGTTGTGGCAAACAGAGATAGCCGATCTTCTGTTACAACGAGGGTTTAACGCGCGGCGGTTTGAGACTGAGGGGAACACGCTGTTCGTCCGTTCGTGACGCCGCGTGGATAGAATGCGCCACATGGGCGTTTAGGGACAGGGTGCACGCACCCAAAGGGGAGTTGCCAGATGGTACAGCTTACGCTTCCAAAAAATTCGCGCATGACAAAGGGCAAGACTTGGCCGAAGCCAGACGGTGCGACCAATGTCAAAGAGTTTCATATTTATCGTTGGAACCCCGACGATGGCAAAAACCCGATGATCGACACGTATTTCGTTGATTTGGATACCTGCGGCCCAATGATTTTGGATGCGCTGATCAAGATCAAAAACGAAATTGATCCGACCCTTACATTTCGTCGATCCTGTCGAGAGGGGATTTGCGGATCTTGCGCGATGAACATCGATGGGATCAATACTCTTGCCTGCACATACGGCGTGGCCGAGGTGAAGGGGGCGGTGAAAATATATCCGCTGCCGCATATGCCGGTCATCAAAGACCTAATCCCAGATCTGACGCATTTCTATGCACAGCATGCCAGTATTCGCCCCTGGCTTGAGACGGATACGCCATCACCAGCTCAGGAGTGGCGCCAGTCGATCGAGGATCGCGAGAAGCTTGACGGCCTCTATGAGTGCATCATGTGCGCGTGTTGTTCGACCTCTTGCCCGAGTTACTGGTGGAACGGTGACCGCTATCTTGGACCCGCGGCTTTGCTGCATGCTTACCGCTGGATTATCGACAGCCGAGATGAGGCGACGGGAGAGCGTTTGGATAACTTGGAAGATCCCTTCAAGCTCTATCGCTGTCACACAATTATGAATTGCGCAAAGACATGTCCAAAGGGGCTCAATCCGGCCGCTGCTATCGCCAAGATCAAAAAATTGATGGTTGAGCGGACAGTGTAGCGCAGTTCAGCGTATTCGGCCTTAAATCTGGTACAGCCCGTTCCCCTTAGCACTGTTCCCCCCCCACAGGCACTGTTTGGCTGCGGCATCCCGCCCCACGAAATGCCGCTTAAAGCACCCGAACTTTAACCTGACATACTTAGCAATAAGCGACTTAGCGCCGGTCCGGGGAGTGACGCAGTCGCGCCGCCCCGTAGGGACGGAACGGCGTGGCCCAACAGAACCTGTTGGGCGAGACGGTGATAGGGAACGGGGTGTAGCAGGTTTAAAACCGGAGGCTTTAGGCGGTTTGGACAAGGTGTTTTAGGGTTAGAGCCGGATGCTTAAAGCACGTACCAGTTGCAAATCGTTAGTTACCCGCAGTGGAAGATAATAGCCCCTCGGGCTGCCCAACCACGACAAAGTGCAGCCTTTCAGGATCCAAGAGCGATCGCGCCACTCGGTTCACATCGTCAAGTGTTACGGCCTCAACGCGATCATTGCGTGTCGGGATGTAGTCGATGGGTAAATCGATCATCTGCATGCCGACGAGAATATTCGCAATGCGGCTATTGCCGTCGAACCTGAGCGGGTAGGCGCCCGTGATATAGGTCTTCGCCGCGTCAAGCTCTTCTGGCGTCACGCCCCTTTCGGCCGCTTTGGCCCATTCCGCGCGTATGACTGCGATCGCCTCAGCGATCCTGTCATTCGAAGATCTCACCGACCCCTGATACACCTCCGCCAGGTCACGCGGGGCAAGATAGGAGTAGACGCCATAGGTAAGCCCGCGTTTCTCTCGGACCTCGCTCATTAATCTGCTTTCGAATGATCCGCCACCCAACACGTGATTTAGGATAATTGCAGCAAAGTAGTCTGGATCGTCCTGAGTGATCCCGCGCTGTCCAAAGATTGCGACGGATTGCGGCGTCGGAAAATCCACGACGGTCTCGCCTGCCGGGGGGAACGTCACCTCCGCCCGTTTTGGCATCGGTGCGCCGGTGGCTGGCAGATCACCCAAGAGCGTATCCATGAGTGTGCCAAGCTCCTCAGGAGTTATGTCACCCACAGCCCCGATGTAAATGCGATCACGTGCCAAAACCGCGCGGTGCGCGTCGACAAGATCGGCGCGGGTCAACGCCGTAACGCTTTCGACCGTACCATTGATGGCGCTTCCATAGGGATGATCGCCATACAGGATCCGATTAAATGTCTCTCTGGCAATCTCATCGGGGTCTTTCTGATCGGATTGAATGACCGATATCAACTGCCCACGCAGCCTTTCGATCGCATCTTCATCAAACCTGGGTTCCATCAGCGCTGCACGCAACAGCGTCACTGAAGCATCGCGATTTTCGGTCAAGAACCGCGCCGACACAGAAACTTCGTCGTGCCCGGCATCAAAGTCAAAACTGGTTGCAAGGCTTTCGGTGGCGCGTTGAAACGCCCGCGCATCCATATCTGCGGCCCCATCTTCCAAAAGCGCGGTCATCATATTGACGGCCCCGCGCTTGCCAGGCGCATCCAGGGAAGCCCCGCCCCTGAAGCGTATTTCAAGGGCAACGAAAGGGATTGAGGGTTCCTCAACCAGCCAGGCTTTCAATCCGCCTGGACTTTCCACCAGTTTGATATCCACCTCTGCCCGAAGAGGTGAGACAACAAAAAGGGATATGATGATCGCATAGAGAGCTCTCATTGGGTGATCTCCTCTTGCATGAGCCAGCCGGTCACAGACCCTCGTTTGTCAAGCACGTCGCGGGCTGCAGCGATGATATCCTCGGCGGTTACTGCATTCAGTATCTCGGGCCATTCTTGCACGTCTTCCACGCTCAACCCGATGGCAAGCGCGCGTCCGTACCGATTTGCCACGCGATCTGCGTTGTCCCGGGCGTATATCTGATTGGCGCGTATTTGCATTTTGATCCGATCAAGCTGTTTGGCATCCACCCCCTCGCGCAGAAAGTCTGCTAAGGCGGTATCCATCGCAGCCTCTGCATCCTTCAGCGAGACACCAGCAGCGGGTACAACGACCAAGTCAAAAGTCGTATCGTCCAACGTGCCACCGCGATAGAAAGCACCCGTATATGTTGCGATCTGGGCGTCAAACTGCAGCTTTTCCGCCAAATAAGAAGTTGTCCCACCGCCCAGAATTTCTGCAAGCATGGTCAGTGCGGCAGCTTTTTCCTGCGCACCAGGATCCCGCTCCGGCGCGATGTAAGATCGGCTGACATAAGGTTGCGCGACGCGTGCGTCTCGCATGATCAAGCGGCGCTCGGCCAACTGAGGTGGCTCTTGAACGCGTGCGCGCGGTGCTATCGCAGGATTAGCTGGGATTGAGCCGTAGTATCTTTCGGCCAGGCTGCGCACCTCGGCGGGCTCGACATCGCCAGAGACGACCAAAATCGCATTATTTGGTGCATAGAACGTGTCGTAGAATGACAGCACGTCATCCATGCTCAGCGTTTCCATTTCATGCATCCAGCCGATAATGGGCACGCCATATCCATGGTTCACGAATTGCGCCGCTGACATACGCTCATTCAACAAAGCGCCCGGACTTGTTTCAGTGCGCTGCTTACGCTCTTCAATAATCACACCGCGTTCGGTCGCGATGTCATCTGCTGTCAAACGGATATTGCGCATGCGATCGCTTTCCATGCGCATCATGAGTTCGAGCCGGTCTGAGGCAACGCGTTGAAAATAAGCAGTATAATCGTAGCTCGTAAATGCGTTGTCGCGCCCCCCATTTGCTGCAACGGTTGCAGAGAATTCACCCGAGGCCAAGTTCTCAGTTGCTTTGAACAAAAGATGCTCAAGGAAATGAGACACGCCAGATGCGCCTTTGGGCTCATCTGCTGATCCTGCGCGATACCATACCATCTGCTGTACCGCGGGGGCGCGATGGTCTTCCACCACGACGACATCCATGCCGTTATCTAGCTGAAAGTAGGTGACTGCGTCATCTGCTTGCCCGGCGCCAACAAGACCTATCCAAACAGCCGTGCAGAGTGCAACAAGCCTTCTTCCCTCAGTCATTAGCTACCTCCAACCACTGCGATGACTGCAGAGGTACGTTGCGAATGCAGACATTCAAGTAGTCTTGCGAGAACGTGAACTGAGCGGCTGCGTGAAGCGTTTCGACGTTAACTTGAGATATCTCGCACCCCTTTTCGCGTTCGACCGATGGGAGAGACGGCGAACAAGTGATCCAGGTCTAAGTTGACATGCCGTCAAGCCGTTGATCTTAAACCTCAGATACCTCACCGAAACCGACCTAGCGCCGCCCCCGGGGTGCGCAACAGCGCTGCCCAGTAATGCCTGTTGGGCAGGGAGGTGCAAGCGAATCGATCTTATCAGGCTGAAGGCCGCAAGCCTTAGCGCCCTTCCCACGTAACGCCATGAACGCTTTACGAAGGTGGGGAGGAGGGTGTCCGAGCGCCGGCACGCCGCCATTTACGTGCCTCTTCAGCGGCGTCCAGCTTTTGACGACGATAGGCTTCGTTGTAGCGATCAACCTGAAACAAGCGGATTTGCGTGAAACGCGCCTGCCTTCGTCTGAAATCTGCGTCCTCTTGGGCAAGCTCATCGCGAATATTCGGCGATACACCAAGACGACTGGCATATTGAACAAGTGCACCATCGCTCGCGGGTACAGCAGCGTCCGCACGCTCCGGTCTGCCGCCCACTGCTGCTACGCCTTCATCAAGCGCAGATCTATCGACCAAGTTCCCCTCTCCTGGAGTTGGCGGTGGCAATGTCGTGTAATTGGGTGGCTGCACCAATTGCTTTGCTGGCTGAACCAAGAACTCATCGGGGCCAGATGACGGCGGCTGCAAGTCTCTTAAGCCGTTATTTGCGCAGCCCGCGACAGCAATCGGGATCAGTAAAATGAGAAAACGGCGGCGCATGAAGGTCTCCTACTCCAAGCCTGTCTAGCTCAGGCCAGCGGGTAATGTCACTCAGGTTTTTTCCCGCGTCTCCCGGCCCCTGTGCCTTGATCATCTACCAAAAAGATCAGTCCGATTGCGCCGGCAAAGATAAACACGTCGGCCACATTGAAAACAAAGGGGTTCTGAATGCCGCAACAGGACATGTTCAAAAAGTCCAAAACGTAACCGTAAACCAATCGATCCAACACATTCCCTAACGCGCCGCCGACCAGAAGTCCGGCGCAGACTTTCGCGATGGGTGACAGCCTCTGGCGGCTGGCCCACAACAAAACGGCAAAACAGATCACCAAGGCGATCCCGATTAAAACCCAGACACTTACACCGGTACCCAACCCAAAGTTAATACCGCGATTTTCACCGTACCGAAAATTGAGGATCGGCGGCATGACATCAATCGCCCGGATGCGCCAAAGCTCTAGAAGGTGAATGACGACGTATTTGCTTGTTTGGTCGATCAAAAACGCTGCAGCTGCCGCCCAAAAGATCACGCGCATGTGCTGGCCTCAATGCCGGAAGTGGCGCATGCCGGTAAAGACCATGGCCAGCCCTGCGTCGTCTGCCGCGGCGATCACTTCGTCATCGCGCACTGAACCACCCGGTTGGATCACTGCAGTTGCACCGGCCTTGGCGGCGGCGACTAGGCCATCTGCAAACGGGAAGAACGCGTCAGATGCCACAACTGCGCCTTGTGTCAGGGGTGTTTCAGCGCCAATTTCCGCCGCCATATCTTGCGATTTGCGCGCCGCGATGCGGGTGCTGTCCACGCGGCTCATCTGGCCCGCGCCGATCCCCACTGTTGCCTCATTTTTCGCATAGACGATGGCATTTGATTTCACGTGTTTGGCAACCACCCACGCAAACATCATGTCTTTGAATTCTTGATCAGTCGGTCTGCGCTTGGTCACGATGTCTAGTGCTTCAGGGGTCGGTCGGCCAATGTCTTTGTCTTGTACCAGATAACCACCCGACACCTGGCGCACCTCGCGCGAGGGGATGCCCGGGGGCGCCAGTGCCTGCGTCGTGAGCAACCGAAGGTTCTTCTTCTCAGAAAAAATTTCGATAGCTTCTGGATCTGCGCCGGGCGCGATGACAACTTCGGTAAAGATACTGCTGATCGCTTCTGCCGTGACCGCGTCAAGCGGTTGGTTCAAAGCGACAATGCCGCCAAAAGCGGAAGTCCGGTCACAGTCGAATGCGCTTTTGTAGGCAGCCAACACGCTCTCGCCTCTCGCGACACCGCAGGGGTTTGCATGCTTGATGATGGCGCAAGCAGGCCCTTCTTTCGGATCAAATGCGCTGACAAGTTCAAAAGCAGCATCTGTGTCGTTAATATTATTGTACGACAGCGCCTTTCCTTGGTGTTGATAGGCGGTGGCGATGCCGGGTGATTTACCACCATCTGTATAAAACGCGGCACTCTGATGCGGATTCTCTCCGTAACGGAGTTCTTGGGAAAGTCTGCCGGTGAAATTCTGGCGGCGCGGGACACCGGGGACACGAGTTGCCAACCAATTGCTCACCGCTGTGTCGTAGGCCGCTGTTCTTGCATAGGCCGTTTGTGCCAACCGTCGTCGCAGGGCTAGGCTTGTATGCCCCTTGTTTGACTGCAGCTCGCCTACCAGCGCGTCATAGTCTTCTGTGTCAACGACCACAGTGACTGCTTCATGGTTTTTTGCGGCGGAGCGGATCATTGCAGGGCCGCCGATGTCGATGTTCTCGACCGCTTCATGATCGTCTGCACCGCGCGCGATCGTTTCTTCAAAGGGGTAGAGGTTTACGACAACAAGGTCGATGGCTCCGATGTCATGCGCCGCCATAGCGTCTTGGTGCGCTGGGTCGTTGCGCAACGCCAGAAGCCCCCCGTGTATGGCTGGGTGCAGCGTTTTCACCCGCCCATCCATCATCTCTGGAAAGCCTGTCACAGTCGCAACATCGCGCACGGCAAGTCCCGCAGCCCGTAAAGCGGCGGCTGTGCCACCCGTGCTGATCAATTCAATTTCGTGTTCAGAAAGGGCCTGAGCCAGATCGATCAAGCCGGTTTTGTCTGATACCGAAATCAAGGCGCGTTTTATTGGCGCGAGGTCGATCATGTGTTTGTTCCTTTCATTCGTCCTCCGCCAAAAGCGGTGCGTCGCGTGATAAATCTCGAACGCCAATCGCAGTTTCGCGGGCTTTCGACAAGGACCAGCTGATCCTGGTTGCATACCCAAGGGCTTTCCCAGAAATCACGATCTGACGGGAACCGCGCGGTTTGAGCCGTTTGGTGTCAAGATAAACGCTGTCTTCAAGCCGCAAGTGGTGCTTTCCTTCCTGTTTGAAGATCCAGATTTCACCGCTTTTTAGTCCCAGCGAAACGGCCATCCCGCCCATATCCACGGTTGCATCCACGTCTGGATGCAGATGAAAACGCACGTCAAAGCGAAATCCCTTGAGCGTGCTGGCGTCGAGTTCGCGATCAAAACGGCGCTTGTCCTTCTCCTCCATGGCCAGCAGCATGTCATCGCCGCGAAGGCTCCGGCCATCTGGCGACAGCAAGAGCGTGCGCGCATGCGTCAAACCATAGGCAGCAACGTAGCCGTCATGCGCGCCTTGAAATTGATGACCCTCCGTTGTTCTGGAAAATTCGATTGGGACATTTCTCGGCCCATTGATCAGTTGTTCTTGGCCCGTGTAGCGTTCGGGCGCGCTCAGGCTTGCGCTCGAAAAACCATCGAGTGACAGCGTGGAATGCGACGGGGTGGCTCTGCCTGCGTGCCGCCAGGCTCGACCGAACGATGCCCCTGAGCCGCAGTTGACGATGAGCGCACGACGTCCCGAGGTTAACTCAAAGGCGAGCGTGCTCGCATGGGCATTGAACGAAGCGCTGCCTTCAGGTGTGGGGGCAGCATCAATCACGATTGTACTTCTGCCCGCCGAAAGGCGTGCATAACCCATTGCAAGACCGTCAACCGGGTTTGACCGCACTTCTGATGCTGCTAGTGCTTGGTCAAGCCAGCCTTCGTTGCCGCGTCCTCCCCCGTGAAATCGCGCCAAGCTGCCATCTGCATGACGCAGGTGGCGCAGGGTGGGCGCGATCCGCTCGATTGCCGCCAAATGCTCCCCGCGTGCGCTGCGCCCTACGTCCCGGAGGGCCGTGGCGGCCCAGGTGAGCAATGTGAACACCAATAACAGCTCTTCGGGATTGCGGGTGGCAAGGCCGCCTTGCGCGTCAATTTGTGTCGCGCATTCTCTTGCCAGCGCCTTGAGCGCGGGCTCTGCGAGCTCTTCTTGTCCTTCCAGCGAAAGGCTGGCGTAGATTAACCCGGTGAGCGCTTCAAATCGCGGCAGGCCGGGCGCAGTTGCCCGCCACCTTTTGTACAAAAACAGAGTTTGCTGTTCGAGAGACAGATAGAAAGCATGGCTTTGTGCGGCGTCTCGGCCTCTTAACAAAAACAATGCGTGATTGATCCAACGGATCAAACGTCGACCGGTCAGATCAGGTGTCCACCCGGGGCCGGTTCCGGTGCCATGGTTTGCAATCCAGCCCCAAAGCCAGCTTTGCGCGCGCCCGCGCGCTTCACCGTCGCCCACGGCGGCGAGGTCATCCATCCAGGCAAAACCGTGTAGGTCGCGCGCGTAGTTGAGGTCGGGGGGTGTTAGATCCCAAAGGCTGAAATCAGGCGCATGCAGTAACGTCCCAGACAAAAGATAGTTTCCAGACAGCAGTTGTTTGCCCCGAGCAAAAGAGCCGATTGTGCGCGGTTCCGGAGAAGACACGAAACCCTTTACATCGCCTCCCCCTCTCGTGGCCCGCCAGGCATGCCAGCGGTTCAAAAGATGTACATGCTGTGCTTTTAAGCTCGCGAAAGTGACCATTATCAAACTGCCCTTGACGCTCTTTTGGCGTCCGTGTCCAGTCTAAGTCGCACGAAGCAGCAAGTCATCGGTTTTTGTAGGTCTTCTTGACCATCCGCATTTGCCGATGAGTGTGCCAGGATACGCCATGAAATCTAGGCCGCTACTGAAGGTAAATCACTAAGATGATTGCGAGTTTGATGATGTATGACCGGCCAGAGCTCTCGGCGCCTCATGCGCGGTATTGGGCGTTGATCAGGGCCGCTCTGCGCGCACGGGGCATTGACGCTCCCGTTGATCTCTCAAATGACGTCCCAGAATTGGAGGTTTGGCGTTCTCCCAACCTGGTCTTTAGTCAAACCTGTGGGATGCCTTATCGTTTATTGCTGCATGATCAAGTTGCACTCGTTGGCACGCCCGATTTTGGCATCGCTGGCTGCCCACCCGGTTACTACAACAGCGTCTTTGTTGTGCGTGAAGGCGACAGTCGGAACAACTTGTCAGATTTTCGTAACGCGCGCTTTGCATACAATCAGAAGCTTTCACATTCAGGATATGCTGCAGCATATACCGCTGCAAAAGAAATTGGTTTTTGGTTTCAAGACCGCTGTGAAACCGGCGGACATCGGCAATCGGCCCGGGCTGTCGCATCTGGCGAAGCAGACATGGCTGCGATTGATGCCGTGACCTGGCGTTTGATTGTGCGCTATGACCCGTTTTCCAAGGGGCTTAGAGTGTTGACGCGCACGGCACCAACGCCCGGCTTGCCCTATATCACCTCAAACCATCTTCTGTCGGCGCAAGTGTTTGGCGCAGTGCAAGAAGCAATGCGCAATCTTGATCCACGAGATCGCCATGATCTTGGTTTGTGTGGTCTGGTGAAAATTCCCATGGAAGCATATCTTACCGTACCTAATCCACCGAAAGGTGCTCAATAGTTAGGCGTTTTTTCGCAGTCGAGCCATGTAAAAGCCGTCCATGCCGCCGAGCTCTGGTAAAAAGTCCGGGCGTATCCGCAAGCCACCTTCCTCTGTGACCCAGCTCTGATCAATACCGGGGGCGAAGTCATGCGCCATTTCCGCACTCAAGTCGGGCTGACGTTTCAAAAGCTCGATAATTTGCATCTCCCCCTCATCGGGCAACAAACTACAGGTGCAAAAAACCAAACGCCCCCCTGGTTTAAGCAGCGTGACAGCATGCGCTAGAAGGTCTTTTTGAAGATCAATTAAGGTGCTGAAATCCGATCCGTCTTTGGCGTAGGGTAAATCTGGATGGCGCCGCAGGGTCCCCGTGGCAGAGCAAGGAGCGTCGAGCAAAACTGCATCGAAAACTTCCGCGATTTCACGTGCGTCTTGTATTAAGATGTTTGCCTGTAGGCCAACGCGCTCCAAGTTTTCCTTAACGCGCTGCATGCGGTCCAATGAACTGTCGACTGCGGTGACATCCGCACCCGCCGCTGCAAGTTGCAAGGTTTTCCCGCCTGGTGCCGCACATAGGTCTGCGATTTGTTCCCCGGGTTGGGGACGCAGCAGCTTGGCTGGCAAAGCTGCCGAAACATCTTGCACCCACCATTCGCCGGCATCATACCCCGGTAGCGCTGAAATTTGGGCGCTACCCTGCAGGCGTATGCTGTTTGTCGGTAGCAGCTGCCCGTTCACCATCTGCGCGACATGTTGCGGATCTGACTTAGCGGTCAAATCAATCGGTGCGCCGGCGAAATGCGCCGCTTCCATTGCGCTCATTGCTTCCGCACCCCAGGCCGCAACCAGCGGATCACGCAGCCATTTTGGCAGACGCGGCGCGCGCAGCGCGTCCCATGCGCGGGGTAGGTCTGCTGCGACTTTCCGCAGAACGGCATTGGTAAGGCCTTTTAAGTGACCAAACCTCTTGTGGCGCGAGACAAGCGTTACAATCGCATTCACCACGCCGTGCGCAGCAGCGCCTTGCGCAAGCTCAACAGTCCCAAGGCGTAGCGCGTTGCGCACCGTCAGAGGCGGGTATTTCGACAGGTGTTTTTGCAAAAGCCGATCCGCCCGCTCTAGCCCCCTGAGTGTGTCAGTTGCCAGCCGTTGCGCGCGGGCACGATCAGGCGGTGAGAGATGATTAAGTGCTCCGCTCGCGATAAGATCTGACATGAGACGAGGATGATCACCCAGAATTTGATCTAGAACGTAGACAGCACTCTGGCGGGCCGGAACGCCTGTTTTTGCCATGCTTTGCTTTCATGCTGGGTTGTACGTGGTGCGCGGGGGCGTATATCAACTGTTGAGCAGTCTCAAGAGGATGCCATGTCAAAAACACCCGAAGAGCGATCAGATCTACCCGCCGCCGCCCGCCGTGCCTTAGCCGAAGCGGAAGAGCGTCGCAGCAAAGAAACCCAGGTCAAACTGCCGCCTGAACGAGGAGGGCGCGACGGCCCCGAGCCGGTGAGATATGGTGATTGGGAGAAGAAGGGCATCGCCATTGACTTCTGAGGTAGCGAGCGAAAACGCGAAACGACCGTTGGAGATGGACGTGCAAAGCACCGGACCGCTACCGGAGCCGGAAATCTGCGGAACGACCCGTACCCCGATCTGAGGTTATGCGCACAGTTCGGCCGTCTGTCTTCACCTCCTGGCAATTGTAGCCGAGGTCATCGCCCCCCCATTCGAGCGAACGGCACAGGTACCCACTTTTCCATTGCCATTGCCCGGTTACTTCCCATGCGGCACCCGTCCCGGAAATACTGCCGTCAGAGGAAACCTGTAACCTTACCAGCGGTCGCGTGAGCGTCTTGCCCTGCATCAAAGAGACAAAGGCATCGCGGCTTTCAACTTTTTGAAATTCGGCCAACGCGGGCGCGGCCAGTCCAATGAGTGCTATGCTCAATAGTATCGCTCGGGTTGTCATACTGGCCTCTCTTGCCTGTTCTTATCGATGATACTCCGAATGAGTGCAGTTAGTTTCAAGAAGCGGCCAAAAAATCCAACCGGCTACATGCCCTCGGTCAAACCCAAAACATCTAACATAGTGTAGTGGCCCGGCGATCTTCCTTGACCCCACAGAGCGGCCTTAAGCGCTCCTCTTGCAAAAATGCTGCGATCAGAAGCGATATGACGCAGCACAATGCGTTCACCCGCAGCGGCAAAGATAACGTCATGCTCGCCGACAATATCGCCGCCTCGGATCGCAGTGAAGCCAATGTCGCCTCTCTTGCGCGCGCCGGTAAGCCCGTCTCGTCCACGATCCGAAACGCTAGACAAGGCCACGCCACGACCCGCAGCCGCAGCTTCGCCCAGCATCAGCGCCGTGCCCGAGGGCGCGTCCACCTTTTCATTGTGATGAGCCTCCACCACCTCGATATCGAAGTCGGGATCCAAAGCTGCTGCAACGCGTTTCGTCAACTGTGCCAGAAGGTTCACGCCGAGGCTCATGTTGCCCGCGCGGATAAGCGCCGTTTTCTGTGCTGCTTGGTCAAGATCAGAAATTTCCTTTTCTGTCATTCCGGTTGTGCCAATCACGTGAACGCATCGGGTCTCTGCCGCGAGGCGAGAAAAAGCCAGCGTCGCGGCAGGTGCCGTGAAATCGATCACTGCGTCAGCTGTTGCAAAGGCATGACTTGCCGCATCTGTCACGACGACGCCGAGTTTGCTGATGCCCATGGCAATGCCGACGTCCTGTCCAATCCAAGGGTGATCAGGCCGTTCTAAAGCGGCTGTCAGTCGCATTTGATCAGAGGCGATTACTTGTGTGATCAACATTTGGCCCATGCGGCCCGAAGCGCCTGTGATCACCACCCTCACCGGTTTCTTCATCTGCCTGTCTCCTCATGTGTTCTGCGGGTGTAGCGCTGTGCGCATTACTTGGCAAAGAGAACAGGACAGCGTACTTAGCTCCCATGCCAAAGAACAAGTTCCACGAAGGCCCAGGACCATCACAGCGCCAGCTTCGTGTGGGTGAGACGATCCGTCGTGCGCTGTCGGAGATTTTGGCGCGCGGTGACGTTCACGACCCTGAACTCAATCGTCTTTCGATAACTGTCGGCGAAGTGCGCGCCTCGGCTGATTTAAAGATCGCCACCGCTTACGTCTTGCCATTGGGAGGGCAGGGACAGGAAGAGGTGATAAGCTTGCTTGCCCGCAATAAGGGGGAATTACGCCGTCTTTTGTCAAAGAAGCTTACATTGAAGTTTTCGCCAGATCTGCGTTTTCAGATTGATCTGACCTTCGATCAGATGGATGAAACGCGAAAAATGCTGAACCAGGAGGTTGTCCGCAGGGATACCGCGGCACCGGATGAGCTTTAGCCATGCGCGGTTGGCCTTTGCTTTTGCTGTTGGCACTCGCAGCGCCCTCATATGCGGCTGATTGCCGGGAGGAGACATTTCTTGGCGAAGGTTTTGTGATTTGCGATATTCATGCAAGCCAAGATGACTTGAGAGTGTTTTTGAAAGACAAGGACGGAGATGTCTTTGGGCGCTTTTCGCGCCTGGATGCTGCGCTGAACGAAGAAGGCGCGCGTCTTGGTTTTGCGACGAACGCAGGCATGTATCACGATGATCGTCGTCCGGTGGGATACTACGTGGAAAACGGCAAAGAGCTTCAAGCTGTGATCAGCACCGATGGTCCGGGTAATTTTGGCCTGCTCCCAAATGGGATATTTTGTGTGAGGGAGGACGATTTCGCTGTGATTGAGACGCAGCTTTTTCTTGCCAACCCGCCTGAATGCGTTTTCGCCACGCAATCCGGCCCCATGCTGGTGATAGAGGGCGATCTACACCCGCGCTTTTTGCCCGATGGAAGTTCCACATATGTGCGCAACGGCGTTGGCGTTTCCGAGGACGGAGAGATCGCCAGTTTCGCAATCTCAAAGAACGCGGTTAACTTTCACACCTTCGGGCGGTTGTTTCGCGATCATCTATCACTCAAAAACGCGCTCTACTTGGATGGAAACATATCGCGTATGCGCGTGCCGGAGTTGGGTTTGGACGGGGCGGGTTTTGTGGCGCTAGGCCCCATCTTAGGTGTTGTTGAGCCGCTAGAGTGAGTGTTGGCCCACAAAACAGATGGCTGTCGACAGCCCGCGTTCGGTTTTGTAAAGCGCGCTGAAATATATCGGTCGAGTTGGACATGGGGCGTAGACGTAAAGGCAGGCCGATATCGGGCTGGGCGGTGGTAGACAAACCTGCCGGTATCAGTTCGAGCGCGGTGGTCAACAAAGTGCGCTGGGCATTCAACGCAAATAAAGCGGGGCATGCTGGGACGCTCGATCCTGACGCTACCGGCGTGTTGGCGGTGGCTTTGGGTGAAGCAACCAAGACCATACCTTATGTGACCAACGCGTTGAAAGCGTACACTTTCACGGTACGGCTTGGCGTTTTAACGGACACTGACGATGCTTCGGGTAAGGTGCTTCTGACCTCCTCATTGCGTCCTGATGACGAAGAGATCAAAGAGGCGCTCAATCAATTTGTCGGCGATATCCTGCAAGTGCCGCCACAATTCTCCGCCGTGAAAGTGGATGGAGAGCGCGCTTACAAGCGGGCGCGCGACGGGGAAACGATCGAGCTAGAGGCGCGCCCTTTGTACGTCGACAGCCTGTTAATGATTGATCGGCCCGATGCCGATCATGTCGCGTTAGAAATGGTGTGTGGAAAAGGCGGATATGTGCGATCCATCGCACGAGACTTGGGGGAGCGACTGGGCTGTCACGCGCATGTTCACGCTTTGCGCCGCAACTGGTCAGGCCCTTTTAAAACGTCGGAAAGTCTGTCCTGGGAAATGCTTGAGTGGCTATCCCGCACCGCTGAATTGGATGCTTATCTGCGACCCCTTGAGGAAGGTTTGGATTTGCTGCCTCAGGTATCTGTCTCTTCCGACGGGGCCAGGCGTCTTCGCAATGGCAACCCGGCTCAGGTGATTGCAAATAGCCTTGACTACGGTACGGAGTGCTGGGCGGTTTGCGAAGGAGAGGCTGTCGCTGTTGGCCGCCTGAAGGCGGGGGTTCTGCACCCATCGCGTGTGTTCGCAGCGCAAGACGTGAACGTATCTTCTTGATTTCGCGTTCGCATACGAAAGGTGAAACGCAATCGGTCGCGATTTATTCGGACTGCGGATCTTATCGTTACTGTTTGACGAGGGTCTGGGAGAAAAGCGGTTTGAAGGTGATGTTTGTCATGCTCAATCCTTCTAAAGCCACGGAAGAGCAGAACGATCCAACCGTAGAGCGATGCGAAAGACGGGCTCGCACGCTGGGATATGGGGCCTTTTGCGTGACCAATCTGTTCGGCTGGCGGGCAACTGATCCGGCTGATCTACGGCGCGTGAAGGCACCTGTTGGTCCCGACAATGGCGCGATTGTCGAAACGGCCATTAGGTGGGCGGACCACATCATTGCTGCGTGGGGCACGCATGGCGCTTATCAAGGGCAGGGTCCACAAATGGCGTCGCAGCTGTTTGAATCTGGTGTGCCGGTCTTTCATTTGGGCTTGTCAAAAGACGGCCATCCAAAACACCCTCTTTATCTACCGTACAAGACGGAACCCGTTTTATGGTCGCCCTCTGAGATGACCCGCTAACCGCGCTTGATGCATTAACCACTTTACGTGATCGACTTTGACGTCATGCAGCCTTCGTCGCTAATTGCCGACATCTGGCAATGCGTGGGGGCGCTTTGAGGTGTTGGCATGTTGTGGATTGCAGGATTGATGGGCTTGATGGCGGCGGGTGTCGTCATGTCGTTTGATCAGTCAGAAAATTTTTCTGAAGATGAAGAGCATCAAAAAGAACCCTCGAATATTGATATTAGCACTGGTACGGACTTTGACGATGTATTGAGCGGCGGCGCGGGCGATGACCGGATCGGCGCAGGCTTTGGTGACGATTATATTGACGGTGGCCCAGGCAATGATGAAGCGTTGGGCGGTGACGGGGCGGATACACTTCAAGGCGATATTGGCGATGACACGCTGTATGGCGAAGCCGGGGCTGATATGTTGGTTGGCGGACCGGGTGCCGATCAGCTTACCGGGCAAAGTGACAATGATACACTGCATGGTTCAGCGGGTGACGATCAACTGAGAGGGTCGGCAGGAAATGATCACCTGTACGGTGGCCCCGGCAATGATGAGCTTTCAGGCGGTCTTGATCATGATCATTTGGATGGCGGGCTCGGGCGCGATTTGCTCTTTGGGGGTTGGGGCGATGATACGCTAAGCGGGACCGCTGAAACGGAAGGGCGTTTCAGCTATCGCGCTGACGGTGATGAGGTTGATTTCCTGAACGGGGGCGGTGGGGATGATCTGATCATCGCAGGTGCTGGCGACACGGTGACCGCCGGCAGCGGCGCCGATCACATTATTCTAGGCGACTGGATCACCGCAGAAAAACCTGTGCACATCCTAGATTTCAAACCGGATGAAGACACGCTGCTTTATGTTTGGGATGATCGAGAGGCGGATGATGCCCCGCCTGACATGAATGTCAGGGCGGATGCTGAGCAACCCGATCAGAAACAGTTGGTGATCAATGAAATACCAGTAGCCCAGATTGCCGGATACAGCCCAGTGGATGAAGATGACATCACCCTGCTACCACTGACCGTCGCTTTGGCATCGGAGCTTCTGCTGGATCCGAAAGAGACGGGTCGGCGCAATTCTCTTTGCCAATCGCTTTGAGATTTTCTATACGCGCGCAGCGCTGGTCGAATCTTGCGATCAGCGATTTCTCCAAGGGCCTGTGCTGGACGACATCCCGGCCTGCGCCATAAATCGTAACATTTTGTAAGGAGCCCCCGATGTCGATTACACCAGAAGAAAAAACGCGCGTGATGAAAGAGTTTGCAACGAAGGAAGGCGACACCGGCTCACCAGAGGTGCAAGTGGCTGTGCTGAGCTCGCGCATTGCAACGCTGACTGAGCACTTCAAGATCCATAAGAAAGACAATCACGGTCGCCGTGGTTTGCTGAAAATGGTCGCGACGCGACGCAAACTGTTGGATTATGTGAAAGCGAAGGATGAGGCGCGTTATCAGGATCTGATCAAGCGTCTCGGATTACGCCGCTAATCTCGCGTGGATGAAGAAAGCAAAGGGGCCGTGTATCAAAACGCGGCCTTTTTTCGTTTAAAGCATCCGACCTTAAACCTGACATACGTCGCCCCAACCGACATAGCGCCGGTCCGAGGGGTGGCGCAATCGCGCCGCCCCGTGGGGGCGGAACGGCGCGGCCCAACAGTGCTTGTTGGGCGAGGTGGTGATGGGGCACGATTTGTATCAGGTTTAAGGCCGGATGCTTTAGTTGGACAAGGCCAGCTTTGCCCCCAGAACACCGAAGGTGCCGGCAAAACAGCGTTTGATCCATCGCATCACATCGGGCTTTTGAATGATGTAGTCGCGTGCATAGGCGGCGCAGGCACCATAAAGAACGAAAACGCAGAACGTCATCAGCATGAAGATCGTGGCAAGTATGAGCAGCGTAGCTGTGGGGTTCACCGCCTCTGCCGAGACGAACTGCGGCAAGAAGGCCAGAAAAAAGAGCGAGAGCTTGGGGTTCAAAACATTGAGCAGCATTCCCGACAACGCGATTGAGCGATAGCCGCGTTGGCTTTGCTCTCCGGACACTTGCAGGGCACTGTCATCGCGCAGAATTTTCCAAGCCATATAGAATAGAAACATGACCCCTAGATATTTGATCACCTGAAAGGCCAAAGCGCTGGTGTGCAAAACGGCGGCTAAGCCAACGATGCTTGCCAGCGCAGCGGGGATAATGCCAAGCGTACAGCCAAAGGCGGCGGCAATGCTGGCGCGAAAGCCCCTCCCCAGTCCGATCGCTAGCGTGTAAATCACGCCCGTTCCGGGCAGTAGAACCACGATAAACGACGTCACAAGGTATTCGGCGGACATGGAAGGCTTCCTTTCATTTAGCCGTTAGCTTCTGCGCCTTGGCGTTAAACGTCAATGTTCTTGTCGATGCCATCTTGCTTGGTTATTTTAGCCGTCATCTGATTTTAGCGCTTTCGCAATAGCGCGATCGGCATTGCTTGTGAGATTTTCGATTTCTGAGTAGGACGGCCCGACCGACAGCGAAAGGGGCCGCTATGCCAAAAACCGTCGTAAACAGTTGGAATGAATGGGACCCGTTAAAGCACGTCATCGTCGGGCGAGCGGATGGCTGCCACATTCCCCCAGCTGAGCCCGCCCTTGACGCTAAGGTGCCCGAGGACAGCGACATGCGGGGCCAATGGGGGCGGCGTCCGCAAGAGACGATTGATCGTGCAAACGCGTTGCTGGATCAATTTGCTTCCCAACTTCAAGCGCGCGGCGTTCGGGTTGATCGGCCGACGCCCATTGATCATGCCCAGCCTGTCACAACGCCTGATTTTCACACAGACAGCCAATTTGGCTGCATGCCGCCGCGCGATGTCCTGCTGACGGTCGGATCTGAGATACTTGAAGCAACGATGTCTTACCGCTGCCGCTGGTTCGAATACCTCAACTATCGTCCGCTGATGCAACGCTATTTCGAGGAAGATCCTCGCTTTCGGCATGAATGCGCCCCTAAACCACGTTTGACTGACGCCGATTATCACCCTGATTATCTGAGCGAGACGATCGGGGTGGAAAAACGTTTGCAGTGGACGGCCGATAAGTTCTTTGTCACCACCGAGGAAGAACCGTTGTTTGACGCGGCCGACGTATTGCGTTTTGGCAAAGACCTGGTCGTCCAGCACGGTTTTACCACCAATCTCAAAGGCATCGAGTGGTTGAGGCGTCATTTTCCAGACCACAGGGTTCATGCTGTGAATTTTCCAGGTGATCCTTACCCGATCCACATCGATGCCACGTTCACGCCCTTGCGGCCCGGCTTGATCCTGAACAACCCACAGCGTCGCTTGCCCGATGAGCAGCGCGGGATGTTTGAGGCCAATGGATGGGAGATTATAGACGCGGCCCAGCCTGCGCATAATACCCCACCGCCGCTGTGCTATTCCTCGACATGGCTGTCGATGAATGTGCTCGTGTTGGATCCAAAAACCGTCTGCGTGGAGAAATCTGAGGTTTATCAGGCCGAACAGATGGATAAGCTGGGCATGGAGGTGGTAGAGGTAGAGCTGCGGGACGCCTACGCTTTTGGCGGCGGGTTGCATTGCTGCACGGCGGATGTCTACCGCGAAGGTAACTGCAAGGATTACTTTCCAAATTTATCCTGACATGAACGATCTGCCTGCCCTCGCTTTGTCGGTTCGTCAGCCATGGGCTTGGGCGATTATCCATGGTGGGAAGGTGATTGAAAACCGATCACTTGGCGCAATTCGTGCCGGTCGCATGGTGCCGGGCCGGATCTGTATTCATGCCGCTGCGGGTATGAAGGAAAGTGAATATCGCTACGCGCAATGGCGACTGAAGGGTCATGGCGTGGTTTGCCCGAGACCTGACGCTTTGCTGCGTGGGGCGATCATCGGCACAGTGCAGGTCACGCAGATCATTACCCAATCAGAAAGTGAATGGTTCGCCGGCGAAGCGGGTCTTGTTCTGGCCAATCCGCAGCCTGTCGATCCGATCCCGGCACGAGGCGCTCTTGGGTATTTTGAATGGACCCCCGCACCCGCGTTCGATCCTGTCAAAGCGTGGATGAAACGGTTTGATGTGCCGAGTGGTGATCGCCGCACGGCGTCGCTTTTTCCAGAAGATGCGCCCAGCTACAAACACCCGCCAAGCAAAACCTGGAGTGAGAAGTAGGTTTTGCCAAGCGAGCTTTCTACACAGATTGACCTTTGAAAAAGGGGTTTTCCTTTGCTCGGTTTCTGTGACGCCTTGGTCAAAGGCGGTGGGTGTCTCTATTGGATAATTGAGATGAGATTTAAGGACGGTTTGCCGCCCTTTTCTTACCTTTCAAACTCTTGTAACTGCCCTCTATCTGAAAGTCGGCGCCCGGACCTCAGCGCCAGCCAAACAAGATATCGAGGTCAGGGGCAATGCGGCCCCTATGCAAATGGCCCGGCCTGGGCCGAATGAGGAACGTAGATGTTTAACGTAACTACCAAATCGATGCAGTGGGGCGAAGAAACGCTCACACTGGAAACCGGAAAAGTCGCCCGTCAAGCGGACGGGTCCGTGATTGCCACGCTGGGCGAAACCAGCGTGATGGCCAACGTCACCTTTGCGCGCGCGCAAAAACCGGGTCAGGATTTCTTTCCCCTGACCGTTCATTATCAAGAGAAATACTATGCTGCCGGGAAGATCCCAGGCGGCTTTTTCAAGCGCGAGGCGCGTCCGACAGAGAAAGAGACGCTGACCGCCCGTTTGATTGACCGCCCCATCCGCCCGCTCTTTGTTCCTGGTTTCAAGAACGAAGTGCTGGTGATGTGCACCGTGCTGTCCCACGATCTGGTCAACGACCCTGACATCGTGGCAATGATCGCCGCGTCTGCCGCGTTGACGCTCTCTGGCGCACCGTTTATGGGCCCGATTGCAGGTGCGCGTGTGGGCTTTGAAGACGGCGAATACGTGTTGAACCCGACCGTCGATGACATGCAGGACCTGCGCATGAACCCCGATCAGCGTTTGGATCTGGTTGTTGCCGGCACCAAAGACGCGGTGATGATGGTTGAATCGGAAGCCTATGAGCTGTCCGAAGAAGAGATGCTGGGCGCGGTGAAATTCGCCCATGACAGCATCCAGCCAGTCATTGACCTAATCATCGACCTGGCTGAAGAAGCTGCGAATGAGCCTTTCGACTTCCAGCCTGTGGATTATTCTGATTTAAGCGCGGCTGTCGCCAAAGTAGGTGAAAAGGAGATGCGCGCGGCGTTTGCGATTGCGGACAAGCAAGAGCGCACCGCCGCTGTGGCCGCAACCCGCGAGACGATCAAGGAAGCGTTGAGCGAAGAGCAGTTGGAAGATCCCAACCTCGGTTCTGCGATGAAGGGTCTTGAGGCGTCGATCCTGCGCGGTGACGTGGTTAAGACAGGCAAGCGGATTGATAGGCGTAAGACCGACGAAATCCGTGACATCGTCTGCGAGACAGGCATCTTGCCACGCACCCATGGTTCCGCCCTATTCACGCGCGGTGAGACACAAGGTTTGGTCGTGACCACGCTGGGCACCGGCGATGATGAGCAATTCATCGACGCGCTGCATGGCAATTTCAAATCCAACTTCCTGCTGCATTACAACTTCCCCCCCTATTCCGTGGGTGAAGTGGGCCGCGTGGGCCCTCCCGGCCGGCGCGAAGTGGGTCACGGCAAGCTGGCCTGGCGTGCGTTGCAGGCGGTGCTCCCTGCACCGACCGACTTCCCCTACACCGTGCGCGTGGTGTCCGAGATCACGGAATCCAACGGCTCCTCCTCCATGGCGTCGGTCTGTGGTGGGTCCTTGTCCATGATGGACGCGGGCGTGCCGCTGAAAAGCGCCGTTGCAGGCGTGGCGATGGGTCTGATCCTGGAAGACGACGGTTCTTACGCGATCCTGTCTGATATTCTTGGCGACGAAGACCACCTGGGCGACATGGACTTCAAGGTCGCGGGGACCGAAAACGGCATCACATCGCTCCAGATGGACATCAAAGTCGCAGGCATCACGCCCGAGATCATGGAGAAAGCCCTGGCGCAGGCCAAAGATGGTCGGATGCACATCCTGGGTGAGATGAACAAGGCGCTCTCGGGTGCCGCAGACTTCTCTGTCCACGCGCCACGGATTGAGACGATGCAAATCCCAACGGATAAGATCCGCGAGGTTATCGGTTCCGGCGGTAAGGTCATCCGCGAGATCGTTGAAGTGTCCGGTGCGAAGGTGGACATCAATGATGAAGGCATTATCAAGATCGCCTCTCCGAATGGGGACAGCATTAAGAAGGCTTACGACATGATCCACGCGATTGTGGCGGAACCAGAGGAAGGCGCAATTTACACGGGCACAGTCGTAAAGATCGTCGATTTCGGCGCGTTCGTGAATTTCTTCGGTAAGCGCGACGGGTTGGTACATGTTTCCCAGATCGAGAACCGCCGTTTGAACCACCCGTCTGACGTTTTGAAAGAGGGCCAGGAAGTGAAAGTCAAGCTGCTGGGCTTTGACGATCGCGGTAAGGTACGCCTGTCGATGAAGGTCGTTGATCAGGAAACCGGTGAAGAAATCAAAAAAGAAGACAAAGTCGAAGGGTAGCTTTCGTCTTTCACGCTAAAGCGCCCCCAATCCCTTACGGGGGCGCTTTTTTGTCAATGACGGCCGTTATTTTCGGACGGTCTGTCATCTTGTCACTCTTATGCGACGCATCAGATTGTCGAAAATTTAAGGCTACCCTGCTGCGCGTGTTGCACTAGGTCCTGCGCAACAACAATTGCAGGACACCTCCCCTATGCCTTTAGATACGTCACGCCTTGGCCCAAATCGGGGGGCGCTACCGCGCAGGAAAATCGCCATCATCGGCGCGGGTATTTCGGGCATGGGCGCGGCCTACCGTTTGGGCGACCGGCATGACGTGACGTTGATCGAGGCCGCCCCGCGCCTAGGTGGGCACGCCCGCACTGTCATAGCGGGGAAAAATGGCAATCAGCCGGTCGATACGGGCTTCATTGTTTTCAATTACGCCAACTATCCGCATCTCGCAGCGCTTTTTGCCGAGCTTGACGTGCCGGTAGTGAAATCAAACATGAGCTTTGGCGCGTCCATTGACGGCGGTCGTCTTGAGTACGCCCTTAGCAGCGTAAACGCGATCTTTGCCCAGCGGCGAAATGCAGCGAACCCGTCATTTTTAAGGATGCTGCGCGACATCCTAAAGTTCAACAAAAACGCAGTTCGGCTTGCCGAGGATCGCACCCTAACCATTGACGGGTTTCTGCAAGCCATGGGGGCGGGGCGATACTTCCGCGATCACTATTTGTCGCCTTTGTCTGGTGCGATCTGGTCAACGCCAACCGAAAAGATCATGGATTTCCCAGCGTATGCCATGATCGATTTCTTTAAAAATCACGCATTGCTCGGCTATTCAGGTCAGCATCAATGGTACACGGTGAAAGGCGGATCGACAGAGTATGTGGCGCGTCTTGAGCGGGCCTTGCAATACAAGCGCGTGAATATTCGACTGGCAACCCCGGTACAGGGCGTAAAACGTGCGGCGCTGGGTGCTCAGGTCAAAACCTACGGTGGTGACTGGGAACATTTTGACGATGTAATTTTCGCGACACATTCCGATGACACGCTCGCGATTTTAACCGACGCAGATGCGCGGGAGCAAGCAACCCTCGGCGCGATCAAATATCAACCAAATGATATCGTGCTGCATGCGGACGCTTCCATTATGCCAAAGCGAAGGCTTACCTGGGCCTCTTGGGTGTACACAGAGGATCGGAATGCCCAGTCTGACAGGATCGATCTAACGTACTGGATGAACTCGCTTCAGCCCATTCCCATGGATGATCCCCATTTCGTCACGCTGAATACGAAGCGCAGGATCAGAGATGAGTTGATTTATGATCAGGTCACGCTGCGCCATCCCGTCTATGATTTGGCGGCCTTGGCGGCGCAAGAGGAAGTAGCAGCGTTCAATGGCGCGCGGAACACGTGGTTTTGCGGTGCTTGGATGCGCCACGGGTTCCACGAAGACGGTTTGGCCAGCGCATTTTCCGTAGCGGATGCTTTGGATGGCAAAGGCGCGCTTCCGATCGCCGCAGAATGACAGAGATTGTTGAACAGATCGCGGGATATACGTTCCATGGGCGGAAAGGGGCGGTACAGAACGCTTTTCGATATTCTGTCGACTATGTCATGTTAGATGCTGAAGCGGATGTTAGAACGCCATCGCTTTTCCGTCGAAACGCGCGCGCCGTAACATGTTTGCTAGACGAAGATCACGGGGGCGTGCCGGGATCAGGTCAAGGCGCGGCGTGGGTGCGTGAGGTACTTGCCCGATACCGTGTCAATGACGTTAAACGAATAGAGCTTTTGGCGCAGCCGCGGGTGTTAGGCCATGTCTTTAATCCCGTCAGCTTTTGGCTTTGCCGTAACGCTCTGGGCCATTTGATTACAGTGATCGCTGAAGTGAACAACACCTACGGTGATCGCCACAGCTACATCTGCTTTCACGAAGATCACGGTGCGATTTCGCCGCAAGACATGCTGACTGCGCAGAAGATTTTTCATGTGTCTCCGTTCCAGCCGGTCGAGGGGGAATATCAGTTTCGCTTCGATATTCAGTCAGATCAGGTGAAGATCTGGATTAATTACACGGCGGGAAATGGGGGTCTTGTCGCTACCCTGAGCGGTAGCCGAAGACCTCTGACGACATGGCGCATTCTGCATTCTTTGGTGCGTCGACCATTTGGCGCACGCCGGGTCTTGGCATTGATCCATTGGCAAGCGCTAAAGCTGTGGTGGAAGGGCGCGCATTTTCGGCGTCGGCCGCATCCCCCAGGGCAAGAAGTCACGCGTTGATGTCTGCCGCCTCAGAGCGCTTACCAGCTTATGCGCTGTTCGCAGCGCTTCTATCGGCGGCTGGGTTACCGATATACATCCACGCACCCAAATTCTATGTCGATGAATATGGTGTCTCTCTTGCAACTTTAGGTGCCATTCTTTTCGCGCTTAGACTGCTTGACGTTGTACAGGATCCTTTGCTGGGCCGTTTGTCAGAAACGCTTCGAGATAAACGACAACTCGCCGTGTGCTGCGCGGCTATTGTGATGGCGGCGGCGATGATCGGTCTCTTTGCCATATCTCCCCCGGTAAATCCGTTGATCTGGTTCGCGGCGATGCTAACGCTGGTGTTCTCATCCTTTAGTTTCTTAACCATTTGCTTTTATGCGCAAGGGGTTGCCAAAGCGGCATACCTGCCCGGGCAGGGGCATCTCGCGTTGGCACGTTGGCGGGAAACAGGCGCTCTTTTAGGCGTTTGTATCGCCTCTGTTGCTCCGGTGTCTTTGGGGTTTGCCATGGGTGCCCCCTTTGCGGGGTTTGCTTTCGGTTTCGGGGTTTTAGCCCTACTCGCACTGATCGCGATGTGGTCGGAATGGCGCGCAACACCATTGCCTGCATCAATCGGTTTCATGGCGGTTATCAAAGACAATTTGGCGCGAAAGTTGTTGTTGATCGCATTCGTGAATGCTGCACCGGTCGCGGTCAGTTCAACGCTGTTCTTGTTCTACGTCGAAATCGCCTTGGCTGCGCCGGGCTGGGAAGGGGCGCTTTTGCTGTTGTTTTTTCTGGCCGCCGCTGCTGCTGCTCCGTTTTGGGGTATGATGGCTGAGCGCTTTGGGGGGCGGCGCGTGCTGCTAGTGGCGATGATGCTGGGCATTGTCGCTTTTGGCGGCGCGTTGTTTTTGGGCCCGGGCGACGTGTGGCTTTTCGCGTTGGTGTGTATCGCATCTGGTGCCGTGCTTGGTGCCGATCTCACTTTACTGCCTGCAATGTTTGCCACGCGTATGGCGAAAATATCACCATCCGCTGCCGAAGGCTTTGGTTTATGGTCATTTGTCTCGAAATTCACATTGGCTTTGGCGGCAGTGGCCCTACTTCCGTTGCTTGAAGGCGCAGGCTTGGAGAGCGGTGTTGAAGGCAATCCGCCCCAAGCCGTGCAGCTATTGGTGTTGTTTTACGCGGGAGTACCCTGCGCATTGAAGGTAATGGCGATTGGTTTGCTCGCGAGCCTGAGTGAGATTGAGGAGCGGTGATGGACGCCTTTCTATTGATACTCCTCGGGGCGATATTGGTCATGGGCGCGGTATTGGTGCGTCGCCACTATGCTGAGTTTTACGGTCAAGCCCCTGAGGATTACGAAGACGTCGATCCCGTATTTGATCTCCGACAGCATTTGAAAGGGGACATGGTCTGCGAAGGGGTCATCTTTGGCCCAATGGGCCGGGTGACGACAACTTTTGCTGCTGACTTCAAGATCACCTGGGACGGGGACAAGGGCGTGATGGCCGAACGCTTCCGGTATAGCGACGGATCGACTCAGGATCGTTGTTGGCACATCACGCTGGGCGATGGCGGTCACTTTTGGACAGAGGCAGAGGATGTGCCCCATGGCGGTCGCGGGCGGCTTTCGGGACATGCGGTACAGATGCTCTATTCCATTAAACTGCCTGAAACCTCGGGCGGACATCTGCTGCGTACCGTTGACTGGATGTATCTGACGCCTGACGGTTCTATCATGAACCGAAGCCAGTTTCGAAAATTCGGGTTCAAAGTGGCCGAGTTGGTCGCAACAATCCGTCCGAAAACTGCGTAATGCGGCGCTGGGCTGGTAAAAGATATTGGCTTGTTGGCGCAAGCGACGGTCTGGGTGCGGCACTTGCGCGTCGACTGGACGCTGCCGGTGCGGATGTTATCGTTTCCGCCCGATCTGAACAAAAACTCAAAGACCTGCTGAGTAGCTTGTCGGACAGGGCCAGCTATCAAACCGTGGATGTCGCAGATACTCAGAGCGTGCGCGATGCTGCGAAAGCGGTAGGAGAGATTGACGGCGTCGTTTTCTTAGCCGGTGTTTATTGGCCATTTGGCGCGCAAGACTGGGACGCGGAAAAGGCAACGGCCATGGCCGAGATCAATTTCACGGGCCTTATGCGCGTGATGGGAGAGATCGTGCCGATGATGGTAGCGCGCGATGCGGGCCACATCGTGATAACGTCGAGCCTGACCGGGTTTCGCGGCTTGCCTGGATCGATCGGTTATACGGCCTCAAAGGCTGCAACCATGTCGCTGGCGGAATGTATGTATGCCGATCTGCGCAAGACAGGTGTCGATGTGCAAGTCGTTAACCCTGGTTTCATAAAAACGCAGTTGACCGATAAGAACGATTTCAACATGCCCTTTATCATGACACCTGACGCAGCGGCTTTGATCATGCTTAATCACATGCGCACCAAGTCATTTAAGAAAAGTTTTCCATGGCTTTTTTCGATGGTGTTTCGATTGAGCCAGTTTTTGCCGGATTGGCTTTATTTTCGAATTTTCAGTTAAGCAATCTCATTCTGTTGGAAGCGCCACCTGAAGCTCGCGGCCTAAAACCTAAAGCATCCGACGTTAAACCTGAGGCAAACCGTTCTCTACCACCATCTTGCCCAACAGCTTGTGTTGGGCCGCGCCGGTCCGCCCCCACGGGGCGGCGCGGTTGCGCCACCCCTCGGACCGGCGCTACGTCAGTTTGGGCAAGGTGTCTCCGGTTGAAGGTCGGTTGCTTTAATACAACCCGTTCCCTATCAACGCCTGCTCAACAGGCACTGTTGAGCTTCGCCAGCCCGCCCCAATTGGGCGGCGCTAGGTCAGTTTGGGCAAAGTATCTTAGGTTTAAGGTCGAGGGCCTTAACCCAAGTGTGCCGATAACGCTACAGGTGTCGAATATTCGTAGATCAGGTGAATGTTCGGACACTCTGAGGCGTGGGAATGCACTGCGTTGTCGGGGGGTCAATTCTTGGTTTGCGCCTCAAAGACCTTCTTCGCTCGGTGCCAAACCTGATCGGGATCATCCTTGAGATCGCGCAAGATCGGCAAAAGTTGTTGGGCAAAATCAAGCGAGCTTTCCAAGGGTAGGAGGGAAGGGAGATTGTCAATCGCCGTGACGTCCAGGGGTGGTGTCTCAACGACGCGATGCGCAGGCATATCCCACTGTGTCGCCTCGTTGTACAGCTTGACCGGGTTGAAAGAACTGTCTGGATCGCATGCGATATCTCCGACAACACCAAGACGACGTGGTTTTGCGGTATCGTCTGCTTGCAAGAAAACCGGCGTGTCCGGCCCCGCGAGGATGCAGTTGAGGAAGATCTCATGCGATAGGATTTCTGGAAAAGGACCGCCGTGCTTTGTCTCTTCACTGTCCCAAAGCGTGACGGGTATCTGAACCGCCTGGCAGAATTCACTTGCACCACGCCCTACACGACCCAAGGCACCGATGATCAGTGTTTTGGGATGCGGTCCATCTAGTATCTTAAGCTCTTCTCGAACTTCTGCGATCAGCGATTGAGCATCCTCATAAGGAGACAGGGGGCTCATCAGCCTTCCAGTTTGCTCTGCTGCCCAGCACAGCGCCGCAACTGCTGCGCCTATAAAACCAGCCCAATACCCAAAAGCAGCGACACGTCGCCCGGTTCTGTCTGTGAGGTATTCAAGATCCCAAAGCTGCCCGCCCCCGGCCTGAAATCGCGCTAAGAGTCTTTGACCGGTTCTCTGACCCTTGAAGGCATGGCCGAACATGATGTGACGGTGTGACAAGGGCGTCCCATCGTCTGGGAGCTCTTTGAGGCCGAAAATGATTGCGTCATCCGGCGCGCTTGGCCAGCTATATGCGGGCGCAATGTCACAACCGGAAACCTTGTAAGCCTTGGTATTGATCACGCGCGTTTCAGATGCTTCCACCGTGATGCGATAGCCGTCGGCAATCAACGCTAATGCGCTTTCGGGGGTGATGCCGGTTCGGGTTTCGTCAGTTTTTTGCTCAGCGCGGACCCAGATGTGCGTGGGCGTCATATCAGTCCGCGCGCGCGAACCGCTTGTACGCTTGCGCGCGCGTCCATGCGCTTGAGATAGGCAGCGATTTTCGGAAAGGGGGTCAAACTGACGTCATCGCCTTCGAGCCATGCGCAGACTGTGTATAAATAGGGGTCTGCGATGCTGATCATGTTCCCTATGACATAGTCACCCAGAAGGCAGTGTGCTTCGACATAGGTCGCACAGGCCGCCATGGTCTGAGGCACTTTCGCAGTCATGTCATCCAAGCTTTCGGGTTTATCCGCCCATCGAGCGCCCCGCATTTTATGGGCATGCGCGACGTGCATGGTCGAGGCGAGATAGTACATGACAGCCCGCATATGCGCTGCCGCTTTCGGGTCTTCAGGCGCAAGCTTGGCTTGCGGCACCACTGCCGCGATGTAATCCAGCACAGCCCCCGTTTCCGTTAATATATCTCCGTCTTCCAAAACCAGTGCGGGCACCCGTCCTTTCGGGTTCAGTGAAAGATAAGCTGGCTTTGTCTGCTCTGCATTTGCAAAATCGACACGAATGGGATCGTAGGGGAGTTTTGCTTCCTCCAGCGCGATTGCAACTGCGACAGAGATCGTGTTGGGCGCCCAGTATACCTTCATTGCAATCAGCCCTCCTAAATGTGGGTTTGCGCCATGCGGCGTTCGGGAATGTCTAGGTGCGGCACGGCGTTGAAAAGCACTGGGGACCAATGGCCAGCCACCGGAAACATGCGATGCATTGAGGTGTGCATGATCGACATGGCAAGTCGCGCCATTGCCGGGATGCTCAGCTCCATCGCCTGTGCCATCACCATCGAGATGAAACCGCCGGACGTGACGATCAGGGCTGGGCCCTGGCCCAAGCCAATTTCTTTGAGCGCTTCTTGCGTGCGTAACTGAAACTCGCCCCATGTCTCGGGCGCGCCTTCGATTTTACCGTCGCGCCAGTGGCTGAAGACCAGCGGTAGATGATCGGCAAAAGTCATTTCGTCATCGGGGAAAGGAATGCCATGCTGATCGGTCAACAGTTGTGAGAGCGTAAAATACGCCAACTCGTTCAAACGCTCATCCTGTATAGGGTGCAAGTCGGTTTGCATTGCGGATGCCGTTTGGCGATGCCGATTGAGCGTTCCGGTATAAAAGCGCGTATGATGCGTCGCCGTCTCTGATAAATAGGCACCGAGCCAGCCCGCCTGTTGATGGCCCAAAGCGCTTAGCTGGTCATAGCTTTTCTCATCGGTTGCGGCCGAGTTGGCTTGTCCATGGCGGATGAGCGTGATGTGCGACATGACGATCCTTTGCGTGCGGTTCTTTCTCTTAGGACAGTGCGCGTGGTGTGAAAAGAGCATCCGGCGCATGATTGCGGAAAACATCTGTTGCGTATCGGAAACGGCTTTGGCGTAAAATCAGGGTAGGGCGTCGGGAATGTGACTCCTGCGCGAAAATCGTTTTCCGTATACTACGAAGATATTTCGCCCAAGGGACATTGTGGTTATGGTGACTTTTACACTTGATGGTCTGACGGTGACGGCTGAACCGGGCATGACAATTTGGGAAGTTGCCAATGGTCGGGGGCTAAAGATACCGCATCTTTGTCATAAACCCGCCCCTGGCTATCGTCCCGATGGGAATTGCCGCGCCTGCATGGTCGAGATTGATGGGGAGCGCACGCTCGCTGCCTCTTGTATCCGCGAGCCTGTGGAAGGCATGGTCGTCACAACCGAAAGCGCCCGCGCCACCAACGCGCGCAAGATGGTTATCGAACTTCTGGTTGCTGATCAGCCAGAGCAAGAGTTGGCGCATGATAAATCAAGCCACTTACAGGATATGGTCGCGTTGAACCAGGTGGGGGACAGCCGTTTCCCTAAGCTGGAGAAAGAGCGCATTCCGCTGCTGGATGACAGTCACGTTGCGATGTCTGTCAATCTCGACGCCTGTATATCATGCGGTCTTTGCGTGCGTGCCTGCCGCGAAGTTCAGGTAAATGACGTGATTGGCATGTCGGGACGCGGTCACGATAGCTATCCAACCTTCGATCTCGCCGATCCAATGGGCGCCTCTACTTGCGTTGCCTGTGGCGAATGCGTGCAAGCCTGCCCGACGGGGGCGTTGATGCCTGCGGCGGTTCTTGATGACAACCTGGTGGGGGATTCATCTGATTTTGATAAGGAAGTAGAAAGCGTTTGCGCATTCTGCGGCGTGGGCTGTCAGATTTCCATCAAGGTCAAAGATAACAAGGTCAAATATGTCGAGGGTATCAATGGCCCCGCAAATGAAGGGCGGCTGTGTGTTAAGGGCCGGTTTGGATATGATTACATCCATCACGCACATCGGTTGCAAAAGCCGCTGATCCGTCGCGAGGATGCCCCCGCCAAAGGTCTAAATGTGGATCCCGGAAACTGGCAAACTGTCTTCCGCGAGGCCAGTTGGGACGAAGCGCTTGATGCGGCGGCACGCGGCTTGAAAGGGCGCGGACGCGAAGTCGCCGGTTTCGGTTCAGCCAAATGCACGAACGAGGAAGCATATCTGTTTCAAAAGTTCATTCGCCAAGGTTTCGGTCACAACAACGTCGATCATTGCACGCGCTTGTGTCACGCCTCATCGGTTTCTGCACTCATTGAAAATGTTGGCTCGGGGGCTGTGACAGCAACTTTCAACGAGATCGAGAATGCCGATGTGGCAATCGTCATCGGATGCAATCCTTTGGAAAATCACCCTGTCGCCGCGACGTATTTCAAGCAGTTCACAAAACGCGGTGGCAAGTTGATCGTGATGGACCCCCGCCAGCAGGGGTTAAAGCGGTTCGCGACACATATGTTGCCATTCAAGCCCGGCTCTGACGTTTCTTTGCTGAATGGGATCATGAATGTGATCGTGGAAGAAGGGCTTTATGACCGTCAATACATCGAGGCCTTTACCGAGAATTGGGAGGCTGAGAAAGAGCATCTAAAGCAGTTCCCACCAGAGAAGATGGAGCACATTTGCGGCATCCCAGCGGATACCTTGCGTGCGGTTGCCCGCGATTTCGCCACAGCGCAGGCGGGCATGATATTTTGGGGAATGGGTGTCAGCCAGCACATTCATGGCACGGATAACTCACGCTGTTTGATATCGCTCGCTTTGATGTGCGGTCATGTCGGGCGCCCCGGTACGGGGCTGCATCCCTTGCGTGGCCAGAACAATGTGCAAGGTGCTTCTGATGCGGGTCTGATACCGATGTTTTTGCCGGATTATCAGACTGTGACAGATGACGGTGTGCGATCTGCCTTTACCGATGTCTGGCAATCTGATGATTTCAGCAGTGAAAAGGGTCTGACCGTCACCGAGATCATGGACGCCGTGCATGAGGGGCACATCAAGGCGATGTACATCCTGGGTGAGAATCCAGCCATGTCAGATCCTGATGTGGAGCATGCGCGCGACGCGTTGGCGAAACTCGACCACCTTGTTGTGCAGGATATCTTCATCACCGAGACGGCGAATTATGCTGACGTGATCCTGCCTGCTTCGGCGCTTTATGAGAAATCTGGCACGGTCTCAAATACCAATCGAACTGTTCAGATGTTGCGTCCTGCCGTGCCCTGCCCGGGTGAGGCCAAGCAGGACTGGTGGATTGAGGTTGAGCTTGCGAAACGCTGCGGCTTGCCATGGTCTTATCAAGATCCCAGCGATGTTTTTCGTGAGATGGCATTGAATATGCGCAGCTTGGATAACATCACCTGGGAGCGGTTGGAGAAAGGCGCGGTAACATATCCTTCGCTGTCACCTGATGATCCTGGGCAAACCGTTGTCTTTGGCGATGCCTTCCCAAGGCCAGAGGGACGCGCCAAATTCACGCCAGCGTCTGTCATACCGCCGGGTGATTTGCCCGACGCTGACTATCCGATGGTATTGACCACCGGTCGCCAGCTTGAGCATTGGCACACTGGATCAATGACGCGCCGCGCCTCTGTGCTGGATGCTGTGGAACCTGAAGCGAATTGTTCTTTGCACCCGTCGACGCTGCGGAAACTGGGGTTGCCGGCAGGCGGTACAGTGCGCCTTACGACGAAGCGCGGCTCGATTGAAATCATGGCGCGCGAAGATCGCGCTGTCTCTCCTGACATGGTGTTTTTGCCTTTTGCGTATGTGGAAGCGGCCGCCAATATCTTGACGAACCCGGCCATTGATCCCTACGGAAAAATTCCCGAGTTCAAGTTTTCTGCTGTACGCGTTGAGGCTGTTGACGCTGCAATCGCCGCCGAATGACATTGCGATAAGGTGCCATGCCGCTCGTGAATGCCACCCAGCTTTTTGAGAAAGGCACGGGGGTATGAAGATCAATGAAGACCGATTTTTGAGCGACCTGCATGCTCTCAGTCGATTTGGTGCCAGTGGGATAGGGCGCGGCATCATACGGCCAGCCTATTCCGAGGCGGATGTAGAAGCGCGCCGATGGTTGGCGCAAAGGTTTTCCGACGCGGGATTGCAGACCCGCATAGACCCGGTGGGCAATATTTTTGGCTTGGCCGGGCCGCCATCCTTATTGCTTGGGTCGCATACGGACAGTCAGCCAGAAGGCGGTTGGCTTGACGGCGCGCTTGGCGTGATTGCCGCCTTGGAGGTGGCACGTGCCAGTCAAGAAGCAGGTGGACCCGCGATTTCTGTCGTGTCTTTCCAGGATGAGGAAGGCCGTTTCGGTGTTACAACAGGTTCAGCGGTTTGGGCAAAACGCATGTCGCTTTCAACCGCAGACACGCTGACTGATCATGATGGAGCAACCTTGAAGGACGCGCGTGGTGCCCTCGCGACACGCATCACCGACGACGTAGATCCAGGCCAATTTACCGGGTTCTTGGAGCTCCACATCGAACAAGGTCCGGTCCTGGACAAAGTGGGCGCCCAGATCGGCGTGGTGAGCGACATTGTCGGCATCCGCGAGATGACCGTCGTCTTTGAAGGGCAGCAGAACCATGCGGGCACCACGCCCATGTCGCTGCGAAAAGACGCATTTCAGGCGTTGGCCTGCTTTATGGCCGCACTTCCAGCCCGATTGGAAAAAGTCGTCACACCGAATAGTGTTTGGACGGTCGGGCATGTGGATGTTCGGCCAAATGCATCTTCTATCGTGCCGGGCCACGCTCGGTTTTCAATGCAATGGCGGGATGCAGATGCGGATCGACTGCACGATATGGAAGAGGTGATCAGACGCACCGCATCTGAGGAGGCGCGGTTATCTGGCTGTGCAGTTCAATTCGGTCCTGTTTTGGGTGTAGAACCCGCTGAGTTGGACAAGGAATGCCGCGCAGTCCTGCGCCGCGCCGCAGAGCAGATTGCGCCTGGCTGCTGGCGCGAGATGCCATCGGGTGCATTGCATGACGCCTCAAACCTGACCCGTCTCATGCCGACAGCCATGTTGTTTGTGCCCTCAATTGGGGGGATCAGCCACGATTTTGACGAGGACACGCGTGAGGAAGATTTGAGGTTGGGATTGCGGGTTCTGGCACGTGCCGCTGCAGAACTTGCTTGCCTAAGCGCAGGAAAACATTGACCTGAGGGACGTTTCATATTTCTTTAGTGACGTAAGGTCGCTCAAAGGGATCTCGCCCCTCCGATGGAAGGACGGGCAGGGGAGGATGTAAATTGACAACGTCAACGACGCGCGCTGACGGTCCGCAGTCAGTGCCAGCGCTACTACAAAGAAATGCGACAGAATTTGCGAATGCGCCTGCATATCGTGAAAAAGAATACGGGATTTGGCAAAGCTGGACCTGGGCTCAAACGCGCGATGAGGTTGAGGCACTGGCGCTCGGCCTGTTGAACTTTGGGGTCAATGAAGGTGACTTCATCGCGATCATCGGGCGGAACCGCCCTTACCTCTATTGGTCTATGATTGCTGCTCAAATGGTGGGGGCCATCCCGGTGCCGCTTTACCAAGATGCCAACGCTGACGAGATGGCGTATGTGCTGGAACATTGCGGTGCGCGCTTTGTCATCGCAGGCGATCAAGAGCAGGTAGACAAAGTGATCGAGGTGCAAGACAGATTGCATCAATTCGAGCATATGATCTACCTCGACCCACGCGGTCTTCGTAAGTACGATCACACAGCGCTGCACCAATATTCTCACGTTCAAGATCAGGGTCGTGCGGCGCGAGATGAATACATCAAAGAGCTTGAGGCGCGGCAGGCAGGGCTGAACTACGACAGCACTGGGGTGATGCTCTATACCTCGGGCACGACCGGCAAGCCAAAGGGTGTGGTGCTGTCGAACCGGAATATCATCGAGACAGCGAAGTCTTCGTCAGAGTTTGATGGGCTGCGGCAAACCGACGATATCCTTGCATATTTGCCGATGGCCTGGGTGGGTGATTTTATCTTCTCAGTGGGTCAGGCAATGTGGACGGGGTTTTGCACCAATTGCCCCGAGAGTGCAGATACCATGCACGTAGATCTGCGTGAGATCGGCCCGACCTATTATTTCGCACCGCCTCGCGTGTTTGAGATGCAGCTGACGCAGGTGATGATCCGCATGGAGGACGCAGGCCGGCTTAAACGATGGCTTTTCGATACGTTTATGGCGCATGCGCGCAAGGTCGGCCCCGATATTCTGGATGGCAAGCCTGTCGGCGCGTGGGATCGGTTCAAATACAACCTTGGAGAGGTTTTTGTATACGGTCCCTTGAAAAACACGCTCGGCTTTTCACGGATCCGGGTTGGATACACGGCGGGGGAGGCGATAGGGCCCGAGATTTTTGATTTCTACCGAGCATTGGGGATCAATCTAAAGCAGCTTTACGGGCAAACCGAGGCCACCGTTTTTATCACCGCGCAGCCGGATGGCGAGGTGCGATCAGATACCGTCGGCGTGACATGCCCGGGGGTCGAGTTGCGGATTTCCGAAAAGGGTGAGGTTTTCTATCGCTCTCCAGGGGTTTTCGTTGAGTATTACAAGAACCCTGAAAGCACGGCTGATACGAAGGATGCAGAAGGTTGGGTCGCGACCGGTGACGCTGGCTTTATCGAAGAAAACACAGGCCATCTGCGTATCATTGACCGCGCGAAAGACGTTGGCCAGATGGCCGATGGATCGCTATTCGCCCCTAAATATGTTGAAAACAAGCTGAAGTTTTTCCCAAATATCTTGGAAGCGGTGGTCTTTGGTAACGGTCGAAACGAATGCACCGCATTCATCAACATCGACCTCACAGCGGTGGGCAACTGGGCAGAACGCAATAACATAGGATATGCGTCCTATCAGGAGCTGGCGCGTCATCCCCAGGTGATGGATACGATCCAGGCCCACGTGGAGGAAGTGAATGCCTCAGTGGTGCAAGATGAAATGCTCTCAGGATGCCAGATTCACCGGTTTGTGGTGCTGCACAAAGAGCTTGATGCCGATGATGGCGAATTGACACGAACGCGAAAAGTGCGTCGGCGCATTATCGAAGAAAAGTATCACGATATCATCGCGGCGCTGTATGATGGATCTGCCGACATCTCAACCGAGACCGAGGTGACGTATGAGGACGGGCGCAAAGGGTCAATTCAGGCGACGTTGGAAATTCGGTCCGCCAAAGTGCTTGCTTCGGCGCAGAGGATGGCGGCGGAATGACGGATGGACGCGCGCCTTTGGCGACGCCCCACCCGCCCTCCCGCTGGGGTGGCTTTGCGGCGCTTGACGCGCCAAGACAGCGCTTGGGATTGAGTTTATTTGGCAAGGTGAAGGGCGCGTTGGCGTGAAAGATGTGAGCGAGAGCTATGTGACTGCAGATGGTCGCACGATCGGCGGCGTGGTGATGGAAATGAAGGACATCACCCTGCGCTTTGGCGGTGTGGAAGCGATCAAGGGCATTTCATTTGACATTCGTGAAGGCGAGATCCGCGCGATCATTGGGCCAAATGGTGCTGGCAAGTCTTCTATGCTCAATGTGATTTCGGGCTTTTACGTCCCTCAAGAAGGTGAGGTTTGGTACAAAGGTAAGCCTCGGCCTGCGATGAAGCCCTATCAAGTCGCCCAGCAGGGTATTGCGCGGACATTTCAGAACATCGCGCTGTTTGAAGGCATGACGGTGTTGGACAATGTTATGACAGGGCGTCTGACGCAGATGAAAACCGGGCTCTTGGCGCAGTCTTTGTGGTGGGGACGTGCCGAACGGGAAGAGATCGAAAACCGCGAGCTTGCGGAACGCATCATCGACTTTTTGGAAATTCAGGCGATCCGGAAAACGCCGGTTGCGCGGTTGCCTTACGGGTTAAAGAAGCGCGTTGAACTGGCGCGTGCTTTGGCGGCGGAACCGTCGATCTTGCTGCTTGATGAGCCGATGGCGGGGATGAACGTTGAGGAGAAAGAGGACATGAGCCGCTTTATCCTGGATGTGAATGATGAATTTGGCACCACAATTGCGTTGATTGAGCATGATATGGGCGTAGTGATGGACCTGTCCGATCGGGTGGTTGTGATGGATTATGGCAAGAAGATTGGCGATGGCACGCCGGACGAGGTGCGCAACAATCAGGCGGTGATTGATGCCTATCTGGGTGTTGCGCATGATTAAGTGCAGCCTGGAGTATGCGGTTTGTTTGCTGTGCGTATTCTGCGCAGGCAGTGGTTTTGCAGCGCCAGTTTCTGCAACCTGGATGGCGGCGAAATTCGAAGCCGATTGCGTTGATCTTTTGCCGGACGACAGTGAAAGGCGCTTTGCGCGTCGCGTTTTACTTACCTCGAAAGAGGCTGCGTTGCCCTTTTTCCCGGTGATGGGCTGGGTTCACAAAGAGCCACGCTTTGAGGCGCAATTCTTTGACCTTTATGCTGTGCCACACTCTCGTGCGCTGATGCTTAACTGCGCGCTGAGTGCTGAGGTGGACAGTGCAGCGGCACTCAAAGCGGCTTTTGCGCGCAATCGTAAGTATGTCGCGGCATCTTTGCCGAACCTTGTTTTACCACTGCCCGACTTTGGACAGACTGAGACGTATATAACGAATGCGCACGGCGGCACGATGGGTGTCATTGTTTTTACGCACGGCACAGACGCTGTGTTGTTGTCGATTTGGGAGGGCGCATCGCGATGACGGATGCGTCACTTCTGGGATCAGAAGGCAGAGGTCTTGACCTGCTCTGTCGATTACGCCGTTGGATCGGGCAGTTGGTTTGCTGCTTTGGCGTTGCGATTTTGTCGGTGCCTCCTGTCTCTGCGCAGGGGGGTCGTCCTGAGCCAGCTCGTTTCCTCTTTAGTCAATTTGAGAACAGATGCGCTGGGCCCGCCCTAAAGGGCGCTGGGCTGCAGATGGATGGGATGGACATGATCGCAGAAGATGCCCTCATGCCAATCGTCCCGCTGCGCGGAAGTGTTTTGCTTGATAAGAGAACGGCGTCTGTCCTCTTTGATTTTAGCCACAGCCCTGAACAGGCGCAGCACGGTGTGGCATGTGCCGCGGCCACCTGGGTGAACAGTGCCACACTGGTGTTCAAGGAGTTTCGCAATCGTGACCGATATCAACAGGTGGAGTTTGAAATCGATCACCTGCCGATCCCGGAGGAGGGCGGGCTGTTTGCGTTCCAGCTTAGGACTGCTGCAGACGCCCCGACTGTGGTGATTTACGCACCCTTGCCTGAATGCGATGGTATCTTGGTGAAATACGCCGCAGAGCGCGAAGGCTGCCCAATCGTATTGCTATTAACACGGGAGACACGATAGTGCCTGAACAGCTGGTTTTTTCCATCGAAGTGTTCCTGAACGGCCTGATGGCGGGGGTGCTGTATGCGCTGGTCGCCTTGGGGTTTGTGCTGATCTACAAAGCGTCGGGTATTTTCAATTATGCGCAAGGCGTGATGGCGCTGTTTGCGGCGATGACACTTGTGGGCATTCAGAACGGGCAGGTGCCGTTTGCGCATTTGATCAACGCGATCCTGGGCACGGATGTTCACAAGTTTGGTTGGTCGGTGCATTCGGCATTGGCCATCATGATCACCGTATTGGTGATGATCTTGCTCGCGCTGGCGGTGCAACGTTTCGTGTTCCGATATCTGGTCGGGCAGGAACCGATCATTCTGTTTATGGCGACGATCGGCCTGGCCTTTTTCCTAGAAGGGGTTGCGGATCTGATGTGGGGGTCCGAACTGAAGCCGCTGAATGTCTGCGCTTCCGAGGGGAACTGCCTGCCGCAAGGGCTGAATGTCTGGATTGATGAGACGACGTTCAACGCCTTTGGGTACGGGCTCTTCATCGACAATCTCGATATCGTCGCCTCTGTCGTGGCGATTGTGTTGGTGATCGGCTTGGTGATGTTCTCACAATATACCAAACAGGGGCGCGCGATGCGGGCGGTGGCGGATGACCATCAGGCCGCATTGAGTGTCGGTGTGTCGCTGAACTTCATTTGGATTTTGGTCTGGTCGCTGGCGGGATTTGTAGCGTTGGTGGCTGGCATCATGTGGGGCGCGAAATCAGGCGTGCAGTTTTCGCTGTCTTTGATCGCGTTGAAGGCGCTGCCGGTGCTGATGCTGGGTGGCTTTACGTCGATCCCGGGGGCGATCATCGGCGGGCTGATCATCGGTGTAGGTGAGAAGCTGTTTGAATTTTGGATCGGCGCGCCGTTCTTGGGGGGTGCGACGGAGAACTGGTTTGCCTATATGCTGGCGTTGCTGTTTTTGGTTTTCCGTCCGCAGGGGCTCTTTGGGGAGAAGATCATTGAACGTGTGTAGCGGCAGCGCAAGATGCATGCGGCGGACCGGGGCGCTGCCCCGGACCCCGGAGTTTTTGAGGCAAGATGAAATGAGCTTAGAGCGGCTGTTGACCGCTTCTTTTTGGAGGGGGTCGCATGTTTTATCGCGAAGCGGGTGATTTCAGTACGACATATGCGCAGGATAATCAGACTTTTCCCATCAAGTTTGATCGGTATCGGTACTATGTCGTCTTGTTCATCGCGATTGTTGTGGTGCCCTTCTTTATCAACGACTACTGGGCCAACTCATTTCTGTTGCCCTTTTTGATCTATGCGATCGCCGCTATCGGGCTGAATATCCTGACGGGCTATTGCGGTCAGGTGAGCCTTGGCACGGGTGGTTTCATGGCGGTGGGCGCCTATGCGTGTTATAAATTCATGACCGGTGTGGATATCTGGTGGGGCGGAGAGCTGCTCTTCCGTTTGCCGGAGTTCAACATCTTTTTCTCTATCTTGATGGGCGGGGTCATGACAGCAATCGTTGGCGTTCTTTTTGGGCTGCCTAGCTTGCGGATCAAGGGGTTCTATCTGGCGGTTGCCACGTTGGCCGCGCAGTTCTTTTTGATCTGGCTGTTTAATCGGGTGTCCTGGTTCTATAATTATTCGGCGTCTGGCCAGATCAATGCGCCGGAACGGGATTTGTTTGGCATTCTGATTACAGGGCCGCAGACCCAGCCTTGGGCGACGTACCTCTTTTGTCTCTTCTTTACGATTGTCTGCGCGATTATTGCGCGGAACATGACGCGCGGCGCGACTGGACGAAAATGGATGGCGATCCGAGACATGGATATCGCGGCAGAGATTATCGGGGTCAATCCTCTGCGCGCCAAGCTGACAGCCTTTGCAGTGTCTTCTTTCTTCATCGGGATTTCGGGCGCGCTGTTTTTTGCAGTCTACCTGGGCGCCGTTGAAGTTGGAGAGGTTTTTGGGATCACGAAGTCCTTTCTCGTACTTTTCATGATCATCATTGGTGGTTTGGGCAGTATTTTTGGGTCTTTCGCGGGAGCGGCGTTTCTTGTTATGTTGCCGGTTCTGTTAAAAATCGTCGGCGTAGACTGGCTTGGTTGGCCGACGGACATCGTTGCACATCTACAGCTCGTGATTGTGGGTGGTTTAATCGTTCTGTTCCTGATCGCAGAACCTCACGGCTTGGCACAGCTTTGGCGTGTGGCAAAGGAAAAGTTAAGACTATGGCCTTTCCCGCATTAAGGCGGAGCGGGATATGCGGGTATGAGGAATATGCCCGCTGTGAAGAAGGCGGCTGAAAACCGCCAAATGAAGAAAGTCGGATATACCTAAGGGAGGACACAACCGATGAAATATAAATTAGGAACTCTGGCCGTTGCGGGCCTGATGGCGGCAAGCCCGGTGATGGCGGATCTGGTATTCCCATCGTTGAGCTATCGAACTGGACCGTATGCCTCTGGCGGCATTCCGCTGGCGGATGGATATGCAGATTATTTCACTTTGCTGAATGAGCGTGATGGCGGTATCGGCGGCGTGATGACCCGCGTGGTGGAGTGTGAGACAGGCTACAATACCGAAAAAGGTGTTGAATGCTACGAATCGACCAAAGGTGAAGGGGCGCTTGTCTATCAGCCGTGGTCCACGGGCATCACCTATCAGCTGATCCCCAAAACAGCGGCGGACGATATCCCGCTACATACGATGGGATATGGTCGTACATCTGCGGCCAATGGCGATGTTTTCAGTCATACGTTCAACTACCCGGGCAACTATTGGAACGGCGCATCTGGAGCGATCAATTACCTCTTGGCCGAGAACGACGGTGATATCAGTGGTAGGAAAATCGCACTGGTCTACCACAACTCCGCCTATGGTAAGGAGCCGATCCGCACGCTGGAGCAGCTCGCAGAAAAACACGGCTTTGAGCTTAGTCTCGTACCTGTGGACCATCCCGGTCAAGAACAGAAATCACAGTGGCTTCAGATCCGTCGCGATCGGCCTGACAATGTGTTGATGTGGGGTTGGGGCGTGATGAACCAGGTTGCCATCCAGGAGGCCATCAACATTCGCTTTCCATTGGAAAACTTCATAGGGATCTGGTGGTCTGGTTCTGAGAATGATGTGATCGCCGCAGGAGAGGCGGCTGATGGCTACAAGGCGCTTGCGTTCCACAACGTGGGCAGTGACTTTCCTTTGTTTGATGACATCAAAAAATACGTTGTCGATAGCGGAAAAGCGGCGGGTGCCGGCGACCAGATTGGGACAGTGCTGTATAACAGAGGCGTTTATGCAGCGATGCTTGCCGCTGAAGCAGTGAAGAAGGCGCAGGAGATCCATGGCGTTGCCGATATCACATCATCCATGATGCGCGATGGCATGGAGGCGTTGTCGATCACAGAGGAAAAGATGGCGGAGTTGGGAATGCCGAACTTTGGTCCGGCTTTTGATGTGTCTTGCGATAACCATGGTGGCAACGGTTTGGTAGGCGTGACCCAGTGGGACGCTGCTTCACAGTCTTGGTCGCTGATCTCTGATTTTGCGGAAACCGATGCAAGCGTGATCGGGCCGCTTATCGAAGAAGACAGCGCCGCTTATGCATCTGAGAACAATATCTCAGGTAATTGCGGTTGAGTGCGTCGTGGTCCCGGACAAGATCCGGGACCTTGATCTTGGCTCCCGGCCCATGCGTGGGCTGGGGGCATTACCAAAAGGCCCCGGATCTTGTCCGGGGCGCGCACGGGAGATGATGATGCTTGATACTATCAACACCAACGACGTTCAGGCCGAAAACGTGCTTGAGGTGAATAACATAGAGGTCATCTATAACCACGTGATTTTGGTGCTGAAAGGCGTGAGCCTTAACGTACCAAAAGGCGGCATCACCGCGCTTTTGGGCGGGAATGGTGCTGGAAAAACCACGACGCTCAAGGCGATTTCTGGGCTTTTGGCGTCTGAGCGTGGAGAGGTTACAAAAGGGTCGATCAAGTATCGTGGGCAGGCCATTCAGCATGCTGATCCTGCTGAGACGGTGAAGAAAGGCGTTGTCCAAGTCATGGAAGGCCGTCACTGTTTCGAACATCTGACCGTGGAGGAAAATTTGCTGACGGGCGCTTATACCCGCACAGATGGCGGCGCCGCGATCGCCCGTGATCTTGAACTGGTGTATGAGTATTTTCCCCGTCTGCGTGAGCGTCGACGAAGCCAAGCTGGTTACACATCAGGGGGTGAGCAGCAAATGTGTGCGGTCGGTCGTGCGCTGATGTCAAAGCCCGAGACCATTTTGCTGGATGAGCCCTCCATGGGTCTCGCGCCGCAGCTCGTCGAGCAGATTTTTGAGATCGTGAAGACGATCAATGAGCGTGAGGGCGTGACGTTCCTTTTGGCTGAGCAGAATACCAACGTCGCTCTGCGTTTTGCACATTACGGATACATTCTGGAATCCGGTCGCGTCGTCATGGATGGTCCCGCCGCCGATTTGCGCGAGAATAAAGATGTGAAGGAATTTTACTTGGGCATGTCAGAAGAAGGGCGCAAATCTTTTCGCGATGTGCGCAGTTATCGGCGCCGTAAGCGCTGGTTAAGCTGACCATCTTGGAGCCATTAGGAGCCTGCTCGATGTCATCGAAGCTATATTTTGACGTGCTTGAAACGCGCAGTTCGGATGCTCGTGCGGCGGCACAGACCCTGGCTTTGAAGCAATGTTTGGAAACCATTAATGGTGCCTCTGACGCCAGCGCGGCGGATGCGTTTCATGTCGACAGCATTAATGATCTCGCCAAATTACCGTTGCTGCGAAAGTCTGACCTTTCCGCTCGTCAGAAAGCTGTGCCCCCCTTCGGCGGTCTTTTCACGAAGAATGTTACCCACGTGTTCCAGTCCCCCGGTCCGATCTATGAACCTGGAAATGCCGCGCGCGATTTTGCGCGCTTGGGGCGCTTTCTGCATGCCGCCGGGCTGGGACCCGATGACATCGTACAGAATTGTTTTGGGTATCACCTGACGCCCGCCGGGCACATGTTTGAGTGCGGCGCACGTGCGATAGGCGCCACGGTGCTTCCGGCGGGTGTTGGTCAGACAGCACTGCAGGTAACGGCAGCGCGTGACGTCGGCACAACCGCTTATGCAGGCACACCGGACTATCTTAAGGTGATATTGGAAAAAGCGGATGAGATGAATGTGCCTTTGGCCATTACAAAGGCGGTCATAGGCGGCGGTGCTCTTTTCCCATCGCTGCGTACTATTTACCAGGATCGCGGCATCTCTTGCTTGCAGTGCTACGCCATCGCCGATGTGGGCAATATCGCCTATGAGAGCGCTGCGATGGAGGGGATGATCGTCGATGAAGGGGTCATCGTTGAAATCGTCACGCCGGGCACCGGGAACGTGGTTTCTGAGGGCGAGGTGGGCGAGGTTGTGGTGACAAATCTCAACCCCGATTATCCATTGATCCGATTTGCGACCGGTGATTTGAGCGCGGTTTTGCCTGGCCAGTCTCCTTGCGGGCGCACCAATATGCGCATCAAAGGTTGGATGGGTCGTGCAGATCAGACGACCAAGATCAAAGGGATGTTTGTGCGCCCCGAACAAGTGGCGGCATTGGTCGCCCAGCATGACGAGGTCGTGAAGGCCCGTGTGATCGTGAGCCGCAGCGGAGAGCAAGACGTCATGACAATACGTCTCGAAAGTTCCAGTGAGGATAAGGCCAAATACGAACAATCGATTGTCAGCCTTTTGAGACTGAAAGGGGAGGTCGTGATTGTTCCGCCCGGAAGTTTGCCGAAGGATGGCGTTGTGATCGAAGATCAACGCATCTACGACTAACGTGGTCGTGTGATTTGACCGTTTCGATTTTAACTTGAGATCTTACGCATCCCTTTCCGCGTTCGGCCGAAGAGAGAGGCAGCGAGCAAATGATCCAGGTTTAAGTCGAAGCGCTTTGAGCTGGTCATTCCCGGGGTAACGGCCGACATAGGATCATGAGCAACCCGATAAATTATCAGCCTGCTAACTTGGCATTCTTGGCACGCTTTCGTTTCATTCCCAGCGTCGCGTTTTTTGCCGCGATGCTCTGCTTGTTGCCAATGCTCGCCGTTGTGGTGGCGGCCTTCAGTGGCGGAACAGAAACGGTCCAGCATCTTTTTGAGACTGTGTTGGGCCGATACACGCGCGCCACGCTTGTGTTGGTGAGCTTGGTTGCTGCCGGAACATTTGTGATCGGTGTTGGCACGGCTTGGTTGGTCACCATGACACGCTTTCCAGGTGTCAGAACGTTGGAGATTGCGTTGGTGCTGCCATTGGCCTTCCCAGCCTATGTCTTGGCCTATGCATACACCCATGTGTTGGATCATCCAGGCATCGTGCAGACATCATTGCGGCAGATCATGGGATGGGGGCCGCGAGATTATTGGTTTCCAGAAGTGCGGTCCTTGGGCGGGGCCGCAGCGATGTTGATCTTAGTTCTGTATCCTTACGTTTATCTGCTGGCCCGTGCGGCATTCTTGCAGCAAAGCGGTACGACCTTTTTAGCGGCGCGCGCGCTTGGACGCAGCGCTTGGTCGGCATTTTTACGCGTAAGCTTGCCTATGGCGCGCCCTGCGATTGCGGGCGGCGTGTTGCTTACCGTGATGGAGACGATCGCTGATTTCGGCACGGTTGCTTATTTTAGCGTTCAGACATTCGCCACTGGGATCTACACCTCCTGGTTTGCGATGGCCGATCGCGCCGCTGCGGCGCAATTGGCGCTGTGTTTGTTGAGTTTTGCCCTCATGCTTGCAATCATTGAGCGATCTCAACGCGGAGCGGCACGGTACCATGACGCCGTCCGCCAGGCGCAGCAGATGCCACCCGTCATGTTAGGCGGATGGCGGGCGAAGGCCGCATTTTTGACGTGCTTTCTACCCGTGTTCTTGGGCGCTGTGCTCCCCATCTTTATCCTGATCGGTATGGCGATAGGGTCAGAGCAAAACCTGTTGAGCGCCCGCTACAGTCTGTTTATTCGCAATTCACTGACACTGGCCACAGTTGCGGCGTTCATCACCGTCGGGGCAGCGATTTGCTTGGGCTTCAACGCTCGGCTTCGGCCCGACCGTGTTTCCAGCGCTGCCGGTTATGTCGCGCGAATGGGTTACGCGGTGCCAGGCGGGGTGATCGCCGTTGGGCTCTTGGTGCCCTTTGCGGCGTTTGACAATGCGGTTGATGCCTGGATGCGAGAGACCTTTAATATCTCAACAGGGTTACTGTTGACCGGGTCAATCTGGTTGCTGGTCATCGCTTACATGGTGCGGTTTCTCGCCGCGGCTTTGAGCACGTATGAAGGCGGCCAGGCGCTGGTGCATGAGCACATGGACGCGGCAGCGCGATCTTTGGGGCAGACACCTTTGGGTACCCTAAGGCGGGTTCACGTGCCGATTTTGGCACCTTCTCTGCTGACCGCCCTTCTCATCGTTTTTGTGGACGTGATGAAAGAGCTGCCGGCAACCCTTATCATGCGGCCATTCAACTACGACACACTGGCTGTGCAAGCCTACCGGCTTGCGAGCGATGAGCGACTGGAAGGTGCTGCCGTGCCGTCACTCGTCATCGTTGCGATCGGGCTTTTACCGGTGCTTTTAATGTGTCGCCAAGTCAGGCGGCGGGGTGGATCGTTGTGACCGCTGGGTGAGGCTGTCTGCCTCCCCCAGACCCCCACCGAGAGTTTATTGGGCAAGATGAAAAGCTATGCGTGCATGAGACACTTGCCGAGAGAAACTGAACTTGGCCGGCGATAGCGCTGAGGAGGCAGGATTGATGGGTGCTGAGCTTAGATCATGCCGCTTTAAACTCGAAAGGCTATTCTACTTAAACCTTCGGTTTGGCGCCCGGAGAGGTCTATGTGTCTGCCTGCAGTTTATCCTGGGTTTTCGTGTCAAAATCGCTCGCGTCATGGCGTTCATGCAGTTGCATTGACAGATCGTCGCCAAACGTTCGATTGACCATTCGGCCACGTTTCACCGCCGGGCGTGTGTCAATACTTTCGGCCCATCGCAACACGTTGGTGTAAGATGCGACGTCTAGAAATGTGGCCGCGTCATAGAGCCGTCCGAGGACCAGCTGACCATACCATGCCCAGATGGCCATGTCGGCGATGGAGTATTCTATTGCCATCCATTCATTCTGTCCCAGATGGCGATCAAGAACGTCCAATTGACGCTTGGTTTCCATGGTGAACCGATCAATCGCGTATTCGTATTTCTCTGGCGCATAGGCGTAGAAATGTCCGAAACCACCGCCGAGGTAGGGCGCACTGCCCATTTGCCAGAAAAGCCAGTTGAGCGTTTCCGCGCGTGCGCCAGGGGCGGTTGGTATGAAGGCATTGAATTTTTCTGCCAGGTGCAGAAGAATTGCACCGGATTCAAAAACGCGCTGAGGTGTGGCGCCGGATCGATCCATCAAGGCGGGTATCTTTGAATTGGGGTTGATGTCGACAAAGTCACTGCCGAATTGTTCGCCCTCCATAATGTTGATCAACCACGCGTCATATTCCGCATCCTCGTGTCCTGCGGCCAGGAGTTCTTCGAAAAGGATCGTGACTTTCACGCCATTCGGTGTTGCGAGTGAATAGAGTTGAAAAGGGTGCTTTCCTACGGGGAGCGTTGTCTCCCGTGTTGCGCCAGCGATGGGGCGATTGATGGCCGCAAAGCGGCCACCGCTTTCAGCGTCCCATTTCCAAACAGCGGGCGGGGTATAGGTATTGGATGCTGACACGTGCTTTCCTTTTCAGTCGAGTTATGAGGGAGAGGTAAGCCCGTTGGGAGGTGCAGCAAGTGCGTGTTTGTACAAGAAGCTGGAGTGAGGTTTATCCGCTGATCGCGTGAGCGTGGTAGAAGAGGCTTCGCCCATTTTAGTGGGGAAGGTGCGCCTGAAGACCTGGTTGAGCCGTCTGTATCTCTTCTGATCTTCTTGAGATCCCGTACCGGCCAAGCAAAAAGAGCGCTTAAACGCTAACGCGATCAAACGCTGTTTCATAACCGGCTAGGGCAGAGCGGTACCGCGGCGTTTAACCTTGGCGCGCTTTGAAACGCCGTTGCGTTTTGTTGATAACGTAAACGCGGCCTTTGCGACGTACGACGCGGCAGTCGCGGTGGCGACCCTTAAGTGAGCGGAGCGAGTTTCGAACCTTCATCCTACCTTCTCTCTTTCGTGCCCCGGCCATGCTTTACTGGATGGGCGATCTGATTTTTAGCGCGCCTTCAAATGAGGCTATTTGTCTCAATGGTGGGCGATACTGGGATCGAACCAGTGACCCCTTCGATGTCAACGAAGTGCTCTACCGCTGAGCTAATCACCCAATTATCGCGCGTTTTGGCCTATTTGTCACAAAAAGACCCCAGCGCACGCTCGCCGTGAGGCTATAGAAGGAGTCGTCTGAGTGATCAAGCGCCTTTTGATCCCTCTCGACATCGCGCTAAAATGCTCTCACATGAAGCACATGACGACGCCGGCTTATTTTGTATCGCGTGCGCGGGATAACGTGTCCTGCGTGATTTTTGCGTCGCCTCACTCTGGTCGCACCTATGAGGCAAGCTTTCTTGAACGCACGCTTTTGAATGAGCTTCAGATCCGATCTTCGGAAGATGCTTTTGTTGACCAGCTTTTTGACTGTGCTCCAGAGTTTGGCGCTTTGTTCTTGAAGGCGGTCGCACCACGCGCTTTCATCGATTTGAATAGATCTGCCGACGAACTCGACCCGGCGTTGATTGAAGGTGTCCGTAGGCAGGGACACAACCCACGCGTCGCCTCTGGCCTAGGCGTGATCCCCAGGGTGGTCGCCAACGGACGTGCGATTTACCGTGGAAAGATAACCCGCGCGGAAGCGGATCGTCGCATCGATGCATATTGGCGTCCCTATCACCGCATGCTGCGCACGCTTCTGACCGAGGCATATGAGGTTCATGGGCAGGCGGTGTTGATAGATTGCCATTCGATGCCGCATGAGGCGATGAACGGTATGGCGCGATCCGGTATGCGGCGCCCAGATGTCGTGTTGGGCGATCGCTTTGGGGCGGCAGCGGGTGAGGAGATCGTGGACGAGGTGGAAGCCGCCTTTGTAAGCGCTGGCTTCGTTGTGGCCCGAAATACGCCTTTCGCTGGCGCTTTTGTGACCCAGGCGTATGGGCGTCCTGGGATTGGTCAACACGCGGTTCAGGTTGAAATTGATCGCGCACTTTACATGGACGAGACGCTGATCGTTCCAAATAGGCGTTTTGACGATGTCAAGCGGACGCTGCGTCGGGTGATCTGCGATATCGCCATGATTGGCCGGACCAAGATGCCACTTGCTGCCGAGTAAATTGAAAGAGTATCCGGCGAAATATGATGCAGACACGTGAGTGATGAGTGTGGTTCGTTTTTGGTCATCGCCGCCGAAGCAAATAGCGTCCAGTGGTATTAAGGCATCCGGCCTTAAACCTGATACAAGTCTTTCCCTATCACCATCCTGCTCAACAGCTTCGATTGAGCCGAGCCTGTCCGCCCCAAAGGGCGGCGCTAAGTCGGTTTGGGCGCGGTGTTAGGTATAAGCCGGATGCTTAAGCCACGTGTTTAAGTCAGGATACAGCAGTCAGTATGGATGGGGTATAGAATTCTAAAACTAACGCAATGCGCGGCCTTTCACGATGGCTTCCGTGCCGTAGCGGCTCCTGATCGCATCGGTGGCGCGTTCTGCCTTTGAGCGTTGTGCCGCATGTGGGTCAAGAAGATCGCCTTCCAGGTCCGCGCCTTCGTCACTGCTGAGATCTGACAGCCCACAACCAATCAGACGAAGCGGCCCCAGATCCTCTAATTGATAAAAGAGCGCGCTTGCGTGCCGATAGATACGGTCCGCCAGCTGCGTGGGATCATGTAGCGATACCCGTCGCGTGATCAATTTGAAGTCTGCGCGTTTGAGTTTGAGTGTGACGACACGGCCGGCAAGGGATTTGGCCTTCGCGCGATCAGCGACCTGGACAGATAGGCGCCAAATATGGCCGTCGAGTATGTCGGGGTCTGCGGTGTCTTCGCCAAATGTGGTTTCTTTGCTGATCGATTTAACGGGCGTATCGTTTGAAACGCGCCTGCGATCCTGACCGCGTGCCAAGTGCCAAAGTCTTTCGCCCATACTACCAAAACGCGCGACAAGATCTGTTTGCTCCCATCGCAGCAGGTCTGTGAACGTCCGAATGCCCGCGTTTGCCAGAGCTTTTTGCCCTGCGGCACCAACGCCCCAGATCATCCTGACAGGTTTGTCTTTGAGAAAATTCAGAGTTTCTTCTGCTCCGATGATCGAAAAGCCATGCGGTTTGTCGAGATCGGAGGCCACCTTGGCCAGAAATTTATTGTGGCTCAGACCGATTGAGCCCGTCAGCCCTAACTCAGTTTTCATGCGGCGCACCAGACGCGCGAGCATGACTGCCGGCGGAGCACCGTGCAGACGTTCGGTGCCTGTCATGTCAAGAAAAGCTTCGTCTAGCGAAAGTGGTTCGATGCACGGCGTTAGTTCTTCCATCATTGCGCGGATCGCGCGGGAAGCCTCAATATAGACGCTCATTCTGGGTTTGATAATGGTTGCATCAGGGCACAGTTTGAGCGCCTGAAACATCGGCATCGCAGAGCGTACACCGCGAATCCTGGCGACGTAACACGCTGTTGACACGACACCGCGTCGGCCACCGCCAATGATAACAGGCTTGCCTTCAAGCGACGGGTCATCACGCTTTTCAACAGAGGCATAAAACGCATCGCAATCCATATGGGCGATGGAAAGATGATAGAGTTCGGGGTGTGACAAGACACGAGGGCTTCCACATTTGGGGCACCGCTTCGAAGTCGGTATATCTTCCAGGCAATCGCGGCACAAACTGGGCATGGAGGTATCGACGCAGATGAAACTGGGATCGAGTATACCGGTTCATGCGGCTTTTGAACATGATTGAAGGCTTCGATCATTTGCAGCTGCGCCGCCGTTGGGATCGCTGGCGTAAGTTTTTTAGGGCAAAGCGCGGTGAAATATTGTTCAGCGGGCGTATTCATCAGCTTCTTTAGTCTATCTGAGATCTGTTTCTCGCCCGCTGGCTGTGGCGGGGTTTTGAAGCATCCGACCTTGAGCCTTATCCGCCGGGTTCCCTATCACCGTCCCGCTCAACAGGATTTGTTGGGCCACGCTGTTCCGCCTCCACGGGGCGGCGCGATTGCGCCTCCTCGGACCAGCCCTGCGTCGGTCTGGGCAAGGTCGATTAGGTTTCAGACTAGATGCTTTGTGGAAAACTGATACTCTCCCAACAAAACCCCCCGCGTATGAGCGGGGGGAGGTGACGAACCTCAGGAAGTTTCGGTTCGTCGGGGAGTATCACCTGGTTTTAAGCTAGCACCGAAATCCGCATGCACCTAGCGCTTGAATTTTCTACCATCGGCTCAAAGCTGCCTATGTTGTGAAATTGTGACAGTCTCATTGCCAGCACGACAGCCGCGTCTGACCGCCGATATCTGAAGATCATGATTGGCTGGGGATGTCGTCAATGCCCTCGGCCTCAAACCTGATGCAACTTGCTGCCCATCACCCACCTGTCCAACAGCTTTTATTGGGCTGCGCCGTTCCGTTCCTATAGCGTGGCGCTAAGTCGAATTGGGCCAGATGTCTCAGATTTAAGGTCGAATGTTTTAGGGTGCGATCGCCTTTTGCATGTCTTGCAAAATGCTTTGTGCTGCCGCCTCGGGGTCTGACGCGGCGACAATCGGGCGGCCTACCACAATGTGATCGGCACCGTTGATAATCGCGGCCGCTGGGGTCGTGGTGCGTTTCTGATCCCCTTGCTCAAAACCCACCGGCCTGACACCTGGTGTCACGATGAGTTTGCCGTCTGCCTCGGGAAGGGCTCTGATCAACATCGCCTCTTGGGGGGATGCAATGACACCGTCTGCTCCGGCTTCAAACGCGCGCGCTGCACGTGTCACTGTGATCTCGGTCAGATCCCCCGCTGTAATCAAGGATGCGTCCAAATCGGCGCGATCAAGTGACGTCAAAACGGTTACGCCAAGTATTTTGAGCGTGCTGCCCGCCGCGCCTTCTTTCGCTGCGCTCACGACATGAGGATCACCGTGCACGGTTAATAAATCCAAGTCGTATCGGGCAAGGCCACGGACAGCGGCTTCAATCGTATTGCTGATATCGAATAGCTTCAGATCTAGAAAGATGCGCTTTCCATAGTCTTGCTTTAACTCGTTCGCTAAGGCGAGGCCGCCCCCGGTCAGCATGCCAAGGCCGATCTTGTAAAAGCTAACGGCGTCACCAAGGCGTTGCGCGAGGTTCAGTCCCGAAAGTGCATCTGGCACATCTAGTGCTGCAATCAGGCGATCATCTGACACGATACAGTTCCCGTCGGAAATTTATCGTGGAGTAAAAGGCAACCGCTATTGTGTCTACCTCAAATCGACCATCAATGCGAAGCAGCTGACACATCGATCAGTAAGTTGCCCAAGGCTTTTGGATTATCAGTTCTCGCCAGAGGTTAACATGAAGCGTTGTTGCTTCTTGCGCACCGCATGTTGAGTTGCGCTTTTGCAGCCAGCGTTTCGAGCCAGGGGTTTGCCAGATCAGATCGGATTTTTCGTATGGACGTCTTGAACAAGATACAGCGTGTGCACAAATTTTAAGCATAGGTCGATGTGACCGACGCTGCATGGCGGGTCGGTACATTCGTGACGCTTAGCAAAAGGAGACAACCATGGACTTGTCCAAGTTCACGGAGCGCGCCCGCGGCTTTATTCTGGCGGCGCAAAATATTTCGGTTCAGCATGATCACCAACGGCTTGCTCCGGAACACGTACTGCAAGCAATGCTCGACGATGATCAGGGCCTCGCGAGCAATCTGATCGCGGCATCTGGGGGGGAGCCTACAAGGGTTCAGGACGCACTCACGCTCGAATTGAACAAGATGCCCAAAGTGACCGGGGATGCGGCCCAAATTTACATGGATGCTGCGACCAACAAAGTGTTGGTTGATGCTCAGAAGCTGGCAGAGAAGGCCGGTGATAGCTTTGTGCCGGCTGAGCGTTTGCTGATGGCGTTGAGCATGGTGAAGTCGGGCGCCAAGACTGCGTTGGACGAGGGAAAAGTGAGCGCGCAGGCTCTTAACGCGGCGATCAATGACATTCGCAAGGGTCGCACGGCAGATACTGCAACGGCGGAGGATGGTTATGAAGCTCTGAAGAAATACAGCTTGGACCTGACTGCGCGGGCGCAAGCAGGCAAGATCGATCCGATTATTGGACGAGACGAAGAAATTCGTAGGGCGATGCAAGTGTTGAGCCGTAGGACGAAAAACAACCCGGTTCTCATCGGAGAGCCCGGTGTCGGCAAGACCGCCATCGCAGAAGGATTGGCCTTACGCATCGTAGATGGCGATGTGCCCGAAAGCTTGCGCAATAAACGCCTGCTTGCCCTTGATATGGGGGCGCTAATCGCTGGCGCAAAATACCGTGGTGAGTTTGAGGAACGTTTGAAGGCGGTCTTGACTGAGGTGACTGAGGCAGCGGGTGAAGTCATTCTATTCATTGACGAGATGCATACGCTGGTCGGTGCGGGTAAGGCCGATGGGGCGATGGATGCGTCCAATCTTCTGAAACCTGCTTTGGCGCGTGGCGAATTGCACTGCGTTGGGGCGACCACGCTTGATGAATACCGTAAGTATGTAGAGAAAGATGCAGCGTTGGCCCGTCGCTTCCAGCCCGTGATGGTGCAGGAACCGACCGTCGAAGACACCGTCAGTATTTTGCGCGGCATCAAAGAAAAGTATGAGTTGCACCACGGTGTGCGGATCAGCGACAGTGCTTTGGTCTCTGCCGCAACGCTAAGCCATCGCTATATCACGGATCGTTTTTTGCCTGACAAAGCGATTGACCTCATGGACGAAGCAGCAAGCCGCTTGCGCATGGAGGTTGATAGCAAGCCCGAAGAACTTGATGCGCTTGATCGACAAATCCTGCAGATGCAAATTGAAGAAGAGGCTTTGAAACGAGAAGATGATCAAGCGTCGAAAGATCGCCTTGAGACACTTCAGAGAGATCTTTCTAATCTTCAAGAATGTGCAGCAGAAATGACGGCGGCCTGGCAGGCAGAACGAGACAAGCTAGCCTCTGCCCGCGATCTGAAAGAGAAGCTGGACCGTGCGCGCGCCGATCTGGATATCGCTAAGCGTGAAGGCAACCTCGCAAAGGCGGGGGAGCTTTCATATGGCGTTATACCTGCGCTTGAGAAACAGCTTGAACTGGCGGAAGCACAGGGAGAGGAGATGATTGTCGAAGAAGCTGTTCGCCCAGATCAGATCGCCTCTGTCGTGGAGCGTTGGACGGGCATTCCAGCGGGTAAGATGCTTGAAGGCGAACGCGATAAGCTTTTGCACATGGAAGAGACATTGCATAGCCGGGTCATCGGACAGGCTGCAGCGGTGAAAGCGGTCTCAAATGCTGTGCGTCGCGCGCGTGCTGGGCTAAACGATGAAAATCGCCCCCTGGGTAGCTTCCTTTTCCTGGGACCGACGGGTGTTGGGAAGACAGAGCTTACCAAAGCGGTGGCATCGTTTTTGTTTGATGACGACAGCGCGATGGTCCGGATCGACATGTCAGAGTTCATGGAAAAACATGCGGTTGCACGGCTGATTGGCGCGCCTCCCGGATATGTCGGGTATGATGAGGGCGGTGTTTTGACGGAAGCCGTGCGCCGCCGTCCCTATCAAGTTGTGTTGTTTGATGAAGTTGAGAAGGCGCATCCCGATGTGTTCAACGTCCTGTTGCAAGTGCTTGACGATGGGCTGCTCACCGATGGTCAAGGCCGAACCGTAGATTTCAAGCAGACGTTGATCATATTAACGTCCAATCTTGGCGCGCAAGCGCTAAGCCAGTTGCCTGAAGGGGGTGATATGGCGCAAGCCCGCCGCGACGTCATGGATGCTGTGAGAGCCCATTTCCGGCCTGAATTTCTCAATCGCCTTGATGAGACCGTTATTTTTGACCGGTTGGCGCGCGAGGACATGTCTGACATCGTTAACATACAACTTGGCTTGCTGCGCAAACGACTTGCCGGTCGCAAGATTGACCTGGATATGGATGACTCTGCGATAGCGTGGCTGGCTGATGAAGGCTACGATCCCGTGTTTGGCGCGCGGCCGCTTAAGCGGGTGATTCAGCGCGCGCTGCAGGACCCGCTAGCGGAGATGCTGCTTGCTGGCGATGTTCAAGATGGCGATCGCATCTCAGTTGCAGCCGGAGCAGATGGATTGATTATCGGTGACCGTCTCGCTGCAACAAATCGCCCCAAACCGGGGGATGCAGTTTTGCACTGACCAGAAACCACCCTTAAAAAAACCCGCCGGCGAATGCTGGCGGGTTCCTATTTGAGATTTTGATCGCTTTATGAACCTTCAGGCAAGATCACCGCGTCGATCACGTGGATGACGCCGTTTGAGGCATCGATATCCGCTGTAACGACGGTTGCCTGCTCAACCATCACACCGTTGTCGAGATCGATCGTAACGCTCTCGCCCTGGACCGTTGTTGCTTCCATGTCGTCGGTCAGATCTGTCGACATCACTTTGCCTGGCACAACGTGATAGGTCAGGATCGCCGCAAGCTGATCTTTGTTTTCGGGCTTCAGCAGATTTTCAACCGTTCCCTCGGGCAGGGCCGCGAAAGCTTCATCAGTTGGCGCGAAAACGGTGAACGGGCCATCGCTTTTCAGCGTGTCAACCAAACCCGCTGCCTCAGCAGCCGCCAGCAAAGTTGTGAAAGAGCCTGCTTCAGCAGCGATATCGACGATGTCGGCTTTGTCGCTTGACGCAAATGCTGCTGTACCAATCAAAGCGGCGGCGGAAAGTGTAAGTGCAGTCGTACGAAACATATGGTTTCTCCTTGTTTCAAAATGACGGATGCATTCAGCTACATCGTGAGCAATACGTCGCGGCCTGCTGCTGGGTTCCTCACGGCTTGATAACAAAAATGTTAGCAGCTTCAGGCCGCCCGCAAGGCATCAAACAATTGCTTTTTCAGGCAAATTTCCGCCAACCGAAAGATCTTGCGTGCGCTAAATTGACCTTTTCACTTGACCGCGCGAACCAGAGCTTCCCAGCGTGTGGGCGCACGCGCTTCTGACAAAGCAGTGTTTCGAGTGTAACCTGCACAGTTTTGGTTTGGCCCTTTCAGACCACTATCCTACCTACCTCGGTGTAAAGAACTCGCGGAGAAGATTATGGCACATCGTTGGAGGGGAACGCTCACAGAAAACGACGTGACGGATGAGGCGGTATTTATGAATCGCCGTCAGTTCATCCGGCGTGCCGCTGCGGGAGCGGGTCTTGCAGGTGCAGCTTCTCACGCATCCGCTTCTTCTGAGGATGCGCTCGTGCCCAACAGTTTCGAAGATATCACGCAGTACAACAACTACTATGAGTTTGGCACGGGCAAAGACGATCCCGCGCGATATGCACACCGGCTCACCACCTCGCCTTGGACCGTTCGGATCGACGGCATGGTTGATAAGCCGGGCGACTATGACTTTGAAGATATTATGAGACAAGTGACCATTGAGGAGCGGATCTACAGGTTCAGGTGCGTTGAGGCGTGGGCGATGGTTGTGCCCTGGAACGGGTTTGAGCTGGCCGACCTGCTCGCCATGGTCGGTGTTCAGTCTGATGCGCGCTACGTTGCTTTCGAAACAGCTCTGCGCCCTGATGAAATGCCAGGCGTGCGGTTTCCAGTGCTCGACTGGCCGTATGTCGAGGGTCTCAGGTTAGACGAGGCCATGCATCCGCTGACACTGATGGCTACTGGGCTTTATGGTAAGGATATGCCGAACCAAAATGGTGCCCCGCTGAGATTGGTTGTGCCGTGGAAGTACGGCTTCAAGTCGATCAAATCCATCGTGCGGATCACGTTGACAGATCAAGAGCCACCCACGAGTTGGAATAAAGCCAACGCGAGGGAATACGGCTTTTACAGCAACGTGAACCCCGAGGTTGATCACCCGCGATGGTCTCAAGCCACAGAGCGTCTGATCGGCGGTGGCCTTTTCGCGCGGCGTCAGCCAACGCTCATGTTTAACGGCTACGCCGACGAGGTGGCAGATCTCTACGCGGGGATGGATCTGAAAGAATTTTACTGAGGGGCGAGGAATGGATCGGAGTTTTTCAAAAACTCCGGCCGATTTCTTTGAAAGAAATCGATACGCGAGGTCACAGATGCAGCAGCTAGCGGATCGGGTGAACACTTTTGTGCGACATGTACCCGTGTGGGCAATTTATCTTCTCTGTCTGATGCCCGTGCCATGGCTGTTTTACCTCGGCGTGTCAGGCGGACTGGGGGTTGATCCCGTTAAAACGCTGGAGCAAGAGCTTGGGGAGATTGCCCTTCAGCTATTGATTATCGGATTGTGCATCACGCCCCTGCGGCGGTTTTTGAACGTTAATTTTCTTAGATTTCGCCGTGCCATCGGTGTTCTGGCCTTTGTATATGTGTGTTTGCACCTGCTGGTTTGGGCCTTGTTGGATGTCCAGTCGTTTGACCGCGTGATGGCTGACATTCTGAAAAGACCATACATCACCATTGGGATGGCCTCGCTCGTTTTGCTGCTGCCTTTGGCGGCGACGTCAAACAACTGGTCGGTGCGCTTCCTAGGGCCAAAATGGCGCCAGTTGCACAAGCTGACGTATCTGGCCGCGCTCTTGGGCGGGCTTCATTACCTATGGCTTGCCAAGGGCTTTCAACTGCTTCCCCTGGCCTATCTTGCAGTGATTTTGATTTTACTGGGGCTCAGGCTCAAGCTTCCTCGGCGTGTCAAAGTCGGGTCTGCCTGAGCACGGATAAACATCGCTGTAAACCTTGAGATCTCGCGCCAGCGGGGCGTTCAGATCGCAGATATATCCGACGATACGTCGGCGCGGGTTATGCTTAAGAGCGACCGTTTAGAGTGGCCGCGGATTGATCGGCTCAGCGTGCGTCACCTTTTGGATTACTGCGCAAGCGTGCCCTCATAAGGTTCGAAGGGTTGGGAGGTGCGAGCGTCACACAGCCTGACGTTAACTGTGGTCGTTCAGACGTCTTTAACGAAGCGAGTCGTGAAGTGCTGACGCTTTTCGCGTGGTGAGTCTGTATCTGCTTGTGGGTAACGCTGTGGATAATCCGAGATGTAGACGAATTTTTGACAGCCATGATCGTTGCTGTGCGAGGGCAGTCTCGCTTCATTAATGCTAAACAACTGATTTAATTGTATAATAAGGATATCAAAAAAAACGTACTTTTCTTCAAAAAAGGGCTTGCGGGTCCTCTCAGGTAACTTTAGAACCACGTTCACCGCAGCGGCGATGAGGCGCGAGCGGTCATCAGATGAGAGAGCCGGGTGCAGTTTGTTACTTGTTTCTTGATGGTGGAACAATAAATACCAGAGGTATTCATAGCGGGCGGCGCAAAAAGTTACTGCGCACTTCCGTCTTGGTGTCTCTACGCTGTTTGAAAAATAGAATATCTGAAGAGATATGTGGGCGGTTTGGTTCATTCGATGGATTAACGTCTGTGTATCGCGCTCTTAGACCGAAAGGTCGATGATAGAGTGTCAGCTTCACTGTTTGGACGGTTTCCGGTTATCTTTGATAACCGAAAGCACAACAAACAGATGACTGTCCCGGCTATGCCGGTCGGGACGATGTGCAGAGGTTCGAACGTCAAGATTAAGCTGGTAACAGCTTTTTAACTTGAGAGTTTGATCCTGGCTCAGAACGAACGCTGGCGGCAGGCCTAACACATGCAAGTCGAGCGCACCTTCGGGTGAGCGGCGGACGGGTTAGTAACGCGTGGGAACGTGCCCTTCTCTAAGGAATAGCCTCTGGAAACGGAGAGTAATACCTTATACGCCCTTCGGGGGAAAGATTTATCGGAG